>NZ_DS572691.1 GCF_000154985.1 Streptococcus infantarius subsp. infantarius ATCC BAA-102
GAGCAGAGCAGAGCAGAGCAGAGCAGAGCAGAGCAGAGCAGAGCAGAGCAGAGCAGAGCAGAGCCTAAAAAGGCTTTTTTTGGCGTACAGTTATTTATTTTAAAAGTCACTTTTTCGTGTATCTATATAATAGTTATACGAAAAAGTGACTTTTTGTGTCTCTTAAATAGCAATGATTTTATATAAAAAGGTAAAAAACTCTATGAATGAACGTACACTGAAACAATTAAAAAAGATAGAACTCTATGAGATTTTGTTGGCACAAAGTAAAGAAATTGACAGATTAAAACAAGAGTTAATAGAAACTCAACAAAAGTTAGAAAATAAGCAGATTATCATCCAAGAAGCAGGATCATTGGCAGACGCCGCTCTCAAATTAACTAAAATTTTTGAGGAGGCGCAGAAAGCTGCTGATATTTATCTTAAAAATATTACGGAGAATGATGATGAAGAAAAATAAATCCACTAAACCACATCCTCTCCCTGAGACGACTGTTATTGAACAAGCTTATAAATCAGCACAATACCGTAAAAACTTTTTGGAAATGTTTAGAAGCACTACTTTTATGTTAATTGTGGTTGCTGCCTTTGCTGTACTGGTTGCAATACTATTTTTACCAATTTTACGTATTTACGGCAAGTCTATGAAGGGAACCTTGAATAGCGGAGATATAGTTGTCTCTGTCAAGAGTGGTAATTTTGAGACTGGTGATGTTGTTGCCTTTTATTATAATAATAATATTTTGGTGAAGCGCGTAATTGCAGAGTCTGGTGATTGGGTTGATATGGATGAAAAAGGAAATGTTTATGTTAATGGAAAAAAACTAAATGAGCCCTACTTGAGTAAGAAAGCCTATGGTAAAACCAATATTACCTTTCCTTATCAAGTACCAGAAGATCGTATTTTTGTTATGGGGGATAACCGTGAAGTGTCGATTGATTCACGAAATACTTCTATCGGAGCAGTTTCAGATGAGCAAATTGTTGGACGTTTAGTTTTTAAAGTTTGGCCTCTTTCAGAAATGGGAATCATTGAATAGTGGCTTTATTAGTTAATATGAGAAAGGAGGATGAAAATTTATGAAGAAATTTTTTAGGAGAGAATATTTAGCTCAGTTCAAGGCTAAGTATAAGAAAGTAATTGGTGCTATTGCTGTAATTGTCTTCTTTGTGACGACCTATGCTTTGATATTGCCAACATTGACTTTAGATAGTAATGCTGCCAATCAAACGCCTGGTATTAATACGGAACAGTCTGGCAGTGTAGATGACAATACAACAAGCACTTCCTTGAGCACAGAAAATTCAGATTCGCAGGCTGTTTCTGAAACGAATGTGTCTAGCCGAGATGAACAGCTAGTTACTACAGATACGACTTTGATTGCAGATGATAAAAATTATCAAGTAACAGCTGATATAACAGCTGAGGCTAAATTACCAGAAAGTGTGGCACTTGAGGTTAACCAAGTTAAGCCAGAGGAAGATACTTACCAGAGTAAACTACAAAAAATACAAGACACTTTGTCTTTAAATACTGTGGCAAATATTAGGCTTTATGATATTGCTTTCATGCAAGGTGATGCTGAAGTGGAGCCGTCTGCTTCTGTGAAGGTGACCATTACTCAAAAGGATAATTTTGAGGCTAATAAAGATAATCTAAAAGTTGTTCATATCAAAACGGATGGTTCAACAGAAGTATTGGATGCTGAAGTGGCAGGTGATGGTAATCAGGTAACAACAGTTACATTTAATAGTGATAGTTTTTCTGATTTTGCTTTAGTTGATACTAGTACATCTGATGATTCAATATTAAATAGTTCATCAACAGGAACGGATGTTGACGCTTCCGTGGAGAGCACAACAGAAACAGAGACGACGTCACAGAGTTACACCGTGACCTTCTACAATGACGATAGCGAAATCACTTCAACGCAAATTGAGGCTGGGACAGCATTAACAATTCTGCCAGAAACTCCTTTCAAATCAGGGTATCGTTTTGATCATTGGGAAAATGCAGAGACGCATGAAACTGTCACAGCAGATACGATTGTGACGAGTGATTTGACGGTTAAAGCAGTTTTTACGGAGATTTCAATTTATACGGTTACCGTAAATTACTATTATCACAATAATAGTGCCAATCAGGACGTCACCTTTGATAAGGAAATCTTCCAATTGGAAGAACGGGATACTCCCTATCAAATTACTCCACCTACCTCAACTGAAGTTAAAAGAGAAGAAGATAGTACTTTAACCGCTGATGCAATTTATTACTCACAAGAAGCAGTTATTGAACTCAAGTCAGGTGATTTGGCAATTAAGGATGAGTTAGATGGAAATATTGATGGTAAGGTGACCATCAATTTACAGTACGTGCCTTATACCGCCGAGTATACAGTACATTATATGTTGAAAAATTTAACAGATGATGACTATACTGAGATTCAGAGTGTTACCAATCACGGTGTTCTAGGTTCTACAGTAAGACCTCAAGTTTTGTCTTATGATTATGCTACTTTTGAAAAAACAGAAGCGACAAAATTGACACAATCACAGGGACAAAATCTCTATGTTTATTACACACGCAACAGCTACACGCTTTCCTATAATACCAACGGTGGCTCTTATATCCCTTATCTGACAGGTCTATACGAAAGTAAAGTTAGTCTGACCGATAATGTGCCGACAAAAACGGGCTACACCTTTGTTGGTTGGCATGAAAAGGAAGATTTATCAGACACTGCTAAAACCAGTGGAACGATTACGCTGGATAGTGATAAGACACTCTATGCAGAATGGAAAGCTAATACTGTTAATTACACCATAAAATACTATAAAGAAGTTTATAATAATGCTACGAGAAAAACGAGTTATGTTTATGATAGTGCTGTATCAGCTAGTGGAAAGGTTGGTACTACCGTTCAAGCTGATCAAGCTCCTGCCTTGACAACAGTTCCAACAGGATACAAACGTGAAAGCGCCTATGGTATGAATGCTAACTCTAATGTTACGATTGCAGCTGACGGTACATCGGTGCTGAAAGTGTATTATAGTTTGATAAGATATACGCTAGTGTTTAATTTGGATAATAGCTCTACTGCCACTGGCTATACAGACTATCGGGGGTCAAATATTACACGAAGTATGACAACAGGTCGTATTTCAATAAAAGGTGTTATTTATTCCGGCTCTACCTACAGTATAAAAGATGTTGTACTTGGTCAAGATATATCAGGCCTCTGGCCTTCGGATACATCATCTACATCTCCTGAAGTTTATGATAGCCTATCTCAACATAGTTTTATATACCAAGGGCGTTCATATTATTATTCATTGTATTTTGATTACTGGTCGAGTGGCAATGGCAATAATAAGACAAAGCGCTATGAGTTGACAGAAGATTTAGTTGAAAATGCTAACGACAACCATGTTGTTACCTATCGAGCTTATTGGACACCAACAGGAACGATTGCTAGTGTAGAATATTGGCTTCAACAGGCAGATGGCTCTTATACGAAATCAGACACATACAGTCAATCTTTTATTCGAACAAATAAATTAGTTGCTAAAGAATTATTTGGTTACACGTACTTGGGATTAAATCAAGTACCTAGTGGTAACTATCAACCTTCTCAAACAACTACCAATCCGTATGTTTACCGTTTCTACTATAACCGTAATAGCTACAATATAGATTATTACTATGGTAGTAAACGATTGGAAACTAAAAATGTCCTTTATGAGGCTGACATTAACTTTCCAACCTATAACTATACGCCTGAACGTCCGTCAGGTATTGATGCTGATTACACTTGGGGAGGTTGGTATACGGATGCTGGTTTGACGGTGCCTTATACCTTTGATACTATGCCTTCCCATAACCTAGCCCTTTATGCCAAGTGGGTTTCGCCAACTTTTAATGTGACTTTTGATTTGAATGGTGGCGATGGAGTAGCGCCTACGACACAAAAAGTTAAAAAATACAAAACAGCAACTTCGGTAGCAGATCCAAGTCGTCAATATTATAATTTTGATGGCTGGTACACAGCAAAAGAAGGTGGTGAACGCTACGATTGGTCACAGCCGGTAACCTCAGATACCACACTTTACGCTCATTGGTCCTTGAAACCATTGACCTACACAGTGCGTTATCTTGACGCGGACAATAATAACAATCAACTAGCAGCGGATAAAACAGTTACCAGTCCTGCGCTAAATTACCAACAAGTGGTTAGTGAGAGTGCTTTAGCTATTACGGGTTACCACCCAGATGCTAATAGCAAGAGCGTTGTGCTTGATTATGATGCCGACAACAATATCATCACTTTCTACTACACCAAGAAGTCTGCTCAAGTGTCTTATCGTGTCGACTATGTTTTGAAGGACAATCCGACAGTGAAAGTCGCTGAGAGCAAGTCGGTGACAGTGGACGGTAGCACGATTTCAGTTAAAGAAAGTGCGGTCACAGTTGATAAAGGTTATCTGGCTAAGCAACTCGACACGACGCCTGAACAACTGGATGATTACTATGCTCTGACAGATGTTGAAAGCCTAACCTTGACCTCAAGTTCAGATAACAACGTTATCACTTTCTACTACGTACCTTACGACAAGGCTCATATCACGGTTAACTATCTAGATATGGATGGCAATCCGATTGTGGGGCAAGAACCTTTGAACACGACACGCAAGAAACCAAGTCAATATACTGTCACTCACAAGACTATTAGTGGCTACACTTATGCTCAGTCTAAAGATAGCAATGGTGATAAGAACAAAGTTAATTATAAGATTGACAAGGGCGATAACATCACCATTAATCTCTATTATCAAAAAGATCTTTACATCGAAGCTGTCAGCAAGGAAAAAAATTATGACGGCATCGCTTTGGAAAATAGTGGCTTGACTGACCTCAAAGATAGCTACAAAGAACTACTGGAAACAGATGATAGTTTGACAGGGATTTCCTTCACAGGTAGTCAGATAAACGCGGGATCTAGTGCGGTGACACCAAGCATCGCCTTGGTTAGCAGTTCAACTGGCAAGGCGCGGAATTATTACTATAATATCATCTATGTCGCGGGTACTTTAACGGTTAATAAACAGTCTGTCACCGTTATCGTCAATGGTCAAGATAAGGAAAAGACCTACGACGGTGTAGCAAAAAGTATCAGTTATGACGACTTGGTCATTAACGATAGTAGTGGTCTTTACAAAGAAAGCGACATCAGATTTACAGGTGACAAGACCTTGTCGGCAACGGATGCTGGCACCTATAATCTGACTCTACAAGGTAAATTTACCAATAGCAATGCTAACTTTGAGGTAACTTTCCAAGTAAGTGACGGTCGCCTGCTGATTAAGCCACGTCCTGTTATCTTGACCTCGGCGACTGCTGAAAAAGGTTATGATGGCATGGCTTTAACAGCCCAAACAGTAACTGCTAGTGAGCCAACAGCTGACACAGGTTTTGTGACGGGTGAGGGTCTGCTCTATGATGTAACAGGTAGTCAAACAGCTACTGGCTCGTCTGACAATACTTTCACTTATACAGCTATGAATGCTGCTACCAAACTGTCTAACTATGACATTGCCACAGTCTATGGTCGCTTGACTGTGACACCAACGGTCAATATTCAAAAGACCAAGACGGATTGGACAGCCTTGACAGGTGGTAAGTTTGAGATTAGCAAGTGGAACGGCAATACTTGGACATCTATTGATGGCGTATCGGATTTGACTATCACTTCAACTGATGGTGTGACTATTCCTGTTGGTCTAAATACTGGTCGTTACCGTATCACAGAGACAGCGGCGCCCGATGGCTATGTTATCCTTGATAACTCAGTTTATTTTGCTGTAACAGAAAGCCAAGCAGAGAATGGTCAGTCTAGCTTTGCCATTTCCCTAACAGATGAAAATGGGAATACTATTTCTAGCTTAGAGAATGTGAAAGTCTTGGAGGGAAATAGTAGTTATAGTACACGTATTCAAATTGCTAATGAGACTGGAAAGGCACTACCTCATACGGGTGGTAGCGGTCGTATGTTTTACGTGTTAGTCGGACTAGCTCTGATGTTGGTTACTCTGGCTTATCGTCAATATCAGAAACATCGTGAAAGGAGTGATTTGCCTTAAGAACTCCTAAAATACGTTAAGGGCTTGATTCTAACCTAACTTTTACAGTTTTTTTCTAAAATTATCATTATGAAAAGAAAGAGGATTCTCATGAATAACCTTAAAAAGATTTTAACTCCCTTTTTGACCGTCCTCGCGTTGGTCTTTGTGTGTGGTGCAGTAAGTGCACAAACAGTTGACTCAGGTGCTGGTGGATCAGCAACAATCACTATCAATAATGCTTCTCAAGGGCAAACCTACACGGTTTATAAACTCTTTGATGCAACTGTTGATGGCAATGGTGCCATCTCTTACAAATTACCAAGTGGTAAAACTTCCCTTGAAGACGGTTCAACTTGGTTTGAAGTAGATGCCAAGGGCAATGTCACTGCTAAAGAAAATGCAGATGTGTCATCTGATGCCTTCAAAACATGGGCAGCTAGCTTTGGTACCCAAGCAGCTACAGCAACAGCTGAAGACAACACTGTCACATTTACCAACCTTGCCTATGGTTACTACTATGTGCAATCATCACTCGGTGCGACGATCACAGTTGATAGCACAAATCCAGATGCGACAATCAAAGATAAAAATACCACTGCACCAAATATCCCAGATGACAATAATGGCGGTGGTAAACATATCCTTGTGAATGGTGAAACAGTTGATAGCACAACTGCCAAAGTTGGTGACACAGTAAATTATCAAATCAAATTTGAAGCAACTAACTATGTTACAACTAAAACAGATTCAAAACAAATCACGAAGTATACTATTATTGATACACCAACAAATTTAAGCATTGATCAATCAAGTGTGAAAGTCCTTGTTAAAGGAACAGAAGCTAAAGCTGCTAATGTTTCAACAACTTTTGATGATGCTGGTAAAATGACTATCGTCTTAACATGGGCAGATAAAAGTGGTAAAACCATTTATGACTCACCAGCTGATGTTGTCATTACTTATAACGCTACTGTTACAAAAGGTGCTGCTGACGCTGCTGCAACCAACTCAGCAACTATTGGCTATAATACAGCTGATAACCCTAATGAAGATCCTACACCAGTCGATCCTGACAAACCAACCGATACGACTGAGGTTAAAACTTACCAGTTTACTTTAAACAAAGTTGATACGTCAAGTAATCAATTGACTGGTGCAACATTCAAACTTTATGATGCTGCAACAGATGGTAACGAAATTAAAGTCGTGAAAGTATCTGATGGAGTTTATCGTGTTGCAGAAGCAAGTGAAGAAGGTACTGAAATTGAAGCTGGTTCAGCTATTATCAAAGGTCTTAAAGGGGATGATACGAAATATTATCTTGAAGAAACTAAAGCGCCTAACGGTTACAACATTCTGACAGAACGTAAAGAAGTAACAATCTCATCAACAGAAACAAATACTTCAAATGTTATCAATAAAGCTGGTGCAGAATTGCCTTCAACAGGGTCATTTGGTACTAAGGTATTCTATCTTGTTGGTTCAATATTACTCATTGGTGCCTTAATTTTCATGATTTCAAAACGTCGCATGAATAATATGTAATTTTATCAAATAGAGTTATCTTCGGAAGGTTTGGCTTAATCGCTTTTTCCGAAGATTTTCTCTTTAAATCTAGTTCTCATACTTATTGGGACTAAGTTTAAAGAGAGGAACATACAGAGCACGGAGAAGGGAGGTGGTCAGCTGATGATCTGGCTAAAGCAAAAACTTTCTAAATTCGCTTTGCCATTTATTTTTATTATGGGCTTAGGGTTACTGACCTATCCGACTATCAGTGACTACTGGAATTCTTTTCATCAGTCTGAAGCTATTATGTCATACACTAAAAGTGTGTCCAAGATGTCAACAGAAGACTATAAACGCATTTTGGCAAGTGCCAAGCAGTATAATGCAACGCATGGTATGGATTGGAATTTTTCAGATGAGGATAAGGCAGCCTATGAAAAAGAACTTAATTTTAATAATGATGGTTCTATGGGCTACATTGATATTCCCAAAATTAACGTTAAGCTGACCATTTTCCACGGCACAGATGAATCTGTTTTGCAAACGTCTATTGGGCATTTGGAGGGAACTTCCTTGCCTGTCGGTGGAAAAGGAACACATAGCGTTCTATCAGGGCATCGTGGTTTGCCATCGGCTAAGTTGTTCTCAGATTTGGATCAGTTACGTGAAGGGGATACCTTTACTATTCATGTTCTCAACGAAACTTTAACGTATGAAGTGGATCAGATTCGTGTGGTAGAACCAACAGATTTATCTAATTTAAGCATTGATCCTGACCAAGATTACGTGACTTTAGTTACCTGTACCCCATACGGAATCAATACTCACCGCCTCTTGGTTCGTGGGCATCGTATTGCCAATTCTGATGGTGATGCAAATGTCATATCAGATGCTGTGCAGATTAAGCCGATTTATATTGCACCATTTCTTGCGACTCCTATTTGTGTCGTTTTACTAATGTATATCTTTATCATAACAAGTAAGCACTACCGTAAAAAACACGCCAACCGCGTTGCGAATTACTTAGCTCAAAAAGAAATTAATTATCGTCCACAAGTTGATAGAAATGTTTATAAAGGTATTATTGAGCAACTAAAAAAATTCTTTGAAGATAGTTAAATGAATTAGGAAAGCTATATAACCGCTCTTTGTCAACTGTAATAGGTGTCAAAGTTAAACTCTAGCGAGAACAAATGATGTTCTCGCTTTTTTGATGTTTAAAGCGAGGTAAATGCGTTTTTTAAAGTTGTCAAAGTTCCTGTAACCAAAAGTGTTTCGTTTAATATCTTTGATGAGTTTGTTAGTAGCTTCAGGTTTGACGTTAGAATAAGGGAGTAGCATTAGTGATGTATTTCTGATAACGGATAAAGGCTGTAGTATTTTTCAAGTTGCGGAACGTGTTTAAAAATCTTGTCTAAACACTCTTTAGGCGTTAACGTTTCTCTGAAAGTCCTTGAATAAAAAGCATTGGGCGATAATTTTCGACTATCCTTTTGAATGAGTTTCCAGTAATATTTTAGAACACGGTATTCAAGAGTTTTTTCACGCCCATAAATAGTCACTTACTGCATTCTATGAAGTTAGATAAAAGTCACACTATGATAATAAGATATATTGACTTAGCTCAGTAAAATATTTGTTGCACTTAATAATTTGATTTTTATTTATAATCATTATAAATAAGTAGTTTTTTTGGAACTATTATAATATAATAGAAGTATGAAAGAGGTGAATAGAATGTCAAACTTCAAAAAATTACTTACAACTCTAACTATTGCACTATGTGCATTGGTTATTAATTTTATTCTTCATAAACCAGATTTGGCCTACATTCTAGTGGCTATTGCCGGCGGTATTATGTCTTTATCAATGCTTATTGATATGATTAAGACTTTAAAATCTGGTCAGTACGGTGTTGATATTCTAGCTATTTCAGCTATTATTGCTACCTTACTTGTTGGTGATTATTGGGCTAGTCTTATGATTCTCATCATGCTTACAGGTGGGGAAAGTCTTGAAGATTATGCCAGTAAACAGGCCAGTCGTGAATTACGAAGTCTTCTTGATAATAGTCCCAAAATTGCACATCGCTTGATTGGACACGAGTTGGAAGATGTTCCTGTTGAAGCTTTAAAAATTGGTGATGTAGTCGTCGTTAGACCTGATGAGATGGTGCCAGTAGATGGACGTATTTTACGTGGAGAATCTGATTTTAATGAAGCCTCACTGACTGGTGAATCTAAACCAATTGAAAAGAAGGTTGGAGATAATATTTTATCTGGTTCTATGAATGGTTCAAATTCTATCCAATTTGAAGTTACTTCACTGGCTGAAGATAGTCAATACCAACAATTGGTGAGATTGGTAAAAGAGTCAACTTCAAATCCTGCACCATTTGTTAGACTTGCTGATCGCTATTCAATTCCTTTTACAGTCATTGCTTATGTAATCGGTGGATTTGCTTGGTTTGTCTCAAAAGATCCAGTGCGTTTTGCTCAAGTCCTTGTTGTAGCTTCGCCATGCCCCCTAATATTAGCAGCCCCTGTAGCACTGGTTGCTGGCATGAGTCAAGCATCAAAGAACGGGATTATTATTAGAACAGGGACAACCCTAGAAAAGTTGTCTGGTGCAAAATCTGTAGCTTTTGATAAGACGGGTACTATTACACAAGGAAACCTAGCTGTCAATCAAATCATCGCAGTTGAAGGGACCACGGAAGAAGAACTCATTCAGCTTGCAGCAAGTCTTGAACAAAATTCATCACATATCTTAGCACGTTCACTAGTACAATACGCTAAAAGTAAAGGTATTACATTTTTACCTGTCACATCAGCAACTGAAGTAACGGCTCAAGGTATCATAGGAAAGATTTCAGGTAATGAAGTTTCAGTAGGCAAACCGAGCCTTATCAAAAACTTTAGTTCTGAAAATCTTTCAAAAGAAACTAGCATTTATGTTGGTAAAAACGATCATCTGCTCGGATATATTACTTTTAAGGACTCCGTTCGACCTGAAGCTAAGGAAACAATGCAAAAACTCCAACAAATGGATGTTGAAAACCTAGTTATGCTCACTGGAGATAAAGATTCAGTCGCTAAGGAAATAGCAGAGCAGGTTGGTATTAATAAAGTCTTCGCAGATTGTTTACCACAGGATAAAATTAAGCACTTAAAAGATATTGGAATCCAAGATAGACCAGTTTTAATGGTGGGAGATGGTGTAAATGATGCCCCAGCCCTTGTAACAGCAGATGTCGGAATTGCTATGGGTGCTCATGGATCAACAGCAGCAAGCGAGAACGCAGATGTTGTCATCATGAAAGATGATTTGAGTAAGGTCGTACAAGTTATTGCTATTGCAAAACACACCATGAAAATCGCTAAACAATCTGTTTTAATTGGCTTATTTGTTTGTTTAGTGCTAATGGTCATTGCAGCAACAGGTGTCATCCCGACTTTATTAGGAGCTATACTCCAAGAAGTTGTTGATACGGTTTCAATTCTCTCAGAATTACGAGCACGTAAAAATGTGTGATATAATTGCTTGAGATTCAATCTGTCAATTAAATTAGACATAAAAATCTATGTTAGATTAGATGATACACTACCGATGATAATTATGAAGAAGTTATTTTCTATATTAGTTGTTTTATTATCAGTGCTATGTTTTTTAGGTGGGGAAAAGGGAGTATTAGCTGAATCTAATAGTTTAGAGACTTTTCGAGGTTATGTAAATAATGATGGTAAGAGTAGCGAAAGCCGATTAGGTATTAATAATATTTATATAGATGACAATAGTCAGACTATTGTAGGGTACTGTTTTAATATCAAAAAGCAGTATTCTAGTATGTATGGAGATCGGTATACTAAATGTACTAATGTAACTGTGGAGCAAATGAAAGAGAACAGTAGCAGTACATTGGAAGATGCGGTGTTATACGATTCGGTTATGAAAGTTTTATATAACGGTTATCCAAATAATGGGAGTAGCATTCAACAAAAGTATCAGTTAACTGATGATCAGTTTAGAGGAATTACTCAGCTAGTTATTTGGAAATTCACAGATAGCTATACAGGGTATTCGTTTAGCTCTGACAATTTAGAAAATGTTTATAATGAATTAAGGAATGTTTCACAGTTAACTTATCCTTCAAATTTTAAATTAAATTTGTACCTAAGTACAAATCCTTATGTACAAAATTTTCTGGCAGCAGAAATGTTGCCAGAAAATCAAACTGAATACACAAGTGTATCTGTCAATAAAGTTTGGGATGATGCAAACAATCAAGATGGATAACGTTCAAGTGAAGTTACTGTTCAATTGTTAGCAAATGGAGTGGAAGTCTCTGGTCAGCAATTAGTGCTAAGTGATGCCAATGGTTGGAATGGTACTTTTGAAAATCTTGATAAATATGACTCTGACAATGTTCTTATTGATTACACTGTAAAAGAAGTTACAGATTTATCTGGTTATCAATCTGTGATTTCGGGAAGTGACAATAACTACACTATTACAAATACTCATGTTCCAGAGGTAATTAGTTTATCAGGAACAAAGACATGGGATGACAATAATAACCAAGATGGTATCCGTCCAGAATCAATTGTTGTTCATCTACTTGCAAATGGTGTAGATACTGGTCAAACTAAAGAAGTTTCACAAACTGATAACTGGACTTACCGATTTGAAAATTTACCGAAATATCAAAATGGTCAAGAAGTTGTTTATACTGTTTCAGAAGACAGTGTTGGTGGTTATGAAACTATCATTTCTGAATTTAACATTACAAACAGTCATACCCCAGACACGACAGAAGTGTTTGGAACAAAGACATGGAATGACAATGATGACCAAGATGGTAAACGTCCAGATTCGAGTACAGTTAACCTTTTAGCCAATGGAACTAAGGTAGCTTCACAAGAAGTAACAGCTGATACGAATTGGACATATACGTTTTTAAATCTTGCCAAATATGCAAATGGTAGTGCTATTACTTACGCAGTAACTGAAGATAGTGTTGACAATTACACGGTAACAATTAATGGATATGACATTACAAATAACTATACTCCAGGTAAAACAAGTTTGACAGTCACAAAAGTTTGGGATGATAGCGATGATCAAGATGGCTTTGTCCTAATTCTATTGATGTCCAATTATATGCTAATGGCAAAAAATCTGGTGATGTTGTGACGTTAACAGCAGCGAATAAGTGGACATATACATGGAGAAATCTTGCTGAAAAAGCAAATAAAAAGATATTGTTTACTCTGTCAAAAAAGTGACTGAAGTTGATGACTATACAACTACTGAAGGAAAAGTAGAGAACGGAAATGTAACCATTACGAATACGCATGTGCCAGTAATTCCAGAAGAACCAGAGGACCCTAAGACAACAGATGTGACATTTAGCAAAGTTGAAGTTAACGGTAGCGCCGAACTCCCAGGTGCATCGCTCAAAGTTGTTTCAGGTGAAACCGCAGACGGTCAAATCGCCACAGATGCAAAAACGGGTGAAAACTTAGCGTGGACTTCAGGTGATACAGCCAAAGTGTTCAGCTTGTCAGAGGGCGCCTACACTATGGTGGAAAGTCAAGCGCCAGCAGGTTATGACTTAGCAGAGTCAATCACTTTCCGTGTCACAGCAGACGGTCAAGTCGAGGTAAAAGGAACAGACGGTTCATGGACAGTCCAAGCCGATGCGATAATCAAAATGGAAGATGCTAAAACACCAGTAATTCCAGAAAAAAACAGTCAAATACCCCAACAGTTGATGATCCAACAACTCTGTCAAGTAATTCTGATAAACAATCAGAGAAGAAACAAGAAAAGAAATCACTCCTTCCGTCAACAGGAGATAGCAGCGGTCTAGGATTGATGATACTTGGTCTAGTACTTGTATTATCAGTTATCTTTGGTTTTGTTTATAAAGCAAAAAAAGCTAAAGCATAGTATTAGTTAGTAATTGAATCGAACCTTTTAAAAAAGAGAGCCAATTTGGTTCTCTTTTTGTGTTTATCTTTGATATTTTACCGCTTTACTTGTACTTGGCTTTGGTCTCTCTTGTGGTCTGTGTTATAATAAAATCATGGAAATATTTGACACACACACGCATTTGAATGCTGATGATTTTGCTGGGCGTGAAGCAGAAGAATTGGCACTTGCAAAAGAAATGGGCGTCACTCGACATAATGTTGTTGGATTTGATGCACCAACTATTAAACGCGCTATTGAGTTAGCTGAAAAATACCCTGAAATCTACGCCACAATCGGTTGGCACCCAACGGAAGCAGGTTCATATACTCAAGAAATTGAGGATATGATTGTTGCCAATCTATCACACCCCAAAGTGATTGGTCTTGGTGAGATTGGCCTTGATTACTACTGGATGGAAGACCCAAAAGACGTCCAAATTGAGGTTTTTAAACGTCAGATTCAGCTTTCAAAAGACCACAACCTCCCTTTTATTGTCCACACTCGTGATGCTATGGAAGATACTTACAAAGTTATCAAAGAGGTCGGTGTTGGACCATGTGGTGGGATTATTCACTCATTTTCTGGTTCTTTGGAAATGGCAGAGCGTTTTATCGAGCTTGGCATGATGATTTCATTTTCAGGTGTTGTGACCTTTAAAAAAGCTCTTGATGTTCAAGAAGCTGCGCAAAAATTACCGCTTGATAAGATTCTAGTTGAAACGGATGCGCCTTATCTTGCCCCAGTTCCAAAACGTGGTTGTGAAAACCGCACCGCTTATACTCGCTATGTTGTAGATAAAATTGCTGAACTTCGTGCATTAACAAGCGAAGAAGTGGCAAAAGCAACATCAGACAATGCAAAGAGGTTATTTAACTGTGACTGAAAAAATTAAAATCCAAGAAGTCTTAGTCGTTGAAGGGAAAGACGATACTGCAAATTTGCGTCGCTTTTACGACGTGGACACTTACGAAACACGAGGTTCAGCTATCAATGACGATGACCTTGAACGCATTGAAAAACTAAATGACCTGCGTGGGGTCATTGTCTTTACGGACCCAGATTATAACGGAGAACGCATTCGAAAAATCATCATGAATGCTATCCCAAATGTTAAACACGCTTTTTTAAATCGTGATGAAGCTGCACCAAAATCAAAAAGTAAAGGTCGTTCACTCGGCGTTGAGCACGCAAGTTTCGAAGATTTGCAAAAAGCTCTTTCTGTCGTATTAGGAAATTTTGATGATGATAATCAATTCGACATCACAAAAGCTGACTTGATGCGCATGGGGCTTTTAATGGGAAATGATAGCCGCAGGCGCCGTGAATATTTGGGCGAAAAGCTCCGCATTGGTTACAGCAACGGTAAACAACTCCTTAAACGCTTAGAACTCTTTGGCATCACTTTAGCCGAAGTAGAAGAAGCTATGGAGAGATATGAGGGATAAAAAAAGTTGCGCTTTTACGGGGAGTTACACCAGTTGGGCAGAATCGTATTACTAAAATGGCTTATCTGGCAGAGATTTTAACAGAAGCAGGTCTTGAAAATGTTAAGACATATATTCAAAGTGGCAATATCGTTTTTGAGACAACCTTATCTGACGATGACGTTTGTACATTGATTCATGACACGATTCAGGCAAAAATCGGTGCTGATTTATCGGTTATCCTAAAAACGCAAGCCCAGTTTACAACGGCTCTTGCTGAAAGTCTCTTTGATGAAAGCTATGACGTTTCACGTGTTCACCTTGTTTTTACAAATGACCAGTTTTCGCAGGATAAGTTAGCTGACCTGTTAGAAACTGACTTTGGTGATGAAATCTTGCGAGCAGGAAGTGAATGCCTCTATCTCTATTTACCAAGAGAAGCCAAGAAAAAACGACTGAATACCAATTATTTAGAAAAACAATTATACATCACAGCTACCATGCGAAAGCTCAGAAGTGTTTCACGTTTAAGCCAGATGTGATACAATAGTAAATTGCATTGACAGAAATGAAAGGAATGACAAAACCTTATTTTGGGGATAACTTGTGGATAAGGTAGTTAAATAAATTATGAGAATTGCTGATTACAGTGTGACGCGTGCTGTCCTTGAGCGTCATGGATTTACATTTAAAAAATCATTTGGACAGAACTTTTTGACAGACACTAACATTCTACAAAAAATTGTGGATACTGCTGAGATTGATAAGAATGTCAACGTTATCGAAATTGGTCCTGGTATCGGTGCATTGACAGAATTTTTGGCTGAAAATGCTGCTGAAGTCATGGCGTTTGAAATTGACGACCGTTTGATTCCGATTTTGGCTGATACGCTTCGTGATTTTGACAATGTCAAAGTCATCAATGAAGATATCTTGAAATCAGACCTTCAAAGCCGTATCAAAGAATTTGCTAACCCAGACCTTCCAATCAAGGTCGTAGCAAATCTTCCTTACTACATCACAACACCAATCTTGATGCACTTGATTGAATCAAAAATTCCATTTGCAGAATTTGTCGTGATGATGCAAAAAGAAGTAGCGGACCGTATCTCAGCAGAACCAAATACCAAAGCTTACGGTTCACTTTCAATTGCGGTGCAATATTATATGACCGCTAAAGTTGCTTTTGTTGTACCACGTACAGTCTTTGTACCAGCACCAAATGTGGATTCAGCGATTTTAAAAATGACTCGCCGTGAACAACCACTCGTTCAAGTCAAAGACGAAGATTTCTTCTTCCGTGTTTCAAAAATTGGCTTTGTTCACCGCCGCAAAACCCTTTGGAACAACCTAACAAGCCATTTTGGAAAAGCAGACGAAATCAAAGCCAAACTTGAACAAGCGCTTGAAATCGCAGAAATCAAACCATCCATTCGTGGAGAAGCCCTATCAATTGCCGAATTTGCCAAACTAGCAGACGCCCTAAAAGAAGTCGGATTATAAAAATGAACCCCAGTCATTATTATGGCTGGGGTTAAATAATCTACTATTTATTTGAAATAAAAATCCATTCTTTATTACTATGAATTTTAAGAGAATTTATTTATAGTAATTATGAGCTATTCTTTTCAAAATATCAAAAATCTTTTAATAGCTTGTCTTTGTAATAATTAAAGAAAGTTTTTTTGCCGATAGTGCTGATTGTTTTGCCTTGTAAACCATATTTTAATTTGGAGCTATCTTGTTTATCAACGGTGGCTAGTGCTGTCACCTCAAAGACATTTCCTTCTTTGGTTTGTGTGGCAGAACTTGCAATTTTACTGATTTTGCCAGTGATAACAATGGCGTGATTGCTAATTTTTTCAAGGGTTAGGCGAACAGTCTGTCCTTTTTTCAATTGACTAACATGAGTGGAGTCAACGTAATAGCGGATAGCGACTTGCTGTGTTTTGGCAATTTCTGGGTAAATCTCTGCAATCTGACTGCCTTGCGGCAAGAGCGTTTGCCCTTCAAATTCATCAGAAACATGTAAAATGCCACTTTGACTAGCTTTTAAAACGGTGTCAGCTTTGGAGAGATTTGTCTGGTCAAGCTGCGCTTGCAAATTTTCTTTTTCTTGAGTAATTTGCGTAAGTTGTGTTTCAGCTTGTGTCAATTCCTGCTGACGCAAGCTTTCAATTTGATTAGTGGCACTAGTGTCATAACTTCCCGTTGAATAATTGGAAGCAGCTTGTGTTTGCAAACTAGAGATAGAGGTATTAATGCTATCAATCTGCCCTTGTAGGTCTGTTAAAAATTGATTTTTAACACTTTCTTTGCTAGCAGAATTGTTGTCAGTTGAACTGCTTTGTGTATCGATTGTTTGAATTTGGCTAAGATAGCTATTAAGAGTAGTTGCATATGGATTATTGCCAGATACATTTGTTTTATCAGTTTGAATAGCATCTTTAACTTCTTGATATTGACTGGCTTGGGTTTGTAGGTTAGCAATCTGATTGGCGATAGCTGCATTTGCTTGGTTGACACCAGCTTCTTGTTTAGCAACTGATTGGTTTGATTGAGAAACTTGAGCAGTAATTGTTTGAGATTGATTTAAAAAATGCTCAACGGTTGCTGAATAATCAAACTCATCATCACCTGTAAAAAGGTTTTGTCCTTGCTTTAGACTTTCTTTCAATTGATTGAGTGCCTCTTGTTGACGTTCATATCTTTCGATTTGTGTTTGAATGGCATTAAGTTGACTATCTTCCAATTTGTCGGAGTATTGGATGAGTAAATCCCCCTTTTTGACTGCCTTATTTTCACTAAGATTATTGGTTAAAACGGTGTTATTACTACTTGATTGAACAACAGCGATGACTTTTGTTGGTCTAATACTACCAAGTGTCGTAACGGTAATTTCTTTTTTACCAATGAGAGAAAAGGCAAGGAGAAAAAAGACCAAGAGTGTCATTGGAATCACTAAGACAGTCGCAAAATTATGATAACGCCTATGATAAAATTCAGCAGATTGAAATAATTTAGGATTCATATGGTCTCCTTTTATTCATGAAATAACTGTGCATAGAAACCTTGATTTTGGATGAGTTGTTTATGATGCCCTTCTTCGATAACGTGTCCTTTATCTAGAACAATGACACGGTCAGATTGTTCAGCAATGCTCAAACGGTGGGCAACAAAAATAATAGTTTTGTCTGTGAGAGATAGTAAATTTTTAATCACACGTTTTTCCGTTAGAACATCAAGACCACTTGTGGCTTCATCTAAAATCAAGACGGGAGCTTGTGTCAGTAAAGCGCGTGCTAAAGCTAAACGTTGCTTTTGCCCACCAGATAACCCAGCACCATCTGAAAGTTCGGTATGGTATGCTAGTGGCATCAATTCAATATCAGCACGGATTTCAGCGATTTCACAAGCTTTCAGAATTTCTTCTTGCGTGATATTGTCAGGTGCTCCCAAGGTTAAATTTTCTAAAATTGTCCCTGAAAAGACGTAAGACTGTTGTGGTAGGTAATTAATGTATTGACGAATGGCTTTTTTATCAATGGTTTTTAAATCGTAGCCACCAAGGGTAATCTGTCCATGGTTAGGTGTGTAAAAATTGACAATCATTTTAGCTAAGGTTGTCTTACCAGAGCCGCTGATACCAACTAGGCTAATTTTTTCACCTTTCTTAATGTGTAAATTCACATGACTCAGCGTGTCACGACCAAAACCATATTTATAAGAAACATCATCAAAAACAATATCTCCTTGTAGAAAATGGCTGTCATTTAAGAGTTGTTTGCTATCAAATTCAGATGACACTAAGTAAACTTCGTTGAGACGATTATTAGCTACTTTGGCAGATTGTAGTTTGGTTTGCAGATTGATAATATTTTCCATTGGCGTTGTAAAGTACGACAGAAGCGTATTGTAAGTAATCAATTGTCCTACTGAAATGTTCCCAGCCATGACTAAACGTGAACCATACCAGAGAATGGCGACGTTTAAAATTAGCTGTGCTCCCTGTTTTAACGACGTTTGCACAGCTTCATACTTACTAAGCGTAAAACTTTTATCCAAATAATCCACAAATTCACGGTCAATATTTTGATAACGGACTTCCTCACTAGTCAAAGATTTAATCGTTTCAATACCATTGATATCTTCGATAATCGCAGAGCTAACCATAGAATTGGCTTGCATGACATCGTGATTCATTCGCTCAAAAGGCTTCATAAAAGCCAAAATAATAATAGCATAGATAGGCAATGCTATTAAGGTGATGAAAAAGAGATTGGTATTTTGCAGAATTAAGACACTTCCGACAATAAACAAAATACTCACATCTAAAAATAAAGAGAGAATCGTTGATGCCAGTGCATCAATAATCGAGTTAGCATCGGTGAAACGTGAGATCACTTCACCTGTCCGCCTTGTGGCAAAAAAAGACATGGGCAATTCAAAAATGTGACGAATATAAGACAAAATCACGTCAATTGTTAACCGTTGGCTCAGCACAACAAGTAAATAATTTTGTGAAAAGCTCATGATTTGTTGCATTATGTAGGTTACAATCAACCCAACCGAGACAATGCCAAGAGTGGATTGCAATTGATTAGGAATATAATCGTCTAAGATTCCTTGCAAATAGTAAGACCCAACAATGTTAATCAAGGTCACGAGCAAACTTGCCAGAATGATATAAGTTAGCAGTGCCTTTTGTTTGAAAATAATTGGTAAAAAGCTTGTTAAGCCATTTTTCTTATCTTTATGCGGTTGATAATGCGGAGCAGGTGCTAAGAAAATGGCGACACCTGTCCATTCCTTTTTAAAGCGCTCCTTGGGCATTTTGGTCACTTTGACACTGGGGTCTGGATCACCGATGATAAGGTGGTTTTTCTTAGCTTTGTAAACGACATAATAGTGCTGCAGTTTGCCTTCTTTGTTAACATGAACAATAAAAGGATAGGGAATATCGGCCATATCAAACAGTTCCATGTTAGCTTGAATGGCGCGTGTTTCAAAGCCAATGGCTTTAGCTGCCTCGACTATCCCTAACGCTGTCGTCCCTTCCTTAGTTGTTTTAGCTAATTCCCTTAGGTGTGCCAGTGAGAAATCAGATCCATAATGCTTGGCAACTGATGCCAAAGCTGCCACACCACAATCTCGCAAATCAATCTGACTAACATACTTGTATCTCCTCATAACAGATTTCCTTCTAAAGAACCTAGTTTCAATAGATATGCTAAATAGACCATTGTTAATGTAGGTTCTAACCATTTGATAGACTTATTATGCCATAAGAAAGAGGTTTAGAACTATCAAAGTCCTAAACGGTCATTTTGAGTTCTTGAATGGTAACTCAATTACCGTTTAGGAACTCAAAATGAACTTTTACGACTTGGGCGTTCATTTTTCTAAAAAAGGGTTATACTATACTTGTTTCCGGAAATATAAAAATTAATAAGGAGGTATTCAGATGAATACAAAAGCATTTGAACAATTTGGTGTCATGAACGAAGTAGAACTTTCAGCGGTTGAAGGTGGGTATAGTGCAATAGATTGCCGAAATGCAATGCTGACCGGTATTGCAAGTGGAATAATTGCTGGAGGCACGGGAGCAGGACTTGCAACATTGGGTGTTGGAGGATTAGCAGGTGCCTTTGTTGGTGCGCACATTGGAGCTATTGGTGGTGGTTTGACATGTGTTGGCGGAATGATTGGAAATAAGTTTTGATAAAATGGGGGAAAACGATGAATTTAAAGAAGATAGACATTGAAGAAATTAGTGCTTCAGATTTAGAGGTTATTTCAGGAGGGAAAGGAAATCTAGGCTCTGCTATCGGAGGTTGCATAGGCGGAGTAATCCTTGCGGCTGCTACTGGTCCATTGACAGGTGGTGCGGCAGCTTTGGTTTGTGTTGGTTCAGGGCTTTCTGCGTACTTATAATGTTAATAAAATATACATTTCTTGTCCTAATATTTATTGCCACCCAGTTATTAATGTTTGTGATAAGACTAAAAGATGATGAAAAAAAAACAGTTAGACGCTTCTCTATCATTTTACTAATTTCTTATATTCTAGTTGATATTTTCATTAGCATTCTTAGGATGTTGTAACAACTAGGAATGCTAATGAATTCATATGAATACATTAGCATTTGAACAATTTGATGTAATGAACGAAGTAGACCTTTCAGCTGTAGAAGGTGGGTATAGTGCAGGTGCATGTTTAACTGACATTGGATTAGGAATGGTTGGTGGTGGTGCTGCAGGTGTAGCTGGTGGTGTTGCAGGAATTGCTCTCGGAGTTGCTCTTGGACAAATTGGTGGTAATGTAAGATGTATTACAAGTTATGTTGGAGGAAAGTAGAATGGAAGATTATAAAGAGTTGACCATAAATGATCTTGCTTGTATTAACAGAGGAGGAGTGAACTGGGGTGTAGCTGCTGGATATTGTGTTGCGGGTGCTTTAATAGGCGCTGCAGGAGGAGCAATTTCAGCTGGAGTGGGCTGTCTAGTCTCTGGTTTACAGGAAGTATCAGATGGGCTTTTTAAGTAATGTCATAAGAATATTATTTCCTTACATTTTGTTGACACCAATTATGTATATTATTTCCTATTGGAAGAGCAACAAATTTTTTAAACAATATGTAAGGATTGCTATCATATTTTTTCTATTACAAATCTTATCGGAATTGGCATATGCTATATTTAATAAGTAAAACTAATTTCGGCTGATAGTTCTCCTAGCGATCAGCCTTTTTCAAAAAGAAAAGGAGTTATTGATGACCTCAAAACATCTTAAATCATTGGTATTATTATCATCTGCTCAAACCGTGTGAGCATTAAAGGGCTTCAGGAAAAGTGATAAAATTGAACTGGTAGTCTTTTGGGGCTAGCTATTTTTATACAAACTGCATCTCTTGCGACTGTTTATGGTCATTTTACGCCTTGGGCGTTCATTTTTCTAAAAAAGGGTTATACTATACTTGTTTCCGGAAATATAAATTAACAAGGAGGTATTCAAATGAATACAAAAGGTTTTGAACAATTTGAAATACTAGACAACACTTCTCTTGCCAATATTAATGGTGGAGACAACATCACAAAGGGTGCGTATAAATTAGGAAAAGCAACCCGTCAAGCAGCAAAAGCAATTGGAAAAGCAGTTGGAAAATTATTTTAAAAAATATGATAGTATAGGAGAAAAGCGATGAAGAAAGAAAAAACTTTTAAAGAACTAACAAATGAAGAACTAGAACAAACTGTTGGAGGAGATGACCTTTATAAATTAGTCAATCAAGGATTTGGTGCAATCTGCTCGTTTATTGATGGATTCAATGGAAAAAAATACAGAGGTAAATGCTAGTAAGTGAACTAGTATTGAAGAATGGCTTAAATTTAAATTATGCTAAGTAGAATTTATCAGAACTTAATAGTATTATTGAAGTATGTTAGAATTATTTTGATTGTTTTTATATTACACTTCTTAATTCAAATTCCAGCAGCATCATCATTACCTAACGCTATTGTTAATTCTGCAATAGGTAACACTATTAGAATTTTGTTATTATTATCAGTTATTCCGATTACAATGCTATGCTATAAATCAATTAATATTTTTTCAGAAAAACAAAGGATAGTTGGGGCTATCAAAAATATAGAATGTTCAAAAAGTGATATTATATCTATCTTTATTCTGGGACTAATAGATTTAGCATTAGTTTTAGTCTATATTTTCATTAATGGAAGTCCTAAAAGTACGTTATGGCAAAGCGAACCTTTTATATTGTTTTTAACGTTGCTTACGACGGTTTGTACTCAACCAATTCTTGAAGAACTATTGTATAGGGGCATACTTTTAGGAAGTTTAGAAAATTGTTCTAAAATTTTAGCTTTAGTAGTGAGTAGTTTTGTTTTTAGCTATATTCATGTTTACGATTTTCGGCAAGTTATTAATTTTCATTTAATTGGTGGATTAATTTATGGACTTGCTTTTCTTAAAACAAAGAAATTATATCCGTCAATTATTTTACACTCAATACATAACCTAATTATTTTGGTGTTAGTTTGTAAAGTTTGATAGGTTGTGAAAGAAAAGATAATTGATTGTATAACAACTTAGTATTTCAAGAGTCTGGGACAAAAAAGGCTTCGATTCTTGAAAGCTTTATTGCTAAGTCATTTAAAAGGCTAAATTAATAAAAAGCGAACAAAACAGTGAATGTCAGGGAAGCTCTGTTTGTTTGCTTTTTATAGCTGATATTGAATTTTTATCTTAGCTTTTTACGTTTTAATCAAAAATTTTACCATTTACGACCTAAAAACGATAATTACGACTTGGACATTCATTTTTCTAAAAAAGTATTATACTAAAACTGTAAAGGTTGCAACCCTAAAAAATAATTTATGAAAGAACTATTATGACTAATCACATTCGAGTATTGACAGCAGTGGTACTATCTCAGTTAATTATTGAGTGGCCAGGTTATCTTATTGGGCTGTCTATTCCTAAAATTATTGGAATTGTGTTGCTGAGTACAGCTGTTGAAGCTATTCTTCATATCTGTTGTGTCATGAAATACCATAGTGATATTTCTCTGGCAACCAGCTTAACTAACTTTAAACAATTTATTTGGAAAACTATTTATTACCCTATTATTGTTGTAGCGGTTATCGTAGTTGGTGTTTTTCAAAAAAAACAATATCCTTACTATTTTCTTTGAGTGGAATGCCCTAGTTGTTTTTTATACCGTAGGATTTATCATGGCTTCTAATAATGTTCCTATGAAGAAACGGCATACATAAACGTTTACTTAGGATATGTTGAAGGTGGAGGAAAGGGATATTGTAAGCCTGTTTATTACGCAGCAAACGGGTACTCATGTCGATATAGCAACGGTGAATGGGGCTATGTTGTTACTAAAGGTGTCTTTCAAGCAACAACAGATGTAATCGCAAACGGTTGGGTATCGTCTCTTGCTGGGGGATATTTTGGAAAACCATAGAGGAGTTTTTTATGTCTCAAATAACTAAAGAATACATTATGGATCAAGTTTATAATCTTATTTTAAATGTCGAAACTAAGGAAAATGAGCGCGAAGCTCTTATCAATTTTAAAAATGAGATTGAAGCTGGGAAAGAATTTGAAAGAAATTTAATGAAGCTAGCAGAAAGTTTACGGGAAATTAGCGTAAAAAACATTTCTGAGAAAACAACAATGAGCATAGGTGTGAGAGAATTTTATAAAAATATTTCATCATATGGTCAATTGAAGAAAAACTTCGGTCGTGGATTAGCGGTAAGCGGCTTTATGTTTTAAAATATCAAGCTGATAGATGCCTATCAGCTTTTGTATTAATCAAATGTTACCGTTTAGGAACTCAAATTGCCCTTTTACGACTTGGGCGTTCATTTTTCTAAAAAAGGGTTATACTATACTTGTTTCCGGAAATATAAATTAACAAAGAGGTATTCAAATGAATACAAAAGCATTTGAACAATTTGATGTAATGACAGACGTAGAACTTGCTAAAGTTGAAGGTGGAAACAAATGTGTTAATGCAATTTTTGGTGGCGCATTAACAGGTGCAGGATCAGGATTTGTAGGTGGTATGGCAACGCTTGGTGTTACTTCAATTCCAGGAGCATTTGTTGGAGCCCATTTTGGAGCAATAGCTGGTGGCTTATATTGTGTAGGTGCTAGTCTTTGATATAAAGAGGTATTTGAGGATGAATGATAAATTTCATGAAATGACAAACTCAGATTTAGAGTTAGTTTCTGGTGGAGGAAAAGTTGGAGCAGCAGTTGGTGGCTGTCTCGGAGGTATGCTTTTAGCATGGGCAGGCGGTCCAGTTACCGCGACAGGATATGCTGTTGTATGTGGTACTGCAGGAGCAGCTGCAGCATATTTTAATTGATATAATGATGGGGAGTGAATTAATTAGGCTTGTAGTAGCTCAAGTCATTATATATGTTCTATTCTATTTGTTTGACAAAAAACATAGAGAGATGTACCCTAGATTATTTATAATAACACTACTATTTACAATAATTGTATATTTTTCGTCATAAATATATAGTTTAGCTATTATATAATCTATTCTTGAAAAACATAGTATTATTGTTGCTAATTTAGTATATTTCGGTGTTACTACTGCAGCTGGTGCTTACTTAGGTTATAAATCAAATTAATTTCTATGTACTATTCTATTTTTGTTATTTTATTCTGCATTATCTTAGCTATAATTTTTATTGACGGTTTCTTTATTAAGAAGAATAATAAAGCCTCATCTTATATCATTTTTTTGACTTGTTATGTTTTAAGTCAAAAGGAAGCTAACACTAGTTTTCTGACGTTAGTCTGTTTGCTTATTTTACTATTGATATATTATGAAAATAGAAATAAAAAATAATAACTATTATTGATAATCAGATTCATATTTTTATGGCAATAATATTGCCTGAAAGAATAGTTTATAATGTATTACTATTGTGATAGTCACGCATTTTTAAGCTAATAGATTGCCTATCAGCTTTTGTTTTAATCAAATTTTACCGTTGACGACCTAAAAACAACAAATTACGATTTGGGCGTGCATTAACCTCACAATCTGTTAGAATAAAATTTGTCAGTTGCAACGACAAAATATTATTGGGAGGTATTCAAATGAATACAAAAACTTTTGAACAATTTGATGTAATGACAGATGAAGCACTTTCTACTGTGGAAGGTGGGAAAACAATTTATTATGGTAATGGATTATACTGTAATGCAAATAAATGTTGGGTGAATTGGTCACAAACAGCTACAACGATTGCAAATAATTCAGTAATAAATGGCCTAACAGGCGGAAATGCAGGCTGGCATTCTGGAGGAATAGCTTAATGGTAGATTTAAAGTGGTTCTCAGGTGGAAAAGAAAGAAAAAATGAAGCGGTAGTTATTATTGACGAATTATTAGTATCTTTGAGTGAGGATTCAAAATATATACCGCTTAAAAAATTTTTTCTTTTTTATCGTAAGGAATTAGAGTCAAGTGGGACTTCTACGCCATTGGTATTAAGTAGGATGAATGTAGAGTTATCTAACATTCTGGTAGAAAATAAACTTCAACTATCTGATGCACAATCAAAGCAATTAAAGAGGTTAAGAAGTTTATCAAATATTAGATATGGCTATTAGATAAAATATTTATCGTCAAGCTGGTAGGTCCTATCAGCTTTTGTATTAATCAAATGTTACCGTTTAGGAACTCAAAATGACCGTTTACGACTTGGGCGTTCATTTTTTTAAAAAAAGGTTATACTATACTTGTTTCCGAAAATATAAATTAACAAGGAGGCAGTCATTATGAATACAAAAATTTTTGAACAATTTGATGTAATGACAGACGCAGAACTTTCAGCCGTTGAAGGTGGCGGATGTAATTGGAAAGGTGCAGCTGCTACAGTAGCTGTAGGAGCTGTTGGTGGTGCAATAAAAGGAGCAGTAACAACATATTCATGGCAAGGGGCTGCTTTGAAGGCGGTAGGATATGGAATTAAAGCAGGAGTCGCTTACGGTGCAACCTGCCGTTGGACATAACAGTATGAAAAGATGGATTTTGGAATTCTTACTTCTAGTCTTAGTTTATAGCATCATTGCTTTACTATGGAAACAAGATAAAACATGGCAATTTTACGCATTAAGCATGTATGCAGCCATAAGTTTATCAGATGATATTTTTAAACTTTTGTTTCTAAAGAATAAGAAAAAATAAAGGAGGTAGTCATCATGAATACAAAAGCATTTGAACAATTTGATGTAATGACAGATGCAGAACTTTCAACTGTTGAAGGTGGGAAAAGTAAAGAAGGAAGAAATATGGGATGTATACTTGGCACTGCAGGTATGGCAGGAGCAGGCTTTTTAGTAGCAGGACCAGCAGGTGCTGCCGCACTTGGCGGTGCTACCGCACTAAGAGTTTGTAGATAAGTTTACTTTACAAGGAGGATTCTGTATGGAACAATTTCAAATAATTGAAGAAAACGAACTAGAAATGATTGTTGGTGGTAAAGTTAGTCCAACCTGTGCGGCTTTGGTAGCAGCATCTATATATGGAGGACTCGCAGTAGCAGGACCAGCTGGTGTAGGTTTAGCTATGGCGGTTGGTGGTGCGGCTGCTGGAAGTTTTTGTAGATGAAAAATTGGAGAATTATTCTAAAAAATATACTGTTTTTGGCAATGGGAGTGAAGGCAGTATTATCGACAGACGGTATGTTAGTAAAAGGAATTCTCGTTTTTTTCACAATGTTTATATTGTATAGTATAAATAAAGCAAATTAATTTCTATGTACTATTCTATTTTTGTTATTTTATTCTGCATTATCTTAGCTATAATTTTTATTGACGGTTTCTTTATTAAGAAGAATAATAAAGCCTCATCTTATATCATTTTTTTGACTTGTTATGTTTTAAGTCAAAAGGAAGCTAACACTAGTTTTCTGACGATAGTCTGTTTGCTTATTTTGCTATTGATATATTATGAAAATAGAGATAAAAAATAATAACTATTATTGATAATCAGATTCATATTTTTACGGCAATAATATTGCCTGAAAGAATAATTTATAATGTATTACTATTGTGATAGTCACACATTTTCAAGCTGATAGATTGCCTATCAGCTTTTGTTTTAATCAAATTTTACCGTTTATGACCTAAAAATGACAAATTATGACTTGGACGTTTATTTCCAAGAGAATTTGTTAAACTGAAATGGTCAATCGCGGTGACAAAAAATTATTGGGAGGTATTCAAATGAATACAAAAATTTTTGAACAATTTGATGTAATGACAGACGCAGAACTTGCTAAAGTTGAAGGTGGAGGCATGGAATGGATTGGAGATGTATTGGGTGCTATAGGTAATGCTGCGCATCCTGTTAACCCTCGTCAAGTGGTAGACCAATTAAATGGAAAGTATCCACGTCGTGGTCCTGTTCGTTCTTGCCCTCCTGGAGGAACTGGAGGAACACCTAATGCTTGTTGATAAGTTGTCTGTAGAAATTTCTAAATAATGTTATTTTAAAGATAATTTAGAAGTTTTTTTAGCAAAAAAGAAATACGGTATGTAAATTATGAAAGCATTATATAATGGTCGTCTGTCTGATGTATGGGAAATAAGTAAGACGAATGTTCAACCAGTATGGGTTCAGCAAGCTTTTAAACAAAATTATCTGAAATGGAACGATAATAAATTAATAATTTCTATGAGCGGAATAAATCCGTCTATGAAATTTAATTTGAAAATTAGCTTATTGAGTTATCCTGGTTACGCCTCTTATCCTGTGGGGTATATCGGAGATTTTTTAGATATTACTAACCATCGTGTTGTTTCAAAAAAACAATTTCATAAACATTATCAAATTATTGAAGAAGACCCTCTATAATTCTCATTTATGTCTAAAACTACAGTTTAAAGCTGCTTTAAATGTTCGATAAAACTGGCGGCATACTTTTTGCCTATCAGCTTTTGTTTTAATCAAAATGTTACCGTTTAGGAACTCAAAATGCCCTTTTACGACTTAGGCGTTCATTTTTCTAAAAAAAGGGTTATACTATACTTGTTTCCGAAAATATAAATTAACAAGGAGGTAGTCATCATGAATACAAAAGCATTTGAACAATTTGATGTAATGGATGAAGTAGAACTTTCAGCCGTTGAAGGTGGAGGTTGGAAATGTGTTGCAGGAGTAGGAGGAGCATTTACTTGCTAGGTGGTGTGCCACTTTTCAAAGAAAAGAGGTATAACTATGAAATATCATCTTTCTAGGTTAGATAAGTTATTACTTATCAGATGTTTAATGGGTCAGTTACCAATTATAGGTATACTTAGTATATTCTTATCGCAGGAATTTTTTACCCTTCCTTTACTAACTAAAGTAGTTATAATACTAATTTTGACAACTAATATGGGAATCACTATTTACTTTACAAAGGAAATTAAACTAGAACAGGCAAAAGAAAATACTCATTTTCATGCTAAAGCTATGCAGATTTCTTTCATCGTGATTGCCTTGATTTTTGGTTTTATAGGCTTGTATAGGGGCGTAACTGCAGTAGAAACGTACCAACAAGTTATAGGGTATATAGGCGCTTTTATATGTATTGTTATAGCAGGTTTATTAGTTTGGGGGTTGAAATTTATTAAAGACTAAGCCTAAGGATTTTAATAAATACTTTTCTACCCAACTTATAGTATTCCTAATTAAGCAGTATCGTTAGAAACTTTATTCTTGATAGCAGGAATATATCTTTTGGTAACGACTAAGTAAAACTACTTTTGGCTGATAGCTAGGAACACTATCAGCCTTTTTCAAAAAGAAAGGGAGTTATTTATGACCTTAAAACGTATGAAATCAGTTGTATTATTATCATCTGCTTTATTGAGTATAGTAGCAGTGACAGCTTTTGCTGACGATGAGGCGACTTCGTCTAGTTCAACTATTGAAGTTGTTAATCAATCTGAAACTAGTGTGACTAGCACAGAGACTTCATCATCAAGTATCGAATCAGCGGTTACGGCTATTGAAACAGAACCGTCTTCGGAAGAAAATCAAGCAGTTGTTGCTAAAGCTGAGGATAATACTCTCCCAGCTGAAACGACTCCAGAAGTACAGACAACACCTACTACCCAAACCTCAGAAGATACCACACCAGTTGCTGCTGATGAAGCAGAAGAAACTGGTACTGATGATGTAACGGTTAAACAATATGAAGAAAACGTTGCTGATTTTAATGCTGTTGGTATTTCTGATGTGTATCACATGTTTACCAAAGACAATAAGGAGCATGTCCTCTATATTGGTCGTCCGACTTGTTATTACTGCCGTCAATTTTCATCAGAACTAAAAGAGTTCAATACGCTGCTAGATGAGGGTTTGGCATATTATAATACAGATAGTGCAGATTTTGATGATAATGCGCGTGCTTTCCTTTATGAAACGGTGGGAATTCCAGGAACTCCTACTATTTTACGATTGCAAAATGGACAACTCTTATCAGGATGGGTTGGTGGTGGCGTTAGCGCTCAACAGCTCTATGATTATCTTTTCTTAGGAATTAACCCAGAAGAATCTCAAATAGATGATCATGAGGATAATAGCACAAAAGATGAGATTACAGAAGAAAGACCTGCCTCGCAAGATACAGTCACCTTTAATCAAGGACGACCAACGACCATGCAGACAAGCCCAGCATCAGCACAATCTGTTTCTCTATCAACTCCAGCTCCAACAAGCACCGTAGTATCCACAAAAACTACGCCAACAACTCTTCCAAATACTGGTGAAGAAAAAAGCAATCTTTACAGCTTAAAGATCCTTTTTATCCTACTTAGCTTAGCCACACTTGGCTTATCAAAAATGATGAAATCAGAAGACTAAAATCAACTAATCTCCTTATTTCGTAGCGGAAAAGATTATCAAAATCACAAAAGAAACACGGTGACAAAGAGCTGACTACCATGCCATAACGCCCAAGACAGTTTATAAAGACGATATTTCAGTGAAGGGAGACAGCTTGCTCCTTGCGATGTTGACAGAAAAAGAGAAAAACGAAAAGTTGTCCTGCGCGGTCAACTTTTTTGATCAGATGAAGTCATCTTGAAAGGTACGATCAAAAGTTTTGAGAAGTTAATGAGAAATTCAAACGATCTAAACAAAAGTTATCTCAGCACATTAAAAAATTTCTCAAAAAAACCAACTTTTTTCAGATTTTTTATTTGTCTTACGAATAAATAGATAGAGAAGAAAATCTTCTACTGTTTTTTAGGATAAGGAGACAAGAATATGTCACAAAAATATATTCAACCACAATCATTGCCACGTATTGAATTTACAGAGTAGATTTCAACAACTTTTGATGCCATTGATAGGGAAAACTTGACGTTGGGAACAGATGAAATCATCGTTAGTCAAGCGCATAAGCTAAGAAAATTACTCCCACAACTGGCAGCAACGATTAAGGAAAAACGTAAATCTGATATTTCCCAACAACTGGCAGAATCACAAAAACTACGTAGGGCAGATCTTCAAGCGCTTAAAGATGCCATTAAGCCTGCCAAGGTTAGTCGTTTGGTGGAGAAAAAGGATGCTTATCTGCTGTTAAATGAATTATTGAAAAAGCATAATGATGCTCAAAGCTCAGGACTAGAAAAAACGAATGGGGTGATAAAATCTCTTCTGACGAAATTAGCTTCAGAAGAATATGCTCAAGCAGTAGAAACTCTGAGGGTAGATGAATATGTCCAAAATCTCCAAGAAAGTCATCAAAAGACCTATCAACTCTATCTCAGTCGACAACAAGAAGAACTGGTCAAATCATCATCAAATAAAAAAGAAATCAGAGAAACCATGAACAAAAGTTATCGTCTTTTCTGTAGCCATTTGGAAAATCTTGTTGATTATGATGAAGATACGTCTTACAGTTCTTTATATACACTGGTTGAAAAAGTCAAAAAAGACTTTGCGGAAGTGTTACAACGTCGTAAAGCCCAAGCTAAGCGTAAAAAACCTATTCAATCAGAAGAGGAGGTGGTGCCACCATCTGACTAAGTTAGGTGTTTGTCATGACAATTTTATTTTTAATTATTTTCACCCTGTCAAAAATGGCAGGGATTTTTGTATCGCGATGACCGTTTACGACCTATTTTGAACCATTTACGACTTTGCTGGTTGTGAGAGAGGAAAATAGTTTATAATAGTATCAAGAAATAAGGCCAACATAGTTAGGAGGAAGACGTGGATATTTTTGTACTCGAAGATGATATTCCCCAACAATTCCGAATGGAGCGTGCTATTAATCTTGTGATGGAATCAAATAACTGGCATTATCGGTATTTGGAGATTTCATCTAATCCTGATGAAATCATCGCAGTAGCAGGTAATGGTGAACATCAAATTTTCTTTCTTGATTTAGAAATTAAAGGTGAAGAGCAGCAAGGGATTGATGTTGCTAAAGCTATTCGTGAAAAAAATAGCACAGCTATTATTGTTTTTGTGACGACACATTCTGAATTCATGCTCTTAACCTATCAATCTTTAGTAGGTGCTATTGACTTTATTGACAAAGGATTAAACGAAGAAGCGTTTAATGAACGCTTATTCGTTTGTCTTAAAGAAGCTGTCAAACGCCAAGAGGGAAACTTTGGTGAACATTCCTACTTGTTTCATACCCCACAAGCCAAAGTGCGGGTAGCTTATGATGATATTTTATTTTTTGAAACGTCACCAGCACCTCATCGTGTTATTTTGCACACTAAGAACGAACGTACAGAATTTTATGCGACCATAGCAGAAGTGGCAAAATCAGATGAACGTCTTTTTAGATGTCATCGTTCTTTTGTGGTTAACGTGGATAATATCGCTAGATTTGATATGAGGTATAAGCTCATTTATTTTGAGATGGGAGAAACCTGTCCTGTAGCTAGGGCTAAGGTGAAATTATTACAGGAGAAAATTGGATAATGGAGAGGTAAAATGTTAGATTGGGTTATAACATCGCTTATATACGATACTGTTATTTTACTAATCTACAGTAATGTTAGAAAAAAACAGATGACATTACTGGAAATTGTATTGACAATATTAGTTATTTTTATAGCAGATCATGGCTGGTTTTACTTCATCGTTATTAAATTTTTATTTTTAATTCTTCTATCTTATTTTGGGGATGAGAATAGAGAGCTTTCCATAGTTGTTCATATTTTTTATGGCATTTTTCCTTTTGTTTTAGAAAGTGCCTTGAAACGCCTTGTAGTGTTCTTTATAATGCCAATTTTTAGCGTTAACTACATGGTTATGAGTAATAGTTTACCTCTATTTTTCATTGTTGAGCTACTGGTTTTGATGATTTACTTTTTGCTTGTCAATCTATCAAAAGTTAATTTTCAAGATTTTATAAAAATGACTGAAGTTACAAAATTACGTAGAGTTTTAATCTTTACTAATGTGACTATGATATTCTACAACATAGTTATTGAATTTTTGACAGGAGCAGAGTTTGAGGGTCAGGTACCTACCCTCCTTTATCGTCAGTGGTTAACGGTGATCTATTTCTTTTTCTTTATCTTTATGCTTTTTTATCTTAATCGTAGTTACCAGACATGGTTAGAGCATGAGATTGTCTTGGGAAAGGAGAAGCAGTTACAAGCATTATCAGATTACAGTAAACAAATGGAGAGCCTTTACCAAGAGGTAAGAGGCTTTCGTCATGACTATATCAATATTTTGACAAGCTTGAAGGAAGGTATTGATAGAGATGATATGGCAATGGTTAGGAAAACTTATGAAACGGTTTTAGAAGAATCTGGTTATTTTTTTAATGATAGTAAATTCGAGATAAGCCATCTGTCTAATATTGAAAATGATGCTATCAAGAGTATTTTATCCACTAAAATGTTGGAAGCTCACTCACTAGGTATTGACATTAGCGTAGAAGTTCAAAATCTTATTGGTGCCCCGGATATTTCTTTATTGGATTATGTTCGTTTACTGTCTATTCTTTGTGACAATGCGATTGAGGCAGCGATTAAAGCAGAACATCCTCAAATAAAAATAGCCTATTTTGATCAAGATGACAGCTATACTTTTGTTATTGAAAATACAACTAAAGACGAACGTATCCCTGTAGATTTGATTTTTAAAAAGAACTATAGTAGCAAAGGTATTGGGCGCGGTGTCGGTCTAACAACAGTCAACCACATGGTTACTACTTATTCTAACCTTACTATTCAAACATCTAGTAAAAATCATCTGTTTAGACAGACAGTGCATATAAAAAAAGGGCCACGGAGATAAACTCTGGGCTCTTCAAATTTTTAAGCTTGTTTATAAGGATCGTGCCGTTTAAACCAATCCCATAATCCAGCTAGAAGGTGTGTATCACCACCCTTTGTCATTTCCAGTTCTTCGGCACTTAGTTCAGAAAATTGGTCAAGTGTTGAAAAGTGAGTTGATGTATTTTTCATAGTAAATGTCTCCTTGTTTTTGCAACTATTATATCACAATAAGAAGAAAAGGGTGACAGAAATCATAAAAAGTCGTTTTTAAGTCGTAAACGGTCCTTGATGTACCATTCATACCTCGGATAAGTACAGTTCAACGTTTATGGAGAACTAAAATTGTCAAAATCGGGTTGGCGCCAATTGGATTATCCGAAGATTGTATGAACATAGGCTCTTAGATAAAGAGTGCACATAAAAAGCCAACCTCATCTCTGAAATTAGCCTTTATTATAAGGAAAGGACGGGATTTGAACCCGCGTGTGAATAACATCCACTTGCCAGATTTCGAGTCTGGTGCCGTACCAAGCTGGGCCACCTTTCCAAATGTCGTATTTAAGCGTTGTTTGATTTCAAATGATAATGTTGCTCAAAATACCATGCGGAAAAAGGGATTTGAACCCTCACGCCCATACTGGGCACATGCGCCTGAAGCATGCGTGTCTGCCGTTCTACCACTTCCGCAAAAGACAAAGTCATTATACGACTTTTAATCAAAAAAGACAAACATGAGAAATCTTTTGGCTTGATTACTGAATAAACGCCCATTTTTTGCTATAATGGGACTATCAATCAAAAAAAGGAAATACATTTGCAAGGTAGAATTATCAAGTCTCTAGCAGGTTTCTATTATGTAGAATCTGACGGAGTTGTTTATCAAACACGTGCGCGTGGAAATTTTAGAAAAAAAGGTCAAACACCTTACGTCGGTGATTTTGTTGATTTTTCAGCAGAAGACCATTCAGAAGGTTATATTTTAGCAATTCATGACAGAAAAAACAGTCTTGTTCGCCCACCAATTGTCAACATCGACCAAGCGGTGGTTATCATGTCAGCAAAGGAACCTGATTTTAATGCCAATTTGTTAGACCGTTTCTTGGTTTTATTAGAGCATAAGGCGATTGAACCAATTGTTTATATTTCAAAAATGGATTTATTGACAAGTCCTGATGAGATTGCAGCGATTCAAAAACAATACCAAGAAATTGGTTATCAATTTTGCACATCTTTAGACGAATTACTTCCGCTCTTGACGGACAAAGTAACCGTCTTTATGGGACAGACAGGTGTTGGAAAATCAACATTGCTAAACAAGATTGCTCCTGATTTGAAACTAGAAACAGGTGAAATTTCAGATAGTCTTGGGCGTGGTCGACACACGACACGAGCTGTTAGTTTTTATAATGTCAACGGTGGTAAAATTGCTGACACGCCAGGATTTTCATCACTGGATTACGAAATAACTAATGCAGAAGACCTGAACAAAGCTTTTCCAGAGCTCCGTCGTTTAAGTCGTTTGTGTAAATTCCGTTCATGTACGCATACTCATGAACCATCGTGTGCGGTCAAAGACGCCGTTGAGTCTGGAGAACTTTGGCAGTCACGTTATGATAACTATCTTCAATTTCTCAGTGAAATTGAGAATCGTCGCGAAACATATAAGAAAGTTGTAAAAAGAAAGTAGGTACTTATGTCAAACAATAAAATCGCTCCATCAATTTTAGCTGCTGATTATGCTAACTTTGCTTCAGAATTAAAACGTATTGAAGAAACAAGTGCTGAATATGTGCACATCGATATTATGGATGGCCAATTTGTACCTAACATTACTTTTGGTGCAGATGTTGTGGCTAGCATGCGTAAACACAGCAAACTTGTCTTTGATTGCCACTTGATGGTTGTCAATCCCGAACGCTTTGTTGATGCTTTTGCACAAGCTGGTGCTGATATCATGACAATTCATGCAGAATCAACCCTTCACATTCATGGTGCCCTTCAAAAAATTAAAAAAGCTGGCATGAAAGCTGGTGTTGTTATCAACCCAGGAACACCTGTTTCAGCTATTGAACCTGTTTTGAGCTTGGTTGACCAAGTGCTTATCATGACAGTTAACCCAGGATTTGGTGGTCAAGCTTTCATTCCTGAAATGCTTGAAAAGGTTCAAAAAGTTGCTAAAATTCGTGACGAAAAAGGTTACGATTTTGATATTGAAGTTGACGGTGGTGTAGATAACAAGACTATTAAAGCATGCTATCAAGCCGGAGCTAACGTCTTTGTTGCAGGATCATATCTCTTTAAAGCAAGCGATTTGACTGCACAAGTAGAAACATTGCGCGTGGCTTTAGATGACTAAGGTAGCTGTATTTGCTGGTGGTCAATTATCAGATTTCTCCACTGGATTTGATGTCTTTGTCGGTGTGGATCGAGGCAGTTTGTTTTTATTAGAAAATAAGCTCCCGCTGGATATTGCAGTTGGTGATTTTGACTCAGTTAGTCAAGATGAATTGCAAGGGATTCAGCATGAGGCAGGTGTTTTTATAAAAGCTAATCCTGAAAAGGATGACACTGACACAGAACTAGCTCTAAAAACTGTTTTTGAGCAGTATCCGAAAGCCCAAGTGACTATTTTCGGAGCTTTTGGTGGTCGAATTGATCATATGATGTCCAATCTCTTCTTGCCTGGGGATCCTGATTTAGCACCATTTATGCGTCAGATAACTTTGCGAGACAAGCAAAACAGCATTCAGTTTTATCCAGCGGGAACTTGCCAAGTTTTGCCTGAAGCCGAAATGACCTATGTGTCTTTCATGGCTGATGGGGATGCGGATTTAACCATTGAAGGAGCTAAATATAATTTGAATGCTAAAAATTTTTTTAAAAAGAAAATTTATTCTAGCAACGAATTTCTAGACCAGCAGCCTATTACAGTTACCTTAGCATCGGGTTATCTTATCGTTATTCAGAGTAAGGATAGGTAATATGTTAGTAATAACTTTATTGTTAGGAGTTATCGGAGTTGCTTTGTTGGTATACCTTTTATCAAAAATTGCAAAGCTAACTGATGATTTATCACAAAAAATGGACGATAATGCAGATAATTTATCTGACCAAGTCTCTTATCAACTTGATTTAGCTCAAAAAGATCAGGTCTTGGCTTTGAATAATCAGCTTAATCGTCTGCAAAATGATTTATACACACAATTAAATGATATTCGCGATGTGCTTCATAAAAGTTTAAGCGAGAACCGCGACCGTTCTGACCAACGCCTAGAAATCATTAACCGTAATTTGACAAATTCTGTCAAAGAAATGCAAGCGTCTAATGAAAAACGCTTAGAAGAGATGCGTCAAACCGTTGAAGAAAAGCTAGAGCAGACCTTGCAGAATCGTTTGAAAGCTTCCTTTGAGACAGTTTCAAAACAATTAGAATCTGTTAATCAAGGTTTGGGTGAGATGAAAACAGTCGCTCAGGATGTTGGTACCTTGAACAAAGTGCTTTCTAATACGAAAACGCGTGGTATTCTCGGTGAATTGCAATTAGGGCAAATTATCGAAGATATCATGACGCCAAGTCAGTACGAACGTGAAGTTCCGACCGTTTCTGGCTCAAGCGAACGCGTGGAATATGCCATCAAACTCCCAGGAGTTGAAGACGATGGCTATGTTTATTTGCCAATCGATTCAAAATTCCCGTTGGAAGATTATTATCGTTTAGAAGATGCTTATGAAAGTGGTGATAAGGAACAAGTTGAACTTTATCGTAAGTCACTTCTAAATAGTATCAAGCGCTTTGCTAAAGATATCAATAAAAAATACTTAAATCCACCTGAGACAACTAATTTCGGTATTATGTTTTTACCGACAGAAGGATTATATTCAGAAGTGGTTCGCAATGCTAGCTTCTTTGATAGCTTGCGACGTGATGAGAATATTGTTGTGGCAGGCCCATCAACGCTATCAGCTCTATTAAATTCGCTTGCTGTCGGATTCAAAACTCTTAATATTCAGAAAAATGCGAACGATATCAGCAAGATTCTAGGGAATGTTAAGGTGGAATTTGAGAAATTTGGCAACATGCTTGTTAAAGCTCAAAAACAAATTAACACTGCGAATAATACCTTGGATAGCCTGATTTCCACACGAACAAATGCAATTATCCGTGCGTTGAATACAGTAGAATCTTACCAAGATCAAGCGACAAAAAGCTTGCTTAACCTCCCACCATTAGAAGAAGAGGACAATCATGAAAATTAGTCAAATGAAAAAAGACGAACTCTTTGAAGGGTTCTACTTGATAAAATCTGCAGAACTTCGTAAGACAAGAGCTGGTAAAGATTACATCGCCTTCACCTTCCAAGATGATAGTGGTGAAATCTCAGGAAATCTTTGGGATGCTCAGCCTTATAACGTTGAAGAATACACTGCAGGTAAAGTTGTTTATATGAAAGGACGTCGTGAGGTCTATAACGGCACACCTCAAGTGAACCAAATTACGCTACGTAATACACGAGAAGGTGAGCCAAATGACCCACGCGATTTCAAAGAAAAATCACCTGTTGATGTTCTTGATGTTAAAGAATATCTTGAACAGATGATGTTTAAAATTGAAAATGCGGTTTGGCAACGTGTGGTCCGTGCACTTTATCGCAAATACGACAAAGAATTCTTTACATATCCAGCTGCTAAAACCAACCACCATGCTTTTGAATCAGGCCTAGCCTACCATACAGCAACTATGGTTCGTTTAGCAGATGCGATTGGTGATGTTTATCCGCAGCTTAATAAGAGTTTGCTTTACGCTGGTATTATGCTTCATGACTTGGCTAAAGTTATTGAATTGACAGGTCCAGACAATACAGAGTATACAGTTCGAGGTAATCTAATCGGTCATATTGCTTTGATTGATGAAGAAATTACAAAAGTTTTGACAGAGTTAAATATTGATGATACGAAAGAAGATGTTATTATTCTCCGTCATGTTGTCTTAAGTCACCATGGTTTACTGGAATATGGTAGTCCAGTTCGTCCACGTGTCATGGAAGCAGAAATTATTCACATGATTGATAATATCGATGCTGAAATGATGATGATGACAACAGCTTTGAGCCGTATTGATGAAGGCGAAATGACAAATCGTATCTTTGCTATGGACAACCGTTCTTTCTATAAACCAAAGCTATAATTAATCGATTTTAGAAATTCTAATCGTGGTTCGCCCACGGTTTTTTAATATAAAAAAGCTATCCAGACGGATACCTTTGAATGATGCACAGTTGTATTATTTATTGCTTCGTATAGATATCTTGGCTTCCATCACCTTCAGTCAAAGTAAGTTGATTATCGTCTAATTGATAGGTTTTCATATCATCACCGATTAGGATAATCTGTTTGTCAACATTGACTTTTACTGAATCAGTATCAATTTTTTCGTCGTATTTCTTAGTTTCTAGTTGGCCAGTTCCATCCTTGATGATTAAAGTTTTAACTTCATCAAATCTTTATAAAACATAAGTTCCATCCAAAAAAGTTGAGATGCTACATTAACAATGTCTGAGCTAGAATAATTAGAGCTAGTTGTTTCGGTTTGATTTGAAGCAGTAGCGTTATTTTGCGCCCGACAAGCTCCTAAAAATCGTTGCTAGCATCAAACCAGCTAATTTGAACAGTTTTTCCATAATCAGACCTCCGTTTTTCATTGATTGAATCGTTGTGCAAATAGACTAAGGACCATTAATTAAACAAGAAACAATATTATTTCACTTTACGGTATCAAATCGAGATTATCAATTGCTTTATCATCTATGGTTTATTATTTATAGCTGTCTCTTCTCGCCGATGTTATATTATTGAAGATTTTTACTGTCAAAGGATAACGCTTACTATGTTGCTATGATAGCTTTTTTCCACATTTTAAGAGAGTTTATTAAAGTTATAAAGTACGTTAAATAACTCAACATTTTAATATTACGCTCTCAAGGATCCCTTTACATTAGGAAAAAACATAAAAAACGTACATTTTTTATTAAAATGTCCGTTTTTTTCGTCTTCTTATGTTATAATAACAAAAACAGATACTAAAAATGGAGAAATTATGAAATTACGACGTAGTGAACGCATGGTTGTCATCTCCAACTATTTGATTAACAACCCTTACAAGTTGACAAGTTTAAACACTTTTGCTGAAAAATACGAAGCAGCAAAATCTTCTATTTCTGAAGACATTGCCATCATTAAAAAAGCTTTTGAAGAATCGGGCATTGGTGAAATTGAAACTGTCACAGGGGCAAGTGGAGGTGTCATTTTTACACCAGGGATCTCTGAAGAAGAAGCAAGGTCGGTTATTGAAGATTTACGTGATAGTATGTCAGAAAGTAATCGTATCCTTCCAGGTGGTTATATTTATTTATCAGACTTGCTAAGTACCCCACGCATTCTACAAAATGTAGGGCGTATTATTGCTAATGCCTTTAAAGGACAAAAGATTGATGCTGTTATGACAGTTGCCACAAAAGGTGTGCCATTAGCCAATGCTGTAGCTAACATTTTAAATGTACCTTTTGTTATTGTTCGCCGAGACCTTAAAATTACTGAAGGTTCTACAGTTTCTGTCAATTACGTAAGCGGATCAAGTGATCGTATTGAAAAGATGTTCTTGTCAAAACGTAGCTTGAAACCAAATAGCCGAGTATTGATTGTCGATGATTTCCTTAAAGGTGGTGGTACAATTTCTGGTATGGTTAGCCTTTTGACAGAATTTGATAGTACATTAGTTGGTGTTGCTGTCTTTGCTGAAAATGCACAAGAAAAACGTGACCGCATGAACTACAAATCATTGCTAAAAGTTTCAGAAATTGACGTTAAAAATAACCACGTTAAAGTAGAACTTGGTAATATCTTTGACAAATAATCAGAAAGAGGCGATTGCCTCTTTTTTTGTATCTCTGAAAATAATGTTTCAAAACAGGAAAAACAAGCAAAATCAATTGACACGTTGCCAGTCTTATGGTATTATTATGAACGGTACTTTTTACTTTTGGTCTCTCCAGAGTGTACAGAGACGTGCTGACAAATGTTGCAAAGTACACATTTTAGATAGGGACTGTCACCAAGCGCCCTATCAACCAAAATAAAAATCTTACAGGAGAAAAGTAGATGCCTACAATCAACCAGTTGGTACGTAAACCACGTAAATCTAAAGTTGAAAAATCTAAATCACCAGCTCTTAACGTTGGTTACAACAGCCACAAAAAAGTTCAAACTAACGTATCTTCACCACAAAAACGTGGTGTTGCAACACGTGTTGGAACAATGACACCTAAAAAACCTAACTCAGCCCTTCGTAAATTCGCTCGTGTACGTTTGAGCAACCTTATCGAAGTTACTGCATACATCCCAGGTATCGGACACAACCTTCAAGAACACAGTGTTGTTCTTATCCGTGGTGGACGTGTAAAAGACCTTCCAGGGGTACGTTACCACATCGTTCGTGGTGCACTTGATACTGCAGGTGTTGCTGACCGTAAACAAAGCCGTTCTAAATACGGTGCTAAACGTCCTAAAGGATAATAAGAAGGGAGATAAGAAAGAATGAGTCGTAAAAATAGAGCGCCAAAACGCGAAGTATTGCCAGATCCATTATACAATTCACAACTTGTAACACGTCTTATCAACCGTGTTATGCTTGATGGTAAACGTGGTACTGCTGCATCAATCGTATATGATGCATTTGAACAAATTAAAGAAGCTACTGGAAACGATGCACTTGAAGTATTTGAAACAGCTATGGAAAACATCATGCCTGTTCTTGAAGTACGTGCTCGTCGTGTCGGTGGTTCTAACTACCAAGTCCCAGTTGAAGTTCGTCCAGAACGTCGTACAACTCTTGGGCTTCGTTGGTTGGTAAACGCATCACGTGATCGTGGTGAACACACTATGAAAGATCGTCTTGCAAAAGAAATCCTTGATGCTGCTAATAACACTGGTGCTTCAGTTAAAAAACGCGAAGATACACACCGTATGGCAGAAGCAAACCGTGCATTCGCACACTTCCGCTGGTAATCTGCAAGATAATGATACGTCACTTCGAATGCATTTAATTTGTTTTACTACTGGCATTCGAAATTTGCTTAATCAGAATTTATTTTTGCTTAAGTTGTATCAAATTTAATGAAACATCTTTAGAACGGGTAGGTCCTGCCTATCCGTTCTAAAAGTATGTTATAATAAAGTAGTAAACTAAATTTATAATAGGAGAAAAAAATGGCTCGCGAATTTTCACTTGAAAAAACTCGTAACATCGGTATCATGGCTCACGTCGATGCTGGTAAAACAACAACAACTGAGCGTATTCTTTACTATACTGGTAAAATCCATAAAATCGGTGAAACACACGAAGGTGCTTCACAAATGGACTGGATGGAACAAGAGCAAGAACGTGGTATCACAATCACTTCTGCCGCTACAACTGCACAATGGAAAGACTACCGCGTAAACATTATCGACACACCAGGGCACGTGGACTTCACAATCGAAGTACAACGTTCACTTCGTGTTCTTGATGGTGCGGTTACAGTTCTTGACTCACAATCAGGTGTAGAACCTCAAACAGAAACAGTTTGGCGTCAAGCTACTGAATACGGTGTTCCTCGTATCGTATTCTCAAACAAAATGGATAAAATCGGTGCTGACTTCCTTTACTCAGTAAGCACACTTCACGATCGTCTTCAAGCTAACGCTCACCCAATTCAATTGCCAATCGGTTCTGAAGATAGCTTCCGTGGTATCATTGACTTGGTTCGTATGAAAGCTGAAATCTACACTAACGACCTTGGTACAGATATTCTTGAAGAAGACATCCCAGCAGAATACGTAGATCAAGCTAACGAATACCGTGAAAAATTGATCGAAGCAGTTGCTGAAACTGATGAAGAATTGATGATGAAATACCTTGAAGGTGAAGAAATCACTGAAGCTGAATTGAAAGCTGCTATCCGTAAAGCAACTATCAACGTTGAATTCTTCCCAGTTCTTTGTGGTTCTGCCTTCAAAAACAAAGGTGTTCAAATGATGCTTGATGCGGTTATCGATTACCTTCCAAGTCCACTTGACATCCCTGCAATCAAAGGTGTTAACCCAGATACAGATGAAGAAGAAGAACGCCCAGCTTCAGATGACGAACCATTTGCAGCCCTTGCGTTCAAGATCATGACTGACCCATTCGTAGGTCGTTTGACATTCTTCCGTGTTTACTCAGGTGTATTGAACAGCGGTTCTTACGTTCTTAACACTTCTAAAGGTAAACGTGAACGTATCGGACGTATCCTTCAAATGCACGCTAACCACCGTAACGAAATCGAAACAGTTTACGCTGGTGATATCGCCGCTGCTGTTGGTTTGAAAGATACGACAACTGGTGACTCATTGACTGATGAAAAAGCTAAAGTTATTCTTGAATCAATCGATGTTCCAGAACCAGTTATCCAATTGATGGTTGAACCTAAATCTAAAGCTGACCAAGATAAAATGGGTATCGCTCTTCAAAAACTTGCTGAAGAAGATCCAACATTCCGTGTTGAAACTAACGCTGAAACTGGTGAAACAGTTATCTCTGGTATGGGTGAACTTCACCTTGACGTCCTTGTTGACCGTATGAAACGTGAATTCAAAGTTGAAGCTAACGTAGGTGCTCCACAAGTATCATACCGTGAAACATTCCGTCAAGCTACTCAAGCACGTGGATTCTTCAAACGCCAATCTGGTGGTAAAGGTCAATTCGGTGATGTTTGGATTGAATTTACTCCAAATGAAGAAGGTAAAGGATTCGAATTCGAAAATGCTATCGTCGGTGGTGTGGTTCCTCGTGAATTCATCCCTGCAGTAGAAAAAGGTCTTCAAGAATCTATGGCTAACGGTGTTCTTGCTGGTTACCCAATGGTTGACATTAAAGCTAAACTTTACGATGGTTCATACCACGATGTCGACTCATCTGAAACAGCCTTCAAGATCGCTGCATCACTTGCACTTAAAGAAGCTGCTAAAACTGCACACCCAGTTATTCTTGAACCAATGATGCTTGTTACAATCACAGCTCCAGAAGAAAACCTTGGTGACGTTATGGGTCACGTTACAGCTCGTCGTGGACGTGTTGATGGTATGGAAGCTCACGGTAACAGCCAAATCGTTCGTGCCTTCGTTCCACTTGCTGAAATGTTCGGTTACGCAACAGTTCTTCGTTCTGCAACTCAAGGACGTGGTACATTCATGATGGTATTTGACCACTACGAAGACGTTCCTAAATCAGTTCAAGAAGAAATCATCAAGAAAAATTCTGGTGAATAATTACTGTTAAAAAGGATGCTCAAATGAGCGTCCTTTTTTGTAATGAAAACGGTAATAATATTTGCAATTTTAGCGAAATAGTTATATAATAATAGCGTTGAAAGGTTGATTTGTGCCTACGTAAGTTAATCTTTTCACAATAGTGAGAGTTTGCTCTCAAAATTATATTTATTCGATTTTCATAAGGAGGAAATCACTAATGGTAGTTAAAGTTGGTATTAACGGTTTCGGCCGTATCGGTCGTCTTGCTTTCCGTCGTATCCAAAACGTAGAAGGTGTTGAAGTTACACGCATCAACGACCTTACTGATCCGGTTATGCTTGCACACTTGTTGAAATACGACACAACTCAAGGTCGTTTCGACGGTACTGTTGAAGTAAAAGATGGTGGATTCGAAGTTAACGGTAAATTCGTTAAAGTTTCTGCAGAACGTGATCCAGAACAAATCGACTGGGCTAATGATGGTGTAGAAATCGTTCTTGAAGCAACTGGTTTCTTCGCTAAGAAAGATGCTGCTGAAAAGCACTTGCACCCTGGTGGAGCTAAGAAAGTTGTTATTACTGCTCCTGGTGGAAATGATGTTAAAACAGTTGTATTTAACACTAACCACGATATCCTTGATGGTACTGAAACAGTTATCTCAGGCGCTTCATGTACTACAAACTGTTTGGCTCCAATGGCTAAAGCACTTCATGACAACTTTGGTATTGTTGAAGGGTTGATGACTACTATCCACGCTTACACTGGTGACCAAATGATCCTTGACGGACCACACCGTGGTGGTGACCTTCGTCGTGCACGTGCTGGTGCTGCAAATATCGTTCCTAACTCAACTGGTGCTGCTAAAGCTATCGGTCTTGTAATCCCAGAATTGAACGGTAAACTTGACGGTTCTGCACAACGTGTTCCAGTTACAACTGGATCAGTTACTGAATTGGTAGCAGTTTGTGAAAAGAACGTTACTGTTGATGAAGTGAACGCAGCTATGAAAGCAGCTTCCAACGAATCATATGGATACACAGAAGATCCGATTGTATCTTCAGATATCGTAGGTATGTCTTACGGTTCATTGTTTGACGCAACTCAAACTAAAGTTCTCGACGTTGACGGTAAACAATTGGTTAAAGTTGTTTCATGGTACGACAACGAAATGTCTTACACTTCACAACTTGTACGTACTCTTGAATACTTCGCAAAAATTGCTAAATAATCATTGAGTTGATCAGTTAAAGAGAGGATTTATTCCTCTCTTTTTTGTTTTCTGTAAACATGTTCTTTAGATTTCATGCGCTTGTAGAGGCTGAGGGACAAATTCTATTGATTTAACTACCTCTTTTACAGGTTTTGTGATATAATTAGCATGTATAAAAAATTTATAAGGAGTCCTATCAAATGGCTAAATTGACTGTTAAAGACGTTGATTTGAAAGGCAAAAAAGTTCTTGTCCGTGTTGACTTTAACGTGCCTTTGAAAGATGGCGTTATCACTAACGACAACCGTATTTCTGCGGCTCTTCCAACAATCAAGTACATCATCGAACAAGGTGGTCGTGCAATTCTTTTCTCTCACCTTGGACGTGTTAAAGAAGAAGCTGATAAAGAAGGTAAATCTCTTGCTCCAGTAGCAGCTGATTTGGCAGCTAAACTTGGTCAAGAAGTTGTCTTCCCAGGTGTTACACGTGGTGCTGAACTTGAAGAAGCTATCAACAACCTTAAAGACGGTGAAGTTCTTCTTGTTGAAAACACTCGTTTTGAAGATGTTGATGGTAAAAAAGAATCTAAAAACGATCCTGAACTTGGTAAATACTGGGCATCACTTGGAGATGGTATCTTCGTAAACGATGCATTCGGTACAGCTCACCGTGCACATGCATCTAACGTTGGTATCTCAGCAAACGTTGAAAAAGCTGTTGCTGGATTCCTTCTTGAAAACGAAATTGCATACATCCAAGAAGCTGTTGAAAAACCAGTTTGTCCATTCGTGGCTATCCTTGGTGGTTCAAAAGTTTCAGATAAGATCGGTGTTATCGAAAACTTGCTTGAAAAAGCTGATAAAGTTCTTATCGGTGGTGGGATGACTTACACATTCTTCAAAGCGCAAGGTATCGAAATCGGTAACTCACTTGTGGAAGAAGACAAATTGGATGTAGCGAAAGCTCTTCTTGAAAAATCAAATGGTAAATTGATTTTGCCAGTTGACTCAAAAGAAGCAAACGCATTTGCTGACTACACTGAAGTGAAATATACTGAAGGTGAAGCAGTAGACCCAGGTTTCCTTGGTCTTGATATTGGTCCAAAATCTATCGCTAAATTCGACGAAGCTTTGACTGGTGCTAAAACAGTTGTATGGAATGGTCCTATGGGTGTATTTGAAAACCCTGACTTCCAAGCTGGTACAATCGGTGTGATGGACGCTATTGTGAAACAACCAGGTGTTAAATCAATCATCGGTGGTGGTGACTCAGCTGCTGCAGCTATCAACCTTGGATATGCAGACAAATTCTCATGGATCTCTACTGGTGGTGGTGCATCTATGGAACTTCTTGAAGGTAAAGTACTTCCAGGTCTTGCTGCATTGACTGAAAAATAATTCTCAACTTTGAGAATAGAAGAGCCCTTTGGGGCTCTTCTTTTATTTACACTTGAAAAAGTAAACGCATTCCAGTCTAGCGAAAACGATTTAAAATGTGTTAAAATAAAGAAAATATATTGGGTTGTGGGTTATGAAGTATTTGAAAGATCTTTTATCAAATTATAAATTTGATCCGAGTAAGTTTAAGTTAGGGATGCGAACGTTGAAGACAGGTTTGTCTGTCTTTTTGGTTCTTTTATTATTTCATTTATTTAGTTGGGAAGGGCTGCAGATTGGAACGCTGACGGCTGTTTTCAGTTTACGTGAAAGTTTGGATAAAAGTGTTCACTTTGGCTTTTCACGTATTGTTGGAAATAGTGTCGGTGGTTTTCTATCTTTGCTCTTCTTTTTAATTAATCAATTTTTTCACAACGAATTTTGGGTGACTCTGTTTTTTGTCCCAGTATTTACCATGCTTGGCATTATGATAAATGTTTCGATTAATAATAAAGCAGGGATTATTGGTGGAACATCGGCACTTTTAATTATTACGCTATCAATCCCTGCTGGGGATACGATTTTGTATGTCTTTGCAAGGGTATTTGAAACATTCTGCGGAGTCTTTGTTGCTATACTCGTTAATTCTGATGTAGACATGGTTCGCGAGTGGTTGAAAAATAAAAATGAAAAAAATTGAGTCTTAATGTCATATTTCCTGACATATAGGGTTGACAGTTTAGAATTTTCAGACTATAATAATTATCGGAAGGAGGTCATCATGAAAGAAAAAGAACTCAGACGTTCCATGGCGGTTTTTCCCATTGGGACAGTAATGAAATTGACCGATTTAACAGCACGTCAGATTCGTTATTATGAGGATCAAGGGTTAATAACCCCAGAACGTACTTCAGGTAACCGTCGTATGTTTTCATTGAACGATATGGATCGATTGCTTGAAATTAAAGATTTCCTTGACGAGGGGCTTAATATTGCGGCTATCAAGCGTGAATACGCGGATAGACAAGATAAAGCACTTCAAAAGCAGAAGTCTTTAACTGATGCTGATGTTCGTCGAATCTTACAAGATGAACTCCGAAACCAAGGTCGTTTTTCGGCCCCATCACAGTATATTAGCAATTGGCGCATCTAAATAAGCGCCGCTCGGTTATTTCGGTTTTAAAAGGAGACCTAAATTCATGACTATTACAGCAGCTGACATCCGTCGCGAAGTCAAAGAAAAAAATGTTACATTTTTACGCTTGATGTTCTCAGATATCGCTGGAACATTGAAAAACGTAGAAATCCCAGCAACTGACGAACAACTTGACAAAGTATTGTCAAACAAAGCAATGTTTGATGGATCTTCAATCGAAGGTTTTGTACGTATCAACGAATCTGATATGTTCTTGCACCCAGATCTTGATACATGGATAGTGTTCCCTTGGGGTGGTGAAAATGGTGCTGTTGCAGGTTTGATCTGTGATATCTACACTCCAGAAGGTGAACCATTTGCAGGTGACCCACGTGGCAACTTGAAACGTGCACTTCGTCACATGGAAAAAGTTGGTTTCAAATCATTTAACCTTGGTCCAGAACCAGAATTCTTCTTGTTCAAATTGGATGAAAAAGGTGATCCAACTCTTGAAGTAAACGACCGCGGTGGTTACTTTGACCTTGCACCAACTGACCTTGCAGATAACACTCGTCGTGAAATCGTTAATGTTTTGACTGAAATGGGATTTGAAGTTGAAGCAAGTCACCACGAAGTTGCGATTGGTCAACACGAAATCGACTTTAAATATGCTGATGTTTTGAAAGCTTGTGATAACATTCAAATTTTCAAACTTGTTGTTAAAACAATTGCTCGTAAACACGGTCTTTATGCTACATTCATGGCTAAACCTAAATTTGGTATCAACGGTTCAGGTATGCACTGTAACATGTCATTGTTTGACTACGATGGAAATAATGCATTCTTTGATACTGAAGATCCAAAAGGTATGCAATTGTCTGAAACAGCATATTACTTCCTTGGCGGTTTGATGAAACACGCTTATAACTACACTGCAATCATGAACCCAACTGTAAACTCATACAAACGTTTGGTTCCTGGTTATGAAGCACCAGTTTACATCGCATGGGCTGGACGTAACCGTTCACCACTTATCCGCGTACCTGCATCACGTGGAATGGGTACTCGTTTGGAACTTCGTTCAGTTGACCCAACTGCTAACCCATATCTTGCTCTTGCTGTCCTTCTTGAAGCAGGTCTTGATGGTATTGAAAACAAAATTGAAGCACCAGGTCCAGTTGAATCAAATATCTACATCATGACTCAAGAAGAACGTAAAGAAGCTGGAATTCGTGATCTTCCATCAACATTGCACAATGCCGTTAAAGCATTGCAAGATGATGAAGTGGTTAAAGCTGCTCTTGGAAATCACATCTTTACAAACTTTGTGGAAGCTAAGAAAATTGAATGGTCAAGCTATGCGGCCTTTGTTTCACAATGGGAAATCGACAACTATCTAGATCTTTACTAAGAAGTAGTAGTAAGTAAGACAGCTTCTAGCTGTCTTTTTTTTTCCTAAAAAATACCACATTCTAAATAGAAAGCTTAAATAAGAGCTATTCTAATTAGAGAGAATGTGGTATAATGTGAAGTAAATATTCTGAATAATTAGACTATTTTAGTCTATTTTAGACTATTTGTATTAATGATAGGAGTAAGAGCTATGAATGAAAGTGCTTTGAGGGCGCAGCAGACAACGCTTTGGGATCCATCTTTTGAATCAGATGCCTGTGGGATGGGGTTTGTTGCACAACTCGATGGTGAAGCAAGTCATACTTTGATTGATTATGCCTTGACAATGTTGACACGTATGAATCACCGTGGTGGTACAGGTGCAGAGCCTGATACTGGTGATGGTGCCGGAATGTTGCTTGCTTTGCCAGATGAATTTTTCCAAGTAAAAGCAAAAGAAGCAGGTTATGATTTACCTAACAAAGGTGACTACGCTGTTGCACAACTATTTTTACCTCAAGATACTGAGGCTAAAGATAGCCTTCTAGAAGCAGTTAAAGCAGAAATTAAATCAGCTGGTTTCCATGTCTTGATGACTCGTGATGTGCCATTCAATTATGACAATTGTGGTCCAGCGGCACAAGAAATTATGCCAAGTTTTGTACAAGTTTTTGTTAAAAAACCTGATGATACTAAAGCTGGTCGTGATTTTGAAGACAAATTGTTCCGCTTGCGTCGTCAACTTGAAAAGAGCTTTTCATCTGATGAATTTTTCATCTGTTCTCTTTCAAGCAAAACAATTGTGTATAAAGGGATGCTTCATGCCTTTCAAGTAGGGCTATTCTACCCTGACTTGCAAGATGAACATTTTAAATCACACATTGCATTGACACACTCACGTTTCTCTACTAATACTTTCCCTTCTTGGGACCGTGCTCAACCATTCCGTTTCTTGGCACACAATGGTGAAATCAATACCCTTCGTGGTGCAGAAAACTGGATGCACAGCCACCAGATTGAAGTTTATAATGAAGAAAACTCAGATTCTGCCAAGTTGGAAAACTGTTTAGAGTACCTTTATCGTAATGGTCGTGATATTCCACAAAGTCTATTGATGATGGTACCAGAAGCTTGGGGTAACGAGTCAGGTCTTCCTGATGACCTTAAAGCATTTTATGAATATGCATCAAGTTTTGTAGCTCCATGGGATGGTCCAGCTGCTCTTGTCTTTACAGATGGTGACATGGTTGGTGCTCGTTTGGACCGTAATGGTTTGCGTCCTAGCCGCTACTCATTGACAAAAGATAATTTCTTAATCTGTTCAAGTGAATCTGGTGTTGTTGACCTTGAACCAAGTCGCGTTATCGAAAAAGGTGTGCTTGGACCTGGTAACATGATGTTGATTGACACAATTTCTGGTAAATTGATGCGTAATGAAGAAGTCAAAGCCTACTATGCTGCACAACATCCATACAAAGAATGGGTTGAAGAAAATATTGCACATCTTAATGACTTTGAAGCTTCAGAATTAACTCAAGAAACAAATGACATTGAAACAATGTGGAAAGCTTACGGATATAATGAAGAAGTTATTCGTACAGTTATCCTCCCAATGTCTGAAAAAGGTGAAGAACCTGTTATTTCTATGGGATTTGATAGCCCACTAGCAGTTCTTTCTAATAAGAGTCAATCTCTTTTCACTTTCTTTAAACAACAATTTGCCCAAGTTACAAACCCACCAATCGATGCGATTCGTGAACAAATTGTCGTTTCAACAAGTGTTTACCTTGGTGGTGATGGGAACTTCAAAGCTGATGGTGCTGATAACTGTGTCAAACTTAAAATTGATAGTCCAGTTCTTTCAAGCGAAGATTTTGCCAAAATCGCTAACTTGCAAGACGAACGTTATCGTGCAACAACTCTCTCAACAGTTTACGATGTTGTTGAACCATCACATAATCGTTTGCAACGTGCGTTAGAAAATCTTTTCAAAGCGGCTGAAAAAGCTGTTGATAATGGTAGCAAGATTATTATCCTTTCAGACCGCAATGTAAAAGAAAACCAAACAACAATCCCAATGCTTTTGGCTGTTTCTGGTTTGAATAACTACATGGTTGTCAAAGGAAAAGCTAGTCAATTCTCAATCGTTGTGGATACGGCAGAAGCAATTGAAGTTCATCATTTTGCTACTTTGGTTGGTTATGGTGCTGCAGCCGTTCACCCTTATGGTGCTTATGCAACATTGAAAGAATATGGAAAAGATGCAACTACCTTTGAAAAATATCGTAAAGCAGCTGAAAAAGGTATCGTTAAAGTTATGAGCCGTATGGGGATTTCGACAATCCTTGGTTACAAAGGGGCTCAATTATTTGAAGCAGTTGGTCTTTCAGACTCAGTTGTTAACAAATACTTTACAGGTACAGTAACACGTATCGGTGGATTGTCTCTTGACCAAATTGAAAAAGAATATCTTCAACGTATGGAAGATGCCTTTGGACCTCGTCGTGGAGACTATTTGCAAAGTGGCGGTATTTATCAATTTAAAGCTGATGGTGAATATCACCTCTTCAATCCACATACAATCTACAATTTCCAACAAGCTGTTCGTAAAGGAGATTACAAACTCTTCAAAGAATACACTGCTGAATTGGATAAAGAAGCCTTGTCAACTCCGACGACACTTCGTTCAATCTGGGAATTTAAATCAGATCGTCCAAAAGTTGACCTTTCTGAGGTTGAACCAGCAGAAGCAATTGTTAAACGTTTCAAAGTTGGTGCCATGAGTTTTGGTTCACTTTCTAAAGAAGCGCATGAAACAATCGCTGAAGCAATGAACTCAATTGGAGCTAAATCTAACTCTGGTGAAGGTGGCGAAAACCGTAATCGTTTCAAAGTGCAACCAGATGGTCGTAACTTGAACTCTAAGATTAAACAAGTCGCTTCAGGACGTTTTGGTGTCAATGCTGAATACCTTATGTCTGCTGAAGAAATCCAAATCAAGTTGGCACAAGGTGCAAAACCTGGTGAAGGTGGTCAGTTGCCTGGTCAAAAAGTCTTCCCATGGGTTGCTGAAATTCGTGGTGCAACCCCTGGTGTGCGTTTGATTTCACCACCACCTCACCATGATATCTACTCAATCGAAGATTTGGCTCAATTGATTTATGACCTTAAAGCTATTAATCCTTATGCTAAAATCAATGTTAAATTGGTTTCAAGTACTGGTGTTGGTACAATCGCTACAGGTTGTGTAAAAGCTGGTGCTGATAAGGTTGTTATCTCTGGTTATGATGGTGGTACAGGAGCTTCTCCTCGTAACTCTGTTCGTGATGCTGGTCTTCCATGGGAAATGGGATTGGCTGAAGCTCATCAAACATTGTCACTTAATCGCCTTCGTCAACGTATGACCCTTGAAACTGATGGTAAATTAATGACTGGTCGCGATGTTGCCATTGCCACTCTTCTTGGAGCGGAAGAATATTCATTTGCAAGTCTAGCATTGATTTCTATTGGTTGTGTGATGATGCGTGTTTGCTCATTGAATACTTGTCCTGTTGGTGTAGCAACTCAAAATCCAGAACTTCGTAAACATTTTGCAGGTAAACCTGAACATGTGATTAACATGATGATGTTTATGGCAGAAGAATTGCGTGAATATATGGCTGAACTTGGTTTCCGTTCTGTTGACGAAATGGTTGGTCATTCAGAAATCTTGAAAGCGAAATTCATTCCAAAAGGTAAAGCAAAATCGCTTGATTTTTCACGTATGCTTGGTACAGCTTATCCAATTGACCGCAAGACAGAAGATCCATTTGCTGAAGCACGTCAATGGAAAGAATTGGACGGATTTGCCAAAGCTGCTGTTGATAATGGCGCAAGCGTGACGGTTAAAGAATCAATTAACAATGTTCAACGTGCAGTCGGTGCTCGAATGGCAGGCTGGATGGCTGAACGTTATGGAAATGATACCGTTGAACCAGGTTTGATTAAATATGAATATACTGGTATTGCTGGTCAATCATTTGCAAGCTTTATCACACAAGGTATGGAATTAACACTAGTTGGTGAAGCAAATGACTACATTGCCAAATCAATGTCAGGTGGACGTTTGATTGTTAAGCCGCCACATGATGCCGCTTATGATGTTGAAAATTCACCAATCGTTGGTAACGTTGCTCTCTTTGGTGCGGTTAAGGGTGAAGCTTATTTCGCTGGTCGCGCAGGTGAACGTTTCTGTGTTCGTAATTCTGGTGCTAAAGTTGTTGTTGAAGGTGTTGGAGCACACGGTTGTGAATATATGACAGGTGGTGTTGCTGTTATCCTTGGAACAACAGGACGTAACTTCGCTGCTGGTATGAGTGGTGGTATTGCCTATGTTTATGATGTGGACGGTGATTTTGCCGAAAAAGTTAACCAAGAAATGGTTGATCTTTACAAAGTCGGTGAAACTCGTGGGGATGATGTCTTGGTTGATATGATTCAAAAACACTATGAATACACAGGTAGCGCTAAAGCAAAACGCTTGCTTGACAACTGGGCACAAGAAGTTGATAAATTCATTAAAGTTTATCCAACTGAATTCCATGAAATTAACAATATTGAATACGCACTTGCCAATACTGGCTTAGAAGGTGATGAACTTGAATTGCGTACCTTCGAAATTGCCACAGGTGGTGCAGAAACTGCTGCCGAGAAAGAAGAACTTCTCGCACAAGTAACAGGAGGTAAGTAAAATGGCTGATCCATTTGGATTTTTGAAATATGAACGTAAAGATAATCCGTTTCGTCCTGTTGCTGAACGCATCTTGGACTTTGAGGAATTACAAGTTCCGTTGTCAGAAGAGGACCGTCAAAAACAAGCCGCACGTTGTATGGCTTGTGGGATTCCTTTCTGTCATTCAGGTGCCTTTTATGGTGGAGGCCGAGCAGTATCAGGATGTCCTAACGATAACCTGATTCCTGAGTGGAATGATTTGGTTTACAAAGGAGACTTCAAGCGTGCCTTTGAGCGATTGAGCCGTACCAACCCACTTCCTGAGATGACAGGTCGTGTCTGTCCTGCACCATGTGAAAAAGGGTGTACAGAAGGATTAAATGGCTCAGGTGTTACCATTCATGACAATGAACGATTTATCATTGATACTGCTTTTGAAAATGGTTGGGTCGAAGAATCGGGTCGTCCTTCTCAGCGTACAGGTTTTAAAATTGCTGTGGTTGGTTCAGGTCCGGCTGGCTTATCGGCAGCATGGAGACTTAATAAACTTGGTCATAGTGTGACTGTTTATGAGCGTGGTGACAGATTTGGTGGTCTTCTCATGTACGGTATCCCAAATATGAAATTGGATAAGGAAATTGTTCAACGTCGTATTGATGTCATGTCTAAGTTGGGAGTTAACTTTGTCGCAAATACTGAAATTGGTCGCGATATTACTGCTGACGAACTTTTGGAGCAATATGATCGTGTGATTTTAGCAACTGGTGCTAGTGTGCCTCGTGATTTGGAAGTTCCGGGTCGTCACCTTAGTGGTGTTCGTTTCGCTGTTGATTTTTTAACAGAGACAACAAAAAATGTTCTTGCTTCAGGCAATAAAAAACTTGGTCGCACCTTAGAAGGTAAGCATGTTCTTGTTATCGGTGGCGGAGATACTGGTAATGACTGTATCGGAACTGCTGTTCGTTTGGGAGCGGCTAGTGTTAAACAACTTGAAATCACTCCAGAACCGCCAGAAAAACGCTTACCAACAAATCCATGGCCTCAGTATCCAATGATTAAACGCGTCGGTTATGGGCAAGAGGAAGCCGACTATGTTCAAGATACAGAACTGACAGCTTATGCAACCTCAACAACTGAGTTTATTGGTGCTGATCGAGGGCAAGTTATTGCTGCTAAAACTGTTAAAGTTGGTCCTGGTTTCAAACCAATCGAAGGTACCGAAGAAACGATTAAAGCTGACCTTGTCTTGTTAGCAATGGGATTCACTGGTGCTGAAAAATCACTTTTTGAACAATTTGGTGTCCAAAGTGTTTATGATGATTATTCAACTAACAACGATCGTGTCTTTGTTGCTGGTGATGCTCGTCGTGGTCCAAGTCTTGTCATTTGGGGAATCCGTGAAGGACGTAAGGCTGCTGAACAAATCGACCAAGGCCTTCGTGTCATGGTTGCTCAATAATGAATTAATCTAAGCGTTTAACACACTTTCTTGTTTTCAATCATAAAAAAACTGTCCATTGGGCAGTTTTTTTTGTAACGTTCATTTTGCAAATTGAGATTTCGTGAAATATAACGCTTACAATCCTTTATATCATTTGTAATATTGGCTTGCTGTACTAGTGTTCATAAAGGGAGGAAGATTTTTATGAATTATAAAACAAAATTAGTTCTAGCTACGGCGACATTGTCAGGTGCTTTGCTATTTTCACAAGTAAATGTAAAAGCAGATACTTATACCTTGCAAAGTGCTGATTCATTTTATAGTGTGGCGCAGATGTATGGACTGAGTGCTTATGATTTAGCAGCCTTAAATGGTATGTCGATTTATGACACTATTGTTCCTGGGCAAGTGCTACAGATACCTGATAAGACACCAATTGATCCATTTGTGACTAATTTGTTAACATCAAGTAGGAATTCTGAGGCAAGCCAAACTGATGTGCCAGCATCAAAGCAGGACAGCTCGACTAATACTTACCCTGTTGGGCAATGCACTTGGGGTGTTAAGCAGGTAGCTACTTGGGCAAGTAATTGGTGGGGAAATGCTAGCGACTGGGCAGCCAATGCCGCTTCACAAGGTTATGTGATTGGGACATAAGCTGAAGTAGGAGCTATTGTCTGTTGGACTGATCCAGATAGTTATGGGCATGTGGCTTACGTGACAGCTGTAAATGCTAGTGGGCAAATTCAAGTTTCAGAATCTAATTATGGCAATAAACAATGGATTGATAATTATCGTGGTTGGTTTGATCCAACAAAGAGTAACACTGCTGGAACAGTCAGCTATATCTATCCAGAAAGTTATTAACAAGATAGAATAAGTCTGGAAAAATTCCAGGCTTTTTTATTTCTGTGGATAAGTTGTTGATAAAAAGCTAGTTGATGTGATCAACTAGCTTTTTGATTATTTATCATCTGGTGTGAGAATCATTGGAATAATGATTGGTTCACGTTCAGTTTTTTCGTATAGGAATGGACGAAGCGCGTTAACGATAGCACCGTTAACAGATTGGATACTTGCATCTTTGTTTTTCAAAGCAATGCGGATAGCATTGAAGAGAACACGTTGACTTTCGCGAATAAGGTTACCAGATTCACGCATGTAGATAAATCCACGACTAAGAATGTCTGGACCCGCCAAAATCATTTGGCTATCAAAGTCAACAGTAGCAACGGCAAGAACAACACCGTCTTCAGATAAATCACGGCGGTCACGAAGTACGGCAGCACCGATATCTCCGATACCATTACCATCAACATAGATATCCTGGGCGTTAAAGTGTCCAGCACGACGAGCTGAGTTGGCTGTAAGAGCTAGCACATCACCATTTTCCATGATAAAGATATTGTCTTTTGGCACACCTGTGTCCACCGCTAAACCAGCGTGGATTTTAAGCATGCGGTATTCACCGTGAACTGGCATGAAGAATTTTGGTTTCATCAAGCGGAGCATAAGTTTTTGCTCTTGTTGTCCACCGTGACCAGATGTGTGGATATTGTTAACTTTTCCGTGGATAACTTCTACACCAGCTTCTTGGATAGTGTTGATAAGTTTGTTAACACTTGTTGTATTACCAGGAATTGGGCTAGAAGAGAAGATAACAGTATCGCCAGGTTGTAGTGTAACTTGACGGTGTGTACCATTAGCAATACGTGCTAGCGCAGCCATTGATTCACCTTGGCTACCTGTACACATAATCAAGATTTCACTAGCGTGGTAGTCTTTGATTTCGCTTGGTTCGATAAATGTTCCTTTTGGAACTTTGATGTAACCAAGTTCAATACCGTTTACAATGGCTTTTTCCATTGAACGTCCGAAAACAACAATTTTACGTCCTGTTTTAACGGCAGCTTCGGCAGCTTGTTGGAGACGGTAGATATTTGAAGCAAATGACGCAAAAATAATACGTCCATGAATGCCTTCAATAATCTTCATGATAGATTGTCCAACGACTTTTTCTGAATTTGTAAAGGTTGGAATTTCAGCATTGGTTGAGTCTGATAATAAACAGAGAACGCCATCTTCACCAAGGGCAGCCATGCGGTGGATATCTGCTGGCTCACCAACTGGTGTCCAGTCAAATTTGAAGTCCCCTGTGCAGACAATTTTACCTTGTGGTGTGTGGATAACGATTCCAAGAGGTTCTGGAATTGAGTGGGTTGTGCGGAAGAAAGTAACGCTAAGGTTTTTAAATGTTAATTCTGTATTAGCATTAATTTCATAGAGTTTAGCATCACGGAGAAGTCCGTGTTCTTCCAACTTTCCTTTGATAAGTGCAAGAGCCAATGGTCCAGCGTAGATTGGGATATTAGCTTGTTTTAAGAGAAATGGGATTCCACCAATGTGGTCCTCATGACCATGGGTAATAACGAGCCCTTTGATACGGTCAATATTTTCAACGATATAAGAATAATCTGGAATGACATAATCAATTCCGAGAAGGTCATCTTCAGGGAATTTGATACCAGCATCAACGATGATAATTTCATCTTTGTACTCAATACCGTAAGTATTTTTTCCGATTTCTCCAAGACCACCAATTGCGTAAACCCCAACTTCTTCAGGTTTTAAATTGATTTGTGACATGTTATAACTCCGTTAATTTAAAGACACCTGTTTTTTTTTCGTAAGCTAGGTGTTTATCTGAAAGAAGTTCAATGTATTCAACGTTGTAAGGTGTTTTTGCCTCTACAAGTTCACGAGTTTTGATACGTCCTTCAAGTTCGTTAGCTGCGTCAATTTCTAAATAAAGAGCTTTAGTTTGTTCGCGGCGTGGGTTACGTTCTTTTGTTTCTTGAATAAAAAACTTTATAAATCATAGTTTTTTCCTTTCTTGATATATCTGTGGTTAATCAAACTACACAAAACACGTCAACTAGCTTGTACATACTTGCTACTTGACCAGTTCTTATTAAATTTTTTCTGAGTAATTGATTTAAGCTTGATTCGTTGCAATTATTAAAATTATATCATAAAATAAGAAGTATAATCAAGTGAGGGAATTTAAATGATGAAAGTTTTAGCCTTTGATACTTCAAGTAAGGCTTTGTCTGTTGCCATCTTGGATGGTGAAAATTTACTAGCCGATGTAACGGTCAATATTAAGAAAAATCACAGCATTAATTTGATGCCTGCGATTGATTTTTTGATGAAAGCAGTTGATTTAAAACCAACTGACTTGGATAGAATTTCAGTAGCTCAAGGTCCTGGCTCATACACTGGGCTACGTGTGGCAGTTGCGACTGCAAAAACACTGGCATACACTTTAAATATTGAGTTGGTAGGTGTTTCTAGTCTTTACGCGCTTGCCGCTGCAGCTGATTTTGATGGCTTAGTTGTCCCAGTGATTGATGCTCGTCGTAATAATGTGTATGCTGGTTTTTACAAAGATGGTCAATCTCTTAAAGACGACCAACACATGAACTTTGCCGATGTTCTTGAAGCAGTTAAGGATGAAGAATCTGTTATGTTTGTTGGTGAAGTGGCTAATTTCAGCAATCAAATTGCTGAGAGTCTTCCGCAAGCTAAGGTTCTTTCTGTTTTGCCGTCAGCTTATGCTATTGGTAAACGTGGTCAAGAGTTACAACCAGTTGATGTGGATAGCTTTGTGCCAAGTTATCTAAAATGTGTCGAAGCAGAAGAAAATTGGCTTAAAACACACATAGAAAATCCAAGTGCAAACTATGTCAATCGCATCTAATATGAAAGATTTACAGGCAAGTGTCACTGCTGTTTATGAGATATTGTCAGATGTTTATCCAGTATCTCCTTGGTCTGAAAAACAGATATTATCAGACATGCAACAGGATAATGTTGATTACTTTTTTGTTCAAAAAAGATGAAAAAATTGTAGGATTTTTAGCCATTTCACAATTGGCTGGAGAACTAGAAATTACAAATATTGCCATTAAAAAAGCCTATCAAGGACATTGTTTAGGTAGTCAATTGTTGGCTAATTTGGACCATGTTGATTTCCCGATTTTCTTGGAAGTAAGAGCGTCAAATACTCCTGCACAAGCTTTGTATAAAAAATGTGGCTTTGGCATTATTGGTAAGCGTAAGCAATATTATCATGAACCAGTAGAAGATGCGATTATCATGAAGCGCGAAGGTAAATAAGAGGGAATTAATTGATGAAAGATAGATATATTTTAGCCGTGGAGAGTTCTTGTGATGAAACAAGTGTTGCGGTTTTAGAAAAATGAAAGTGAGATTTTAAGTAACGTCATTGCAAGCCAAATCGAGAGTCACAAGCGTTTTGGTGGTGTTGTGCCTGAAGTTGCTAGTCGTCACCATGTTGAAGTAATTACAACTTGCTTTAAGGATGCTTTGGAAACTGCAGGCATTGAAGTTAGCGACTTAGATGCGGTTGCGGTCACATACGGACCTGGTTTGGTTGGTGCGATTCTGGTTGGAATGGCGGCTGCTAAAGCTTTTGCTTGGGCTAACAATTTGCCATTGATTCCAGTCAACCACATGGCAGGACACTTAATGGCGGCACGTGAAGTAAAAGAACTTCAATACCCATTGATGGCTTTATTGGTTTCTGGTGCTCACACAGAACTTGTCTATGTGTCTGAACCAGGTAATTATAAGATTGTTGGTGAAACACGTGATGATGCTGTAGGTGAAGCTTATGACAAAGTTGGTCGTGTGATGGGATTAACTTACCCAGCAGGACGTGAAATCGATCAATTGGCACATAAAGGAAAAGATATCTATGATTTCCCACGTGCGATGATTAAAGAAGACAATCTTGAGTTTTCATTCTCAGGGTTGAAATCAGCCTTTATTAATCTCCATCATAATGCGGCTCAAAAAAGTGAAACTCTATCAAATGAAGATTTGTCAGCATCATTCCAAGCAGCTGTTTTAGATGTTCTAATGGCTAAAACCAAAAAAGCTTTGGAGAAATATCCAGTTAAAACCCTTGTGGTAGCAGGTGGTGTGGCGGCAAACCAAGGCCTTCGTGAACGTTTAGCGGATGAAATCACAGAAGCAGAAGTTGTTATTCCACCACTGCGTCTATGTGGTGATAATGCGGGAATGGTTTCACTAGCTGCAGCTATCGAATACGACAAAGGACATTTTGCAGGACTTGATTTAAATGCTAAACCAAGTCTTGTCTTTGATACATTGGATTAAATATAAATAAGCTCCTGAAAATTTCAGGGGCTTTTGATTTATTACTAGGTTTAGTAGTTTAATTTTGACATGAGTTTTTCGAGCTGAGAAACTTCATCTGTGGATAAGTTTGATAATAGCAAATCAGATTGTTGCTGTTCATATTCATGAGGTTGTGGATAAATGTCCATGGCTTTTTCTGTTGGGTAATGACGCTTGATTTTTTGATTAACAGAATCTTTCTTTAATTCAAAATAGCCAAGTTTAACAAGTTTTTTGATGGTTCTAAAGGCTGTTGTGCGATCAATTTGGACATTATCAGCTAATTCCCCTAAAAACATACCAGGTTGTTCACAGATACGAACGATATAGATATAAAGGTTATTATTTAAGCCAAATTCTTTAAAGTGATTGTTAGAATCTATTTGAATAGTATGCGTAATGTCACCAATAGTACGAATGATTTTAAACATCTTATCTCCTCGAATAAATTTTATCAAAAAATATTGCATTTACAATAAAATACGCTATAATATGAGAAATATTATTGCAAATACAATTAAATAAAAGGGGAGAGTTTATGAAAATCAGAATTTTTGAGCCAAAATTTAATCAGTCAGTAAAAGAGATGATTTTAGATATTCAACAAAATGAATTTCTACTTCCAATCACGCTATCTGATCAACCTGATTTGAACGTTCATACCAAAATAAAGGTGGACAGTTTTGGGTGGCTGTGGATAGCAGCAGTGGTCATGTAATTGGATGTCTTGGTTTAGTTGCACTTAGAGATGGGAATGTTGCTTTAAAGAAAATGTTTGTTGCAAAAACTTATCGAAAATTAGGTTTAGGGAAAAAGTTATTAGAAGAATTTATTACTTATTGTTATGAAAATAGTAAAAGGTCGATATTTCTTGGAACAACCTCAGATTTTGAAGCTGCTCAATATTTTTATCAAAAATCTGGATTAAAAGAAATTACTTCGGCAGATTTACCTGAAGATTTTCCACGTTTCACTGTGGATAACCGTTATTACACTTATTACATTAACTAAAAAAGACAGACTACGTCTGCTTTTTGGTGATAAAAACTTTTTTCTTTCTAGATCTATTACCAGCTGGCTTTTGTGACCCCTGGGATTTTTCCTTCGTGAGCAAGATTACGGAAGTTGATACGGCTCATGCCAAATTTTTGCATGTAAGCATGAGGACGACCGTCAATGCGGTCACGGTTTTTCAAGCGATTTGGATTTGAGTCGCGTGGTAATTTACGAAGGGCTTCGTAATCACCTTTAGCTTTTAGTTCGCGACGCAAGTCTGCGTATTGTTCAATGAGTTTTAATTGTTTATTGTATCTAGCGATTTTTGATTTTTTAGCCATAATATCTCCTTTTAGTTAACTGGTTAACAAAATTAATTATAACACTTTTAGGTCAAGAATCAAGCGAAAAACCTTAACTAGTTAAATATATTTTTAAAAATATAAAAAAGAAATCCAAAATTGGATTTCTCAACAATTGTTAATAATGTAAACTTCCAGCAACCCAGCCTGTGCACAAGGCAGCCGTGATATTAAAACCACCTGTGTGGGCATTGATATCAAGGACTTCGCCAGCAAAGTGCAAGCCTGGAACTTGCTTGCTTTCAAGAGTTTTAGGATTGATTTCTTTTAAGTCAACGCCACCTTTGGTTACAAAGGATTTTGCGAGAGACATTTTTCCAGCGACCTTGATTGGTAAAGCTTTTATTTTATCCACAAGCTCTTTTTCTTGATTTGGGGTCAGTTGTTTGACTTTTTCAGGAAATGGCTGAGCAAAAAAGTTTGCTAAGCGCTCAGGGACAAGCATTTTAAGAGTATTCTTAAGTGATTTTTCACGATGTTCTTCTAAAAATGCAAGAAGGTCTTCTGTGGATATATTGGGGATAACATCGAGTGTGATAGTTTCTCCACCTTTAATAAAACTAGACATGCGAAGCGCAGCAGGTCCAGATAGTCCAAAGTGGGTAAAGAGTAAATCGTGTGTAATGTGATGTTTCCTATAAGATAGGCTGATATCGCTCAGAGAAATTCCCTGAAGTTCCTTGTGTGGAAAATCTGTTAATAAAGGACTTTCTGCTGCTTCAAGTTCGGTTAAGTTTAACTTGAAGTGACGAGCGATTTCATAGCCAAATCCAGTCGAACCAGTTGATGGATAAGCTTTACCACCAGTTGTGACAATAAGTTTTCCACAAACAAATTCATCTGAAGCTGATTTAAGGTGAAAAAGCTCATCAATTTTTTTTACAGAAACAACTTCAGTATTTGTTAAGACTGTACCACCGAGTTCGCTAATTTTATGTGCTAGAGCATCGATGATTGTTTTGGATTTATCAGTTTTTGGGAAGACGCGCCCATGGTCTTCAACTTTTAAAGCAACGCCATTTTCTTCAAAGAAGCGCATAATATCATGGTTATCAAATTGAGAAAAGACACTGTAAAGAAAACGTCCATTGCCAGGGATGCCTTCCATCAGGTCATCGATAGTGCCGTTATTTGTGACGTTACAACGACCGCCACCTGTACCGGCTAATTTTTTGCCGAGGCGTTTATTTTTTTCAATCAGTAATGTTTTGTAGCCATAATAGCTGCTGGAAATAGCAGCCATCATTCCAGCAGGTCCCCCGCCGATGATAATTGTATCGTATAGTTTCATATAATCATTGTATCATAAAATATTTCTATCCCGTAGTCAAATGCTAATAGATATTTTTGAAATAGAGTAGCGAGTTTACAGAAAATGATAGAAAGTTGACACGATTGCGAAAAAAGCCTATCAATTCAAGCTTTAAGCAGTCAAGTAACTGGCTAAAAATTGACAATCAAGTGTTCATGTGTTATCCTTTTCATAAGTATTTCAATGTAAAAGAGGATATTATGGCAATCGAGAAAACAGTTAGTGAAATTGCTGAGATTCTAGGAGTTAGCCGCCAAGCGGTTAATAATCGTGTTAAGAATCTCCCAGAAGAAGATGTAGATAAAAATGAAAAAGGTGTTACAGTAGTTAATCGTAGTGGCTTGATCAAATTAGAGGAAATCTATAAAAAAACTATTTTTGAAGATGATCCAATTGATGAAGAAACAAAACAACGTGAACTTTTGGAAATTCTAGTTGATGAAAAAAATACAGAGATTACACGTCTCTATGAGCAACTAAAAGCTAAGGACAAACAATTGGCTTCAAAAGATGAACAACTTCGAGTGAAAGATGTTCAAATCGGTGAGAAAGACAAGCAACTAGATCAACAACAACAATTGACACTAGCTGCTATGGAAGATAGCAAACGTCTTCAACTTGAACTTAATGAAGCTAAGGCTGAGTTTGAAGAAATTCAAACAAAAACAGAAGAAGCTATTCAAGAGCAAGAAGAACAAGCAGCCACTCCGAAAGGATTATTTGCTCGTCTCTTTGGTAAAAAATAGGCTTATTAGGCGGAGCTGGGACGAAAGTTCCAGCTTGTTTTATAAAGAAATGATGATGTTTTTAGGGAGGAATTATGGAAAAGCTATCTGAGTATATTTCCTTTGACTTGGAATTTAATACTGTTGCTGAGATCAGTCACATTATTCAGGTTTCTGCTGTAAAATTTCGAGATGGTGTAGAAGTTGACAACTTTGACACTTACGTTTACACAGATATTCCTTTACAATCTTTTATTAATGGCTTAACAGGTATTACATCTGAAAAAATTGCTAAGGCACCAAAATTAGATAAAGTCTTGGCTGATTTTAAAGATTTTGTTGGGAAAACAGCTCTCGTTGGCTACAATGCCTTGAAATCAGACCTTCCTTTGTTAGCTGAAAATGATTTAGACTTGACAGATTTTTACAAGGTTGATCTTTATGATGAAGCTTATGAACGTCGTAGCTCAGATTTAAATGGTATTGCTAATCTTAAATTAACAAGTGTTGCTGACTTTTTAGGAATATCTGGTCACGGGCATAATTCTTTGGAAGATGCTCGTATGACAGCACTAGTTTATGAGAAATTCATGGAATTTGATGAGAATAAATCTTACTTGACTCAACAAGAAGAAGAGCATGGTGACAATCCATTTGCTGCTTTAGGTGGCTTTTTTAGCTAAAAGCTCTGCTATTTTTCAAAAAATAAAAAATCATCTAGGGTAACCCCTTGCTTGTGACGTTGGGGCATGTCCTATAATAAGGGCAGAAAGGAGGTGAAAGGAATGTCTCGCTCTTATACAACTGGCGATTTGGCGAAGTTGGCAGGTGTTTCAGTTCGGACGGTTCAATATTATGATAAACGTGGTATTTTGTCGCCATCTGATTTGACAGAAGGTGGACGGCGAATCTATGTGGATAGTGATTTGGAACAGTTGCGCATGATTTGTTTTTTACGGGAACTTGATTTTTCAATTGAACAGATAAAACGGCTGTTTGCTGAGGAAAATGCAAGGCAAGTTTTAGAGTTATTGCTTGTTGAGCATATCAAGGAAACAAAGCGTGAGCTTGCTGAGAAGAAAGCCAAACTTGACACTACTGTCAACTTGCTTGACAGGGTAAAAAATCAAACAGGTCAGTCGCTAGAATTTTTATCAGACATTTCTCTTACCATGAAAAATCAATTAGCTTGGCGTCGTTTGCAAAAACGGATGTGGATTAGTAATCTAGCAACGATTCTTATTTTTGTTATTTGTGTTGCTTGGCTTGAAAATCGTCCACAATCTGTTGTTTGGCAAGGTGTTAGTATCGGTATTGGCTTAGTATATGTTGGCACATTATTAATATTGTCTTATCATTTTTCACGTAAAGTAGCTTATATCTGTCCCAATTGCCATCAACTTTTCCAACCAACGTATAGGGAATTCGCATTTGCTCGTCATACTCCTAAAACGCGAAAATTAACTTGCCCACATTGTCATGAAAAATCTTATTGTTTAGAAACAGCAAAAGAAGCTTAAAAAGCTCGAACCTTAAAAGGTTCGAGCTTTTTTGATTATGTCATTAAAATGGTAATTTTCCTGCAAATGCGCCTAGTGTTTTTTGTGTGGCATCATCAATTTGAGAAAGAGCATCGTTGATAGCTTGTGTTGTCATATCTTGAAGAGTTTCGATATCATCTGGGTCAACGATAGCATCTTTGAATAAGATGTTAACCAATTTTTTGTCACCTGTGAATTCAGCAACAACTAATTCTTGAGCTGATTTTCCAGTGAAAGTTGTGCTAGCCAATTCAGCTTGTTTTTTCTCCATTTGTTTTTGGAGTTTTTGAGCTTGGCGCATCATGTTTTGCATGTTCATCATAATAATCTAGATTCCTTTCGTAGCGAGGGTTTGAGCCTTTATTAATTTGGAAATTTATCTTGAAAAAGATATTAATATTATAGCATCTTTCCTATAGAACTTAAAGTTTGGAATTAGGGTTATGATTATTGTTTTTGGTCTGATAAGAGAGGATTTTACAAAAACTTTACAAAAAACAGGTAATGGATTTGACATTAACTGCTTATAATGACGACTATAAAGATGTTAAAGGAGAAAGCCATGAAAAAATGGAAAATGTTAGCCGGTTTAGCTCTACTTAGTTTGGGAGCAAGTTCAGTCTTATCTGCTTGTGGAAAATCATCTAAAACTGAGTCAGGAACGGGGCAGATTAATGTTGTCTCTCGTGAAGAAGGATCAGGGACACGCGGTGCTTTTGTTGAGCTTTTTGATTTAAAAGGAAAAAATAGTAAAGGCGATACAGTTGATATGACTACATCAAGTGCTATCGTAACGAGCTCAACATCGGTCACATTAACGACTGTTGCTGGAGATAAGTCAGCAATTGGTTATGCATCACTAGGTGCTCTTAATGACAGTGTCAAAGTTTTGAATATCGATGGCCAAAAAGCTAGTGTTGAGACAATTAAGGATGGTTCTTATAAGATTTCTCGTCCATTTAATATTGTGACAAAATCAGAAATCAGTAAGTCAGCAAAGGATTTCATGGCTTATATCTTAAGTAGTGATGGTCAAAAGATTGTTAAGGAGAATGGCTATATTCCTCTTGAGCAAAAAGAGCCTTATCAAACAAGTGTGACTACTGGAAAAGTAGTGGTTTCTGGATCTAGTTCGGTAACTCCAGTTATGGAAAAATTGAAAGAAGCTTATGGCAAAGTTAATCCAGGTGTTAAAGTCGATATTCAACAAAGTGACTCATCAACCGGTATCACTGACACTATTGATGGAACATCGGATATTGGTATGGCTTCTCGTGAATTAGAGGAAGTTGAAAAAGCAAAAGGTGTTTCATCAACTGTTATTGCAATGGATGGCATTGCACTTGTTGTCAATAAGGCTAATGAGGTAGAAAATTTGACCAGCCAACAGGTAAAGGATATCTTTTCTGGCAAAATAACAGCCTGGAAAGACTTGACTGATTAAGAGGATGTCATGAATCACAAAAAAGAAAAAATCATGCAGGGGCTATTCTTTTTAACAGCCTGTATTTCAATCGTTTCAGTTTTATTGATATGCATTTTCTTGTTGGCAAATGGACTACCTGCTATTAAAGAAATTGGCATTAAAAATTTTCTTCTGGGAGAAATTTGGCGTCCATTAAGTAATGAATTTGGCATTTTACCAATGATTGTTGGGTCACTTTATGTGACGCTGGGAGCTTTAGTCATAGGGGTTCCGATTGGTATCTTTACGGCAGTTTTTATGGCAAAATTTTGTCCACCTGTTCTTTATAAGCTTTTGAAGTCAGCTATTAATTTAATGGCAGGAATTCCGTCGGTTGTTTATGGTTTCTTTGGTTTAGTTGTCCTTGTTCCCTTTGTGCGTAATTACATTGGTGGCTATGGTATGGGAGTACTAACGGCATCGATTCTTTTGGGGATAATGATTTTGCCAACTATAGTTAGTGTGTCGGAGTCAGCGATTAGGGTTGTGCCTAATCATTATTACGAAGGAGGGTTAGCTTTAGGAGCTTCTCATGAAAGAAGTATATTTTTTGTGGTACTTCCAGCTGCCAAACGCGGCATATTGGCATCCGTTATTCTCGGACTTGGTCGCGCTGTTGGAGAGACTATGGCTGTTATTGTGGTAGCAGGTAATCAGGCGATTTTACCAAGCTCATTAACCTCAGGGGTTCGAACACTAACAACCAATATTGTTATGGAAATGGGTTATTCATCAGGACTTCATAGGCAGGCTCTAATTGGAACGGCAGTCATTCTATTTCTATTTGTTCTGATTGTTAATATTATTTTCTCATTGTTACGGAAAGAGGATTAGAATGAAAAATATCAATCAGAGAAATATCAAACAAAGTATTAACTCTCGTAAAAAAGATCCTCTTTCAATGATTTTATTTTGCATGGTGTATTTAACGGCATTTCTGAGTTTTTCAGTCATTGCTTTTATTGTCATTTATATTCTAATCAAAGGAGCACCTCATCTTAGTAAAGGGCTATTTGCCTTAACTTATACGACAAAAAATGTTTCCTTGTTACCGGCTCTGATTAATACCTTGCTGATAACTTTATTGACTCTTTTGATTGCTGTTCCGATTGGAATTGGTGCTTCTATTTACCTAACGGAATACGCTAGAAGGGATAATCCATTAGTTTCAATTATTAGGATTGCTACCGAAACGCTTTCAGGAATTCCATCGATTATTTATGGTTTGTTTGGGGCACTTTTCTTTGTTAAGTATGCGCACTTTGGATTATCTTTGCTATCTGGTGCGATTACTTTAAGTATTATGATTCTTCCTTTGATTATGCGTACAACAGAAGAAGCTTTGCTATCTGTTTCAGATGGTTATCGAGAAGGAGCATTTGCTTTAGGAGCTGGAAAATTACGGACAATTTTTAAGATAGTTTTACCAAGTGCAATACCAGGTATTTTCTCAGGTATTATTTTAGCGATTGGTCGTATTATTGGAGAGTCAGCAGCTTTGATTTTTACAGCTGGGACTGTGGCAGAAGTGGCAAGAAGTGTCTTTAGTTCATCTCGAACTTTAGCAGTTCACATGTATGCAATATCTGGTGAGGGGTTATATCTTAATCAGACTTATGCAACAGCGGTAGTTCTTTTAGGATTGGTTATTGGTATTAATATTTTATCTAGTTTTGTGGCTAGACGTTTAGGAAGTGAGATGGGTGATGAGTAAGTTAATTGTTAATAATTTAGATTTGTATTATGGTGATTTTCATGCCTTAAAATCGATTAATTTGGAAATTCCAGCAAATGGTATTACTGCCTTCATTGGACCATCAGGATGTGGAAAGTCAACTTTGCTAAAAAGTTTGAACCGTATGAATGATTTGGTTAAAGATTGCCGCATTACTGGAAAAGTTATTCTAGACGGTGAGGATATTTACCAAGATGTTGATATCAATAGGTTGCGCAAGAAAGTCGGAATGGTGTTTCAAAAACCAAATCCATTTCTAATGAGTATTTATGACAATATCACTTTTGGTCCAAGGACACATGGCATTCATGCGAAAGCTCAATTGGATGAAATTGTTGAACGCTCTTTAAAACAAGCAGCTATTTGGGATGAGGTTAAAGATCGTTTGAAAAAATCAGCTATGGGCTTATCAGGTGGACAGCAACAGCGTCTTTGTATTGCGCGTGCTTTGGCTATTGAACCAGAGATCTTGCTGATGGATGAGCCAACTAGCGCACTTGATCCTATATCAACATCAAAGATTGAAGATTTGGCAGTTACTTTAAAAGATAAATACAGTATTGTTATGGTAACACATAATATGCAACAAGCAGTTAGGGTCTCAGACCAAACAGCTTTCTTTTTAATGGGGGAGTTGATTGAGTGTAATCAAACGAGTCAGCTCTTTTCACTGCCACAAGATGAAAGAACAGAAAATTATATTACGGGGAGATTTGGATGATTCGTTCAACATTTGAAAATCAGCTGGAAGAGCTAACGAAAAATGTCATTCTGATGGGAGCTTTGTGTGAGGATGCCATTTCAAAATCTGTTCAATTTTTGAAGAAAGATGATTCATATTTGGTTAACAATGTGATTAAAACTTATCAAAAAATTGAACAATTTGAGCGTGACATCGAAGAGCAGTGTTTAAAATTACTCTTACGTCAACAGCCCGTAGCCAAAGATTTGAGATATGTTTCAGCAGCTCTTAAGATGGTTTATGATATGAAACGCATTGGCGCTCAAGCTGCGGAAATTGGTGAGATTGTGAACCAAGGACATATTCAACCCGGGCCAGAATTAGAATATTTGAAAAAAATGGCTAATCACGTTGTAGGAATGGTGACAACCAGTATTGATGCCTTTGTATATGAGAATGAAAAGATGGCAAATCAGGTTATCTGTTCTGACAGTACAGTTAACCAAGATTTTGATACAATAAAGGTAAATCTGATGACATATTTCTCAGGTAAGGATGTTGATGGTGAGCATGCTATTGATGTCTTGATGGTAGCCAAGTACATTGAACGTATTGGAGACCATACGGTTAATATTGCTAAATGGGTAATTTTTTCCATTACGGGGCAACTAGATGGAGATGACATATGATTTACTGTGTTGAAGACGATGATGATATTCGTGAATTGATGCTCTATACTTTAAAAACAGCTGGCTTTGAAGCTCAGGGATTTCCTGATGGAGATGATTTTTGGCAAGCTATATCTATCCAACAACCAGATTTGATTTTATTAGATATTATGTTGCCTGGAAGTGATGGTTTAGCCATTTTAGAAAAGTTAGAACAAACACCTACGACTGCAGGTATCCCAGTCATTATGGCAACAGCTAAAGGAACAGAATATGACAAGGTAAAAGGTTTAGATATGGGAGCTGATGATTACCTTGTGAAGCCATTTGGTATGATGGAGATGATTTCTCGAATTAAGGCAGTTTTGCGTCGAAGCGAAAAAGGACATGTTTCTAAGATCTTGAAACTTGGAAATTTATCACTAGATGTTCAAAATTATGTTGTAAAAAAAGATAATCAAGTGATTCATTTAACCCTAAAAGAGTTTGAACTTCTTGCTCTTTTGCTGAAAAATCCCAATCGTGTATTTACCAGACAAGATCTACTTAAACAAGTCTGGGGAGATGATTTTTTAGGTGAAACGAGAACTGTGGATGTTCATATTGGGACGCTTCGAACAAAGCTTGGCGATGCAGGTCACTATATTCAAACCATTCGTGGCGTAGGATATCGTCTGGAGGATGATAATGGTTAAGAAAATTTTTCGTTCGACACTTATGGTAACTTTGGGAATTCTCTTTTTAGCAATTATGCTGATTATGGGAGTTCTCTATAGCTATTTTGCTCAAGTACAAAAAGAACAACTTCAGACAGAGACGTCCTTAGTTGCCCAAGGGGTCAATCTTGAGGGAAAAAGCTATTTTAATCACCTTAAGGTATCAGGAGTTCGAATGACTTGGATTGACCATAAAGGAGATGTTCTTTATGATAGTCATTCTAATGCAAAGAAGATGGATAATCATGCCAATCGGAAAGAATTCAAGGAAGCTTTGGCTGATGGTTATGGAGAAAGCACGCGCTATTCATCTACTTTAACAACTAAGTCCTTGTATTTAGCACAGCGTCTTGATGACGGAACGGTTATCCGATTATCAGTGACACAGCACAGCTTATTATTACTGTATATTCGCATGTTTCAACCATTTGGCTTGATTATCATATTAGCTATTGCTTTATCAATCTGGGTTGCGCGATATACTGCCAAACGTATTGTGGCTCCTCTAAATGATTTAGATCTAGATCAGCCACTGCAAAATGAAGCTTATGATGAAATTTCTCCTTTGTTAAGACGAATTGATCATCATCAAAAAGCGTTGAGTAAGCAAGAAGCCTTGTTAAACCAGAAAAAAGAAGAATTTGATACCATCATTTCAAAAATTAAAGAAGGTATTATTTTGTTGGATGCTAAGTGTCAGGTGATTAGTATTAATGACGCGGCGCAACAACTTTTTCAGACAGATCAAACTTGTCTTGGAAAAGACATCTTACAAATTACGAGAGACTTGTCGTTTCATAAATGGTTAAAATCAGGTCTAGCTGGTCATAAGCAAGAGGGAATTATTCATTTTGACAAAGAGAGTTATAAAGTTCTGATTCGCCCGATTTTATTTGATGGTCATGTAACAGGTTTGGTCATTCTTTTATTTGATGTGACGGAACAATTACAAATTGAGCAGCTGCGTCATGAATTTACGGCTAATGTCTCACATGAATTAAAGACACCTTTACATGTTATCTCGGGATACTCAGAGATGCTGGTTAATGGAATGGTTTCAAGTGAGGATGTTCCTTATTTTGCAGGCAAAATTTACAAAGAATCTAAGCGCATGGTTCAACTAGTTGAAGATATTATCAATCTTTCACATTTGGATGAGACTGATCAGGTACCTATGGAAACATTGGACATCTATGCAATTGCTAAAAATGTTCTTGATAGTTTGTCTACCAAAGCTAGTCAGAGACAGATCCATTTACACTTAACAGGTCAGCCAACCATGATGCTAGGAAATCCTGCTTTGATTCACTCAGTTTTGTACAATCTCTGCGATAATGCTATTACTTATAACCGTGATAAAGGAAGCGTCGAAGTTACAATAACATCGGATGAAAAATACGTTTTCTTAACTATTAAGGATACTGGTCTTGGCATTCCAAAAGAAGAACAAGAACGGATTTTTGAACGCTTCTATCGTGTTGATAAAAGTCGCTCAAGAAAAGTTGGTGGAACTGGTCTTGGTTTGTCTATTGTCAAACATGCTTTAAAACTTCATGAGGCTACTATCCAAGTCAGAAGTCAGGAAAATATTGGAACACAGATGTTACTAACATTTCATAAATAAAAAAGGTTGAACCTAGGGTTCAACCTTTTTATAATTATTTTTCTACCGGAAGACTAATGCTTGATTGGTCTAAATCAACGGTTAAAATATAATTGCTATTGTCGCGGATAGTGTGTTCAAAGTCTGTAGTGTAGAGAAGAACACGTAAGCTATCACCTTTTTTAAGTTTATAGATGCTTGGTTGGAGAGTGAAATCAAGTGTCATCCATTCATTTGGTTTGATGTCTTCAACTGTTAGCAAATCATTTCGGTTTTGAAGATTGAGAACACCTTTTGTGATGACACGTTCTTGTGTTTTGACAAATGGTAATTCTTTAAGTGCTTCACGTGAGAAGTTGCGGCCGTTATCGATAGCATGTAGAGCTCGATTGGTTGGAACGTCTTTGAAGCGTTTCTTCTGACCATAATCTAAAACTTGTGCTGACAAGAGACCTTTATTTTCACTTGATTTAAGTGTCAAATGTAATGTTACCTGACCATTGATGTGATAATCTTGATTAACAGGAATATCAAGGCAGATACTATTTGCTTTTCCTGCAAATAAGTCACTCTTGAATGTGCGGAAGTTTTTACTATAACGTTCAAAGTCATCTTTGCCATAATGGTTGTCAATGATTTGAAGGTCTTTTCCAAGAGGCAATGTTTCTTGGTTAGCACTACCAAATTGTGTTAAGTTGCTTGTCCATGTTTGTTCTTGACTATTGTCTTGCCAAATCAGAGTTGGTAAATCAAAGTAATTATCTTGATTCAACATTTTTTGACAAAGCAAAGCATTCATGCTTTCTCTAAAATCAATGGATTGCCAATTATGCATGTAAACATGTTCGCCATTGTGAAGGAAGGCATGCTTTTCAACAGAGCTTGGCAATGCGTTAAAAATGTTAAAAATGTGACGTGGTTTAACGTTCCAGTCTTGAAGACCATGTGTGTAAACACAAGTAGCTTTCACTTTATCAGCATGTGGAAGATAGTTGCGGTCATGCCAGAACTGATTATAATCACCAGAAGTACGATCAAGTTCTGAAGATTGTTCATCTAAAAGTTCTTGATAGTGTGCATTGTTACGGAGATAATCACCAGAAAGCAAATTACGTGAGTAAGTCAATTCGGTAAGGACATCGAGGTCTTCACCAGGGTAACCACCAGGGCTGCAGACAAGACCATTTTCACGGTAGTAGTCATACCAAGATGAAATAGCTGATTCGGCAATGATGACTTTTAGTCCTTCAACGCCGGTTGTGGCAAGGGCAGTTGACATAGTTCCAAGATAAGATTTACCAGTGGTACAAACTAAACCATTTGACCAATCAGCTAGCACTTTTTGATCACGACGATGGCTAGAAAAGGCGATTGCTCTGCCATTTAACCAATCAATAACAGCTTTAAAACTTTCTACCTGAGCGTAGTCACCACTTGTCATAAAGCCATTTGATCCAGCGGTTCCAACACCAGAAATGTAGATATTAGCAAATCCACGAGCTAAGAAATAGTCATTCAAAGTATAAGAATCGATAAAGCTAAAACTTTCTTCAGCATCACCGACTGGAAGGTCTAGCTCAGGAGTTTCAAGTGGCTCGAAGTCACGTGTCTCCACACTGATTTTACCAGCAGATTTGATGGCTAAGTCGCCTTCCATTTTGTAAAGTTTCTTGTCGTTAGCAACGCCATTTGTCCCTTCGTGGTAAGGACTTGCTGTCATCATAGTTGGTACTTGATGGCTTGTATTTGGACGAATGATATTGACTTTAATCAAATCCAATTGTCCATCTTGATCGGTATCAAGAGGAGATTGAACGTAGACAACTTCACGAATCAAGTCATTCGTATCAAAGGTTGCTAAAGATTTGCCGTTGAAGAAATGATAATCATTATCAACTGGAATCAGACCTTTACTGATTAAATCATCAAGTAAAGTCATTCCGCCTTTTTGGCGGCTAACAAGGAGGTGGTAAAGGGCCTCAATAACGTGTCCTTTTTGATAATTGATTGGAAAATCGATTTTCTCTAAAAAGTCAGTTGTATCTGTAAAATCAACGTGTGGTGTGAATCCAAGTAATTGAAGGGCGATGGTATAAAAAATATCTGCCGTTAGAGGACGATCAGATTTGAAAAATGTCAGTAAGTCTGTCTCAAAATCTGCAATAAGATTGTGAAGTGGGTAATCCGTGTCTTTATAATTAAAGAAAATCTTACGACAGAAGTGCTCCAGTGTCTCTTTATCAGATTGACGTTTGTTAAGCTCAAATCCAAGAGCTTGTAATTCTTGTTCACAAGCATCGGCAAGCCTTGGTATGTAAGAGAATTGGTTATATTTCATGAAAATTTCTCCTTCTAAAAGTAAACGTTTTAATTTTACAGATAACCTTTACATTATCTATTATACTTGATAAAATGTTAGTTGTCTAAACTATATTTTTTTTTGGAGGAAACAAAAAGACATGGACTTTTCATGGACTGTGAAATACATCACAGAATTTATCGGGACAGCTTTACTCATCATTCTTGGTAATGGTGCAGTTGCTAATGTGGAACTTAAGGGGACAAAAGGGAATAACTCTGGGTGGGTTATCATCGCACTTGGGTATGGTTTTGGTGTTATGATTCCTGCACTCATGTTTGGTAACGTTTCAGGTAACCACATTAATCCAGCCTTCACACTTGCACTTGCAGTTTCAGGTTTGTTTGACTGGTCACACGTTCCACAGTACATCACTGCTCAATTACTTGGTGCAATGTTTGGTCAATTGCTTGTCGTTATGACACACAAGCCATACTACCTTAAAACTGAAAATCCAAATGCTATCCTTGGTTCATTCTCAACTATCTCAGCTGTTGACGACGGTACAAAAGAAAGTCACAAAGCTGCTTGGATTAATGGTTTCTTGAATGAGTTCCTAGGTTCATTCGTACTTTTCTTCGGTGCTATGGCACTTACTAAAAACTACTTCGGTGCAGAATTAGTTGTAAAATTGACTGCTGTAGGTTATGATGCTTCTACAGCTGCAACTCAAGTTGCTCCTTACACTACAGGTTCACTTGCTGTTGCTCACTTAGGACTTGGTTTCCTTGTAATGACACTTGTTGCATCACTTGGTGGTCCTACTGGTCCTGGTCTTAACCCTGCACGTGATCTTGGTCCACGTATCGTCCATGCGTTGCTTCCAAAATCAATTCTTGGTGAATATAAAGGCGATTCTAAATGGTGGTATTCATGGGTACCAGTTGTAGCTCCAATCCTTGCTGGTGTTGCTGCAGTTGCCTTGTTCAAATTCTTATACCTATAAGATTACAAGATAATAAACCAGAAAAGAACCTTCGGGTTCTTTTTTATTATGCCAGGAGAGCATAATTTCTTGTCAAACTGACTATTTTTTTCTAAAATAGAAAAGACCTGGTCCTTATTTTGTAAGAACTTGTATAACATCATCTAACAAAAAACACTGTGAGGAGATAATTATGACTTTATTTAACGGAGTCACGTTTAGGCACCCCGTTTTACGTATCAATAATCGTGATCACAACATCGATTTTTATCAAAAATTAGGCTTTAAGTTAGTGAATGAAGAAAATGCTATTGCTGTATTTTCAACAAAACAACGAAATGCTCATTTTGTCATTGAAGAATCACCTGCACCAGATACTCGTGCTGTTGAAGGTGACAAAAAGATTAATAGAATTGTCGTTAAAATTCCTAAAGCAGCTGAAATTGAAGGTATTTTAGGTAACGGCATCGATGTGGAACGACTTTTCAAAGGTAAACGTGGTTATGCTTTTGAGACAGTATCTCCAGAAGGTGACCTTTTCCTCTTGCATTCAGAAGATAACATCCATGAATTAAGAGAAATTGAGAACAAAACATTTCCTGAAAATGATGATTTAAAAGAAGTTTCTGAGTTCCATTTTGAAAGTTTGACACTTAATGTTGCTGACAAAGCTGGCACACAAGCCTTCTATCAAACCGTATTCGGTGGTAAATTGCCGTTAGATCTTCAGTTTGAACAAGGAAATGGAGCAGATTTAACTGTTGAGCCTCAAAAAACTTGGGATTTGGAAATCCTAGAATTTAAGGTTTCTAAGAACTACGATCTTAAAGCTTTGGCTGATGATTTAGAGGCTAAAGGGCAATCTATCTATTTAGATAAAAAAGAAAAGTGTTTTGGTTCTTTCGGATCCTAGTCAAGTTGAAATTTGGTTTATCAAATGACAGATTTGCTAGACATTATCAATAATCAAATTGATCGCAATATTTATCATGGAGCTAGTTTAGCTCTTTTTAAAGACAATCAATGGAATGAGCATTATATTGGAACGATTGATGGTAAGACTCCTGTTGTTTCTGGTTTAGTTTATGATCTGGCCTCTGTATCTAAGGTGGTTGGTGTCGGAACGGTTGTTATTTTACTTGTCCGTGAAGGAAAGTTGGATATTGATGCACCGCTTAAGCAGTATTATCCTGATTTTCATGAGGAAAAAGTGACGCTTCGCCAGCTCTTAACACATAGCAGTGGAATTAATCCTTTTATTCCGAATCGTGATGCACTTAACGCCAAGGAGTTAAAAGAGGCTATTAATCACATTACGGTAGAAGATAAAAAAGATTTCTTGTACACAGATATTAACTTTTTATTGCTTGGTTTCATGTTAGAAGGTATTTTTGGAAAATCTTTAGATGAGATTTTCAAAGAAACTGTCTTTGAACCCTTTGACATGACTAAGACAGGTTTTGGGCCGTTTAAAGGTGCTGTGCCAACGGTAGAGGGAATTCCGGGAGGAACTGTTCACGATCCCAAGGCTCGAGTGCTCAAAGAGCATACAGGTTCAGCAGGTCTCTTTTCAACTCTAAAGGACTTGGAAATCTTTGTTAACCATTATTTGAAGGATGATTTTGCTAAAAATCTGACGCAAAATATCAGTCAATCCAAGAAGGAGCGTAGTGTCGCGTGGGACCTTCAAGGTGATTGGATTATTCATACTGGTTATACAGGTACCTTTGTGCTTATCAATATCCCTCGTCAACGTGCGGGGATTTTCCTCAGTAATCGTACCTATTACAAGGATGAGAGGGCTCAATGGATTAAGGACAGAGATGCTTTGATTGAGATAATGAAGAAGGAGTTGGTTTGTGAAACGGTCGATCAAGGAAAATAATGATAAATTAAAAGTTCAATTAGAACTCCTCCGTAGTTATACGGAACACTTTGACTCAGGTATGATTCATAGGGCTTTGCCAATGGCTACACAGGTTCAGGTATTAATACATCAAACAGATAAGTCCAATTTATTGACTTCTGAGCACTTTTTCATCCGGCTGTTGTCGGCGCCGATCATTGTGCGATCGGGGGTGGGCGTATGAATTCATTGATTAGTTTAGAAAAAATTAATTATAAAATCGCTGATCAACATATTTTACATGATATTGATTGGCAGATTCCAGCTGGGGCTCATATTACATTGACGGGACCATCCGGTGGTGGGAAAAGTACGTTATTACAGATCATTGCGGCCATGATTTCTAAAACAAGTGGGACCTTGATTTTTGATGGGCAGCCGATTGAAAGTTATGACCCAATCATGTATCGGCGGCAAGTCTCATATTGTTTCCAACAACCGACGTTATTTGGTGAGACGGTGGCAGATAACTTAGCTTTCCCGTACCAAATTCGTAAGCAAGTCATGGATACGAAACGAGTGGTAACGGCGTTAAATAATGTTGGGCTGTCCGAACGAACCCTGCATCAGCCGATTATCGAGCTTTCCGGTGGTGAACGGCAGCGGGTCGCTCTGATTCGCAACATCTTATTCTTACCAAAAGTGTTGTTATTAGATGAGGTGACAGCTGGTTTGGATGAAAATAATAAGCAAATCGTGCACGCCTGGTTACGACAGTTAAATGAGCAGGATCACGTGACAACGATCATGATTACTCATGACGCGACAGAGATTGCTGCGGCAGATCAATTAGTGAAAGTGATTGCTGGCAGATTGGAGGTGCACGCATGAATTTAGCAATTAATAATACGTCGCTATTTTGGGCGGCAATGTTAGTGCTTGTCGCGTTAGGAATTAGTTTGTGGCAGAAACTTGGCTTGGATAGGGACATCGTCATTGGTGTCGTGCGGGCTGTTGTACAACTATTTATCGTGGGTTACTTGCTAAAGTATATTTTCCGAGTCAACAATTTGTGGCTAACGCTGGCGATGATAGGCTTCATTATCTTCAATGCGGCTTGGAATGCGAAAAAACGGGGGCCGGGGATTGACCATGCATTAGCCATTTCGTTATTATCCATTTTTGTTAGTACAGGGGTAACACTCGGCGTCCTCGTGCTATCTGGTGCGATTAAGTTTGTGCCATCGCAAATGATTCCCATTTCTGGTATGATTGCGTCGAATTCAATGGTCACAGTTGGGCTGGCTTATCGCAGCCTCAATAGTCAGTTTCATGACCAGCGGCAAGGTGTGCTTGAACGGTTGGCGTTAGGGGCTGGTCTACTTGATGCTTCGATTGATATCGTGCGTGAGGCGATTCGTACGGGGATGTCACCAACTATTGATTCGGCAAAGACTGTGGGTCTAGTCAGTCTGCCAGGGATGATGTCCGGTTTGATCTTTGCAGGGGTCGATCCAGTACGGGCCATTAGGTATCAAATTATGGTCACGTTCATGCTCTTATCAGCGACTAGTTTGGGGTCAATCATTGCGTGCTATTTAGCTTACCGTAATTTCTATAATGAACAAAAACAGTTGAAGTAATGACTCCTGATTGCAGTCCCGCGGGGAGACCTTTATGATGGAAGCTGAAATAAAACTTAATGCGGGGGTATTGATGTAAATGACGCAGCGGTTTGGGTTCCAGTTCCAGCAATGTTTTACTGGTGCTGGTTAGTACCACTCATATTTGGAACCATTTTTGGTTGGCGTTATCATCGCGATAAGGTTCGCCTAGGTAACGGTATTTGGTTTTCGCTATTTTTCTATTCGTTTTTAACCATGCTGGCGATTACAATTTTAGGTAGCAATATCCACTGGTTAATCATTATCAGTGGGACGTTGTTTGTGTTGCTGATCCTGTTGATTGGGCTGATTTTTACCTTACAAGCTTTCTTGCTCTTATGGAATGCGTGGAACATGTGGCGTCATGAGAGTCATACATTGGCGAATATGTTGACCTTGTACTTGGGACTAGCCATTCTGGTTTTGCCATTTTTAGGCTATCTGTTGAGTAGTCATGTGCTGCAGCCCGTGAGTTATTTTTTGACGGTATTTCCGAATCTGGTCATTTTTTACCTTGGTTTTTGGTTTTATAACTATCTGACGATGCTGACGATTTATCAATTCAATTGGCCCCGTCTGTGAGATGATAACTTTCGTTTATCAAAAAGCGGAATGATAAAACCTATAAAAATTTACGGGAAAAGAAAAGTTGGATTTATAGAAAATAATTTAATCAAAGCCCACAAAGAATGGGTTAAAGGATTCAAAGTTTTTACAGCTAGATCGAATAATATTGGTACTGAACTACATGATGATAATTTGAACACAAAAATTGGTTATCCAAACGAAATCGTGACTGAAATATACCTGGTGATTGGTGGAGATATAGATTTAAATTTAAATTTAAATTCTGCTCGTAATCTCTCTAACTACCTGAAAACAAAATTCTCTAGATTTCTTATTAGTATAGCTAAATCAACTCAAGATGCCCCTAGATCAACTTATAAATTTGTCCCTATGTAAGACTTTACACTATATTCAGATATTGATTGGTCTAAATCTATTACAGAAATTGATCAACAACTATATAAAAAAATATAAGCTAACTAAAGACGAAATATATGTTATTAACACTACCATAGTAGAAATGGACTAAATATTATATCCAACAAATAGGGGCGGTAATTATAAATTAGATAATACATAAGAAGCTGGAGACAAGATTGTCTAGATAATGTGTGAGATAAAATTTTTAGCAGGTTATCATACATAAGACAAAATGTTTTTAAAACTGATAATGTATTTATTCCACAACAATTACGCATTTATTTTTGAGAAAAATATAAAGCAGGAGGATTACAATGCTGAAAACTTATTCTTTAACAAAAAATACATTATTAGTTTCGTCAGAATCAAATATCGAAAATTCCTCTGTTGTTTATGTTTATGGTGACGAACGAGAATATATCGAATCTTATGAACATAAATATGACTTTAACATAGACAATATACTAACGTTTGATGATCAAGTTGCATATGACACGATAATCGATCAGAACGATGAAAAAAGTTTGCTTGTAAGTTTTTTGTTTCCCAAGATACATGAAGGTGGGCATCTAGATAATCTGATGACATCTGTTGTTTTCTTGGTATTTAAAAATAAGTTGATAATTTTTACAAAACAAAAATTAAAATTCATTCCCGAACTCTTATCCAATATGGTTTTACGTGATGTCAATCATTTTGTAGAGGAAGTACTTTTAAAGATCATGCAAAAAGATTTCCATGTGATGCTTGACGACCTTCGTGGAGTCAAGGAAAAAATTGATGATTTAGACTCAAAAATATCAACGTCCGGTTCACTCAGACCAACGTTTGGTGATTTATTAACTCTTCAAAAATACATGATAGCTTTGTCAACAACTTATAAAGCTAACCATAAAGCGCTTGATTTCATTAAAAAAATTTCACAACTATTGACGATATTGATTTTAGTACTAAAAAAATAATTGATGAGTTATATGATACAAGTGATACAATGGATAGAATCATTTTAGGTTACAGCCAATATTTGGATAATTTGGAAAATATGATAAACAATATGATTTCGTATCAGCTAAACATGATTATGAAAACCCTAACCGAGATATCAATTGTTTTGACTATTCCAGCAATGATTTTTGGTTTTTGGGGAATCAATGTCCATGTCCCGTTTGAAAAGTCTTCTTATGGTGTTTTAGCCGTATTGATTATCTCTGCTATACTAAGTCTAATTTGCTGGTTTTTGCTGAGACGCAAAACATATTTGTAAAGTATTTGTGATACCCCAGTATGATTTAAAGCAGAATTTCTTTGTTGGCTTATTAAAAGGCTGATTCCTTTCAATAATTGAATAGCTTCAGCGGCTACCTTCACAGTATGAGAGTTAGAATATTCAAAGGGCGCTGATGTCAAGATTATGGACAGTATCATCAGCTTTTGAAGCAACATCATGAAGATCAGCCATTGATTATTGTTGCTGGTGGAATTGGCATTACACCGTTTATATCTATTGCTCAAATGGCAGTGGAAAGACAACAAACAGTGACGTTTCTTTACTCAACTAAACACGAAAAGGATGCTATTTATTTAGATGAATTGACGAAGTTTAATCAAAGCGATATTTATTTCAAACATCAAGTAGGGCGGTTTTCTGATACACAAATTGTGGACATAATGTAAAAAAATGGTATCTATTTGCTAGCTGGTCCGCATGCCATGACCAAATATTGGCGAAATTTTTTTGAAAAATAGAGGCGTGGTGGATAGCAGTATTTATTTTGAACCCTTTGAGTGGTAAGCCGATAAGCTATTAGCAGCTATTAATGTAAAGGAAAGCACATTATGTTAACTCGAAATTACTAACAATTCTAATGTTAGAAAGGTAGACAAAAAATGAGGCTATGGCACGAATCGTTAATTACAAAATTACCACGTCAACAATTGCTTGGACAACATAGAGAGTGCTGTGCACTTCGTGGCGGCGGGTGGGGGAAAAGGCACGCAACAGTGGATTATGTCTTTATTTACTCTCCATATAAATTGTTTAGATACCACAAATTAGTTATGACGGAGATGTTAAATCGCGGATACAAACCGAATGAAAATTGGCTAAATCCTTTGTATCGTGGAAATAATATGATTCCTTATAAGTCCCTGCCTATTGAAGTATCAACTTATCCTATTTATCCTGAACACGACCATAATTATTTAATTGAATGTATTGAAATAAAATAAAAACATCATTCGTTGTGGGGTTACACACGAACAATTGCACAAGACTTATAAGAGATATTTTCTAAGTATAAGTTTAATTTTGGATAAAAGAGTTATAAATAGAGTGAAAATAATTAGTAATAGACAAGTTGTCTTTGGAAAATAATCTTGACATCAGCGCCGTCCACATAAAAAGTATTTATCTAAAATCAACTTTAATACTATTAACAATGAAAAGGAATATTTATAATTATCTGGTTATGTACTAGTTACCAGACTAGGTTGTCGCTACATTTGAATTTGAAAAAGGTCTATAATTACATAATAACCCCTCAAAAAGACTATTAAAGAAGCCCATGTTATCCAGTTACCAGGTAATGGGGGTTGTTTTTTTATAAAATGATATAATACTCCCTAGATAGGAGAAAACGTATGTCTAGACAAAAAAGGTCGAGTAGACATTCTAAGAAAAGAAAGCTTGTCTCTTGTTTTTTTGGTTTACATGGGAGTGTTTGTACTTTTTTTAAAAGGGTAGAAATACTGGAAAAAGATTGTAGAGGTATTAAAAAAAAGAAAATGTGGCAGTTCTTGATATCGAGCATGGCTATTCTATATTTTCAACAAAAGAAGAAGCTTAAGCAGAGTTGATCTACTGCTTAAGCTTTTTTACTTATTAAGGATTTTTCAACCGTAATGTGTTGGATACCAGCTTCTTCGAAGATTTGGCCGACTTCTTGATAGCCATTATTGAGATAGAACTTAAGTGCCCTTAGTTGAGCATGGAGAGAAATAGATTTGAAGCCCTGCTCTTGAGCGAAATCTTCAGCCTCTTTTAGGAGGATGCTACCCAGACCTTGACCTTGGTAGTTATCGAGCACGGCCATGCGTTGGAGTGTAACTTGTGTCAAGTCTATGTTAGGAAGTAGTCGTACGGTTGCTGTAGCCTGGCCCTTGTCATCATAGAGGACAAAGTGAATGCAGTAGGCTTCATTGGCATCAATATCGACGGAGCGAGGAACTCCTTGGACCTTAACGAAAACGGTGTTTCGAATAGCCACAGCATCTAGATAAGTCTCTGAAAGTGTATCTCTTGTATGTTTGATAATCATAGGAATAGTGTAGCAAAGATTATAGTCTATCATCAAGTTTTTGATAGGTTTTATGCTTTAATTTTTCGGCTGTTTGCATCTTGGATAGGACGGTTATTTTCAAATCCAAGAGTTTGGGAGAATTTTTCCACCTGTTCCTTACTGACAGTTTCTTGGCTTTTGAAGACAATCCAGTTAACACCTTCAGTACAAGGTGGTGTTGTCAATGAGCCTTCAAAGTTGTAATAGTCCTTGTTTTCAGGATAGAAATCATCAAGTGAGATAGCCTGAGATAAATCCGTTTCAGTATTGGCGGCTTGAGGCATTTTATCCCAGGTTAATTGCAAGGCTTGGCTTTTATCTCCATAGTTATAGAGAACTGAGACAACTGTGATTTTTCCATTATCCGTCTTGTAGACGAAATGCCCTTCGAGAGGATAGGTTTTGCCATCTATTTCATTCTCAGCTGGTGCGTGAAAATGGAATTGTTGCAACTTGTAAACTTCCTTACCAATTGTTAGGGTATTCTTTGGATTTTTAAAGCTGACTTCAATGGTGTGACCATTGTTCTTAACATGGGCTTCTGATTCTTGATTATTAAGGTTTAGTTCTGGAAGATCAACGTCCTCAGCTCCTGTGATATTAATGGGAGATTGTTCCTTACCCGTCTTGCTGAGTTCACAATCTTTAGAAAGGTCACCCCAATGTTCAGGACCAGTTATACCCGTATAGCCCCATTGGACCTCTTAAGACTTAGAGGTTTTACTTTTAGTTTCAGACTGGAAGGCTACGAGTAGGATGGTAGCTGCTATAAGAGACAATAATCCAATTAGCTTAAAACTTTTCTTATTCATCTTTTCTCCCTATAGGCTGTTATTTTTGTCATGACTGCTAGTTGACCTGTTATTTGTAAACTAGCAGTCAGACGGTGACAGGGTGTTATTTCTCTAAGGTACTTCTGAAAGTGAAGTGTTTGGAGAAACCGAACAGAAACACCTTTATTTTATAGATAATATGAAAGATAGTCGAATATAAATTATAGTTTATTTAGAAAATTATAATGAAAAGCAAGTGTTTTACAAAAAGAAAAGAACTCGCTATTGCGAGCTCTTTATTCATTTTATCCCAAAGCATCATCCATTGAAAGAACTTCGTGGAAGACACGTTGTGTCAATTCAGTTTTTTGTTCTGGAGTGAGGTATTTAGTGTTTACACAGTATCCAGAGATACGAACGATAACATCTTCACCATTCATAATCTTGTCATAAACATCTTTAAGGTCCATGACGTTCAAGTTAACGTGTTGTCCACCGTTTTCGAAGTAACCATCAAGGATAGTTACCAAGTTATCAACTTGTTCATCAAATGTCTTACCAAGAGCGCGTGGAGAAACTTGAGTTGTAAGTGAGATACCATCTGCAGCATATGAGAAGTCAAGGCTTGCAAGAGAGTTCAAGTTTTGTAACCAACCACCACGAGCTTTGTTAGATGGGTTGGCACCTGGTGAGAAGAATTCAAGTTTAGAAAGGTTTACGGTACCATCTTCGTTGAGGTAAACACCTTTGTGAACTGGAGAGTTACCAGTTTGTTTAGAGTAAGCAACGTTTGAAGTGATTGTAAGAAGTGAAACTGTAGCTTCTGCATCTTTGTAGAGTTTGTGGCTACGAAGACGAGTAGTGTAAGCCTCTACCAACCATTCGGCAAGTTCGTTAGAACGAGGGTCATCTTCACCCCAACGAGGGAAGTCACCAGTTGTTTCGTAGTCGTAGATGTAACCATCTTCGTCACGGATTGGTTTAACGGTAGCATATTTGATTGCTGACAAAGTATCAACGGTATTAGCGAAACCACAGATACCGAATCCCATGTTGGCACGTTGTTTAGTTGGCAAGAATGCCATTTGAACAGCTTCGTAGTTGTATTTATCAGTCATGTAGTGAATGATGTTAAGAGCATCTACGTAAGTTGAAGTCAACCAATCAAGAGATTTTTCAAAGTTAGCTTTAACAGTTTCGAAATCAAGGATTTCGTCACGAACTGGTTCGATGTCAAATACTTTGTAGTCTTTGTGAACATCATCGTAACCACCGTTTAAACCAGTAAGAAGAGCTTTAAGGACGTTTACACGAGCACCAAAGTATTGGATGTTGTGACGTTGTTCTTCGTTTTCTGGGTCAAGTGGTGATACACAACATGAGATACATGACATTTCACCATAACCGTCTTTAGCCATTGTTGTTACACCTTCGTATTGGATTGAAGAGTGTTTGTGTGACATTTTCATACAGTAGCGACGGAATGAATATGGCAATTTATCAGTCCAAAGAACTGTCAAGTTTGGTTCTGGAGCGTTACCGATGTTGTCAAGTGTGTGCAAGAAACGGTAGTCCATTTTAGTAACACGGTGACGACCGTCAGCACCCATACCAGCCATAGACGTAGTGATGAATGTTGGGTCACCAGAGTAAAGTTCGTCGTAAGCTTTAGTACGAGCAAATTTTACAGTACGAAGTTTCAAGACAAAGTCATCAACAAATTCTTGGATTTCTGATTCTGTGAAAGTACCACGAGCAAGGTCACGTTCAGCAAAGATATCAAGAACGATTGGCACACGTCCAAGAGAAGTAGCAGCACCGTTGATAACACGACATACGGCCATGAAGGCGATGTTTACCCATTGGATAGCTTCTTTAACGTTCATGGCTGGTTTACGGACATCAACACCGTAAAGATCACCAAGTTTAACAACTTCACCAAGAGCTTGGTATTGCATGTTAACTTCTTCGCGCAGACGAATAGATTCTTCGTCGATTTCAGTGATAGCGTTCCAGTCGTTAACTTTTTCTTGCATCAAGTAGTCTGCACCATAAAGAGCAAGACGAGCATAAACACCGATGATACGTCCACGTGAGTAAGCATCTGGAAGACCAGTTACTGTGTGAGCGTGACGGGCACGGCGGATATTAGATGTATAAGCGCGGAAAATTCCGTCATTTACTGTAGTAGTGTATTTTGTGAAAATTTCATGAACAGCAGGATCTGGTTCATAACCATGTTCTTTAAGTGCTGTTTCTGCCATACGGATACCACCTTTTGGCATGAAATTCAATTTGAACAACTCATCATTTTGAATACCGTAGATTAATTCATCGTCTTTTGAAATATAGCCGGCAGGAATATCTGCGATTGATGTTGGACGAGTGTCCATTGGGAAACGAGTTGCTTCGTATTTAGCTTTAGTGTCTTCAATGATTTTCTTGATTTTAAGAGAGCGTTCAGTAGCTGGTGCTAAGAAGCTTTCATCACCATCATATGGTGTGTAGTTAGCTTGAACGAAGCGAGAAACGCTGGCTTTTTCTTTCCAGTCAGTACCTTTAAAGCCTTCCCAGGCTTTTTCAAAAACATCTGCATTTGTTTTAACAGTCGCCATAATGAGATTTCTCCTTAAATTCTAGTAACAAGTCATCTATTACATTTACAAGTATAAGTTTAGCACAAAGGAAGCGTTTTCCCAATCGAAAAAATTGGGAAAACAAGAATCTTTTATAGTACAGTTTCATAAAATCGGGTAGCTGTACTAGAAATTTGTAAGTTTTGCTTGAAAGCAATGAAAATTGTTATAATAGAGTTAGAAAGGACTGGATGATGCTTATTTTTCCATTAATTAATGACACTTCTCGAAAAATTATTCACATTGACATGGATGCCTTTTTTGCATCAGTGGAAGAAAGAGATAATCCAGACCTCAAAGGGAAGCCTGTGATTATCGGTTCTGATCCGCGTAAGACAGGTGGACGAGGCGTCGTATCGACATGTAACTATGAAGCCAGAAAATTCGGCGTTCATTCTGCCATGTCTTCAAAAGAAGCTTACGAGCGTTGTCCACAGGCTATTTTTATTTCTGGAAATTATCAGAAATACCGAGAAATCGGAATGCAAATTCGTGAGATTCTCAGACGTTACACAGATCTTGTTGAGCCCATGTCGATTGATGAGGCTTACTTGGATGTGACTGAAAATAAGCGTGGCACCAAGTCAGCGATTAAAATCGCTAAAATGATTCAATATGATATTTGGCAAGAAGTTCGCTTGACTTGTTCAGCCGGTGTCTCTTATAACAAATTTCTAGCTAAACTAGCTTCGGATTATGATAAACCGAAAGGTTTAACCTTAGTATTGCCAGAAGATGCGCAGGATTTCTTGAAAAAATTACCAATTGAAAAGTTTCATGGTGTTGGTAAAAAATCAGTTGAAAAACTACATCAAATGGGTGTTTTTACGGGGGCGGATTTATTAGAAATACCAGAGATGACCTTGATTGATCATTTCGGGCGCTTTGGTTATGATTTGTACCGTAAAGCGCGAGGTATTTCAAATTCACCAGTCAGACCCAATCGTATTCGAAAATCTATTGGGAGTGAACGGACCTACAGTAAATTACTGTACAAGGATGCTGATATTAAGTCGGAGATTTCAAAAAATACACGTCGAGTTGTGGACAGCTTAATGCGAAATAATAAAGTTGGTCGCATTGTTGTTTTGAAGGTTCGATACGCGGATTTTTCGACTTTAACCAAGCGTAAAACACTAGATGAAGTCACCAATGATTTTGAGGTGATTGACCAATCTGCTCATGCGATATTTGACAGCTTAGAAGAATCAAAATCTGGTGTGCGTCTTCTGGGGGTTACTATCACGGGATTAGAAGATAATATTCGTCCATTAAATCTCTTTTAAAAATTAAAATACCGTCTTAGCTCAAGTTCTGAGACGGTATTTGATTTCTTAAAAGTTATTGATTAACACTTTCAGAATCAGTCTCATCGTCTTCTTTGTCTAATAGCTGTGCTGCTTTGTTGTACACATAAGCATAAAGCCCCAAAAAGACAAGTGGCAAAACGATATTGAATGGTGAAAGTGGAATATTAAGATATACACTCAAGGCAAAGCTTGCAAGATTGTAAACAACAGTATAAATCAAGGCAATGCGGTAAGGTGATAAACTTGGAGCATTGTCTTTGATTTTTAATAAGTTTTTGAATGCTAAAACAGCTACAATGATGTTAATAACAAGAGCAATAACTGCAATGATAACAATGCCAACATTGGTAGAAGCTTCAAGAATTCGGAATTTCTCAGCATCAAGTTGTTCTTTAAACTTATCAAGGTTATTAACGACGATATAATGGCTAATAACACTCCAAACTTTGCTTAGCGCAGCAAGAACATTTACCCAAGCGATAAAAAGCGTCCAAGAACGCAAAGATTGACGAATTTTTTCATAAGAAACCATTTCAAACCTCCTAAAAACAATGGTAATCCTATTATGATAGTACAGATATTATAACACAATTTCCTTATATGTAAACACTTTTCTGTCAAGAGATGTTATATCAAGAAACCCTTTAGTTTCAAGGATTAAATCGTTTTAAGCCTCTAAATGTTTTAAGTGTAAAGCTATTCTATCATCTGAAAATTCATATTTATACAAAATAAATGCATAAGAAAAACTAGGAATTTAGTGCTAAATTAACCTAGTTTTTTATTATTACTTTTTGAAAAATTGTTCGATATCTTCTTGAGTGATACCAATCATTGGATCAATAAATGGAAGATTTTCTTCTGTTAGACGGTATTCTTTGACGTTATCTGGTTTGTCTTCGTTAAAATCAAGGCTAAGTTGAACAACTTTTTCGGATTTTTCTTCTTCAATGTGAGCAGAAGAAGAAATTGCTTTATCTTCTAGTGGCTCATTTTGGCTTTCTTTTGCTTCGTCTGGATTTTCTATCGTTTCTGAGTTGTCAAGGTCTTCTGGATTTGTTGTGAAGCGTTGGACGAGATAAGTCTTGCGTTTAGAGCCTTCATTTTTTATGGCGTAATCAAAGGCAGCAATCTCTCCCAACATGACTAATTTACTCTTAGAGCGGGTAATAGCTGTGTAAATCAGATTGCGTTGCAAAAGACGACGACTTTGGTGCGTAATTGGCAGAATAACTACTTGGAATTCACTCCCTTGTGATTTGTGAATGGACATGGCGTAGGCAAGCGTGATTTTGTGCCATTCGTTACGAGGGTAAATCACTTCAGTCCCGTCAAAAGACATGTAGAGTTCATCTTGTTTTGATTCAGTGTATTTGGCAGGAATCAAGTCTGTGATATAGCCGATGTCTCCGTTAAAGACATTGAGCTCGGCATCATTAATCAAATGAAGAACTTTGTCCCCCTTACGGAAATTCATATCACCAAAAGCAAAGGATAATTGGTCACCGAGTGGATTAAGCAAATCTTGAATGATTGTATTGAGGCGGTTAATGCCGGCAGCACCACGGTACATAGGCGCAAGAATTTGAATTTCTTGAGGGCTAATGCCACTTTTAATAGCTGCGCTGACAATTTTCGGAATCATCTCAGGAATATATTGAGCGCCAGCTTCAAAGTAAGAACGGTCCGCTTTTTTCTGAGTGAAATCAGCTGGCAAGATGCCTTGTCTCATCTGATTAGCTAGTGTGACAATGGTTGAGTATTCAGATTGCCTAAAGATTTTTGTCAGTGCTATTTGCGGCAGTGTTTTGATTTTAAGTAAATCAGCTAGCACTTGCCCAGGGCCAACGGATGGAAGTTGGTCGCTATCACCAACGATAATGACTTGAGTATTTGATGAAATGGAGCTAAAGAGCTGATTGGCTAGCCAAGTATCTACCATTGAAAATTCATCGATGATAATCAAATCACAGTCCAAATAATCATCCATGGCTTGATAATCATTGTCGCCGTTTAAGCCAAGATGACGGTGGATGGTTGCACTTGGAAGCCCAGTTAATTCGTTCATGCGACGTGCCGCGCGACCTGTTGGTGCAGCAAGAACAATTGGGATATCCTTCTTCTCTAAATCAATGCCGTGTAAATCAGCATAAGCAGCAATCAAACCGTTAATAACAGTTGTTTTACCAGTCCCTGGTCCACCAGTTAGAATGAAAACTTTGCTTTGAAGAGCTTCTTTAATGGCATTTTTTTGGACAGCGTCATAAGAAATACCAAAGGTGTCTTCGATATCTTCAATTTCTTCTTGTAAGTCTTGGTCTGAAAATTGTTTAGTTAATGGAGTGTCAAGGATGCGTGTTAGATTTTTCTTGATACCAGCTTCGGCATAAAACAGTGTGTTATCAAAGATTTTTGTGCCGATGTTTTGCACCTTGTCTTCAGCGATAAGCGTAGATAATTCTTTAGCAACAGCAGCAGGGTCTAGCTCAATTTGGCGGGCTTCTTCCAAAATGGTAATAGTATTTTCTAGTAAATCACGCGCCTCAACGTAAGTATCCCCATTTTCAACCGAGGTTTCAAATAAGCTGTGAACGAGTGCGGCACGGAAACGCTGCGGTGCATCTGCCTCAATGCCCAATTGTTCGGCGAGCTGGTCCGCAATTTTAAAGCCGATACCTTGAATATCTTCGACCAGTTGATAAGGATTTTCTTGGATAATCTCTAAACTTTCTTCCTTATAATGATTGAAAATATCAATAGCCACACGATTGGTTAAGCCGTATTCGGCAAGTTTTGAGAGGATTTGCTCAGTTCCATAGTTAAGTTTTAATTTGGCAACAAAATTATCACGATTTTCTTTAGAGAGTCCAGAAATACTCTCAAGCTTACTAGGATCTTCCAAGATTTTATCAATCGTGTTATCGCCGTAGAGTTGGACAATTTTCTCAGCTGTCTTTTTACCGATGCCTTTAAAGTTGTCACTTGAAAAGTACTTGATGAGTCCAGAAGACGTTGGTTTTGTTCGCTCGTATCGGGTAACTTTTAGCTGTTCACCATATTTTGGATGCTGGGTTAATTCTCCCCAGAAGGTGTAATTTTCGCCTTCGATGACATCAGTAATGGTTCCTGTGACAATGATTTCAAAATCATCAAAGTCAGAATCGGTATCTTCGATTTCGAGTAATATGATTTTAAAGAAGTTACTGGCATTTTCAAAAATAATACGGTCAATAGCGCCAGAAAAGAAGTATTCCATAAGTCATCCTTACTTGATTGTTATAGTGGCTTTATTATATCATTCGCCAATGTGATAGACAAACATCGCATTAAAAAGACCTAACTCGTGTGAGTTAAGTCTTCGTTGAATTTAGTTGACGTCTCCAATTTTTGAGAGTGGCCAGAAGCGGAATTTGACTTCGCCGATGATAGCTGATTTTTTGAAGGAACCAACTTCACGGCTGTCTTTTGAAACGATGCGGTCATCTCCAAGCAAGAAATACTGATTTTTTGGAACTTTGACGGTAAATTCAGTGCTGCCATCTTTAGCAGTGGTGAAGGCATCAGAGTTTTCAGCTAGTTGTTGGAATAAGGTGTTGTAAGAGTAAATGTCTTGTAAATCATCATCTTCAAAAGCTTTTTGGTACTTGTCCAGGTAAGGTTCACTTGTCTTTTTACCGTTGACGTAAAGAACATCATCTTTATAGGTAATGGTATCACCTGGGAGTCCGATAACACGTTTAACGATTTCTTTGGTTTTGTTGCCTTCTTTTTCCTTAGCTACAACAATATCAAAGCGATCGATTTTGGCAGTTCTTAGAACGATTAGGCGTTCTCCGTCAGCCAGCGTAGGGTCCATAGAATGACCGTCAACACTCACAGGCTGGATAAGGAAAAGGCGAACAAGACCAAGGGCGATTAAAAAGAGGATAGAGGGTCCCCATTCTTTGATGAATTGTTTCATAATTGGTTCCTCAATGTTATTTTTTTAATAAATTTTGTGCTTTTTGGGTGTTTGCAAAGTGGAGTTTTGCAGTGTGTTCTAAGCCAGGCATGCCGTAAGCTGCTAGGATTTGACTAGCTACTTTATCGGATTTGCTACCAGCACCGCTTGGAAGTTTGTACTGTACTTCTTGGCTTAGCTTATCTAAATTCTCCAAGAAAAGGTTACGGGCGATAATGGAGCTAACTGCGACAGCAAGGTATTTCCCTTCAGCCTTTTCTTCTAGCGTTAGAGGATTGTCAAAGTGATTTACCTCATTTTTGAGGTATTTTTCGTAATTTTGACGGCTAGTAAAAGCATCAATCACGATTTTTTCAGGTTTTACGCCATCTTGCAGTAGCAGATAAATAGCTTGATTATGAAGAGCTACTTTTACAGAGACTGCATTGTGCATCTTACCTTTTCCAACGACTTGGTTGTATTTTTGAGGGGACAATAGCAGAGCTTTATGCTTGATTTTCTCTTCTAAGATTGGGGCGATTTGGCGAATTTTACTATCCGTTAAATTCTTAGAATCATCGACACCAAGTTTCTTTAGCAGCGCGTGGTCATCAGGAGTTACAAAACTAGCAACAACCGCTAAGCCACCAAAGTAAGAACCGTTGCCGACTTCATCTGAACCGATTAAAGGCATGACTTGACCAGCCTTAGTATTCTGCGTGTCTTCTGACGCTTGATAACCAAATTGGCTAGCGACTTCTTGTGCAGCATTTCCTTGAAAAACGACTTTACCAGAGGTGTAAGCAAGGACTGTAACGCCATTTACTTTTGCGGCAAAAGTGACGTAGGGATTATTGTTTGTGACTTGTTTGCCAACTAGTGTTTTAATGAGGTTTTGCAAGTCAATTTTCCCTAGTTTCATAACAATTGTATTCATAATTTTATTGTAACATAAAAAGATGACAAGGTGGCAAAATAGCCTGTTGAAACTGGGATTTTCACGCTTTCATTTTACGAAATGTTTATTTTAAGGTATAATGTCAAAGAGGTGACTATATGGAAAGTAAAAATCGTTATAAATTCGTCTTTGGAGAAAAGTCGCTCACATTGACAACAGATAAGGATAACCTCTTCATGGAGGAAGTTGAGCGTGTAGCCAAAGAAAAATATAATACAATCAAAGAAAAATTACCACAAGCTGATAATGAAACGATTGCTATTTTGATGGCTCTCAATTCGCTTTCAACTCAGCTTAGTCGTGAGATTGAAGTTGAAAAAATGGAAAAAGAATTGACGGCTCTCCGTTCTGAGGCGATTGACGATATTAAGGAGAAAGCCAGCAAATCTGATTCTGATGAGGAATAATATATGTTATCAGTTTTTATTTTGCTGATTTTAGCTTGGCATTTTTATATTGGCTATTCACGAGGTATTATCTTACAAGCTTACTATTTTGTAGCAAGTATTGTGTCATTAGTCGTGGCTAGTCGCTTTTATCAAGCATTGTCTGAAGAGATTACTTTATGGATTCCTTACTCAAATGCAGGGCAAGGTGCCAGCATGAATTTTTTCACGGACGTTAATATTTTTGATTTAGATAGAGTTTATTATGCTGGGGTGGCTTTCACAGCTATTTACATGTTAGTTTATGCCATCTTTCGTTTTATAGGGATTTTGGTGCATCTGGCACCAGTTCACCATTTTGATAGTGTCAAGCTTAATTGTCTTAGCGGCATCATGGCTGTTTTGGTAGCTTTAGTCTTCTTTGGCTTAGTCTTGACATTACTTGCAACTGTCCCGATGTCAATGGTTCAAAATCTTCTCTCAAGCAGCTGGATTGCACGTTTGATTATTAATTATTTCCAACCATTGACAGGTGTTATTAAGGCACTTTGGGTAACAGCCATTTTAGGATAAGAAGAAGGGCGTTTAGCCCTTATTTTTGTATGAACATGAGTGTGCTAAAAGAGCACTAGAATAAGGTAAGTTTTGGTATAATAGTGATATGAATAACAGAATTTTAGAACAGTTAGAATTTGATAAAGTCAAGCAACTTTTTGCTGGCTATTTACAAACTGAACAAGGGCAAGATGAATTGCGTAAGCTTGCTCCGATGACAGATTCTGACCGTATCTCACGTTCTTTTGCTGAAATGTCAGATATGGAGCAGATTTTTGTTGAGCAACATGGCTTTGGTTTAGGCAGTTTACGTGATATTTCTGAAAGCATGCGCCGCTTGGAATTAGATGCGGATGTCAATGTTTCAGAGATTATTGATATTAAAAAAATCTTGCAAGTATCAGCAGAAGTTAAGCATTTCTATAACGATTTGGAAAATGTTAACTTGACGGCTTTAAACACTCTTTTTGAGAAAATTGAGCTTTTGCCAAGTCTGCAAGGAAATTTGCAAGCCATTAACGATGGTGGATTTATTGAGAATTTTGCAAGTCATGAATTAGACCGTATTCGTCGTCAAATCAATCATGATGAAAGCAGAGTTCGTCAAGTCTTGCAGGACATTTTGAAAAAGCAAGCTGACCATTTGACAGAGACTTTGATTGCTAGTCGTAATGGCCGTGCAGTTTTACCTGTGAAAAATAGCTACCGCAATCGCATCTCAGGGGTTGTGCATGATATTTCAGCATCAGGAAGCACGGTTTATATTGAGCCGCGTGCAGTGGTGCAACTAAATGAAGAAATCACACAATTACGCGCAGATGAACGCCATGAAATGGCTCGTATTTTACGCGAATTGTCAAATATGCTTCGCCCTCATACTAATATTATTCGAAATAATGCTTGGGTTTTGGGACATTTGGATTTTGTGCGTGCAAAATTCCTCTTCATGCAAGAAAACAAAGCAGTTGTTCCACAGTTATCCACAGATAAGACTGTGCAGCTCTTGCAAGCCCGTCACCCACTGTTGATAAATCCAGTCGCAAATGACTTGCATTTCTTAGATGAATTGACAGTTATCGTCATCACTGGTCCAAATACTGGTGGTAAGACGGTTATGTTGAAAACTTTGGGATTAGCGCAGCTAATGGCACAATCAGGACTTCCAATCCTAGCTGACAAAGGTAGTAAAGTCGCTGTTTTCAATGAGATTTTTGCTGATATCGGTGATGAACAATCTATCGAGCAAAGCTTGTCAACATTCTCAAGCCATATGACAAATATTGTGGATATCTTGGCGGCAGCTGACAAAGATAGTTTGGTACTTGTGGATGAATTGGGGGCAGGTACTGATCCGCAAGAAGGAGCTAGCCTTGCCATTTCAATCTTGGAGCATTTGCGTTTGACACAAGTGAAAACCATGGCAACAACTCACTATCCTGAACTAAAAGCTTACGGCATCGAGACAGAGTTTGTTGAAAATGCCAGCATGGAATTTGACACAGAGACTTTGAGTCCGACTTATCATTTCATGCAAGGTGTGCCAGGGCGTTCAAATGCCTTTGAAATTGTCCGTCGATTAGGTCTTGCTGAAGTGATTGTCAATGAAGCAGAGCGTTTGACGGATTCTGATACAGATGTTAACCGCATCATCGAGCGTTTGGAAGAACAAACGCATGAAAGTCGTAAACGTCTTGACCACATCAAAGAAGTAGAGCAAGATAACCTCAAATTCAACCGTGCAGTCAAGAAACTTTATAACGAATTCTCACACGCCAAAGATAAAGAACTTGAAAAGGCTTCTGCTAAGGCACAAGAAATTGTGGATAAAGCCATGGCTGAAAGTGAAGAAATCCTTAAAAATCTTCACCACAAAGCAAGCCTTAAACCACATGAAGTCATTGAAGCTAAAAGTCAGTTGAAAAAATTAGCACCTGAAGTTGATTTATCGAAAAATAAAGTTCTTAAGAAAGCCAAGAAATTGCGTGCACCGCGCGTGGGTGATGACATTATCGTCACAGCTTACGGTCAACGCGGAACCTTGATTAACCAAACCAAGAATGGTAAATGGGAAGCACAAGTTGGTCTTATTAAGATGACGCTTAAAGAAGACGAATTTAGCCTTGTCAAAGTTCAAGAAGAAGAACAAAAACCGAAGAAAAAACAAGTTCATGTGGTTAAGAAAAGCAAGAAATCTGCTGGACCACGTGCTCGACTTGACCTTCGTGGTAAACGTTATGAAGAAGCCATGCAAGAATTGGACGAATTTATCGACCAAGCCTTGCTTAACAACATGGCTCAAGTTGATATTATTCACGGTATCGGAACAGGTGTTATCCGTGAAGGGGTCACAAAATACCTTCGTCGCAACAAACACGTCAAATCATTCGGCTACGCCCCACAAAACGCAGGTGGCAGTGGCTGTACCATTGCAAATCTAGGGTAAAAAAACTGTCCAGTGGACAGTTTTTTCTGTGAATAGACAAAAACCTGCAATTTTGCAGGCTTTTTAAATGTAGAAAATGCAAATAAATTTATTTTTGTCCAAGCAGGATCATTTGGTCGATGGCATGACGGGCACCTTTAATAGTGTCTTCGTCAAGCTCAATCTCTTCACCTGCTCGTCCAAGTAAACAGTTGTAAATGTCAGCTAGAGTTGTCATTTTCATGTTATGACAAACACATTCAGTTGATAATAAATAGAAGCGTTTATCAGGGCATTCAAATTGTAAATGCTCAACAATACTGCTTTCAGTACCAATGATAAATTCTTTGTCAGTGCTATTTTTAGCGTAAGCCATGATTTCTGTAGTACTTCCAGCAAAATCTGCCAACTCAGTAACCTCAGCTAGACATTCTGGGTGAACCAGTACTTTAGCATTTGGGTGAGCTTCACGTGCTTTGAGCACATCGCGTTTACGCATGCGCATGTGTGTTGGGCAACCACCTTTGAAAAATTCAAATTGCTTATCAGGACATTGTTCAGCGACCCATTGACCAAGGTTGCGGTCTGGAACAAAAAGAATCTTATCGTTGTCAATGTTGTTGATAATTTTAACAGCTGAAGAAGATGTGACGCAGACATCGACCATTGTTTTCACTTCTGAAGTGGTGTTGATATAAGCAACGGTAGTGTAGTCTGGGTGAGCATCTTTTAGCCAAGTAACGATTTTTTTATCAATTTGAGCGGCCATTGGGCAACCAGCCATTGGGTTGGCTAGAAGAGCTGTTTTTTCCGGTGATAAAACTTTAACGGTTTCTGCCATAAAGCGCACCCCACACATCATGATGGTACCTTGTGGTGCTTTGGCAGCATATTTACTTAAAGCAAAAGAATCGCCTACAAAATCGGCAACTTCCCAAATGTCGTGACTTTGGTAGGCGTGTGCTAAAATACAAACTCCTTTGTCTTTTTTGAGACGTAAAATTTCGTCTTGCATCTCTCTTGTATTCATTATATGTTTATGGGATCCTCCTAGGATTGTCTTAGTTATATATTATAGTACCGAGTCAAGAATGTGTCAAGACACCTGTAAATAAATTTTAATTGGGTGTCTTGTCATGTGTCTTGATTAGTGGTAAAATATGTTCTAAGTCGTATGATCTTAATTGATAAGAGTTGATTGAAAAAGTTCCTAAAGACTGATTTAAGTAAGCCTCGCATTGATATCATACAGAAAATGAGAAGCTTATGCTTAGGTCAGTTGATGATGGTATTCTAGGAATTCTTTTTTTATCTGACTCACCAAATGGATTGTTTATTCAACAATCGTTAAAAAAGAAGGTTTGTATGAAAACAAATGTACTTATTGTCGGTAGTGGTTGTTCAGGACTTTATACGGCCCTTAATTTGCCACAAGAACTTCAAATTACTATTATCTCTAAAGATACATTAGAACACAGTGATTCTTTCTTGGCACAAGGTGGTATTTGCATGTTGAAAGACGAGTCTGACTACGACTCATTCTTTGAAGATACTTTGCGTGCTGGTCACTACAAAAATGACAAGGTTTCTGTTGATTTGATGATTAAGTCATCGCCTGATGTTATCAAAGATTTGATTAGTTACGGTGTTGATTTTCAACGTGATGAAAATGGTAACCTTGCTTTCACTCGTGAAGGTGCTCACTCTGATAAACGTATTCTTTTTTACCAAGATACTACAGGTAAAGAAATCACAAGCAGATTGTTAGCTGCGGTCAAAAAACGTCCAAATATTACCTTGATGGAACACACTTGTCTTCTTGATATCTTGGAAGAAGATAACCGTTGTTATGGTGGTGTGGTCCGTCTTGAAAATGGTGATTTGCAAAAAATCACAGCTGATGTGACTGTTCTTGCTAGTGGTGGTGTTGGTGGTTTGTACAAAAATAGTACTAACTTCAAGCATTTGACTGGTGATGCGCTAGCTATTTCCCTAAAACATGATATTGAGCTTAAGGACATGTCTTATGTACAAATTCACCCAACAACCCTTTACCAAGAAAATCCAAAAGAACGTTCATTCTTGATTTCTGAGTCCGTTCGTGGTGAAGGAGCTCTTCTTTACGATAAAAATATGAATCGTTTTGTCGATGAATTGCAACCGCGTGATGTGGTAGCACAAGCCATTTTAAAACAAATGGAAAAAGACGGGACAGACCACGTCTGGGAAGATTTGCGTACCATTCCGAAAAAAGAATTGGAAGAACATTTCCCAAATATCTTGGCACACTGTCGTGAGTCTGGTTACGACCCATTCACAGAATGTATTCCAGTTGTGCCAGCACAGCATTATTTCATGGGTGGTATCAAGGTTAATCACCATAGTAAGACAAGTATGGACTTCCTTTATGCTGTTGGTGAAACAGCTTGTAATGGGGTTCACGGTCAAAACCGTTTAGCAAGTAATTCTCTTCTTGAAAGTCTTGTTTTTGCAAAACGCGCAGCTAAGGACTTGGTTGCTAAGTATGAGAGTGTATCCGTGCTTCCAAAAACTTTGGCTGAGCTTGATTTGCTAGATTATCAAGATGACGATATCTTGGCAGACGACTATAAAAAATTAGTTGTTGAAAAATTAACAGAAAATAATCAACTAGAAACTGTTATCGGTTAATGGTTGTGAGATATGAGAAAGGATAATGATGTTAGATCCAATTACCCTAAAATTAAATGTTGATCCGTTGATTTTGAGCGCTCTTTCAGAAGACATCAATAACGAAGACGTGTCAACTAACAGTGTCATGTCAGAAAATGTAGCTGGTCAAGTTGACTTGATTTGTAAAGAAGATGGGATTATCTGTGGGCTTCCTGTTTTCGAGCGCGTCTTTTATTTGCTTGACCCACAAACAAAGTTTGACGTTTTGGTGAAAGATGGCGACGCTGTTAAGGAGGGACAAAAGCTTGGCACAGTCTACGGTGACATCCGTGTGCTTCTATCAGGAGAACGTACAGCACTGAACTATCTGCAACGCATGAGTGGGATTGCGACTTATACACATGAAATGGCTGATCTTCTAAAAGACAGTCCGATCACGCTTCTTGATTCACGTAAGACCACACCAAATAACCGTATTTTTGAAAAATACGCTGTTAAAATCGGTGGCGGTAAAAACCATCGTTACAACTTGTCTGACGGTGTCCTTTTGAAAGATAATCACATCGGTGCTGCTGGTGGTGTTAAAGAAACTGTTCTTGCTGCTAAAGATTATGCACCATCTGTCCGTAAAATTGAAATTGAAGTGGAAACACTTGAGATGGTTAAAGAAGCAGTTGAAGCGGGTGCCGATATTATCATGCTTGATAACATGGACCATGACCAAATGCAAGAAGCTGTTGCTTTGATTGCAGGCAGAGCAGAAATTGAAATTTCTGGTAATGTGACTAAGGCTAATGTCGCTTCTTACTTGGACTTGGACGTTCAGTACGTCTCAAGTGGTGCCCTTACTCACTCCGCTAAAATATTGGATTTATCTCTTAAAAATCTGCATCCTGTTTGTTGATAAATAAGTGGATAAGTTTTAAGGCAAAAAATTATTGTTCAAAAAAATCCCCAGCTCGATTGAGTTGGGGATTTTGTGTTGATAACTAAAAAAGAAAAAGTAATAATCCACAGATGATGCCAATAAGATAACCAGCCGCAACATCATGCGGGTAGTGAACTCCACCAATGACACGGCAAATAGCGATGACTAGCGATAAAACAAGGAAAAGAATTCCTAAAATCGGATTTAGTCGCAAAACAGCCATGCTGATAATCGTTGCTGAAAAGACGTGGCGACTTGGCATGGATTGCCCTTGGGTATCTTTTTGGATGAGGGGATTAATCTGCCAAGCCTCGTAAGGACGTGGTACGTTAATCATCTTTCGCATCAAGGATACAAGGATAAACGACACTCCAGGGATAAAGATAGCTGGGATAAGTTGGCTTTGCTGTTTGACAAAAAGGTAAATAAGCAGTAGCGGATAGACCAGATACATGACCGCTGTTAATAGTCTGTTGATAAGTCTCAAACTGTGGACAGCGCGTGGATTTTTTCGGATTGGGTCAGTTATTTTGGCATAAAAATCAGCGTAATTTTTCATAGGCTTCCTCTGAGTAATGATAATTTTATTATAGCACATGAGCTAGAATAGGGGGAAAATGATAATTTTTCCAAAAAAAGAAAATTCCGTAGCAATTAGTTGTCAAAATGGTAAATTTCCCGTAAAATAGGCTCATAAACTAATAGAAAAGGAAAAAGAACTTTGGGATGCTTGGTTGATTCGTATCCGTTTTTTCATGAAAAACAAGTCAGTCCATCTGGGAGTTCAAGGTAATTACATTATGGCACACAATATTACTGATGCTACATTCGAAGCAGAAACAAATGAAGGTCTTGTCCTTGTTGACTTTTGGGCAACTTGGTGTGGTCCATGCTTGATGCAAGCTCCAATCTTGGAACAGTTGTCAGAAGAAATGGATGAGGACGAGCTTAAAATCGTTAAAATCGATGTTGATGAAAACCCAGAAACAGCTCAAAAATTCGGTATCATGTCAATCCCAACATTGCTTTTCAAAAAAGATGGCGAAGTTGTGAAACAAGTCGCTGGTGTTCACACTAAAGACCAAATCAAAGCAATCGTTGCTGAATTGAGCTAATTAAGTATTTATAGATGACAAACTCCCGAAATTTTTCGGGAGTTTTTTGGTGTTAGAAATAGTATAATGGTAAAAAAGCTAAAGAAAAGGATTTTAGGAGGACGTGAGATGAATTTCTATAATTTAGATTACATTACGCAGCATCAGTCTTTTAATCTGGTTTTGAGGTCTGTGATTTTGATTGTCTTGCTTGCTATTGTGATGTTGACAAGTCTGCACTACATGCGAAATAGGCTGAAGACGCGTCTTCGCGATATTAGTATTGGTATCGTGGTGTTGATGTTCATTCTTCTGGGGATTCAAGTTGAAGATTACATGCAAAATAACCATGATTTTTCGCAGTCACAAGTTCTTGTCAAATTCATCAAAAGTGTGGCTACGGATAACGATTTAAAACCTGAGGATGTCTTAGTCAATTCAACGACCTTAAAAGATGGTATCATTGTACGCTATAATAAGGAGGACTATACTGTTCATCTGAATGATGATAATAATTCTTACACACTTGAGCGCACACACGTGATTGATCACCGTATTTACCTTAATGGAGGAAAATAGCTGATGAATATGTATCTTTTAGTCAGTATCAAGTTTTTACTAGGGATTTTGGCGACCATTCTACAGATTAATGTTCTTGGAAAATATGAATTCTCGGCAAATACTCCACTTAATCAGATTCAAAACTTTGTTCTTGGTGGTATTATCGGTGGTGTGATTTACAACAGTTCAATTTCAATTTCAACCTTTTTGATTATTTTGTTGATTTGGTCTTTGGTGGTTATTATCGTAAAACTTTTGATTAACAATAAATACATTAAATCTCTTGTTGTGGGAAATCCAGTAATTTTGATCAAAGACGGCAAAGTGAATGTGGAAAATTGTGCACAACTAGGTGTTACAGCAGACCAGCTGATGCTCCATTTGAGAATGGAAGGTTTGAATTCGACCCAAGATGTCAAGAGTGCCATCATGGAGCCAAATGGGAAGCTAACGGTTCTAGATAAAAATTCGGAAAATCCGAAGTTTCCACTGATTAGCAATGGTCGCATTAATTATGATGTCTTAGAATTAATCAATCAGGATGAAGAGTGGCTGCTAGAAAAACTTAAGGAACAAAATATTGATAACCCTAGAGAAATCTTTTTAGCTGAATACTTAAATGGAAAATTGTACCTGGTTCCCTATTCAGAAAAATAAAATTGATAAAATCACCAGATTTTCTGGTGTTTTTTCTTTTCTTTTTCGAATAAATAAGTAGGAGGAAAAGAGATGCGACTTGTAACGATTTTTTGCTTGTTATTGCTAGCCTCTTTATTTCATTGTGGGGATGCTAAAGCTGAAACGGCAGATAATATTCAATTTGTAAGTCTTGATGAGGTCAAGGGTAAAATGGCAGCTAAAGAGGACTTTTATTTGTTGATTGGTCGACTTGATAATGTTGATACTCAAAATGCTTTAGACAGACTCAGTCAAATTGACCAAGTGATTTATTGCCTTGATACCAAAGATATTGATTATGTTGCTTACAAAAAATTTGCCAAGAAATACAATATCAGAACCATGACACACTTGACACATTTTCGTGGAAAGTATCAGTTTGCAGTAGCTAATGTCCTAACAGCTGACCTAGCAGGATTTTTCGCGGTTTAAGTTAAAATCTGTTAACTTCTTTAAAATTTGTTATACTAAAGCTGACATAAAAACACATCACAGTTGGTAGTCTGTGAGTACAACATGTATCAGTAACCTTCCCCTTCCGAGGTCGTCCATTGTCAATTTTTTTAAGGAGGGGCTGTTATGAAAATGACAGTATATTTTGATGGGGCATTTTGGTCGGCTTTGATTGAATTTACGGATTCGAAGAAACGTTACAAGGCTTTTCGTTACGTGTTCGGTAAAGAGCCAAAGGATGATGATATTCTAAACTTTATTGATGTTTCTTTGGGAAAATGGCTGCGCAGGTATGATAAGGTTGAAGTAAGCTCTGAGTTTTCAGCGCCAGCTATTTCACAGAAAAAACGAAATCCAAAACGAGTGCAACGTGATATCAATAAGGCAAAGTATAAGCCTGTGGTGTCAACGAAAGCTCAGCTTGCTATGCAGGAAGTGCGTGAGGAAGTCAAGAAAGCTCAAAAGTCTAAGCAAAAGGTGAAACGTGAGCTAGAAAAGGAACGAAAATACTTGCTTAGGCAAGAAAAGCGTCATCAGAAAAAGCGGGGACATTGAAAAGAAAAAAGTTTAAGTTTTATATAAGAAAAAATTCAGTTTGGCTTAAGCTAGTCTGGCTATACTATAGTCAATCCTAAATAAACTTTCTTTTTCATAGTTGTAGCAGCTGTTGACATAAAGTAGCTGTTGCGAATCTCCTAGAAATTCCAGATTTTAAATCTGGAATTTTTTGTATGTAAAAGGATTTGGTGTTTTTTCTAAGCTGTTAAAAGATTGTGAATAACGAAAAAAAGCACCCTTTATCTTGGCGTATAGGGTGCTTTTCTTATGCCTAGAATATTAATTCTATTCTCCTTGGTGTTGACTATTTAATCAAGATACTCAGCGATGGCTGTATCAGTTGCGATACGTCCAAATGTGAAGATGTCTGTTAGTGAGTTACCACCGAGTCGGTTACCTGCGTGGAGTCCACCTGCAACTTCACCAGCAGCAAAGAGACCTTTGATAATTTTGCCATCTTCGTTGATGACATGGGCGTGAGTATCGATTTTTAGACCACCCATCGTGTGGTGTGTGGCTGGTTTACGTGGTGTTGCGTAGAATGGTGCTTTTTCGACTTTGAGGTCGAAGGCACCTTTGTCAAATTCAGGGTCATGACCAGCGTCAACGTATGAATTGTAATTGGTGATTGTTTCTACCAAAGTAGCGGGGTCAATGTTGATTTGTTCTGACAATTCTTCCAAGGTATTAGCCTTAAAGAGGGTACCTGCTTCAACTTGGGCATCAATTTTTTCTTGGCTAGTGTTGTAGGCTGTTTCTTTGATGTTTTCATCTGCGATGAGATAGAAGAGACCACCGTTATCAATAGCTGCTTGTGATAATTGGTCACGGCTACCGTATTCATCGACGAAGCGTTTACCTTTGGTGTTGACCATGATGAAGTTTGCTGGCGGAACTTGCAAACCTGTGAAGAGAGCACCAGTCACTGGGTCTGATACTGGCATCATTTGGCTAAAGCCCATACCAACAAGGTCTGCACCGACAGATTGACCAAGTAGGATACCGTCACCAGTTGCAGCAGAGGTATTTGAAGTAGCAATATTATCATCAATTTCTGACCAGTAAGTGTTGTATTTTTGGAGCATTTTAGTATTAGCTGCAAATCCACCTGTTGTCAAAATCACAGCTTTACCATTGACGGTAATAGTTTGTCCATTGCGTCCGCTACCTTTGACACCTGTGATGACACCATCGGTTACAACGAGTTCTTTAACCTGGGTATCTGTTAGAATGATTCCTCCGTTTTTCAAAACAAAATCTTTCAAAACAGCGATGTAGGCAACGCCCATTGGAACTTTTGGTTTATGACCACGACGCCAAATAGCACCAACTGGCATAGTTACTTCGTCACGTAAGAATTCAACACCGATATTTTCAAGCCAATAAACAGATTCAAGAGCACGTTCTGTTAAGACGCGAATGAGTTCGTAGTTTCCGTGAATTTCGTGACCTTTGAGGTCTTTGCGTTTACCGCCAAGATAAGTTTGGATGCGGTAGGGAAGTTTTGAGTCAAAGAGGTAAGTTGGGTCTTTGAGGTATTCTTCAATTTCAGTCTTAAGAGCACGGAAATCTGGCAAGAATTCAGGGTCAATAGTTGACTTATCAATGTCATGAAGTTCTTGCAAATTGTGAGCTTCACCAGGATTAGCAGGAAATGTATTTTGCCAAGTAGGGTCAGGTACATTCATTGGACCACCAGCGCGGACAGTGTTTCCGCCGACTGCTGGGAATTTTTCAACGAGGATGACTTTTTTACCAGCTTGAAGGGCTCGAGCAGCTGCTATCAAACCAGCACCTCCCCCACCGACAATGACAAGTTCTGTGTCGTAAGTTTTGTCTTCTTTATCAAGAGCTGAAGGAGCTTTTGGACGTGAACGAAGGGCGTCAGGATTAGCACCAGCTTGGCGCACCGCACGCGCGCCCCCATTTAGGACACCTTTTGAAGTAACTGAAGCACCAGAAATGGCATCGACATTAAGGGTTTGACCTTCGATGATTTCGTCTGGAATACGGGTGAAGACCACATCAGCAATACCGCCAGTTTCACCAGAAGAATCAATATCAATAGCTTCGATGCGTTCTTCTGAAAGGGTTACTGACATTGGTAGGTCACCGTTGTGACCGACAGTAGTGACGTGATAAGTACCGGGTTCAAATCGTACGTCTTCAGGTTGGTTGAGCTGATTAGCAATATTGGCAAAGCGAATAAAGCGGAAGAAGCAAGATTCTAGGAAATCAATGGTTCCTTGGTCTTTAAGGTCGCCATTTTCATCAAAGGCATGTTGGACACGCCCAAGTAAAAATTCACTACCAGGCATGACAACAGCATTAACTCCTGGGGCGTCTAGAATTTGACGTAGGTGAAGTTGTGCGCGTGAAGAACCTTGAACATCATATGAAGCTCCCACAATCATAATTGGCTTGCCTGTCAAAGGGTGAATGTTAAATGACAACCATTCGATAAGACTGTTTAGGCTTGATGGAATGGTGTGATTGTGTTCTGGTGTAGCGATGATAACCCCATCAGCTTCAGTGATTTTAGTGTTGAAAGTTTGGATAACAGCAGACTCTGTTTGGTCATCAGTTTCATTAAACATTGGAACATCAGTGATTTCCAGAATCTCAATGTCTGCTTCTTTGGCAAAATGTTTTGCCATGTATTTGAGTAGAAGTCGGTTGTATGAGTGTTTGGCATTTGTTCCGACGATGGCAACTAATTTCATAATAAACCTCCTAGTCTTTTTCCCAAGCAAAAGCTTTTTTACGGTTGGTATTAGCTTTGCTGACAACTTGATTGGTAATATCTACAAAAGCTAGAAATTCCTTGAAATTATCTTCAAGTTCAGCGACTTTTTCAGGATTATTGAGATTAAAATTGTCATCTAACACTTGTTCGGAATGACCAAGAAGAAATTCTGTGCCAGGCATGATGCGAGCTTTCAATTCAGGGGCATCCAAGATTTGACGAAGATGTGCTTGTGCGCGTGATGTTTCTAGTGCTCCAAGAGAAGCTCCTACAATCATGGTTGGTTTATTGATTAGCGCACGACTTGTGTAGGCAATCCATTCAAGAGCAGAAGATAGCGGTGCTGGAATGGTATGGTCATACTCAGGTGTAGCGATGATAACCCCGTCTGCGCTAGCAATTTTTTCAGAAAATGCAGCAACAACAGCAGGAGCAATCTTATCCTCAGGTTCATTGAAGGCAGGCAAATCCTTGATTTCAAGCAGTTCAATGTCGGCCACATCAGCAAAATGCTTAGCCATAAATTTTAACAACTTACGGTTTGTTGAACGAGTTGAATTTGTCCAACAATAGCAACTAATTTCATATAGTCAACTCCTTTTACACAAATAATTACCTTTATCATACTCCTTTTTCAAAATAATTGAAAACGTTTTTGTTATAGGAGAGGAAAGTATCATTTTTTAAGAATATAGTATGACAAGAAAAAGAGCCCTGAAACATCAGGGCTCTTACTTAAGGATACGTTTTTAATATCTGTGAACGATTCATCTTGAGATATTATCATTAGGAATGGCTATATTATAGAAGGCTTTCCTTAAATTGGTCTTAATCAATTTTCTTAAGATATTCTGCCAGCATCTTCTTTTGTGGTGTAGCCATGGGATAATCTTGAAGTTGGTCTAGTGAGACCCATCGGAGTTCTTTGTCTTTGGAAACTTCATCTGAAGTTACCATGCCTTCAATGAGCTCAATAGTCCATTTTTGGTGGCTAAAGGTGTGCTTGACTGGGCTAAATTCTCGCTTAGTCCAATCAGGAGTGACTTGGTAATCCTTTTCAAAAAGTGCTTTTTGTGAGACGGTTTTAAGAGAAGCAGTATTTTTTTCAAATAAATCTAGCTGCTGTCCGATAAAGTCTGTCTCCACGATTGGAAATGACCAGAAGCCGCCAAGCAAGCGCCCATCAAGATTTTTTTCTAATAAGAAATCACCGCCGTTATTTCGAATGACAAAAGCTTGAAGCTGTAGCGGCTTGGGCTTTTTCTTAGGCAGTTTAATGGGGTATTTGTCATAAGTCCCGTGTAAATAAGCTGCACTGAAAAAGCGAATCGGAGACTCATCTGGACGAGGATTCTTGGCTGATTCGATATCAGTCCCCAGATCCATCAGTGCTTGGTTAAAATCCCCAGGACGTTCTGGATCAATTAAGATTTCCATAATTGCCTGGAAAATCTTGCGATTTTTGGGTTCACCAATATCATAATTGACTTCAAAAAGGCGCGCCATGACGCGCATAACATTCCCATCAACAGCAGGTTCAGCAAGTCCAAAAGCAATACTAGAAATAGCTCCAGCAGTGTAAGGACCAATACCTTTTAAAGAAAGAATATCCTTGTGATTATCTGGAAAAACACCATCAAATTTTACCATGATTTCTTGCGCAGCCTTTTGCATGTTGCGCACGCGAGAGTAGTAACCAAGCCCTTCCCAAGCTTTTAGCAATTTATCCTCAGGAGCATTGGCTAAATCTTCAATCGTCGGGAACCATTTTAAAAAGCGTTCGTAATAAGGAATTACCGTCACCACTTGCGTCTGTTGCAGCATGATTTCAGAAATCCAGATAAAATAAGGATTCTTAGTTCTGCGCCAAGGTAGGTCGCGTTTTTCATTATCATACCAATTGAGCAGGGTACGGCGAAAAGAAGCAATCTTTTCATCGTCCCACATCTCAATCCCATAATCAGTTAAATTAATCATGTTTCCATTTTAGCAAAGTTCATATCTTAAGGGTAATAAAAGTTCTTGGAAAAAATTTTTAATAAAAAGCACATATCTCTTGACAAAAGGTAAGCGGTTACATTATAATAAAAGTGTAAAGAAGGATGACAAAAGAAACGAAGTAAGGAGGTAACAGTTCTTATGATGAAACCACATGTCGCCCGGTATAAAAATGGTGATAAAGTCTCTAGTCGGAGTTAAGTAGGCACAGTTAACTTTACGTTATGGAGGTGGCGCTTATGTTGAAATTAAACTTAGGACGCTATAAAAATGGTGATTAGTCACTTTGATTAGCCATAAAGATTTATACCTCAAATCTCAAAAAAATTTGTAACAAAAGAAACATCGGAGGAACGTCTTATGTTGATGATGAATGTAGGTTGTTACAAAAATGGAGACTAACAACTAGTTGAATTTAGGTCAATGAAGGAGTGATGTCACATTTTAGATGAAGATATTAATTGGAAGTGAACGATTAGAAATAGCTGGTGCAAGAAATAATACCGGTTGATCTTGTTGCTAGTAACAGTAGTAATCGAAAGGGCTTCTAATCATATTGCTTCCATGTTTGAAAAAAGCTTTTAATTTTTTAATGAAAGTTGTGATAGATGTGAAAGCAATCAATGTAGGCCGTTACAAAAATGGAGACTCAAAAAAGATATGGCGACGAGTCAGTCGCCCTATCAAAAAAACAGAAAAAATTTGATTATTATCGTTGTTATGTGAGTATTTTCAATTAATGGAGGTATCTTATGAACGTAGCAAGATATAAAAATGGTGATACTTTAGCTAATTGCATAAAATAGCTAAAGGAGTGATACCAATGTAAAAAAGTAGTGACAAAAAACTCATGGAGGTATATGTACAATGCTGAAAATGAATTTAAATCGCTATAAAAACGGAGATAATAATCTAACAGACTAACTCCTTATGAGAATGGTATGTTAGATAACATACGAAAAAATTTTTTTGAAGCTGAGATAAAAATTCTCGGCTTCTTTTTTATGGCTTTAAAATTAAAGAATTGCCATTATCGAAAAATCAATGAAAAAACTTTAGAAAATCTACAGAAAATCGTTGAGAGAAAAAAAGATTACAATAAAGTTAATAGAAAGCGCTTTATAATAAGTAGAAACGAGGCGATTTATGTGGGAAAAGAAAAATTTCGAAGATTAAAACGTATCGAACTATATGAAATCATGCTAGCTCAGAGTAAAGAAATCGACCGATTAAGAGATGAATTGGCAAAAGCCAATGAAAAATTAGAAAATCAAGAGATAAAACTAGCCAACGCTAGTTCTATCGCAGAAGCTTCCCTTAGTTTGACGAATGTTTTTGAAGAAAGCCAAAAAGCAGCAGACTTGTATCTTAAGAATGTCAAACAAATGAATGGAGAAGCGGAGTATGAAAAAGGATAACGAAATTACTCTTCCCACAACCAGTGAGATTGAAGAGTTATATAAAAAAGCGAAATACCATAAACTTTTTACCGAGAAGATAAGAAGCACGGTTTTTATGTTAATTGTAGTAGCCGCCTTTGCGATTTTGGTAGCTATGCTTTACCTTCCAACCCTCAGGATCTATGGGAAATCCATGAAGGGGATGCTAGATAGTGGAGATGTGGTCTTGACAGTTAAAAGTAATCACTTTAGGACAGGAGACATCGTCGCTTTTTATTACAACAACAATATTTTGGTAAAACGAGTTATTGCAGAATCGGGTGATTGGGTTAACATCACCAAGGATGGAACGGTTTATGTCAATAGCAAAAAAATAAAAGAACCTTATATCGAACACAAATCTTATGGTGAGACAAACATTAAGTTTCCTTACCAAGTTCCAGAAAACCGTATTTTCGTTTTGGGAGAAAACCGTAGCGTTTCGATTGATTCACGAAATACTTCTGTTGGTACAGTTTCTTATGAACAATTAGTTGGTAAACTAATTTTTAGAATCTGGCCTTTATCAGATATTGGTACTCTAAATTAAAAGTAATTGTCGACATATTTTCACTGATGTTTTAGGAGGGAAGGAGAGTGAAAAATCGATGAGAAATTTTTTTAGACGAAAAGATTTAATCAAGAATCATAAAAAACTCGCTACTTTCCTTGCCGTTATAGTAGCTCTGGTGACAGCTTATCTTTTGATTTTACCAGCTATCACTCTTGATAATAAGACTGCTTTGCAAGATCCTGGTATAGAAGTTGAACAAAGTAGTCAGTCGCCGCCATCACTACCGGCACCACAGGATAATCAGTTAGGATCTGCAACAGAAAGTTCCTCAGTTGATACGTCAAATAGCGGTGCTACACAAGCAGCAAGTGATGAGCCTGATTTGATCACACAAGCGACAACCTTGACAGCACAAAATCAAGATTACACGATTAAAGCTGATGTTGATGAAAAGGCACAGTTGCCTAAGGATACGACATTGACCGTCAAGGAAATCAAAAATGACGATGCTGCTTATCAAGCGAATTATGAAAAAGTACAAAATTCTCTAGTAGGAAAGAACATCGAAAGTGTTCTTCTCTACGATATTTCTTTTGAATCAAATGGTCAAAAGGTTGAACCAAAAGCTGACGTTAAGGTGACAATCACACCGAAAGAAGCTGTGAATGCCAAAGATAACTTTGATGTTTTGCATTTTCCTGATGATGGTTCACAAGAAAATATTTCGCAAAAAGATGTCAAAGAAATCGATCATAAGATTACATCAGTTTCTTTTGATAATAGTCAATTTTCAGCTTATGCCTTGGTAACATCAAGCAATCCTTCTGAGTCAAAAGCAAATCTTAATAAAGTTGGTGGTCCGAGATCAACAACTACTCATAATGTGACCTTCAAGTACACTGATAATGCAGGTGTTGAACATGAAATGGCAACCGCACAAATTGTCGATGGAGGAATAATTTCAGTCTTCCCAATCAAGATTATCTGACTTTAGTGACATGTACACCTTACGGGATAAATACCCAACGTCTACTGGTACGCGGGCACCGCATTCCAAATGCTGATGGTGAAGCTAAGACCACTTCCGATGCCATGCAGCTCAATGCGTTATATATTGCACCGTTTATCGGTATTCCAATCTGCCTTGTTATTGTTATCTATATCTTTGTTACAACAAGTAGCAGGTACCTCAAACGTCATGGTGACCGAGTTGGTAAATACCTCAGTCAAAAGGGACTTAAACGACCACAAATGAACTCTAAAAACTACCAAGAAACGATTAATCAATTAAAAATAATTTTTAAGGATGATTAAAAAAGAATTGAAGATGAGCGATAAGCTCATCTTTTTTTGTTACGCTTTCACAAAGTTTTTGTTAAGTCAATTTGAAGTTTATATTAAAAGTTAAATACAAGACTTAATTTTGCAACAATTCATAAAATTTATGCTATAATTGGAGTTATACTAGCGAAAAGCGAGGTAAGAATATGTGGGTTGTTAGGAAGATGTACTGGCGCAGTGGTCAGCAGTTCGTTCAAGCACAAAAGATTTTTGAAAGTCGTGAAGAAGCAAATGCTTTTAGAAAAGAATTAGATTTTGCAACGGAGATTTATGAGACAAACTTAGCCGTTTCTAATAAAGGCGATTTTTAAGCAAAGAAGCAGAGCACACCTGCTTTTTTGTTTTGGGGATTTTTGGGAAAATAAAATGGTAAAAAATTTAGGATAAAAACACTTTCTTTTCCGCATATCTCTTGCGCAATTTCTGAAGCTATAGTATAATGGTTTATTGTGAGTATACCTCACTTACTCGTGATTTCGGTCACGGGTCATTAGACCAAAAGGAGGAAAAATATCAATGGCTAAATACGAAATTCTTTACATTATTCGTCCAAACATTGAAGAAGAAGCTAAAAACGCTTTGGTAGCACGCTTTGACTCTATCTTGACTGACAACGGTGCAACTGTTGTTGAATCAAAAGACTGGGAAAAACGTCGTCTTGCATACGAAATCAAAGATTTCCGCGAAGGACTTTACCACGTTGTTAACGTTGAAGCAGAAGATGCTGTAGCTCTTAACGAGTTCGACCGTCTTTCAAAAATCAACGGTGACATTCTTCGTCACATGATCGTTAAACTTGACGCGTAAGAAGGTATTTTATGATTAATAATGTAGTACTTGTCGGTCGCATGACCCGCGATGCAGAACTCCGTTACACACCATCTAATCAAGCAGTTGCGACATTTACACTTGCTGTAAACCGTAACTTCAAGAATCAAAATGGTGAACGCGAAGCAGATTTTATTAACTGTGTTATTTGGCGTCAGCAAGCTGAAAACTTGGCTAACTGGGCTAAAAAAGGTACATTGGTTGGTGTTACTGGTCGTATTCAGACTCGTAACTATGAAAACCAACAAGGCCAACGTGTTTACATAACTGAGGTCGTTGCAGATAATTTCCAAATCTTGGAAAGTCGTGCTACACGTGAAGGTCAATCAAGTGGTTCTTACAACGGTGGATTTAACAACAATTCATCATTGGATGGATCTTCTAATGGTGGTTTCTCATCACAATCTTCACAACAAACACCTAACTTCGGTCGTGACGAAAGCCCATTTGGTAATTCAAACCCAATGGATATTTCAGATGACGATCTTCCATTCTAATGGATATGGACACCTCAAGTGTTAAACTTGAAACAACAATAATATAAAGGAGAATAAAACATGGCTCAACAACGTCGTGGCGGATTCAAACGCCGTAAAAAAGTTGATTACATCGCAGCTAACAAAATTGAATATGTTGATTACAAAGATACTGAGCTTCTTAGCCGTTTCGTTTCAGAACGTGGTAAAATTCTTCCACGTCGCGTAACTGGAACTTCAGCTAAAAACCAACGTAAAGTAACAACAGCTATCAAACGCGCTCGCGTTATGGCTCTTATGCCATTCGTAAACGAAGACTAATTCGTTGCGGTGAACAGAAAAAACGACTTCGAAAGAGGTCGTTTTTTTGTGTGGAAAAATTTTTTTGAGTTTACAAGTTGAAATTATTGTTTTATAATAATTTCAAGAATATGATTGTTGTAAAACAATAATTTAGAGGGAGACTTATGAAAGAGATTGCTTTAAAAGTTGGAAGAGAAGTTGTTAAGATAATATGCTATTTATCGATTGTAGGTATGATTTTGATGGGATTTGGTATCTTTGCAGTGTTTTTTGCTGGGCAAAATCATGGTGGCCTATTTACTTTGGATTATGGTTATCAAAGAGTTCAGGTCTCTGTTTGGATTCCGATTGTTGTCTTAATAATGGCTATGATTATTTTTTATCTTCTATTTAGGATAATGCGAGCTTTGGATAAGTTGTTGATAAATTTTCAAGATGAAGAGTATTTTTGCTCCGAAAACATCAATTTGCTTTCTAAAGTTCTTCTTTATCAGATTTTATTCACAGGAATTCAATTGCTTGTTAATATCTTGCTTAATTTTTCTAAAATAGCAGATACAAGTAGCTTATTTGATTTATCTTTTAAAGATTATCTTGTGAATATTGTTTTTATCATTATCAATGATATTGCTATTGTTGTGCTAAAACGTGGTTATGAATTGCAAAAAGATCACGATGAGATTATTTGATATGGAAGAAATAAAAGTACATTTAGATAAGGTGTTAAAATCAAGAAATATCACCTCTAAGGAGCTGGCTGAGAAAATAGGAATCACTGAGGCAAATTTGTCTATTCTGAAGACTGGAAAGGCAAAAGGGGTCAGGTTTAATACCTTGATGAGTATTTGTAGAGAGTTGAATTGTCAGCCGGGAGATATTTTAGAATATAGGAGAGATTATGGTGAAAGTAATTGAGGGTTTGGGAGTGACTTTATTATTTGGACTGTTATCGGGTTGTGGCATTATCTCAGAAGCTACTTATGATACCGCTCCGCTGGTGCCATTAAAAACTGAAAGTAGTCAAGCTTATCAAAGTGAAGAATAACTAAATGTTAAAAATATTTTGGTGGTAAATAAAGACGAGGTTTTACCTTTAGAGAATCACTTTTCTGGGACAGTATATATCATGTTTACAAAAGAAGATCTGAAAAAAGGTCTGAAGACTGATTTTTTACTGAATGACAAATCATTAACAGATGTTAAAGAAGACAGTCAGGATGATTTCAATATTCGTTACCACAAGAAAACATATTTCTCAGACTAAAAAAATTACGATTGAAAATCTTGATCAGATTAAAATGACCTCAACTTGGTCAGATGACGTTGTTTTGAGTTTGCGTTCTAAGTAAAAAATAACCTCACTAAACCTTATGCTTAGTGAGGTTATTTTTATTGTTGTGGTGTCATTGCGTTTAGGATATTGTATTTCTTTTGTAGGAAATAACGTCCGACAAGTGACACAGCACCGATGATTAACATGACGATTGGTGGTAATTGTGGGTTAAGAACGGCTGGTAAGAATGCAGTTGCTGTGTATAGGAGAACCCAACCAAGCATTGCTAAACCAAGTACAAGGAAAGTTTTTTTCCAACCTGGTCGTTCGCTCTTAGGTTTACCAGCGAAGCGATAGATGAAGTGGTAAGTTGCGTACATAGCAGCACCCCCACCAAAACCAAGGGCAAGAAGTGAGAAAAGTCCAGAGCTAGTTGCTGCTGAATTAAAGAACCCCATAAGGGCGTTAAGTAGAGCAACGATTCCGATGAAAAGAAGTGATGTATCTAACCACATTAACCAAGGGTTATCATTTTTCTTTTCTTGGTTTGCTTTAGCATCAGAAGCTTTTTCAGTGAAAGAAGCAGCCCAAACCGTTGGTGCACCAAGAAGGGCACGAGCAGTTAAGCCTTTTTTCTGATTTTCAATGATTGTTGGTAAAACTTCTTCCAAAATTGCTTGGATTTCTTCGTCAGATTTACCATCTTCAATCAATTGATTAGTAGCAATGTGAATAAATTCTTGGTTCTTTTTAGTAAGATTAGTTAAATCCATAAATATTCTCCTGTATAAGGTCTTATAAGATAAAGCCAGTTATTAGTTAGAGAAAACAAAACCTTTGGTTTTTCTAACTAATAAATGCCTAAAATTTCATTTTCAATAAAGTCACAACGAGAGAGAAACGATTCGATAATAATCGCTTTTCAAACTAGTCAGAGAGTTAGGAAAGCTCCAACAAAATTACGACATGAGTAAAGCAATTCGATAATAATTGCTTTACAAATAGTGAGCTGCCTAGGAAGAATCCTGATAGATTCTTCCGTATTTCTGTTAGCGACTTTAGTTGCGTAAGTAGGTGATGGTTGTTAAGACGAGAGAAGAGTGATTCGATATTAATCACTTTTCGAGCTAGTAAGTGGTTTAGGTTGTCTCAAAATAGAGACAATCGTATTTTTACTAGTAACTTTAGTTACAGTAAAAATTAATCAATTAAAACCATTTCTTCCTGAAGAAGTAGAATACCACGGACAAGCTCATGGCAGCGGCGATGAAGACGATGTACCAAAAGGCATGTGGTAGACCATTTAATGGTAACCAGTTGTTTTGGAAGTTCATCCCGTAGGCAGAGAAGATAACCGTTGGAATATCAAGTGCCATGGTCATCAAAGCCAAGGTTTTCATGATGGTATTCTGGTTGTTGTTGATGATTGAAGCGGTTGTTTCAGTCATGGCATTCAAGACATTTTCATAAATGCTAGCCATCTCAATCGCCTGTTGTGTTTCAATCAAAGTATCTTCAAGCAAATCTTCGTCTTCGATGTATTTTTTCAAAGAGCTGGTACTACTCGAAAGTTTTTTAACGATACGTTCATTGAATTTCAATGAGGCTTTCAAGTAGACGATAGATTTTTCAAGCTCCATCATGTCGATGAGTTGTTCATTACGTGTGGCATTTTCCAATTCTGCTTCGATTCGGTCACTTTGACGGTCGATAGAACGAAGGGCTGTTAGGAATAGCTCTGCGTTACGATAAAGCAGTTGGAAAACAAAGCGTGTCTTCATGAAGGTATAGAAGTTTTTCACACGACGATTGAAGAAGTTATCAAATAAGGTTAATTCTTGTAAACACGTTGTGATAACAGCGTTGTCAGTTACGATGATACCTAGTGGAATTGTCACATAATAGCTTTTGTTATTACGTTCTTCGTAGGTTGGTACGTCGACGATAATCAAAGTGTAATCGTCTTCGACAGAAATACGTGATGTTTCTTCAAGGTCGAGTGGCGCACGAAGGTCTGTGATATCGATATTAAATTGTTCGGCTAAACTCACAGACTCTTCCTGGGAGGGGTTAACTAAATTAATCCAAGCTCCTGGCTCGAATGTATTGATTTCTTTAAACTCTAACGCTGTTGATAGAAACATTTGTTCCATAAAAACAACCCCTCCTTTTGCGATGAGATACAAGAACTATTAAACTATGATAACTAGTTAGGACCACCAGCGATAGTGCCGTCTTTAGTTCTTGTTCAATGATTTTTTTAAGTTGTAAAATAATCTCTTTTTAGACAAAATTCTACGTACTAGTCTATTATACTACAATTAGCAGTTTTTGGGGACAGAGAAAAGTAGAAAATTTGTTATAATGAAATAAGAAGAAAATGTACTCGCAAAGAAAGGATGGAAAGCTAAGCGTGGCCTAGTGTCAAGCTTAGCTTATCTCATAGATTATGCAAGATAAATTGATTATTCGTGGGGCTCGTGCCCACAATTTAAAAAATGTCAATGTTGAGATTCCGCGGGACAAATTAGTTGTTGTGACTGGTTTGTCGGGGTCTGGAAAATCAAGTTTGGCATTTGATACGATTTACGCAGAAGGGCAACGTCGTTACGTTGAAAGCTTGTCTGCTTATGCCCGCATGTTTCTTGGTAATATGGAAAAACCAGATGTGGATTCGATTGAAGGTCTTAGCCCAGCTATTTCCATTGACCAAAAAACAACAAGTAAAAACCCGCGCTCTACTGTAGGAACAACGACAGAAATCAATGATTATCTGCGCCTTTTGTACGCTCGTGTGGGGACGCCTTACTGTATTAATGGGCACGGTGCTATTACGGCATCATCTGTTGAACAGATTGTTGATAAGGTATTGGAATTACCTGAGCGCACAAGAATGCAAATTTTAGCGCCTGTTGTGCGTCGCAAAAAAGGTCAACACAAGACGATTTTTGATCGCATTCAAAAAGATGGTTATGTACGTGTACGCGTGGATGGTGACATTTTTGATATTTCAGAAGTTCCTGAGTTATCTAAGAGTAAAATACACAACATCGAGATTGTCGTGGACCGTTTGATTAATAAAGAGGGCATTCGTTCACGTCTTTTTGATTCTGTGGAAGCAGCCCTTCGTTTGGCAGATGGTTATGTCATTATCGATACCATGGATGGCAATGAATTGCTTTTTTCTGAACATTATTCATGTCCAGTATGTGGCTTTACTGTTCCCGAATTAGAACCACGTTTATTTTCATTTAATGCGCCATTTGGTTCATGTCCAACCTGTGATGGTTTGGGAAATAAATTGGAAGTCGACTTGGATTTGGTGATTCCTGACCGCAGTAAAACGCTTCGTGAGGGGGCTTTAGCACCATGGAATCCAATCTCATCAAACTACTATCCTGCTATGCTTGAGCAAGCTATGGAAACTTTTGGTGTTGATATGGATACGCCTTTTGAAGACTTGACTGAAGAAGAGCAAAATCTTGTACTTTACGGTTCTGGTGAGCGTGAATTCCATTTCCACTATGTCAATGATTTCGGTGGTGAACGCAATATTGATCTTCCTTTTGAGGGTGTTGTTAACAATATCAATCGTCGTTACCATGAGACAAATAGTGATTTTACCCGCAATGTCATGCGCGGCTACATGAATGAATTGCCATGTCCAACTTGTCATGGTTACCGTTTGAATAATCAAGCGCTCTGTGTTCGTGTGGGTGGTGAAAATGGTTTGAATATTGGGCAAGTGTCTGATTTGTCAGTTGCTGACCACTTGGAACTCTTGAATCATCTAGAACTCTCTGAAAATGAAAAAACGATTGCCACACCAATCGTTAAGGAAATCAAAGACCGTTTAACTTTCTTAAATAACGTGGGATTGAATTATTTGACCTTGTCACGTTCTGCGGGGACTTTGTCAGGTGGTGAAAGTCAACGTATTCGCTTGGCGACACAAATTGGTTCAAACTTGTCGGGTGTCCTTTATATCCTTGATGAACCGTCAATTGGTCTTCATCAACGTGACAATGATCGCTTGATTGATAGCTTGAAGAAGATGCGTGATCTTGGTAATACCTTGATTGTTGTTGAACACGATGAAGACACTATGCGTCAAGCTGACTGGCTGATTGATGTCGGACCAGGTGCGGGTGAATTTGGTGGACAAATCGTGGCATCTGGTACGCCAGAAGATGTTGCCAAAAATAAAAAATCAATTACAGGGCAGTATTTGTCTGGAGCAAAAGAAATTCCTGTGCCACTAGAACGTCGTAAAGGAAATGGGCGCGTGCTTGGTGTCAAAGGTGCTTCTGAAAATAACCTGCAAAATATTGATGTGACTTTCCCACTTGGTAAATTCATTGCGGTGACAGGTGTTTCGGGTTCTGGAAAATCAACCTTGGTTAACAGTATTTTGAAAAAAGCTGTTGCTCAAAAATTGAATCGCAATTCTGCCAAACCTGGTAAACACAAGGCACTTGAGGGCATTGAAAACATTGAACGCTTGATTGACATTGACCAAAGCCCAATCGGTCGTACGCCGCGTTCAAATCCTGCAACTTACACAGGTGTTTTTGATGATATTCGTGACCTTTTTGCTAAGACCAATGAAGCTAAGATTCGTGGTTACAAAAAAGGACGTTTCTCATTTAACGTCAAAGGTGGACGTTGCGAGGCTTGCTCTGGTGACGGAATTATCAAGATTGAAATGCACTTCTTGCCAGATGTTTACGTACCTTGCGAGGTTTGTCATGGCACACGTTATAACAGTGAAACGCTTGAAGTTCATTACAAAGACAAAAATATCGCTGAAATTCTTGATATGACAGTCAATGATGCGGTTGAATTCTTTGCACCAATCCCTAAAATCGCACGCAAATTGCAAACTATCAAAGACGTTGGACTTGGTTATGTTACTCTTGGACAACCAGCCACAACACTGTCTGGTGGTGAAGCACAGCGTATGAAATTAGCGAGTGAACTTCACAAACGCTCAACTGGTAAGAGCCTTTATATCCTTGATGAACCAACGACAGGTCTTCACACAGATGACATTGCTCGTCTACTTAAAGTCCTTCAACGTTTCGTGGATGATGGAAATACCGTGCTTGTTATTGAACACAATCTTGATGTGATTAAGACAGCTGACTATATTATCGACCTTGGACCAGAAGGCGGTGTTGGTGGCGGACAAATCGTTGCCACAGGCACACCAGAAGAAGTCGCCAAAGTCAAAGAATCCTTCACAGGACAATATTTGAAAGATAAATTGAAGTAAAAAAGTCCAGGTAAGTTATCTTGCCTGGCTTTTGTGTTATATGGAGCCAATTTATGGGGAACGGCGCAGTTCTGCTGCTGTTGAGATTTATTGGAGGATTTATGTCTTATTCAAAAGAAGTTAATCGGTATGTTTTTCCGTTGATTGCAACAAATATTGCACAGCTTTTGATTAATCAATTGTCACTGCATTTTGCGGTTAATGACTCAAGCGTGGCACTTTCTGGAATATCTGTGATTCAAAATTTCTTGTTTGACTTTGGTGGGATTTTAGGCGCTTTTAGCTTATCCTTTAATATCAAAGGGGCGCAAGCTTTTGCGGAAAATGACAAGAAGCATTTTAAAGATTTGTTTAAGTCCTCTTTATTACTTGATGTGGTGATAGGTGCTAGCTTTTTAGTTCTATGTGTAGTTTTTAGAAAATCTTTTTTACGTTTATTTTATGGATTTTCAGGAGAATTGCTTGGCTTATCAACACTTTATCTCGTTATTATGTCACCGTATATTCTTCTGACCTTGTTAACATTTTTGTTGACAAATGTTTTAAAAGTTGAAAACCAAACCGATTTTTTGGATTGGGCTTGTTAGCTCGCTGCTTGATGTGGTGATGAATTACTATCTGGTTCTAATTTTTGGAGTGAAGGGTGCAGCGATTTCGGCTATAACTTCTTTGTTTTTAGTGGTTTTGGCTTATTTTTATTTAGTTCATGATGTGATTTTTGAGGCTTTGAAATCTCAGTCAACTTGTAAAAAAGAGTTAATTCTTTTTGGGATTCCTTTAACCATTCAGGCAATTTTTGAGAGTGTTCTTTTTATCATGGCATTTGATGCTTTGATGGGAAGATAGGGGTTAGAAATTCTCTCTATCTATGCAGTGATTAGTCAGCTATTTTCAATAGTTCGTTTGCCTGCTTATATGTATGCTGGTACGGTTTCTGTCTTTTTGCCGCAGGCTAGTCAAAAGCATGAAAATAAGTCATTTATGCGCGTGATTTATCGAAATAGTTATCTAATGAGTTTTGGATTTGCTGTGATAGTGACGCTTTGTGCTAATGTCTTTGCAAACTTTTTATCAAGTCAAATCAATACAAATATCATTGCGCTTACGGCATTTACTATGCTAGTCATGGCAGCCACACCACTTTACGAAAGTTCAAAAATGCTTCTGCAAAGTTGTCATGCTGAAAAATGGGTGGTCAGTATGACGACTGTGGTCAATCTGCTAAGCATCGCTGTTTTACTAATCATTCAATTTCTGGGTCTTCAAAGCTACCAATCGCTTTATTTTATTTACGGCTTAAGCCTAGTTATTCTAAGTATTTTGTTCATCAAAAAAGCAAATTCAATAACTTAAAAGAACCTGATGGTTCTTTTTTTACGATAAAATTGATTTACCAGATAAGTATTTTGTGAAAAAAACGTGAAAAAGGCGATCGTTTCAAGGATTTTCTGGTATAATTATTTTAAAAAACGAGTGAGGGAGAGTTTCATGTTAGCAAGACTGAAAAGATTTGATGCTAAGTTAGATGAAAAAGAGCTGGACGCCATGTTGGTGACTGGTCAAAATAATATTTATTATTTGACAGGTTTTTGGGGGACAGCAGCAACTGTCTTTATTTCCAAAACACGTCGTTTGTTCGTAACGGATGCTCGCTACACTTTGATTGCTAAGCAAACGGTTCAAGGATTTGATATCATCGAAAGCAGAGATGCACTTTCTGAAATTGCTAAGGCGATTGCGTCTGATGCGATTTCGACGATTGGTTTTGATAGTCAGGTGTCATTTGCTTATTATCAGACTTTGCAGGGTGTGTTTGCAGGTTATGATTTGGTAGCTACGACGAATTTCATGGAAGAATTACGCATGATTAAAGATACTTCTGAAATTGCGACCATCCGAAAAGCTTGTTCGATTTCTGACCGTGCCTTTACAGACATGCTTGATTTCATCAAACCTGGGCAAACAACAGAATTGCAAGTAGCAAACTTCCTTGATTTTCGTATGCGGGAGTACGGAGCTTCTGGGGTATCTTTTGAAACCATTGCAGTATCAGGTTACCGCTCTGCTATGCCTCACGGCGTAGCCAGTGAGAAAGTTATCCAGTCAGGCGAAACCTTGACCCTCGATTTTGGTTGCTACTACAATCATTATGTCAGCGACATGACGCGTACCATCCATATTGGTGAGACGACTGACGAAGAGCGTGAGATTTATGATGTGGTTTTGCGCGCTAATCAAGCTGTGATTGATTCGGTCAAAGCTGGTATGACACGCCGTGATTATGATAAGCTAGCGCGTGATGTGATTGAAAAAGCTGGTTATGGTGAGCACTTCACACACGGAATTGGTCATGGAATTGGACTTGATATTCACGAAATCCCATTCTTTGGAAATTCTGATGAATTGGTTGAAGTCGGCATGACCATCACCGATGAACCAGGCATATACCTTGATAACAAATACGGTGTGCGTATCGAAGATGACCTTGTGGTCACTGAAAAAGGGTGCGAGGTTCTGACCTTGGCACCGAAAGAATTGATTGTCTTGTAATCACTATGCGTTTAGAAAAGGAGGAAAACAATGACTGAAAGACTTTCTTGGGAAGATTATTTTATGGCAAATGCGGAGTTGATTTCAAAACGCTCAACTTGTGATCGTGCCTTTGTCGGAGCTGTTTTGGTTAAAGATAATCGTATCATCGCCACTGGTTACAATGGTGGTGTTTCTGAAACTGATAACTGTAGCGAAGCAGGACATAAAATGGAAGACGGTCATTGTATTCGTACCGTTCACGCTGAAATGAATGCTCTTATCCAGTGTGCTAAAGAAGGTATCTCAACCAAAGGCACAGAAATTTACGTGACCCATTTTCCGTGTATCAACTGTACCAAAGCGCTTCTTCAGGCAGGGATTAAGAAGATTACTTACAAAACAGCTTACCGCATGCATCCATTTGCTATCGAATTGATGAAACAAAAAGGTGTCGAATGCGTTCAGCACGATGTCCCAGAAGTGAGACTTGGCATGGATGATTTTGATGACTAATAAAAAGAGCACTCAAAAGAAGTGCTCTTTTAGTCTTTTTAGTTCAATTTATCTTTTAGAATTTTTTCATCAACTTCGGAAGCTGGCGTCCAACCTTTTTTAACAAATCATTGATGTAAAAGTTGTTGTATAAAATAGCAAAAGCAATGTTTAAGCCAAGTCCGATGCCAGTATCAACATTAAGGCTTAGTGAGAGCATTCCCCCTAAAATCATTGCTCCAAGCATAATGCCAAGCCATTTCCAATCTTTACGAAAAAGTGGCACAAAGCAATAAAAGAATAGCGTTGTCCAGCTGAAACCAACTTTAACTTCTTTAATCTCTCCCTCTGGACTCTCAAGTTTCACTTTCATATTCAGTAAATCTCCCTTTTTAATAAATTTCTAGTGTTTTATTGTATCAAAATTGGATTTTTTTAACAATGAAGTCTAAAATAGTAGGAGAGGGTTATTCTTTTGAAACCCAAAAAGATTTGAGCCATAACGTATTTTATGGTAAAATGAAGTGATAAATAATTTATAAGAGGTAATTAATAAATGATTGAAGCAAGTAAGCTTAGAGCAGGTATGACTTTCGTAACATCTGATGGAAAACTCATCAAAGTTCTCGAAGCAAGCCACCACAAACCAGGTAAAGGTAACACAGTTATGCGTATGAAACTCCGTGACGTACGTACTAGTTCAACATTCGATACAACTTACCGTCCAGAAGAAAAATTCGAACAAGCAATCATCGAAACACGTGCTGCACAATACCTTTACAAAATGGATGACACAGCATACTTCATGGATTCTGAAAGCTACGAACAATATGAAATTCCAGTTGCTAACGTAGAACAAGAATTGCTTTACATTCTTGAAAACTCAGAAGTTAAAATCCAATTCTACGGAACTGAAGTTATCGGTGTAACTGTTCCTACAACTGTTGAATTGACAGTTACTGATACTCAACCATCAATCAAAGGTGCTACAGTTACTGGTTCTGGTAAACCTGCAACTCTTGAAACAGGTCTTGTTGTTAACGTACCAGACTTTATCGAAATCGGTCAAAAATTGGTAATCAATACGCAAGAAGGTACTTACGTATCACGTGCCTAAACTTGCCAATAGAGAGGGCACCGCTCTCTTTACTTTTTAATCCTTAAATTTAATTAGAAAGGAAATGCTTATGACAACTGAAAATATTGGTGATATTGTTATTTCACCACGAGTACTAGAAGTTATCACAGGTATTGCTGCAACAAAAGTTGATGGCGTTCACTCACTTCGTAACAAAGCCATGACTGATACTTTCAGCAAAACAGTTTTAGGTAAAGGTGTTTACCTTCAAACAGAAGAAGATGGTACAGTTAACGCTGATATCTATGTATATCTTCAATACGGTGTCAACGTTCCTGCTGTTTCAATGGCTATCCAAAAAGCTGTTAAAGCTGCAGTTTACGAAATGGCAGAAGTGACTATTTCATCTGTCAACATTCACGTTGAAGGAATCGTTCCTGAAAAAACACCAAAACCTGATTTGAAAGCATTGTTTGACGAGGATTTCTTGGATGACTAATAACTTTACAAATTCAAGACGTGACCTTCGTGAGCGTGCCTTCCAGGCACTCTTTAGCCTCGAATTTGGTGGAGAATATTTGCAAGCAGCTGAATTTGCTTACACTTATGATAAGACTGTCGAAGAAGACGAAGAAGTTCAAGTTCCAGTATTTCTTCTAAATCTTGTTAAAGGTGTTTGTGATTTGCAATCAGAACTTGATCAACAAATCGAAGCACACTTAAAATCAGGCTGGTCACTAGAACGTTTAACGTTGACTGATAAAGCTTTACTTCGTTTAGGTCTTTACGAAGTAAAATATTTCGAAGAAACACCAGGTCGTGTTGCGGTCAATGAAATCATTGAAATCGCTAAGAAATATTCAGACGAAACATCAGCAAAATTTGTCAATGGTTTATTGAGTCAGTTTGTTACTGAATAATAAAAAAGAGATGCTATACACATCTCTTTTTTGTTGTGTGGATAAGTAAAAAGTGTAATATAAAAGAATAGGCTTAGCCTGTTCTTTTTAAATGCTTCCCCCAGGAATCAATGAGATAGGTAAAATGTAGTCTTTATTTGTTTTTTCACCTTTGATGCGTTTTAGGAGAATATCGACAAGTAGACTTGCGATTTCATCGATTGGTTGACGGATAGTAGTCAACTGTGGGAAGTAACTTTCAATGAATGATGTGCCATCATAACCAATGATTTTCAAATCATCAGGGATGTTCATATCTAGCTGTTTAGCGATTTTCATTGTCAAAATGGCTGTCAAATCATCTGAAACAAATATCCCATCTGGACGATTGCTTGCGAGGATTGATTTAATTTCCATTTCACGTCGAATTGCGGATAAGTTGTTAGGAACTTTAAAGATTTCTCCGTGAGGAATTTGGAATGAAAATCCAAGTGCACGTAATTCGGTTGGTGAGTCAGTATTATCTTGCCCTGTAATCATGATGATGTTTTCGCAACCATTTTTTTGAAGCGTGCGAGCAGCCAGTTTTCCACCTTCAAAGTTGTCTGAAGCAACGACAGGGACGTTTGGAGCTAGGTTCCTATCGAAAGCAATAATTGGTGCACTGACGCGCTCGTAATCATCGATGCCAAGGTTGTGACTAGATGAAATGATGCCGTCAACTTGGTTAGCTTCAAGCATTTCAATGTATTCACGTTCTTTGGTTGGGTCATTTTCGCTGTTGCAGATAATCGTTTTATAACCACGTTTGAATAACTCGATTTCAAGATATTCAATTAACTCAGAATAAAAGATATTACTAATATTAGGAAGATTAAGCCGATAAGTTGGGCTGATTTTCCTTGGAGTCCACGGGCGAGGTTGTTTGGTTTATATCCCAAAGTTCTCATGGCCTCTTGGACTTTTTGTTTTGTCTTCTCTGACAAATAACCTTTGTTGTTGATAACGCGTGAAACGGTTGTTGGGCTTACCCCAGCAAGTTCAGCAACGTCAGTTAATTTTGCTACCATATTAGTATTTCAAATCAAAGTATGTACCAGTGACGTCTCCAGATTTAAGTGTAATTCCGTTTTGACCAGCTTCTGGGAAGATACGGCTAGTAAATACTTTTTCTCCTTTATTGATAAAGATTTCAATGATCGAATTATCTACAAAAATATTGGCTGTTGTTTCTTTCGTATCGATTGTACATTCTCGAGTAGTACCAAATTTTGTAGTGTATTGAACACCGGCTTTACTGCGGTCAAGGATAATTTTACCGTCTTTAGTATCTACAGTCAAGCTGAGTCCATTTCCTTTGTCATCAGCAAAAAGCAGAAGTTCTGATTTTTGATTTGCAGGAAATGTTAACTCTAACTCATAAGTATTGTTTGTTTGTGCTTTGTCAGCGAAAGCTTCAGAAGAATTACGAAGAGAAGTGATTGCCTCAACTGGGTATTGATAAAGTTTACCATCTTTAATAGAAAGTTTTTTAACAAGACTAAGAGCACCTTGGTAATCGTATTGGTCAGTTGGATAGTCGATGTCAGGAAGTCCAATCCAGCTAACAGCAAGCGCACGTCCGTCAGGGGCGTTGAATGCTTGAGTCGCATAGGCTTCAAAACCGTAATCAAGATTTTGAATGTCAGAAGCTCCGACTAGTTTTGCATTTTCTGCGTCAAACGATTGATATACTTTGTAGGTATTTGGGTAAATGTTGCGATAATCAAGTTCAGCTTTATCAAGTCCTTGTGGACAGTAGATAAGAACTGGTTTATCATCAACAAAAACAAGGTTTGGACACTCAATCATGTACTCTGAACCACTGTTATCAAAGTCAAGATTTCCAACTTCTTCCCAATTTTCGACGTTGTTGTCAACAGCTTTGTAAAGTTTCACGAAGCCTGATTCGTCAAGGTTTTGAGCGCCTACGATTGCGTAGAATTGACCTTTATAGTTGAAGATTTGTGGGTCACGGAAGTGCTCTGTTGCATCTTCTGGTTGGCGGATAAGAACGTCATCCATTTTAGTGATCTTGTGGTCTTTATCCATCCAAGCACCGATTTGAAGTGGGTCACGTACCCAGTTTTCGTCACGAACATTTCCTGTATAGAACAAGAAGAGTTTGTCATTGATTTCATAGGCAGAACCAGAGTAAGCTCCGTGGCTATCGTTTTTAGTGTCAGGGCGAAGTTCTACATTAGTTTCATGGAAATGAACCAAGTCTTCAGATTCAGTGTGAACCCATTGTTTTAGGCCGTGAGCAGCGCCAAAAGGCCAATTTTGATAGAACAATGTATATTTGCCGTTAAAGTATGAGAAACCGTTAGGGTCATTTAATAGTCCAGTTTTAGGCTCGATGTGGTAGCTGGTATGCCAAGGTGATTTTTTCACATTTTCAGTGATTTTAACAACCTCTTCCTCGCTCCAATCAGCGTAAGCACGGTATCGTACTTCTTGAGGTAAATTCATATTTTTCTCCTTTTGTTAATCTATCTACAACTAATATAGTAAACGTTTTCCGCCTAAAAATCAATTATTTTCCCGCAAAAAGAAAAAAATATGATAAACGCTTGACATAAAGCGTTTTTATGATAAAATGTAAATGTAGTTAAGTGAAACGCTTACAACCAAGCTTACAAAAGTAATTTTATATAAAGGAGTTTTTGCAAATGGATAACGCACAGATTGCAAAAGAGATTGTTGCTGCTTTAGGTGGCCTCGAAAACGTACGCAGTGTCGCTCACTGTGCCACACGTTTACGTGTTATGGTTGTTGATGAAGCAAAAATCGACAAAGACAAAATTGAAAATCTTGACAAAGTTCAAGGAGCTTTCTTCAACTCAGGACAATACCAAATTATCTTTGGTACTGGTCTAGTTAACAAAATGTACGATGAAGTTGTTGCTCTTGGTTTGCCAACAGCTTCAAAAGATGAACAAAAAGCAGAAGCTGCTAAACAAGGAAATTGGTTCCAACGCGCTGTCCGTTCATTCGGTGACGTATTTGTTCCATTGCTTCCAGCTATCGTAGCGACTGGTCTTTTCATGGGTATCCGCGGAGCTATCAACAATGATACAATTCTAGGACTCTTCGGAACAACATCAGAAGCTTTCTCATCTTCAAACTTTTACACATACACTGTTGTATTAACAGATACAGCCTTTGCATTCTTCCCAGCTTTGATTTGCTGGTCTGCATTTAACGTATTTGGTGGAAGTCCAATCGTAGGTCTTGTTCTTGGACTTATGATGGTTAACAACTCACTTCCAAATGCTTGGGATGTTGTCTCAAAAGCTGCAGAACCAATTAACTTCTTTGGATTCATTCCAGTTGTTGGTTACCAAAACTCAGTTCTTCCAGCATTCTTCGTAGGTTTGCTTGGTGCGAAACTTGAAAAATGGTTGCACAAAAAAATTCCAGATGTGCTTGACCTTTTGTTGGTTCCATTCTTGACATTCTTGGTAATGTCAATCTTGGCACTCTTTGTCATTGGTCCAGTTTTCCATACTGTTGAAAACTATGTTCTTGCAGGAACTAAATTCTTGCTTAGCTTGCCATTTGGTCTTTCTGGTCTTATTCTTGGTGGTATTCACCAAATTATCGTGGTTACAGGTGTTCACCACATCTTCAACTTGCTTGAATCACAATTGATTGCTGCTGATGGTAAAGACCCATTCAACGCTATCATCACAGCTGCAATGACTGCCCAAGCTGGTGCAACTCTTGCTGTTGGTGTTAAAACAAAAGATGCTAAACTTAAAGCTCTTGCTTTCCCAGCTGCTCTTTCTGCAGGACTTGGTATCACTGAACCAGCTATCTTCGGTGTAAACTTACGTTTTGGTAAACCATTTGTATTAGGTCTTGCGGCTGGTGCTTGTGGTGGTTGGTTGGCTTCAATCTTCAACCTTGCTGGTACTGGTTTTGGTATTACAATTATCCCTGGTACTCTTCTTTACTTGAATGGTCAAGTTCTTAAATATGTCATCATGGTTCTTGCAACTACAGCTCTTGCCTTTGTATTGACTTACATGTTCGGTTACGAAGATGATACAAAAGACGTTAAAGCTGCTAAAGAAGCAAAAGAAGTAGCTGAAGAAGTTACTGCACTTTCTCAAGCTGGTGTTTCTGAAGAAACAGTTGTAAGCCCACTTTCAGGCCAATCTGTTGAACTTTCTGCAGTTAATGACCCAGTCTTCTCATCAGGTGCTATGGGTAAAGGTATCGCTATTAAACCAAACGGTGACACAGTTTACTCACCAGTTGATGGTACTGTTCAACTTGCCTTTGAAACAGGTCATGCTTATGGTTTGAAATCTGACAATGGTGCTGAAATCCTTATCCACATCGGTATTGATACTGTCTCAATGGCTGGTAAAGGATTTAACCAAAAAGTTGCTGCTAACCAAAAAGTTAAAAAAGGTGATGTTCTTGGAACATTTGACCGCGCAGCTATTGCAGAAGCAGGTCTTGATGATACAACAATGATTATCGTGACAAACACAGCTGACTACCAAGAAGTAACACCAGTTGCTCAAGGTGAACTTGCTGAAGGTGCTGTGTTACTTGAACTTAAATAAGTATATATGTATATTTTAAGAGGTGTTTTTACACCTCTTTTTAAATGGAGTTAAAACCTTTGAAATAAGGTAATCTAAGCGTTTTTATTCTTGATATATCTTTTGAAATTTTGTATAATATTGTGTATAAAATAGCATTTAAAAGGGAGATAACATGACTAAATTATACGGTAGTGTCGAAGCAGGTGGAACAAAATTTGTTTGTGCTGTTGGTGACGAAAATTTCCAAGTTGTTGAAAAAGTTCAATTTCCAACAACAACACCTTACGAAACAATTGATAAAACAGTAGCTTTCTTCAAACGTTTTGAAGAAGATTTAGCTGGTATTGCCATTGGTTCTTTTGGTCCGATTGATATCGACCAAAATTCAGAAACTTATGGTTATATCACTTCAACTCCAAAACCACATTGGGCTAATGTTGATTTGGTTGGCTTGATTTCAAAACACTTCAAAGTCCCATTTTATTTCACAACTGACGTTAATAGCTCAGCTTACGGTGAAACAATTGTTCGTAAAGGTGTTAAGAGCCTTGTTTACTACACAATCGGTACTGGTATCGGTGCTGGCGCTATCCAAAATGGTCAATTCATCGGCGGTCTTGGTCACACAGAAGTAGGTCACGTCTATGTTGCTCCACATTCACATGATGTTGCTAATAACTTTAGCGGCGTTTGCCCATTCCACAAAGGATGTCTTGAAGGTTTGGCAGCTGGTCCATCACTTGAAGCACGTACAGGTATTCGTGGTGAATTGATTGAACTTAACTCAGACGTGTGGGATGTTCAAGCTTACTACATCGCTCAAGCAGCTATTCAAGCAACACTTCTTTACCGTCCAGAAGTCATCGTATTTGGTGGTGGTGTTATGGCACAAGAACACATGTTAAAACGTGTTCGCGATAAATTTAAAGCTTTGTTAAATGATTATGTACCAGTTCCAGATGTTACTGAATATATCGTAACACCAGGAGTTGCTGAAAATGGTTCTGCAACACTTGGAAACTTTGCCTTAGCTAAGAAAGTTTCAGAACGTTAATTTATTTTGATTAACAAGATGTAAGTGAGATTGAGGAAAAGTCCTGCAGGGCTGCTCTTCAATCTTTTTTTACACTGATAATTCCCGTGAAATACAGTGCTTTCTTGTTGTTAAGGTGAAAAAAGAGTATAATCGAAACAGGTGAATGCTCAGAAAATACTTAGAATGTTATTAATAAATACTAAAAAATCATACCATTTTATCTAGTTTATGGATTAGTTGTCATGATAGCGTATTCTTGTATAGGAGCGCTTTTTATGATAAAATGTGATGATAAGTTTATCGAAAGGAATTGGGATGGCAAATATTCTACGAACTGTTATCGAAAACGATAAAGGCGAACTAAGAAAATTAGAAAAAATTGCAAAGAAAGTTGAGTCATACGCTGATGCGATGGCTGCTTTGTCTGATGAAGAATTAAAAGCAAAAACACCAGAATTCAAACAACGTTATCAAAATGGTGAAACGCTAGATCAGTTATTGCCAGAAGCTTTTGCGGTTGTTCGTGAAGCTGCAAAACGTGTTCTTGGGCTTTATCCATACCGTGTTCAAATCATGGGTGGTATTGTTATGCACAATGGTGACGTGCCAGAAATGCGTACTGGTGAAGGTAAAACATTGACTGCGACTATGCCAGTTTACCTTAACGCCCTTGCTGGTGAAGGGGTCCACGTTATCACGGTTAACGAATACCTTGCAACACGTGACGCAACTGAAATGGGTGAAGTATATAGCTGGTTGGGACTTTCTGTAGGAATCAACTTGTCTGCAAAATCACCATATGAAAAACGTGAAGCCTACAACTGTGATATCACTTATTCTACAAACTCAGAAATCGGTTTTGACTACCTTCGTGATAACATGGTTGTTCGTCAAGAAGATATGGTTCAACGTTCATTGAACTTTGCCTTGGTCGATGAAGTTGACTCTGTCTTGATTGATGAAGCAAGAACACCTTTGATTGTCTCTGGTCAAGTTACTTCAGAAACAAGTCAACTTTACATTCGTGCAGATAAATTCGTTAAAACACTTGAAAGTGTTGATTATGTCATTGATGTACCAACAAAAACAATCGGTCTAACTGATAGTGGTATTGATAAAGCTGAAGAGTATTTCCACTTGGAAAATCTTTATGATTTGGAAAATGTTGCCTTAACACACTATATCGATAACGCTCTTCGTGCTAACTATATTATGATTTTAGATATTGATTATGTGGTTAGTGAAAATGGTGAAATCTTGATTGTTGACCAATTTACTGGTCGTACAATGGAAGGTCGTCGTTTCTCTGATGGTTTGCACCAAGCTATCGAAGCTAAAGAAGGTGTACGTATCCAAGAAGAATCTAAGACAAGTGCATCAATTACTTACCAAAACATGTTCCGCATGTACAAAAAATTGGCAGGTATGACTGGTACAGCCAAAACTGAAGAAGAGGAATTCCGCGAAGTTTACAATATGCGCATTATTCCAATTCCAACAAACCGACCAGTAGCTCGTATTGACCATCCAGATTTGTTGTATCCAACACTTGCTTCTAAATTCCGAGCAGTGGTGGAAGATGTTAAACGTCGTCATGCTAAAGGTCAACCTGTCTTGGTTGGTACGGTTTCCGTTGAAACATCAGACCTTATTTCTAAAAAATTGGTTGAAGCTGGTATTCCACACGAAGTCTTGAATGCTAAAAACCACTTTAAAGAAGCTCAAATCATCATGAACGCTGGTCAACGCGGTGCGGTTACAATCGCAACCAACATGGCTGGTCGTGGTACAGATATCAAACTTGGCGAAGGGGTTCGTGAACTTGGTGGTCTTTGCGTTATCGGTACAGAACGTCACGAAAGCCGTCGTATTGATAATCAGCTTCGTGGACGTGCAGGTCGTCAAGGTGACCCAGGTGAATCACAATTTTACCTATCACTTGAAGATGATTTGATGCGTCGTTTCGGTTCAGATCGTATTAAAGCTTTCCTTGATCGCATGAACCTTGATGAAGAAGAAGCTGTTATCAAATCTAAGATGCTCACACGTCAAGTGGAATCAGCTCAAAAACGTGTTGAAGGTAACAACTACGATATGCGTAAACAAGTCCTTCAATATGATGATGTGATGCGTGAACAGCGTGAAATCATTTATGCTGAACGTCACGATGTTATCACAGCAGACCGTGATTTGGCACCTGAAATCAAAGCAATGATTAAACGTACAATTAATCGTGCTGTTGATGCACACAGCCGTGCAGACCGCGAAGAAGGTATCAAGGCTATCTTGAATTTTGCTAAATCAAACTTGGTTGAGGAAGATTCTATTAAACTAGCTGACCTTGAAAATTTAGAATTTGAAGAAATCAAAGAAGAACTTTACAAACGTGCTTTGGCAGTTTACGATGCTCAAATCGCTAAACTTCATGATGAAGAAGCTGTTAAAGAATTCCAAAAAGTTTTGATTTTGATGGTTGTGGATAACAAGTGGACAGATCACATCGATGCGCTTGATCAATTGCGTCAATCTGTTGGTTTGCGAGGATACGCTCAAAATAACCCTGTTGTTGAATACCAATCAGAAGGTTTTCGTATGTTCCAAGCTATGATTGGTGCTATTGAATTTGACGTGACACGTACAATGATGAAAGCAAAAATTCACCAACAAGAACGTGAACGCTCAACTGAACGTGCAACAACAATGGCTGAAAAGAATATCTCTGTTCAACATGTTCAAGCACAATCTAATATCGATTACTCTAACGTTAAACGTAACGATTTGTGCCCATGTGGATCAGGTAAAAAATTCAAAAATTGCCACGGTCGTAAACATTTTTAAAAAAGACAACAGAAAATTCTGACAATTCATTGAAAAACCTCTTGAAAATGGTATAATAGATGAAATCTTAACTAATTTCAGTAGAGGGAAAATATATGTCATTTAAAGCAACAAGTAAAAAGATTAATTTCGATGCTCTTAAAGAAGAATCAAAATTAACTGGTAACGTTCTAGCTAAAAAAGAAGCTCGTGATCGCGAATTAGAAGCTATCATTAAAGGTGAAGATGACCGAGTTCTTTTGGTTATCGGCCCTTGCTCATCTGATAATGAAGATGCTGTGCTTGAATACGCTCGTCGTTTGGAAAAACTTCAAGAAGAAGTTAAAGACCGTGTCTTTATGGTAATGCGTGTTTACACAGCAAAACCACGTACGAATGGTGATGGTTATAAAGGTTTGATGCACCAACCTGATACATCAGAAGCACCAAGTTTGATTAACGGTATCAAAGCCGTTCGTCACCTTCATTATCGTGTGATTTCAGAGACTGGCTTAACAACAGCAGATGAAATGCTTTATCCAGAAAATCTTCCATTGGTAGATGATTTGGTTTCTTATATTGCTGTTGGTGCGCGTTCAGTTGAAGACCAACAACACCGCTTTGTTGCTTCAGGCATTAGTGTCCCAACAGGGATGAAAAATCCTACTTCAGGTAACTTGAATGTTATGTTTAATGGTATTTATGCCGCTCAAAATAAGCAATCATTCTTGTTTAACGGTGAAGAAGTAGAAACATCTGGTAATCCGTTTGCACACGCTATCCTTCGTGGTGCACTTAACGAATACGGTAAAAATGTACCAAACTATTACTACGATAATGTCATCGATACTATCGAACAATACGAAAAAATGGGACTTGAAAATCCATTTATCGTTATCGATACTAACCATGACAACTCAGGAAAACAATATTTAGAACAAGTTCGTATTATCCGTCAAACATTGATTAACCGTGATTGGAATGAAAAAATCAATAAATACGTTCGTGGTTTTATGATTGAATCATACTTGGAAGACGGACGTCAAGACAAACCTGAAGTTTTTGGTAAATCAATCACAGACCCATGTCTTGGTTGGGACAATACCGAAAAACTTGTTCACGAAATTTACGATACACTAGGTAAATAAATTATGGGAATACATCAAAAAAGTGCAACAATTGATATTGCACAAGTCAAAGAACAATCAAAACTAGAAGGTGATTTTCTTGCTAAGAAAAAAGCACGTGATGCTGAATTGGCAAAGATCATCAAAGGTGAAGATGACCGTATTCTCTTGGTCATCGGTCCATGTTCATCTGATAATGAAGATGCTGTACTTGAATACGCTCATCGTTTAGCGAAAATTCAAGAAGAAGTAAAGGATAAGATTTTCATTGTCATGCGTGTTTATACAGCAAAACCGCGTACAAATGGTGATGGTTATAAAGGATTGATGCATCAGCCTGATACGTCAAAACTTCCAAATTTGATTAATGGTGTTGCTGCTGTTCGTCATTTGCATTATCGTGTCATCACAGAAACTGGTTTGACGACTGCAGATGAGATGTTGTATCCTGATAACCTTACCTTGGTAGATGATTTGCTGTCATATCATGCTATTGGAGCTCGTTCGGTTGAAGACCAAGAGCACCGCTTTGTTGCCTCTGGAATTGATGCCCCTGCAGGAATGAAAAATCCAACATCTGGTAATTTGAATGTGATGTTTAACGGTATTTATGCTGCACAAAATAAACAAAACTTCATCTACCATAATGCAGAAGTTGAAACTGATGGTAATCCATTGGCGCATGCGATTCTTCGAGGTGCACTAACTGAGCATGGTGAAAATGTGCCAAACTACTATTACGATGACTTGTTGAAAGCAATTGCTCATTACGAAAAAATGGGACTTGAAAATCCATTTATCGTTATTGATACGAACCATGACAATTCTGGTAAACAATATCTTGAACAAATCCGTATTGTACGTCAAACATTGATTAATCGCGACTGGAGTGATAAAATTAACAAGTATGTACGTGGATTCATGATTGAATCTTACTTGGAAGATGGTCGCCAAGATACACCAGAGGTATTTGGAAAATCGATCACAGACCCATGTCTAGGATGGGATAAAACTGAAAAATTGATTCGTGAAATCCATGCAACCTTAAGTCATGATTCTTATGAGGAATTGCTATTCTAATTAATTGAATAACCTATGGGGCTGGGGATTTTTCTCAGCTCCTTAGTTTTGGAAATCATTAAGCGATTAAGCTGATAAGAGTTTTGACTTGGTTTAAAATCGTTTTTCACAAAGGAGACGTATGATTATTGGTCATGGCATTGACTTGCAAGAAATAGATGCAATCAAGCGAGCGTATGAGAAGAATAATAGATTTGCAAAGCGCGTGCTGACAGAAAAAGAATTTCAAGTTTTTTCAGGTTTTAAGGCTGAGAAAAGGCAAATGGAATTTTTGGCAGGGCGTTGGGCTGCAAAAGAAGCTTTCGCTAAGGCAATGGGAACTGGAATTGGGACACTTGGTTTTCAAGATATTGAAATTTTGAATAACCAGCTAGGTGCGCCTGAGATTACCCAGTCACCGTTTACGGGTAGATGCTTTATCTCACTTTCTCATACGGGGAATCTTGTGCAAGCCAGTGTTATCTTAGAAGATGATGAGTAACAAACTTTTTGAAAAATGAAAAGTAGGATTAATCGAGAAATTTTTTACTAGCTTTGGAGGAGAAAAAATGATTTCAAGTTTACACCGACCAACAAGAGCCTTAATTGATTTAGGGGCCATTTGTGACAATATTGAGACGGTTAAAGCTAATATTCCAGAAGGGAAAAAAGCTTTTGCGGTTGTTAAAGCTAATGCTTATGGACATGGTGCTAAAAAGGTTGCGCAAGCTGTGCATCACTTAGTTGACGGTTTTTGTGTATCAAATGTTGATGAAGCTCTTGAACTTCGTGAAGCAGGTATTGAAGAAACTATCTTAATCTTGGGTGTCATCATGCCTAATGAAGTTGCTTTAGCACGTGATTACGACATTACCTTAACTGTTGCTAGCCAAGAATGGCTTGATTTAGCAAATGAACAAGACATCAGTCTTAAAGGGGTTAACGTTCATTTGAAAGTTGATTCTGGTATGGGACGTATTGGTGTGCGTAGTCTTGAAGAAGCTGAAAGCTTAATGGCTAACTTGAAAAAAGCTGGCGCTAATGTAGAAGGTATCTTCACTCACTTTGCTACAGCTGATGAAGCTGATAATACTAAATTTAATGAGCAATTGGCATTCTTTACAAATATTGTTAATAACTTGAGTGAAAAACCTGCTCTTGTTCATGCTAGTAACTCAGCGACAAGTATCTGGCACAGCGAAACAATCTTTAACATCGTCCGTCTTGGTATCGTGATGTACGGATTGAATCCAAGTGGAACAGATATTGCTCTTCCATATCCGATTAAACCAGCTCTTAGCTTGGAATCAGCGCTTGTTCACGTGAAAACAATCCCAGCTGGTGCGACTGTTGGTTACGGTGCAACTTACACTGCTCAAAAAGAAGAATATATTGCGACTGTTCCAATTGGTTATGCTGATGGATGGACTCGTGATTTGCAAGGTTTCTCAGTTCTTGTGAATGGACAATTTTGTGAAATCGTTGGGCGCGTGTCAATGGACCAAATCACGATTCGTTTGCCAGAAAAATTCCCAATCGGTACTAAAGTAACTTTGATTGGTCAAGAAGGTGACAAGGCTATTTCAGCTACTGATTTGGCTCAAAAATGTGGTACTATCAATTATGAAGTACTTTGCCTTCTAAGTGATCGTATCCCACGTTTCTATTCAAAATAAGATAAAAAGGATTCTAGATTGTCGTGATTTTCTTACGACGATTTAGAATCTATTTTTTGTTATAATAGTAGCAAAGTGAGGTCTTATGAATTTACAATCATCAATTGAGGAATTAAAAGGCTTAGGTCCTAAGTCGGCAGAAAAATTCCATAAATTAGACATTTATACGATTGAGGATTTGCTGCTTTATTATCCTTTTCGTTATGAAGATTTTAAGAGCAAGAGTATTTTAGATTTAGTTGACGGGGAAAAAGCTGTTATTGTTGGAACAGTGGTAACACCAGCAAATGTCCAGTATTATGGCTATAAGCGTAATCGCCTGTCTTTTAAAATCAAACAAGGCGAGGCCGTTATTGCGATATCTTTTTTCAATCAGCCTTATTTGGCAGATAAAGTTGAGCTTGGCAGTGATGTAGCGATTTTCGGAAAATGGGATGCTCTAAAATCTGCAGTGACTGGTATGAAGATTTTAGCGCAGGTTGAAGATGATATGCAGCCTGTTTACCGTGTGGCACAGGGCATTTCGCAAAATGCTTTGATTAAAGCCATAAAATCCGCTTTTGCTCTTGGTGCACAAAATTGGTTGCCTGAGAATCTACCCCAAGTTTTTTTGGACAAATACCGTTTATTAGGTCGTGCAAAAGCAACAGAAGCCATGCATTTTCCAAAGGATTTAGCAGAATACAAACAAGCCCTTCGTCGTATAAAATTTGAAGAACTTTTTTATTTTCAAATGAATCTGCAAGCCTTGAAGGCGGATAATAAATCAGAAGCTAACGGTCTTATGATTGCATACGATGAGCAAAAAGTGGCTGATAAGATAGCGAGTCTCCCTTTTGATTTAACGGGTGGGCAAAAGCGCAGCCTTAGTGATATTTTGTCTGATATGCGCTCTGGTGGGCATATGAACCGTCTTTTGCAAGGGGATGTTGGTTCTGGTAAGACAGTGGTTGCAAGTCTTGCTATGTATGCGGCTTATACGGCAGGCTATCAGTCAGCCTTGATGGTGCCAACAGAAATCTTGGCAGAACAACATTTCGAGAGTTTAATGCAGCTGTTTCCTGACTTATCCATTGCTATCTTGACGTCAGGTATGAAGGCAGCTAATAAAAAAGCCGCTCTTGCTGCGATTGCGGATGGTTCTGTGGATATGATTGTGGGAACGCATGCGCTGATTCAAGATACGGTGAGTTACCATCGCCTAGGATTTGTTATTACAGATGAACAGCACCGTTTTGGGGTTAATCAACGTCGTATTTTCCGTGAAAAAGGTGAGAATCCTGATGTACTCATGATGACAGCGACACCTATTCCACGTACGCTTGCTATTACTGCTTTTGGTGAAATGGATGTTTCCATTATTGATGAATTGCCTGCAGGTCGAAAACCAATTATTACACGCTGGGTTAAGCATGAGCAATTAGATATTGTCCTTGACTGGGTCAAAAAGGAATTGCCAAAAGGTGCGCAAGCCTATGTTATTTCACCTTTGATTGAGGAATCTGAATCTCTGGATTTGAAAAATGCGATTGCTTTGCATGAAGATTTGTCTGAGTATTTTGCGGATTGTGCCAATGTTGCCTTAATGCACGGACGCATGAAAAATGAAGAAAAAGAAGCTATCATGCAAGACTTTAAAGCTCAAAAGAGTCAAGTTCTGGTTTCAACGACGGTGATTGAAGTTGGGGTCAATGTGCCAAATGCAACTATTATGATTATAATGGATGCTGATCGTTTTGGACTTAGTCAGCTACACCAGCTGCGCGGACGTGTTGGGCGTGGTGACAAGCAATCTTATGCGATTTTGGTTGCTAATCCAAAGACTGAGACAGGAAAAAAACGCATGAAAATCATGACAGAAACCACAGATGGTTTTGCACTGGCTGAAGCTGACCTTAAAATGCGTGGCTCTGGTGAAATTTTCGGAACACGACAATCTGGAATTCCAGAATTCCAAGTAGCAGATATTGTGGAAGATTATAATATTTTAGAAGAAGCTAGGCGAGTTGCCAGCCAGATCGTTTCAAATCCAAATTGGCGCCAAGAACCACAATGGCAAATCATCACTCAAAATCTCAAAGACAAAGGTAACTTTGATTAAGGTTTATGAAAGATTTCTACAAGGAAAGCTTAAGCTTTCCTTTTTATAATGGCTTTACCAAATGAAAGATGAGGTAAGCTTATGATAATAAACGTAACTTATAAGATGACATTTGCTAAAAAAATTGACGAGAAACCAGCTTACGGAAAGTAGGCTGAAAAAAAAGGACTCTTTTTTGATAAATGCTATGGCAGTAAAATCCTCAAAAGACATAAGACCATAGTGATAATTGGCTCAGTCGAATGTGACTGGGCTTTTTTAGTAACATTTGTTTGGAAAAGCCCTTGATTTTGGATAAAATCGTTGAAAATTACGCAAAAAAATAAAAAAATATCGATTTTCGATAAAAAGTGTTGCAAAACGAAAAACTTGTGGTATACTAAATATATCGAAAAACGATAAAAAATTTTCGAAAAAGAATAATTTAATATCGCAAAACGGATTTAACAATTGAGCTTAACCACAAATCCAATAGAAAAACATTTTTTAGGAGATTTATCATGAACACAAAAACTATCGAAACTGCTGCTAAAACTATTGCTAAAATTGCTATCAATATCACTATTGTAAGTCTCATTTTAATCATTCTTGCTGACTTTGCTTCACATTTTTACGGTTACGATAAAATAGCTCTAGGTCAATACGGTATGATTGAGTGGGCAATTAGTAAGAGCCAACATACTTGGGGCATTACATTTTTGACTTGTCTGGTAAATGGTGCCATTATTTACGGACTTACTAAATTAAAAGCTTTCCTTTCTGATTTGACAGTTGCTGATATTTTTTCAGACCGTACTTATAGCTTTTTGAAAAAAGCAACTCTTTACACATTTGTGGTATCAGTTTTCCAAAACATCTTGACAAATGCTTCTAATACAAGTAATATGACAGTTGACTTTTCAGTTTGCGGCTTTTTGGTCCTTGCTGTTGTGATTAGTAAATGGCTTCGCACTCGTCGCTTAGCTTAATGGGAAAATAATTTTAAGGAGACAATCATGAAGAAAACAAACTATAAAGCGTTGAAAGTTGCCAATGTTGTGATTAATATTGCAATTGTCTTAATCGTTTTATCTACAGTAGTTGTTATTTCTCTTTCGTGGACACAACCTCATTTGAACTTGATGAATCAAGCTGGAGATGGTTTTTCATTTGATGTTAATATTCCAGAAAAACTTTTGCATTCACCATCATTTCTTAGTTTGTTTGCTGTAAATTCATGCCTTTGGATTGCGCTCCTTGTTTTTGTGAAAATGTTTTTCAAAAATATTATCGATAATAATATTTTTACTCCAGAAAATGTAAAATTGGCACGTTATGTTGAGTACAATTTTATTGCCCTTGCATTTTTAGATAGCTGGTTCCAAAGTTTGTGTTCTGGTTCAGGAGTTTTATCTTTTGTTAACTGGGCTTATCTAGTAGCGGCATTTGTTGTTTGGGTATTTTCAATAATTTTAAGAGAAGCTAATGTCATTGCTGAGGAAAATGAATTTACAATTTAGAGGTAGTCATATGATTCAAATTAATCTTGATGTTGAATTAGCAAAACGAAAAATGAAATCAGGTGAATTAGCTGAACGTATCGGTATTACAAATGCTAATCTCTCTATCCTAAAAACAGGTAAAGCAAAAGCGGTTCGCTTAACGACCTTGGACGCTATTTGTCGTGAGTTAGGCTGTCAACCTGGTGATATTTTAGAATACATTCCTGATGAAGAATAACGCTAAAAAGCTGAAGCAAATGCTTCAGCTTTTTAGCGTTATTCACCTGATTAACCTTCGATGTATTCTTTTAATTCTTGTCCTTTTAGACCTGCATTTAAAGCGATGAGAAGTTTTAAGCGGGCTTTTTGGGCATTGAGCTCTTTGACGAACATAACCCCAGCGTTAGCGAGTTGAACCCCGCCTCCTTCGTAGGCATAAACAGGTTCAGCAATTCCGTTAAAGCAACGTGAGACAAGGACAACAGGGACGCCTTGCTTGATGAGGTCGTAGATTTCTTCGGCAGCGCGTGGTGGCATGTTTCCAGCACCAAGTGCTTCGATGACCACACCTTGAACGTTGCTTGGATTAAGGAAGCTAATGATACCATCGCCACCCATACCAGCATAGGCTCTGATAATTGGAACAGTACCTGAAATATCTTGTAAGTCAAAACGAACACGTGGCTCAGCTGTTCGGAAGAAGAGGATATCGTGTTTCATGATGATGCCTAAGGGTCCATGGATTGGTGTTTTAAAGGTTGAAACGTTAGTAGTATGAGTTTTTGTCACGTATTTTGCGGCGTGAATTTCATCGTTCATGACCACTAAAACGCCTTTACCAACTGCTTTTTCGTGACTCGCAACACGAAGGGCGCTGAGGTAATTGTAAACACCGTCACTCCCTAGTTCATTTGATGAGCGCATGGCACCAGTGAGCACGATTGGGATGTTAGGAACTTCCATGGTATCAAGGAAATAAGCTGTTTCTTCAAGAGTATCTGTTCCGTGAGTGATAACCACACCATCAAAGTTGTCAGCTTCTTCTTTAATTTTTTGATAGAGTTTTAACATGTGTTTTGGTGTGATGTGAGGACTTGGAACATTAAAAAAATCAAGTGCTGTCACTTGGATATTATCGAGATTAACACCGACATGATTCATCGGATTATCATTTTCTGGGCGGACATGGCCAGCTTCGTCAGCCTGCATTGAAATGGTTCCACCCGTGTGCAAGACAAGGATTTTTTTCATGACAATAAAACTTCCTTTTAAAAATGTGATATAATCTATTTTAACATAAAGAGGGAGGGCGAGAAACGGTTTGGCAATAAAAGCAGTATTTTTTGATATTGATGGGACACTTTTGAATGATCGTAAGAATGTGCAACAATCGACCTTGAAAGCTATAAATAGTTTGAAAAAACAAGGAATTTTTGTGGGAGTGGCAACGGGACGTGGTCCAGGTTTTGTGCAACCATATCTAGAAAATCTTGGTTTGGATTTTGCGATTTCTTATAATGGTCAATACATTTTTACACGAGATCAGGTGCTTTATCATAATCAAATGGCTGTGTCGACGGTTTATCGTTTGATTCGTTATGCCAATGATCATCGCCGTGAAATCTCTCTGGGAACAGCTTCAGGTTTGGTAGGCTCTCGTATTATCAACATGGGGACAAGTCGCTTTGGTCAAGTTGTCAGCACCCTTGTTCCGAAACGTTGGGCAAAAGCGGTGGAGCGCAGTTTTAAACACTTTATCCGACGTCTCAAACCACAAAATTTAAATGGGTTATTGGCGATTATGCGTCAACCGATTTATCAAGTGGTGTTTGTGGCAACTGAAGGTGAAACAGCTAATATTCAAAATGCTTTTCCTTGTATTAAAGTCACACGTAGTAGCCCTTATTCAGCTGACTTGATTTCAAAAGGACAATCCAAAGTCAAAGGAATTGAGCGAGTCGGTGAGATGTTTGGCTTTAGCCTAGATGAGGTCATGGCCTTTGGTGATTCTGATAATGATATTGAAATGTTATCTGGTGTCGGTATTAGTGTTGCTATGGGAAATGCTATAGAGTCTGTCAAATCCGTAGCAACTTATACAACAGATACTAACAACAATGATGGTATTTCAAAAGCTTTAGCTCACTACGGTTTGATTCATGCTGAAGTCGGTGAACGCTTTGATAGTCAAGATGACAACTTCAATAAAGTCAAAGATTTCCACCATCAAATGGACGGAGAAACTTGCGAGACACCACGACTTTATGGTGTCGAAGAAGCTGATCATCGCTCAGACTTCAAGGTTGAAGAGATTGTCGAATTCTTGTATGCGACAAGTAAAGGTAATCCACAAGCTTTCCAACAATCTGTAACCAATTTGCATGAAGCTGTTGATAAAGCTGTGACTAAGATTAAAAGTAAAGAACACCCAGAAACACCGCTTGTCGGTCAGGTGGATGCTCTGACAGATTTATTATATCTGACTTATGGTTCCTTTGTTTTAATGGGGGTTGACCCAAAACCATTCTTTGATATTGTCCATGAATCAAATATGGGGAAAATCTTTCCGGATGGTCAAGCACACTTTGATCCAGTTACACATAAGATTTTAAAACCAGATGATTGGGAAGAAAAATTTGCACCAGAACCAGCAATTAAACGTGAGCTGGACCGACAAATTCAAAAATCATTAAATCGTAAAAAAAGAAACCAAGCTAGTCATTAGACTAACTTGGCTTTTTTCGTAATTATAGAATAGTTGATTAAAAATTATTATTAAAGAGAATTGATATTACTCAAGACTTAGAATGTCTTTTCGCTATCACGAACAACTAGCAAATCGACTTTTGCATGGCGCATAATGTATTCTGATGAAGAACCGATAAGAAGTCGTTCAAAGGTATTAAGACCAGTTGCTCCGACCATAATCAAATCAGCTTTTTCTTTATCAGGAATATCACGAGCTAGGAGTGTTTTTGGATTACCAAATTCAATAACTTGTTTGATTTTAGTTAATCCTTTATCGCGAGCTTGTTTTTCGTAGTCATCCAATACTTCTTCAGCTTCTTGTTCGAGTTTTTCATAGACATAAGTATCGAAAGTAGCTACACTTTGAAGTGCGCGTGTATCAATGACATGTGTAAGTAGTAACTCTGCGTTATTGCGAAGTGCAATGTTTACCCCTTTTTCAAAAGCCAATTCTGATTCGTAAGAACCATCAATAGCAATTAGGATTTTTTCATAATGATGTGACATAAGCTGCCTCCTTAATTATGCTAGCAAGAGCGTAAAAGTGAGCGAAAACGTAGACTGGTAAGAAATCTTGGTTTTTATCGAGAACTAAGGTTAGTTATCCGTCAGCTGTTAGTAAGTTAACAGCCTTGCGCATTCCAAACTTCCTGCCCATATCAATAATTTTAATAAGCTAGTCGGGATAAGATAATCAAACGTTAACCGCTTACAATTATCATAATAAATATCCCTAAAATTATTATACTCTATTTGGTTGAAAAATGAAAGCGTTTAAGGAATTTTTCTGAATATTTTTGCTATAATGGTAAAAGTGAGGAAAAGTATGATTAAAGATATAAAATCGGTTTTAAAAGATTTGAATCTACACAAGTATATTTATGTCTTAAGAATAAGTATTCTCCAGTTTTTAATGACGACAATTGGCGCTTATGGATTGTCCCTTATTTTAAGAGTTATCTTGATTAGTTCAAATATTCCAGGAATGACAACGGATAATATCGTAAGCTTTTTAACGAAACCTCTAACTCTAGCTGTCCTTTTTGTGTATTTTTTGTTGCTCGCATTCTTGGTTTATCTAGAATTCTCTTTATTAGTAGAAATCATTGAGTGTAAGGAAGCTAAATTAGGAGTGAGACTTTTTTATTTTAAGGAAAGAAGCTATCATTTTTTAAAATCTATTTTAGGTTGGCATTTTTTAGCTTTTCTCTTCTATTTGATATTAACAATTCCCTTTGTAGAATTTTTGGTGTCATCAGCTTTGTTAGAAAGTCTTTATATTCCTAATTTTATTTCTGGAGAGCTTGTGAAGTCCACAAATGGAAAAATAATTTATTTTGGATTATATGCTATCTTTGCTTACTTCAATCTTCGTTTTATCTACGCCCTTCCTTTGGCGGTGACTAAGAAAGACAATCGCTTTGCGGTTGCATTGAAAGAATCTTGGTGGTTGACTAGGGGAACGAAAATCTTTCGAGTGTTGGGCTTTGCTTCTGTTATTTTAATTATCGTGGCTATTATCAGCCTTTTAAGTGCTGCGGGAATTGGTTTAGCAGCTTTGGTTGATGGCTGTGAGAAG
>NZ_DS572690.1 GCF_000154985.1 Streptococcus infantarius subsp. infantarius ATCC BAA-102
CTAGACAAAGTCTAGAGGAACTTTTTTATGTTATAGCATATTATTTAGATTCTTTTTTAGTTGATTCAGCTTCCAATTTTTTACCCAAATCGATAAGATATTGTTTCATGTTATCTTTGATTTGTGGGTGTTGAAGCGCATAGTCAATAGAAGTTTTCATGAAGCCGAATTTATCACCGACATCATAGCGATCACCGTTAAATTGACGTGCAAAAACACGTTGTGTTTTGTTCAAAGTGTCGATAGCATCTGTCAATTGGATTTCATTACCAGCTCCAGGTTTTTGTGTTTCAAGAATATTGAAGATTTCTGGAGTAAGAAGATAGCGACCGATGATAGCAAGATCACTAGGTGCATCTTCAGGTGCTGGTTTTTCAACAAATGTTTCAACACTGTAAAGACCGTCTTTTCCTTCGCCTTGAGGTGCGATAACGCCGTAAGATGAAACTTCTTCGTGTGGCACAGGCATAACAGCAATTGTTGATGCATGTGTGTTTTCGTAGTCGTTAATCAATTGTTTTGTAAGTGGTACAGCTTTATCGTTGTTGATATCCATAAGGTCATCACCCAGCATAACGACGAATGGTTCGTTGCCTACAAAAGCTTTAGCTTGAAGGACAGCATCACCAAGTCCACGAGGGTGACTTTGACGGATGAAGTGAAGATTAATGGCTGTAGTGTCATTAACGAGTTTAAGAAGATCAGTTTTCCCTTTGTGTTCCAAATTGTATTCTAATTCGAAGTTTGAGTCAAAGTGGTCTTCGATAGAACGTTTTGATTTACCAGTAACAACCAAGATATCTTCAATACCTGATTTTAAGGCTTCTTCGACGATAAATTGGATGGTTGGTTTATCAACAATTGGAAGCATCTCTTTAGCGAGTGCTTTTGTAGCTGGCAAAAAACGAGTTCCAAGACCAGCTGCGGGAATAACGGCTTTTCTAACTTTTCTCATATTCATACGAGAACTCCTTTTCATAAATAAACTATGCTGAATTAAATTATACTATAGTTCTAATTTTAGTGCCATTCGTTTTCTGAACGGAAGTCATTTGACATCATGCCAAGAATGCTATCACGAACATCAGCACCTTCGTAGATGACTTTGTAGATAGCAGTTGTGATTGGCATGTAGACATCCAATTCTTTAGCTAACTCATAGGCAACTTTAGTTGTTGAAATCCCTTCGATAACCATTCCCATATTTTTCTCGATGTCTTCGAGTTTTTCACCGCGCCCAAGAGCATCACCAGCTCGCCAGTTACGAGAGTGAACAGATGTTCCTGTTACGATAAGGTCACCAACACCAGAAAGACCACTGTAAGTAAGTGGGTTAGCTCCCAATTTAACCCCGAGACGTGTGATTTCAGCAAGTCCACGTGTGATAACGGCTGCTTTAGCATTGTCACCGAAACCAAGACCGTGAAGTGCACCGGCACCAACAGCTATGATGTTTTTAAGTGCACCAGCTGTTTCCACACCAATAACATCAGTATTAGTGTAAAGGCGGAAGTAATTGTTGCTAAAGAGTTTTTGAACGTATTTAGCAGCTTCGTGATCTTTAGAAGCGGCAGTGATCAAGGTAATGTCTCGAACAATTGTTTCTTCAGCATGGCTTGGTCCAGAGACAACGACGATTTCAGAGCGCAATTTGGCAGGAATTTCTTCCTCAAGAATTGTTGAAAGACGTTCGTGTGTTCCAGGTTCAAGACCTTTAGAAGCGTGCATGATAACAGCTTTGTGATCAAGTGTTTCAGCGACTTGTTTTGCAACTAAACGTGTTACTTTTGTTGGGACAACAAATAAGATAGCATCAACGTCTGTAAGTGCTTCTTTCAAGTCAAGTGTCGCTTTGATATCTTCAGAGATTGTGATGTCTTTGAAATAGCGAGTGTTAGTATGTTTCGTATTTAATTCTTCGATTTGTTCTGGGATATTTCCCCATAGACAAACTTCATGTCCATTGTCGTTTAATACTTGTGCAAGAGCGGTTCCCCAAGAACCAGGCCCTAAGACAGCAACTTTTTGTCTTGTCATTTTTACTCCTCTCTTAAACGAGCAAGATTACAATCTCCATTATATCATAAGACGGCTATGTTTGTCTTTGTTTATAAAAAACACGTGATAATTGTCATTTTTTTGCTCTATTTTAATTAGAAATCTTTGTCATTTTTTTGAAAAATAACTTATGGTATAATGGGGTGACCTCATCAGTACTGGAAAGGAAGACTATTTTTGTGATTGATTTAGAAGAGATTTTATCACGAATGAATCCCAATCAAAAAATCAACTATGACCGTGTCATGCAACAAATGGCTAAACGTTGGGCGCAAGAAGAAGTAAGACCTAAAATTCTTGTTCACGTTTGCTGTGCGCCGTGTTCAACTTATACATTAGAATATTTGACGCAATACGCTGATGTGACGGTTTATTTTGCGAATTCTAATATTCATCCAAAGGATGAGTATCTTCGCCGTGCTTATGTGGTGCAAAAATTTATCTCAGAATTTAATGAAAAAGCAGGAAATAAGGTTGATTTCATCGAAGCACCTTATGACCCATCTGAATATTTTCAAAAGGTTCATGGCTTAGAAGACGAACCTGAAGGTGGCGAACGTTGTACGGCTTGTTTTGATTATCGCTTGGATAAAGCTGCTAAAATGGCAGTTGAGCTTGGATATGATTACTTTGCCAGTGCACTAACAATCAGTCCACACAAAAATTCTCAAGTCATCAACAGTGTTGGTATTGAAGTCCAAAAAGTTTATGCGACTAAATATTTGCCAAGTGATTTCAAGAAAAACAATGGCTACCGCCGTTCAGTTGAAATGTGTGAAGAATATGATATCTACCGTCAATGTTATTGTGGCTGTGTCTTTGCAGCAAAAATCCAAGGCGTTGATTTAAATCAAATCAAAAAAGAAGCTAAGGAATTCATGATAGGAAAAGACGGCGAAAAAGAATTCCCACACATTCGATTTACATTTGAAGGAAAAGAAATTTAATACGAATAAGTAATTAAGGAGATAACATGAGTAAAATTAGAGGGTTTGAATTGGTTTCACAATTCACAGATGAAGCATTGCTACCAAAACGCGAAACAGCGCATGCGGCTGGTTATGATTTGAAAGCAGCGGAAACGACAGAAATCGCACCTGGGGAAATCAAATTGGTGCCAACTGGTGTCAAAGCTTACATGCAAGCTGGCGAAGTGCTTTATCTCTTTGACCGTTCATCAAATCCACGTAAAAAAGGTTTGGTTTTGATTAATTCAGTTGGTGTTATCGATGGTGACTACTATGGCAATCCAGCCAATGAAGGTCACATCTTTGCGCAAATGAAAAATATTACAGATGAAACAGTTGTGGTTGAAGCTGGCGAACGCATTGTCCAAGGTGTTTTCATGCCTTTCTTGGTTGCTGATGGTGACGAAGCAGCTGGTGTGCGTACTGGTGGCTTTGGGTCAACAGGAAAATAAGGTTTAGAGTAAAAATATAAGGGAGGTAATGAGCTATCGCTAAGAAGAAAACAACGTTTATTTGTCAGGAGTGTGGCTATCATTCTCCTAAGTATTTAGGGCGTTGCCCAAACTGTTCATCGTGGACATCATTTGTCGAAGAAGTTGAGGTGCAAGAGGTTAAAAATGCGCGTGTCAGCTTGACAGGTGAAAAGAGCAAACCAACTAAGTTAAAAGATGTGAGCTCGATTAACTACTCACGCACGAAGACAGACATGGATGAATTTAACCGTGTGCTTGGTGGCGGTGTGGTGCCAGGCAGTTTGGTGCTTATCGGTGGTGACCCAGGTATCGGAAAATCAACCCTGCTTTTGCAAGTATCGATTCAGCTTGCTGACAAGGGAACGGTTCTTTACGTTTCTGGGGAAGAATCAGCAGAGCAGATTAAACTACGTAGTGAGCGTCTCGGCGACATTGATAATGAATTTTACCTTTATGCTGAGACAAATATGCAAGCCATTCGCACACAGATTGAGCAAATTCAGCCTGATTTCTTGATTATTGACTCGATTCAGACAATTATGAGCCCTGATATTTCTGGGGTTCAAGGGTCGGTATCACAAGTACGTGAAGTGACTGCAGAGTTGATGCAACTGGCTAAGACAAATAATATTGCAACCTTTATCGTTGGTCACGTGACTAAGGAAGGGCAGCTTGCAGGACCGCGCATGCTTGAGCATATGGTGGATACGGTGCTTTATTTTGAAGGGGAACGTCATCACACCTTCCGTATTTTACGTGCTGTGAAAAATCGTTTTGGTTCGACAAATGAAATTGGCATTTTTGAAATGCAATCTGGCGGGCTTGTCGAGGTGCTCAATCCAAGCCAAGTTTTCTTAGAAGAACGTTTGGACGGTGCAACTGGCTCAGCTATCGTGGTTACTATGGAAGGAAGTCGTCCGATTTTAGCGGAAGTCCAAGCTTTGGTAACACCAACGGTCTTTGGAAATGCCAAACGTACAACAACAGGTCTTGATTTCAACCGTGTTAGTTTGATTATGGCGGTGCTTGAAAAACGTTGTGGGCTTTTGTTGCAAAATCAAGATGCTTATCTCAAGTCAGCTGGTGGGGTGAAACTTGATGAACCAGCCATTGACTTAGCAGTTGCGGTAGCGATTGCGTCAAGCTATAAAGAAAAGCCAACAAATCCACAGGAAGCCTTCATCGGTGAAATTGGTTTGACAGGTGAAATTCGTCGTGTGACACGTATTGAGCAACGTATCAACGAAGCGGCAAAACTTGGTTTTACCAAAGTTTATGCTCCTAAAAACTCACTGTCAGGTATTGATATTCCAGACAATATTCAAGTCATTGGTGTGACAACTGTGGGCGAAGTCCTCAAAAAAGTTTTTGCGTAAAAAGTGGGAGAGTATTTCCGCTTTTTTTATTTCCTCATTTAAAGTCATTTTAGGCGACAAGAGGTATGAAAAATGATAATATAAGAAAAACTTTATTAGACAAGTAGTCAAGGAGGACTTTTGATGTCTTATTTTGAAAATTTTTTGAAAACTAACCAAGCTTATGCTGATTTACATGGTACAGAGCATTTGCCACAGAAGCCCAAAACGCATGTTGCTATTGTGACTTGTATGGATTCTCGTTTACATGTGGCACAGGCTTTGGGGTTAGCGCTTGGTGATGCTCATATTTTGCGAAATGCTGGCGGTCGTGTGACTGATGATATTATCCGTTCTTTGGTGATTTCTCAGCAACAATTGGGGACACGTGAAATTGTAGTTCTTCATCACACAGATTGTGGGGCACAAAGTTTTACAAATGAAGCTTTTGCAGCGCAGTTAGAGCGTGATTTGGGTGTGTCAGTTCATGGAAAAGATTTTCTGCCATTTTCTGATGTTGAAGAAAGTGTCCGTGAGGATGTTAGAAAGCTACGCGAGTCGCCGTTGATTCCTGATGATATTGTGATTTCTGGTGCTGTTTATGATGTGAATACTGGTCGCATCAGTGAAGTAACACTCTAGGTGTTTGATTTTGAAAAAGGATAGAAAATGAGATATATCAAATTTGGCGAGCGCCAAAAGGAAGTTTCAGAAGTTGTTTTGGGATTAATGCGCATTTTAGAAATGACGGTTGATCAAGTTGAAGACTTGATTGAGTCTGCTCTGGCGGTTGGAATTAATGCCTTTGATATTGCTGATTGTTATGGTCATGGAAAATGTGAACACATTTTAGGAGAGGTGTTGAAACGTCGTCCTGACTTGCGTGAGAAGATGTGGATTCAATCAAAATGTGGTATCCGCATGGAAGAATTTACTTATTTTGATTTTTCAAAAGAGCATATTTTAGAAGCTGTGGATGGCATTTTAGAGCGTCTTAATGTTGATTACATTGATTCTTTGTTACTTCATCGTCCAGATGCACTTATGGAGCCTGCAGAAATTGCGGAAGCTTTTGATTTGTTGAAGTCACAGGGAAAAGTTATCGATTTTGGTGTCTCAAATCAAAATCCGATGATGATGGCATTGATTCAAAAAGATGTTAACCAACCTTTGGTGGCTAATCAATTGCAACTGAGTGCAGCCTTTACCCCTAGTTTTGACGCTGGTTTTCATGTCAATATGAAACAAGAGGCTGGGATTGTTCGCGACAGCAGTATTTTTGAATATTGTCGCTTGCATGATGTGGTGATTCAAGCTTGGTCAGTACTTCAGTTTGATTATTTTGGCGGTGTTTTCTTGGGTTCTGAGAAATACCCTGAGTTAAATCACGTTTTAAACCGTTTGGCTGAAAAATATCATGTCAGCCCGTCAGCGGTTGCTATTGCTTGGGTGTTGCGATATCCAGCAAAAATGCAAGCTGTGATTGGAACAACCAAAAAAGCTCGTGTTGTTGAAGCAGCTAAGGCGGCAGAAATCCAGTTAACGCGAAAAGAATGGTATGAAATCTACTTGGCTGCGGGCAATGATTTGCCATAAAAATGCCTTTAGGGTTTTGAGTAAATTGGGAGAATTTTATGCGAAAATTTGAAATCAGCCAAAAATTCTGGTCGCTAGCTGGCAAGTTTGACATCTTTGATGAGGATGGCCGTTTGGCTTATCAGGTTCAAGGTTCTTTTCTGAAACTATTTAAGGAATTTACTATTTTTGATGGACAAAGAAAGACTGTCAGTCATATTAAGCAGCAGTTTAGTTTTCCTTTCCAGAAATTTATGGTGACTTTTGCGGATGGTAAGGAAATCACGATTCAAAAACGTTTTTCACTGTTGAAAGCTAAGTATGATATTTCTGATTTTGGTTTAGAAGTAGCTGGGGATATTTGGAATATGACATTTAGCCTTCTTAACCAAGGACGTGAGGTGGCTAAGATTCATCAAGAATGGTTTAAATTTCCTTCAACTTATCGAGTGGAAATTGCTGATGATTCTTTGTCTGACCTTGTCATTTCTTTGGTTATTGCTATTGATTATATCAAGGAAAAAGAGTCAAGTGCAGCTAGTTCAGCATCAAGTTAAAGTTCAATTGTTCTAAATCTTGGATATAGGAAGGAATTCAGCTGATTTCAGCTGAATTTTTTGTTCCAAGACTCAAGATTGTGCTATAATAGAAGCAATTGAAATTTTAACAGGAGACGAAAATGCCTAAGAAAATTCGCGTGCGTTATGCACCAAGTCCAACAGGACTTTTACACATCGGAAATGCGCGTACAGCGCTCTTTAATTATCTTTACGCTCGTCACCACGGTGGTGATTTTGTAATCCGTATCGAAGATACTGACCGTAAACGTCATGTCGAAGACGGTGAACGTTCACAATTGGAAAACCTTAAATGGTTGGGAATGGATTGGGACGAAAGCCCACAAACTCACGAAAAATATCGCCAATCAGAACGTTTGGACATCTACCAAAAATACATCGACCAATTGCTAGCTGAAGGTAAAGCTTATAAATCATACGTTACTGAAGAAGAACTAGCTGCAGAACGTGAACGCCAAGAAGCTGCTGGTGAAACACCTCGTTACATCAACGAATTCCTTGGTATGTCTGAAGAAGAAAAAGCTGCTTATATCGCAGAACGTGAAGCAAAAGGAATCATCCCTACTGTACGTTTGGCCGTTAACGAATCAGGTATCTACAAATGGCATGATATCGTTAAAGGCGACATCGAATTTGAAGGTGGAAACGTCGGTGGTGACTGGGTTATCCAGAAAAAAGATGGTTACCCAACATACAACTTTGCCGTTGTTATCGATGACCACTTGATGGAAATCTCTCACGTTATCCGTGGAGATGACCACATCGCAAACACACCAAAACAATTGATGGTTTACGAAGCACTTGGTTGGGAAGCACCAGAATTCGGTCACATGACATTGATTATCAACTCTGAAACTGGTAAAAAATTGTCAAAACGTGACACTAACACACTTCAATTCATCGAAGATTACCGTAAAAAAGGTTACATGCCAGAAGCAGTATTCAACTTTATCGCTCTTCTTGGTTGGAACCCTGGTGGTGAAGATGAAATCTTCTCACGTGAAGAATTGATTAAACTCTTTGATGAACACCGTTTGAGTAAATCTCCAGCTGCATTTGACCAAAAGAAAATGGACTGGATGAGCAACGAATACATCAAGAATGCAGATTTCGATACAGTCTTTGCAATGGCTAAACCATTCTTGGAAGAAGCTGGTCGTTTGACTGACAAAGCTGAAAAATTGGTTGAACTTTACAAACCACAAATGAAATCTGTTGATGAAATCATTCCATTGACTGATTTGTTCTTTGAAGATTTCCCAGAATTGACAGATGCTGAAAAAGAATTCATGGCTGGTGAAACAGTTCCAACAGTTCTTGAAGCCTTCAAAGCAAAACTTGAAGCTATGAGTGACGAAGATTTCAAATCAGAAAACATCTTCCCACAAATCAAAGCTGTTCAAAAAGAAACTGGCATCAAAGGTAAAAACCTCTTCATGCCAATTCGTATCGCCGTTTCAGGTGAAATGCACGGTCCAGAACTTCCAGATACTATCTACCTTCTTGGTCGTGAAAAATCAATTGAACACATTGATAACATGCTTAAAAACCTGAAATAATAGCTAAAAAAGTCTGAGGTATTCTCAGGCTTTGTATATTTTCCTTTAGACGGTGTGTCAGAAAAAGACGCTGTTATTTTAGAGTAAATCAAGCAAATGTATTAAGTTGTATTTTTATCTAAAATTATGAATTTTTAGAAAGATTTTAATTGCTTGTGAAAAACGTTTTCTTTGCAGCTACCTATTCTAAAGTCATTTACTTCTTGTTATAATAGGCTTTAAAATTTTGTTATTTATAAGTTAAGAGGAGTTACATGAAAAAAGACTATTCTATCTTTTTCGTCCCAGGAATTATTCTTGTGGGCGCTGTTATGCGTATCCCATTTACGACAATTCCGACTGTCCTTAGCTATGTTGCGGATGGTTTAGGAGTTTCAGTCAATTCTTTGGGTGTTTTGACAAGTATTCCGTTGATTATGTTTGCCTTTTGTTCATCTTTGGCACCACGTTTAGCGGATAAATTTGGACTTGAAAAATTATTCACCATGGTTCTGATTGCCATGTTTATCGGTTCAAGCATGCGCGTGCTTAACCTTCCAAGTCTTTACATCGGTACAATGATTATCGGAATCAGCATTGCCATGATGAACGTTTTGTTCCCAAGTATCATTTTGGCAAACCAACCATTCCGTATCGGATTGTTGACAACGATTTATACAACAGCTATGGGGCTTTCTTCATCAGTTGCCACATCAGTTGCTGTTCCAATCGTTAAAGCAACATCTTGGAAAGGGTTGATTCTGATTCTTAGTTTCTTGATTTTGGTAGCTTTGGCAGTTTGGTTTCCAAATACGTTCCACAATCATGTGACTGAAAAGGATGAAGAAAAACGTTCAACATCACTTTGGAAAAATAAAGCCGCTATCGCGCTTCTTGTCTTTGGTGGTTTGCAATCTCTTCTTTTCTACACAGGAATGACATGGTTGCCAACAATGGCTAGCCAAGCTGGTCTTTCAAGCGAAGTAGCAGGTATCTTAGCTTCAATTTATTCATTGATTAGCTTGCCGTTTTCATTGACAATCCCAACTTTGACAACAAATCTTTCAAGTAAAAATCGTAAAATTATGCTTGCGATTGTGTCAGCTTGTGCAATTGTAGGAACAGGTATGCTTTTATTCCAAACAAGCAGCTTTGCTTATTGGTTGACAGTTAATATTTTAATCGGTATTGCTGTTAGTGCTTTGTTCCCATACTTGCTTGTGACATTCTCAATGAAATCACACACACCAAGTCAAACAGCACAATTGTCTGGTATGGTGCAATCAGGTGGTTACTTCCTAGCAGCCTTTGGACCAACACTTTTTGGTTTTAGTTTTAACCTCTTTGGTTCATGGACAGTAGCGGCACTTTGCTTGTTCATCTGTACAATTGTGATGACAGCAGCTTTGTTCTACACAGAACGCTTTGAAAAAATTCAATAATAGATGAAAAACATTAGTTCCCTAGATTTGGCTAGGGAGCTTTTTTTATAAAAAGTGCGGAGTTTTTTGTATATATACTGTATATTTGTTATAAAATCATAAAAAAGTGACTTTTTTTGTAAAAAATAATTCAAAAAATTGTTGACAGGGGTGAAAGGTGTGTGTATAATTATACGCATAAAGTTGATAAAAACACAAAATAAGAAAAGAGAGTAGTCCTATGTCAAAAGAAAAAGTTATCCTTGCATATTCTGGTGGTCTTGATACTTCAGTTGCCATTACTTGGCTTATGAAAGATTATGATGTCCTTGCTGTTTGTATGGACGTCGGCGAAGGTAAAGACCTTGATTTTATTCATGATAAAGCTCTTAAAGTTGGTGCAGTTGAATCTTACGTCCTTGATGTTAAGGATGAATTCGCTGAAGAGTATGTGCTTCCAGCACTTCAAGCTCACGCTTACTACGAGCAAAAATACCCATTGGTATCAGCGCTTAGCCGTCCAGTCATTTCTAAAAAATTAGTTGAAATTGCTCATAAAACAGGTGCGACAACAATCGCTCACGGTTGTACTGGTAAAGGGAATGACCAAGTTCGTTTTGAAGTGGCAATTGCTGCGCTTGACCCAGAATTGAAAGTTATCGCTCCAGTTCGTGAATGGAAATGGTCTCGTGAAGAAGAAATCGAATACGCTAAAGCAAACGGTGTGCCAGTTCCAGCTGACCTAGACAACCCATATTCAGTTGACCAAAACCTTTGGGGTCGTGCAAATGAATGTGGTGTTCTTGAAAATCCATGGAACCAAGCTCCAGAAGATGCTTTTGGTATCACAAATTCTCCAGAAGAAGCTCCTGATACACCAGAATTCATCGACATCGAATTCAAGGAAGGTAAACCAGTTGCTCTTAACGGCAAAGAAATGAAACTAGCTGACCTTATCCAAGAAGTCAATGCTATCGCAGGTAAACACGGTGTTGGACGTATCGACCACGTTGAAAACCGTTTGGTGGGTATCAAATCACGTGAAATTTACGAATGCCCAGGTGCAATCACACTTTTGACAGCTCACAAAGAAATCGAAGACATCACATTGGTACGTGAAGTATCTCACTTCAAACCAATTCTTGAAAATGAATTGTCAAACCTTATCTACAATGCTTTGTGGTTCAGCCCAGCAACAAAAGCAATTATTGCTTACATTAAAGAAACACAAAAAGTGGTTAATGGTACTGCAAAAGTTAAATTGTACAAAGGTTCAGCAAAAGTTGTTGCTCGTAAATCACCAAATTCACTTTACGATGAAAACTTGGCAACATATACATCAGCTGATAGCTTCGACCAAGATGCAGCTGTAGGCTTCATCAAACTTTGGGGACTACCAACTCAAGTTAACTCACAAGTTAACAACAAATAAATCATCTGCTTAAGCAGTTGATTATGAAAAAGAAAAGAAAAACATGAGCGTGAACGAGTCACAGCCAAATAAACAATAAAAGTAAAAAAAGAAAAGAAAATTTCAGATAGAAGGGGACAGGGAGCCCCATCTGAGACTCTTTTCTTATAACTTACCAAACCCTCGTTAATGTCAACAGAGAGTGGCATCGAGCTTAAATAATGATATCCTGTGAGAATCATTTAAGAATTCGCCCCGTGAGGCATCACATCATAAGTCCTTGGTAGCTCCTAGGACTTATTTGTTAATTGAAATAAGAAAAGAGAAAGGCTTTGAACGCCAGCTCTGGTGGTTCATTGTATCAGTGTTATGACAACAGAAAATCATAAATTATGGGGCGGGCGTTTTGAAGCTGGTCTTGAAAAATGGGTTGAAGAATTTGGAGCATCCATTTCTTTTGACCAAAAAATGGCAGAGTTTGACTTGAAAGGCTCAATTGCACATGTGACCATGCTTGGTGAAACAGGTATTATCACAAAAGATGAAGCCAATCAAATCAAAGCTGGTCTTGAAGAATTGCTGGCTGAATACAAAGATGGCAAAATCGAATTTGACGTGTCAAACGAAGACATTCATATGAATATGGAAAGTCTTTTGACCGCTAAAATCGGTCCTGTTGCTGGGAAATTGCACACAGCGCGTTCACGTAATGACCAAGTGGCAACAGATATGCACTTGTATTTGAAAGCCAAGCTTGACGAAGTTATCGCTAAACTTGCGAACTTGCGTAAAACTTTAGTGGATTTGGCTGATGAGCATGTTTATACCATCATGCCAGGTTACACGCATTTGCAACACGCACAGCCAATTTCATTTGGACATCACTTGATGGCTTACTATAACATGTTTACGCGTGATAGTGAACGTTTTGAATTTAATATCAAGCATGCGGATATGTCACCGCTTGGTGCGGCTGCCCTTGCTGGGACAACTTTCCCGATTGACCGTGAAATGACAGCACAGCTCATGGGCTTTGCTAAACCATACAGCAACTCTCTTGATGCTGTGTCTGACCGTGATTTTATCTTGGAATTTTTGTCAAACAGTTCTATTTTGATGATGCACATGAGCCGTATTTGTGAAGAAATCATTAGCTGGTGCTCAAATGAATTTAAGTTTGTGACACTTTCTGATACCTTCTCAACAGGATCATCAATCATGCCACAGAAGAAAAATCCAGATATGGCTGAGTTAATTCGTGGAAAATCTGGTCGTGTTTACGGTAACTTATTTGGCCTTTTGACAGTCATGAAATCTTTACCTTTGGCTTACAATAAAGATTTACAAGAAGATAAAGAAGGCATGTTTGACACTGTTGAAACCATCACGGTAGCTATCGATATTTTAGCTGGTATGCTCAAAACAATGACTGTTAATAAAGCACACATGGCTGAATCAACTGAAAAAGACTTTTCAAATGCGACTGAATTGGCTGACTATCTTGCTAGCAAGGGGCTTCCTTTCCGTCAGGCTCACGAAATTGTAGGTAAATTAGTCCTCGAATGCACGAAAGCTGGTTATTATTTGCAAGATGTGCCATTTGAACGTTATCAAGAAATTTCTGATTTGATTGAGGAAGATATCTATGAAACTCTCAAATCGCATACGGCGGTTGAACGTCGTCACTCTCTTGGCGGAACTGGTTTTGACCAAGTGAAATGGCAAATCGCTTTAGCCAATGAAGACTTGCAAAACTTAGATTAATAGACACTTAGGCTATTCAAGATTTTTAAGCGTATTTTCCAATAAAAATATTTTGAAGATAATGAGCCCAAACTCCTTAGAGGTTAGGGCTTTTTTGAATTTTATGGTATAATAAAAATAATTTAGAATGGAGTCGTACGTTGAAGAAAACCTATCGTGTCAAAAGTGACAAAGATTTTCAGGCGATTTTTAGCAAAGGTACAAGTGTTGCTAACCGAAAATTTGTCCTTTATCATTTAGAAAAAAATCAGAGCCACTATCGTGTAGGGCTTTCTGTAAGCAAAAAACTTGGTAATGCTGTTACTCGCAATAGCATTAAGCGAAAAATTCGTCACGTTATCATGGAATTATCACCAAATTTGCTTAATCAGGACTTTGTCATCATTGCGCGTAAAGGTGTCGAGGAACTTGATTACCATGAAGTGAAGAAAAATTTATTGCATGTGTTAAAACTTGCTAATTTATATCAGGAAGGTCTCAATAGTGAAAAGAAAGATTAAATTATTAGGATTAAGTAGTCTTACTTTAATGCTTTTGGCTGCTTGTGGGCGCAGCGAAGTAACCGCTTCATCAACTAATGGTTGGGAACAAATTGTTTATTTCTTTGCCAAAGCTATTCAATGGCTTTCAATTAATGGTCGTATTGGTGTGGGGATTGTTCTCTTTACTATCATCATTCGTGCCATTATGATGCCGCTTTACAACATGCAAATCAAATCAGGTCAAAAGATGCAAAATTTGCAGCCAGAGCTTAAAAAATTACAAGAAAAATATCCTGGCCGTGATACAGACAGCCGCATGAAATTGACTGAAGAAAGCCAAGCACTTTATAAAGAATATGGTGTTAACCCATATGCAACAATGCTTCCATTGGTTGTGCAATTGCCAATTTTGATGGCTTTGTACCAAGCATTGACTCGTGTTGCTTTCTTGAAAACAGGAACTTTCTTGTGGATTGAATTGTCGCAACCAGATCCATATTATATCTTGCCTGTTTTGGCAGCTCTATTTACATTCCTTTCAACTTGGTTGACTAATAAGGCTGCGCGTGAGAAAAATTTCGCGATGACGCTTATGACCTACGTGATGCCAATCATTATCTTCTTCTTTGGTTTCCGTTTGGCGTCAGGGGTTGTGCTTTATTGGACAGTATCAAATGCCTTCCAAGTGTTCCAAATCCTTTTGTTAAATAATCCATTTAAGATTATTGCAGAACGTGAAGCTAAGGAACGTGCTGAAAAAGAACATGCGGCTAAGATTCGTCGTGCTAAAAAGAAAGCGCAAAAGAGAAGAAAGTAAGAGGATAAAACTATGGTAATATTCACAGGTCGAACTGTTGAAGATGCTATTGAAAAGGGCTTGAAAGAGTTAAATTTGTCACGTCTTAAAGCCCATATTAAGGTTGTTTCTCGTGAGAAAAAAGGTTTCTTTGGCTTTGGTAAGAAACCAGCTCAAGTAGATATTGAAGGGATTAATGAAGTCACTGCTCACCGTGCTAACCAAAAAGCAGTTAAAGGTGTGCCAGAAGAAGTTAATCAAAAAAATGAGCCTGTATCATCAAAATTTGAAGATACTATGGAGCTTCGTAAAGTAGCCAGCATCATTAAAAAAATGGAAGAACGTGGCGAAGTCATCGATGATTCTGTCAAGGAAGACATCGTCATGCACAAGAAAAAAACACAAACCATTCTTGAAGAATCTGGACATACAGAAGTTTTAGAAGCGCTCGGAAAAACAGACGATGTTAACGAAGCAGTTGTAGAGCCAAAAGAAGTTTCAGACACACTAAAACCTGTTAACACAGACCAAAGTTTTGAAGAATTTGTGGCTAGCGAATTTCCAGCTCAACGTGAATTGAGTAAAGATATCGAAAAAGCGACAGAAGAAGTGGCTGATTATGTTAAAAAAATCATCTACGAAATGGATATTGAGGCAACTGTGGAAACAAGCCACAATCGCCGTCAAATCAATTTGCAAATTGAAACACCAGAAGCTGGTCGTGTGATTGGCTATCACGGAAAAGTGTTGAAATCACTTCAACTACTTTCACAAAATTTCCTACATGACCGTTATTCAAAGAATTTCTCTGTGATTTTGAATGTTCATGATTACGTGGAACACCGTACAGAGACATTGATTGAATTTACCCGCAAAGCCGCAAGCCGTGTGCTTGAAACTGGTAAAGATTATGTCATGGACCCAATGAGTAATAGTGAACGCAAAATTGTTCATAAAACTATCACAAGCATCGAAGGTGTTGATAGTTATTCTGAAGGTAACGACCCAAATCGCTACGTGGTCGTAACGCTTGTTCAATAAGACTTAAAAGCCCGTCAGGGCTTTTTTTAATACCATTTACCGCTTATTTTTAACCGCTTACCAAAAAAGGCTTTATTTCAAGCTTTTTTTGATAAAATAATGTCAAAAGGGAGGGTTAATTATGCTAATTAGAACAAAAGATTTAATCAAGACCTTCGGAGATAAAACGGTGATTGAGCACTTGAATTTGGAAGTGGAAGAAGGGAAATTGCTAGCTTATATTGGGACAAATGGTGCTGGGAAATCAACAACTATGAAGATGTTAACGGGGCTCTTAAAACCAACGTCAGGTGAGATTGAATTGGCAGCAGATTTGAAGATTGGAATGGTTTTTCAAGAGAGTGTTCTTGATGAGGAATTGACGGTTTTAGATAATCTGAAAAGTCGCCAAGCGCTTTACCGTAAACAGGATAAAGCTTGGTTAGAAAAACTTATTCAGCTGACAGGTTTGGATGCTTTTTTGAACCAAACGTATGGCACGTTATCAGGTGGTCAACGTCGTCGTGTTGATATCGTTCGTGCCCTTTTGAATAAGCCTAACTTACTTTTCTTAGATGAACCAATGACAGGACTTGATATCCAGACACGTCGCGCGATTTGGGAGATTTTACATCGCTTACAACGTGAAGAAAACTTGACTATCTTTTTGACCACTCATTACCTTGAAGAGGCTGAGAATGCGGATATGGCCTATATTATTGACCACGGGAAGGTTTTAGCTAAAGGCTCTGCTAAGGAACTGAAAGAAACTTATTCAAAACCATATTTATTGGTTGAAACAAGTGACGTAGCTGCTTTCTCAGACCTTGACTGTAAGCGTTTGGGAGATGGTCGTTTGAAAATTATTGTTGAAGATTCTGCAAAAGCTTTGGCCATTTTATCAGATAAACGTACAGTTATTAATGATTTTGATTATGTTAAAGCAAATATCAATGATGTCTTTTTGAACATTACGGGAAGGGAGATGGCGTAAGATGTGGGCAATGACAAAACGAAACTTAAAACTTTATTTTTCAAATAAGGCTAGTGTCTTTTTCTCATTACTTGGAGCCTTGATTGCTTTTATTCTTTATGTGATTTTCTTGCAGAAAAATATGCAGGATTCATTTGCAGGAACACCGAATTTGGAAGAACTTCTTGATAATTGGGTTCTAGGTGGAACGTTAGCTGTTACGAGTATTACAACAACTTGGACTGGGGTTACGCGATTGGTTCAGGATAAGGTAAGCCATAAATTGGAAGACTTTTTATTAACAGATATTTCTCGTTTAAAACTTTATCTTGGCTATTTAATTTCTTCTAGTGTGATTGGTTTTATCATGCAATTAATTATGTTAGCCATTATGAAATTGTACTTCTACTGGCAAGATGAGGTCAGCTTTGATTTAGATTATTTACCACAAATCCTTTTAGTCATGCTTCTAAGTTCTATTATGGGATCAGGAATTGCTTTGTTTGTCTTGCAATTCATTAAAACCTTATCAACAAGTGAAGCTTTGGCGACAATTGTTGGAACTGTTTCAGGTTTTCTTGTTGGGGTTTATATGCCGATTGGTGCTTTGCCTGATTTTGCACAAAAAGTGGTCAAATTAACACCTGCAGCCTACGTATCAGCTGCTTATCGTCAGATTTTGATTGCAAAAGACGCTGTAAACGCAGATGCCAAGGAATTTTTAGGAATTGGTTTGAAATTAAAAACCTTAACAACCTTGAATCAAGAAATACTTTTAGTGAGTCTTGTCATTTGTGGCATCGTCGTTCTTTTGGCACTAAGCTTATATCTTGAGCGATTTTCATTGACTAAACATAAATAAGAGGAGTTGAAGGGTGCATTACCAGTTTGAAGAGGATAGCAGTTTACCAAAAGAGGCTATTGAAGTTTTGGTACGAAGTGGAAAATACGACCAAGCTGTCCAAGATGTTTTAGATTATTTAGCGAAATTTGAGCAGGGCAGGATGGAGATTTTGCCAGTAAAAACGGCTGTTCGTACAGAGTTATTACGCGTGTCAGATTTGATTCTTGTGGATGTTGATGGGACTTCTTTGATTTTGGAGACGACCAATGGAAGACTTATCACTACGGATCGCTTGTACAAGTTTCGTGAGCGTCTAGCTAATCCTGACTTTGTACAGATCTCAAAGCATGCTCTGATTAATATTAATCATTTAAAATCCTTAGAAAATAGCTTCTCAGGAAATATGTTGGCCATGCTTACAAATGACGTGACGACAAATGTTAGCAGACGTTATTTGTCAGATTTGGAAAAAGCTTTGGGATTGTGAGGTGGACGTGATGAAATATATTAAAGGTGCGGTTATCTATATTTTAATTGGAATAGGCTTTGGTGGTCTTTGCTATCTCTATTTCTTGTGGCAAAGTGGTGCTGAAACCCAGACAGTTCAACAAATTGCTAATGTTATTTTCACAAGTGGGTTGATAGGTTTGGTTAGTATGATTTTTGCGGTTGAAACTATTCCAATGATATGGAAAATTATAATTCATTTTTGTTTAGTTTACAGTATTAATAGCTGGTTAAATTTATTGAATGGTATTACGACAACTTTCATTTGGTCATGGGATTTTTTGGTAGAATTTACCTTGATTTACCTAGTGATTTGGCTTGTGCTTTATATTAATTTTAATCATCGTGTAAAAAATATTAACCAGAAACTACAAGAAAAAACTAAAAAATAAATTTTAACTTATTATTGCCAGGATTCAGGACTTTTTCTTCTATCAGACGCTCAAAAGAAAGTCTTTGAAATTAAACAAAAAGTAAGTGTCTAGAGTTTTGAGAATTAATAAAATAAATCTATAAGTCAAGAGAGCAATGAAAATTGTTCTCTTTTTCTGTACTAAAAAGAAAGGATACAAACATGACTTCTAATGAACTACATTCGCGTGAAATACTCATTGAATTTTTGATGTTTGAGTTAAAAATTTCACGTAAAGAAAGTCAAAGTCAACTTGCTGAATTAGAAAAATTTGGTCTTATTGAAATAAAACCAAATGGTCAGCTTTATTTTAAAATGGTATAGATTTATGGTTTTTAATGCAATAACTGTAGAACAGTATGAAACGTCTGAACAATATTTTAAACTTCCAAAACTTTTATTTGAAAGTCCTCGTTATGAAGATATGCGATTAGATTCAAAAGTATCTTATTCAATCTTAAAAGATAGACTAAGCCTTTCCCTAAGAAATAATTGGGTTGATGAAGAGGGACGAATTTATCTAGTTTATTCAAATACAAGTTTGATGAAAATTCTTAAAGTATCAAAGTCAACTTTGTTAAGGATAAAAAAACAATTAGCTGAATACGATTTAATTAAGGAAGTTCAACAGTCAACTAGTAGTAAAGGAAACCTTGCTAATCGTATTTATCTTGGAAACTTGATTGTTGATGATTTTGACGCTAACGATGATGAATTACCCGGGGTGTCAAATTTAGACCAGGGGGGTGTCAAAATAATACGGGGGTGGTGTCAAATTCAGCCCCTAATGAGACTGAATATAACGAGACTAATTATAGTGATCATATTAGTTCTAGAAAGACTGAGAAAAATTCTAATGAATTTTCACAGTCAACTGAAACTAATCAGTCATTATCACAAAATCAATCAACTCCATTCGTTGAACCAAAGTATTATTCTCTCTTGCAAATAATTGCTGATAAATACAATGAGCAGATGTTTGGGTTTCCTGATGTTTTAACAATGACTCATAACCAGAAAATGAAAATCGGACAATATTTAGCAAGTGGCTATGTAACAAGCGCTGAAGTATTAAACATGATTGAACGTATTCCGAAAGATAGCACTTCTCCATTAGCGTATTTGCTGAAATCACTAGAAAACTTAAAACAAGAACGACTGTATGAGCAAAAAAGTATAGCACATTTAAATGCTGAAAATTACTACAACATGAAAAAAGAAGGTGAGGAAAATGTTTAATGTCGTATTCGTAGTCATAAGTTTTATAGCTATCATAGGAATTACCTTAGTTATTGTTGAAGCTCATAATGCTCCATTATTAGCTGATGATGAAATGACAGTAATATCATCTCCAAAGCATGATAATCACAAATTACATCACGAAGCCTAATAAAAGTAGTTGACCCGAGCAAGTCACAAAACTACTTGTGACCTTTGATAATTAAACACCAACACCGATCTGATCAGCAAGCCTATGGAATAACAATGAATAAGGAAGGCGGTGTTACAGCCTGCTAAAGTAGTAGGCACGTCCTGGCTTAACTCCTGTTTAGGAGTTGTGAGTATTACTCATGCGTTTGTTTATTGCGGATAGAATTATATTCTACAAAAGCAAGAAAGGAGTTTGCTATGCCAAACTTACAAAAAGTATTTGATAGACCAGAAATGACTCTATCAGACTTACGTCTTCTTGGACAACAAGGTGAAGCTATTCTTTACCTTGTTGACGGAAGGCAAGCCATTGTCAGACCAAAGTTTGCAGTAGTGCAAGAAAAACGAATGGTTAATGGCAATTGGCAAGTTGTTAGTGAAGAGATTCTCCGTTTTCACGAGATCTACTCAGCAATTCTAACCGTCAAGCGAAAACACTTTATCATTGCTGAGAGAATTAATCGAAACGGAGATAATCTTCTTGTGTTAACAGGAGTTGGCTATCATCGCCAACGAAATGAATAAAGGAGGAAACCAATGAAAAAGATTAAAGCAGTCGCTTTATTTTCAACAGCTATTTTAGCAACGGCTTCAACAGGAGTTTATGCGGATGAATTGATTTCAGATGGCACCACTTCTCCCTCAACAGAGCAAGTGACACCATCAACAGCTCCCTCATCAGAGGTTGTTATCCCTGATGAGGGGTCAACCACCCCGTCAACAGACACAGGTTCTACAACGGAACCAACCGTCCCTGTTGATCCAACGAATCCTTCTTCAGACGTTACAGAGGTAACCGATGATAATGGTGTGACAACAGATCACACAGGTGATAGCGATACCCAAACGGAAAGTAATACAGATCCGAGTGAAGAGGTTCCTAATGTGGATGATGCAGGCGGTGTGGCAACAAATCATACCGTTCCAACAACGGATGGTGGGACAGCAACAGTCACTCCAGACACATCTGTACCTACCAACAATCCAAATATCTCAGCTGAAACAGCAGCTAATGCTGGTGCATCTCAAGTTGGTACAACCTCAACGGTTACAGGCCAAATCGTGCAAAACGTAACGACAGACTCACCAGTCTACACCAACACAGGCGCTACGATTGTGAGCACCCAAAATGGCTCAGTCGTATTGGCTGATGGCACGATTACCAGTCCTGAATCAATCGGAGCAACGACAAACAGTGATGGGACTATCTCAGTCACAACCGCAACTGGTGAAAGCACCACATTACCGATGACAGGTGATGAAAATACAACACTTTTAAGTATCTTAGGAAGTGCCTTAGCCGCTATTGGTGGTTTATTCTTTAAGAAACGCCAATACTTTAATTAAAAAATAGGATAGGAGAAAAACAAATGAATCAGAAAGAACAATTACAAGGACATGGTTATTTTCGGAAGAAAAAATGGGCAAAAGGGTTAGCTTCAGGTATTGCCCTAGGAGCTGCTGTCATTACCTTTGCAGGTGCAACAGGTGTTTCTGCCGATGAAACAACAGCGGCTACAGATAACACGACAGAAGTTGTGACGAGTCAACCCGAAAGCATCAATGATAACAATGTTTATGCAGAAAATGCTAATACTTCTGAAGGGACACTAGCAGTAGATATTGATAACAGTAATGTGGAAGCTGCTGCGACAGAAGCTAGCAACGTTGGTGTTGACGTGACAAAAGAAGCTGCTAAAGACTATGGAACAGATACAACAACTGATGGATTAAATGATACAAAATCAGAAATTGCTAACGACCAAGAAAAACAAGTCGACTCACTAGAACAAGCAACAGCAACACAAAACGCTAATAATACAGCGTATGCAGATGCGCAAGCTGCTATTGATGCCAATAACGATTATGTTAATAATGCTAAAGATACTTACGGTTCAGAAACAACTGTAACAGTGACAAATGATTCATCAACAGCTACTGACGGTACAACTAGTGCCAATAACGAAGCTAAAACAAAAGCTGAACAAACCTTAGCTGATAACAAAGAAGCAGTTGCTGAATATGTAGAAGCTAAAGCTAACTATGATGCCACTGTTTCAAAAGCAGAAGAGCTAAATGCAGCGGTTGAAGCAGCAGCTAACGAATTGAAGAATAAAGGTGTTACGGTAACAACATCAAGTCAAGTTGTCAACTCTGTAGCTGATGTTGAAGCCTTGCAAGCGCAAAATGATGCCACTATTGCCCAAGCCAATAGCGAAAAAGCTGCTGTTGATGCGCTTTTGGCACAATATGCAGCTGATTTAGCTGCATTTAACAATGGGACAAACGTTTCTGTCTCTGCAGGTGTTAAGACACAAGATGTTGATAATTTGACGTATGGTAATTCGTTCATGAATGGTACAATCAACGCTGATGGTACCTTTACTTTCACTCATGATATGAACGATGGCTTGAATGATACTTATGGCACACTTGGTACAGGTACGCTAACAGGAAAACTTAATTACCATGTAGAATCTCAAGGTAATGGTAATATTACCGTCTATTTGGATAGCGTTGAGCTCTATACTTACTCTTATACAGCTTATCGACCAAACTATGCGGTTAATCAAAATCTAAACTTCCATGTTTATACGCTTGGCGGTACTGAAATTTACAGTACTTATCATACTGGTAATGATTCCTTTACAGATACCATTAATCGCTCAACAACTTTAACTTATGAACACGGTGTTTCTGTCGGTGATACCTTGGCTAATGTTGGTTTCTTGAATATTGATGATAACTGGATCTACAACACACATGGTCAAGCCGTTATTAGCTTTACGAATACCAATAAAGCTCCAGATCCTGTAAATCCACCTGAGGTCAAAGCGAATTTGGTAACGGCTGTCAATCCAAAAAAACCAAGTTTGGCATTGACAAGTTTGTCAGACACAACAAATCAAACTATTAAAGCAAGTTACCATGACTACAAGCTTAACTACAGCCCAATGGTTGAAAAAGATCGCGCCAATAGTGATGGTGTTGATATGGATGGTAAGACTGCTGTTAAAGGTGATGTCTTAACAGATACACTTGATATTTCAAATCTCTATGCTAACCTTAACGTTGGTGATACCGTTACGATTATCGATCCACTCGAAGCAGGGGAATACTACAACGTTGATGACAATATTGCTGCGGCAGTTGCGAATGGTTGGGAAGTCAGCTACGATGCTGCAACAGAAACGTTCACTTATAAAACAACTTATACAGGTGAAAAATTAGTTGTGCCAACGGTTGATTGGGCGCCTGCCTATGATGCTGCTTATTACGATAACACTTATAAAGTGCTTGTTAATGACAACCTTTATCAAGTTTATTCAAATACAGTAAAAACACCAACGCCAGAAGCGCCTCAACCAACGAAGGAAATCACAGATACTCATGGTAACGACATTGATGGGTCAACAACTTTCGATAAAAACGTTGTTTTCCACCTCAATACTGATTACACACCTTATACAGATGTAACAGCTTCAACAGATGCTATTTCTAAAGGGTTTGCTATCTTAGATGACGTTGAAGATGGCTTGTTTACTGTTAATGAAGACGGTATTGTTATCCGTTTGACTGATGATAATGGCGAAACAACAACGCTTTCTACTGACATTGCAGATGTTACAGAAGCAGGCGGCGTATCAACTAACCATACAGGTGATAACGATAGCGAAGAAACAACTGCTGTTAATAAGTTGAATGACCTCTTTACAATGTATCATGTTCTATCAGATGAAACTATTTCAAATGAAGTTCAAGCTATTTTGGATCAATCAGGTTTATCACCAGTTGGTGAATTCTATCTTTGGGTAGCTAAAGACCCTGCAAGTTTCTATACAAACTATGTTAAGGCAGGTAAGAACGTTACCATTGACCTTCCTGCCTATCTCACAGCAGATGCAGGCACTGTTGTTCCTAATGATTTCTATCAAATTGACTTCGGAAATGCTTATCAATCAAATCTTGTAACGGTTCAAGTTCCAGATGTTTCACCAGAAAAACACGCTATTAGCAAAGATGGTACTGTTCTTGATGGTCAAGAAGTCGGACTTAATCAAGTCTTTAATTACAAACTTGATGGTGTAACTGTTCAGAAAGATCATGATACACTTTGGCAATATGATGGTAAAGATAAACTAGATGTTGAACATGACCGCTATACAGGAAACTGGAAGGGTGTCATCACTGGTACTGAATACACTGCTAAAGAAGATATGACTTTACCTTATGATGTGATTGCTGAAGATGGTAGTCTTATCAAAGCAGGTGATTTCATCAAGGCTGGAATCAATTATCGTTTTATCTTTGAGTTTAATCAAGATACTAATGATGATTTCATTAATAAAATTGTTAAGGTTACTTGGGATGCTCAAAAAGGTGAATGGGCTTATAGCATTGATGAAGATTTCCTTAACTCACTAGGTATTGAAGGTACTTTCGATGCTGACTTCTGGATTGAAGTGGAACGTATTAAAGATGGTGAAGTTGAAAACACCTTCATCAACACTGTCAATGGTCGTGAGTTAGTTGCTAAAGTAACAACTCATACACCAACTCCTGAAACGCCAGGTGAACCAGAAAAACCAACAAAAACAGTTGAAGAAGTCCCAGTTGAAGAAGTCCCAGTTGTTAAAACTGCAGCACTTCCAATGACTGGTGAGAAAACAACACCAATGAATGTTTTTGCAACATTCATTGGTCTAATTCTGACTACTGGTGCAGCTTTTGGTCTTCGCAAAAAAGAAAAACATAACTAATTTATATTAAGGACAGGCGGTGCCTGTTCCTAGAAGGATTCTATCTTGCCTAAATAATTGTTACGTCTAAATCTCCTGATAGTATCCTTCTAGGAGCAGGTAACTGCCTTCTTATTTCAGACTGTAAAAATAACTGATAAGACAATTTACAGTCTTTTTTTTTATTACACTTAAAAGGAGAAATTTATTATGGATACAGCAGTTCGTGTAGTTACAGCTTTAGGAGCAATTCTTTCAATCGTAGGTCTTGGGTGGGTATTAACAGGAGCCTTTGACTATTTTTCGGGACGTAAAAATGGTAATCCAGCTATGATGGACCAAGGCATGACTTCAATGGTTTCAGGTGGAGCTATTGCAGTTATTTCAGCAGGTGTTGCGGCAGCAATTGTTGCGGCTATGCGCTCAATCTCATTCTAATAACTTACATACATGTAAGATAATCAGTTGAAAAAGTGGTATAATAACGGTAAGTAAAAGGGTTACAAGGAGAATAAGAATGAGTAAGGAATTTGATTATGTAGCTTTTGCAAAAAACTTTGAAGCCACTAATGGACGTCCACCAACAGCGGATGAACTTGATAATGCTAAATGGGAACATTTTGGTATTAGATGGCATACACCAGAAGAGTCACAAGCTGAGTTGGAACGCATTAACGCATCTTATAAGCCAACATTGGGCGAACACTTAAAGGATGCTTTAGGCTTTCTAGGACGTTTTTTTTGTCAAGCCATACTCTTCTTAATTAAGTCTCCTATTTACTTAACTTTATTTTTCTTTAACATGATAAAATCTGCAATTGCTGTTGCAGTTATGCTTATTGTCACAAAAGGAATTGTCGGTGTTATAATTGCAGAAATTCTTGATGGAAAGAATATTTCTAACTTATCTGAGGCGCCAGCTGTTCTTAGGTTTTTTGCACAAGATTTTATGACTAATTCGTTGGAACCAATTTACGTTACTGGAGTCGACATAGTTATTTGTATTATTTTGGCTCTTTGTCAACTGTAGTGGGTGACGAAAAGCTAACATCTAGAGAGGACCGGATAGGTCCTCTTTTTATGTATGTTCAGTGTGATGAAGACACGTTTCTTAAAGTTGATGAAGTTTCTAAAACCGAAGCCCAAGCGTTTAATGTCTTTAATTAACTTATTAGTCGCTTCAAGTTTTGCGTTTGAATAGTCTGTTTCTAGTGCATTTTGGATGTATTGCTTGTGTCTAAGAAAAGTCCTAAAGACCGTTTGAAAATAGTGATTGACCTTGCTTCTATTTTCCTCTATCAGGTCAAAGAACTCACCTACTCTCTTCTCCTGAAAGTGAAAAAGCAAAAGCTGATAAAGTGTATAGTAGTCAGTAAGCTCTTTTGAAAAGACTAGTGTCTTCTTAACAACTTCATGTGGTGCTAAAGTTTGGCGGAAAGTCTTTGAATAGAAAGAGTTGAGAGATAACTTACAGCTGTCCTTTTGGAAGAGTCGCCAGTGATTTTTCAAGGCTCGATAGGGTAGTGACTTCTTATCGAACTGGTTCATAATTGCAATTCTAGTCTTTAAAAAGGCACGTCCAAGGTGCTGGATGATGTGGAAACGATCAAGAACGATTTTTGCGTTTGGAAAGAGCTTGCGAGCCAGTGGAATATAAGCTCCAGACATATCCATCGTGATAAACTGTACCTGTTGCCGGACTTTCAATGGATACTTCAAAAAGTAGTTTCGTATAGTAGTTTGGCGGCGATTATCAAGGATGGTTATGAGTTGGTTTGTCTCATAATTCTGCGCCACAAAAGCCAATTCCCCTTTCTTGAACCCAAACTCATCCCAGGACATAACAGCAGGGAGTTTGTCATAATGTTCCTTGAAAGTGAACTGATCAAGCTTACGATAGACAGTGGACGTCGACACGCGAAGTCTTCTTGCAATATCAGTTAGTGACACCTTCTCAGTTAGAAGCTGTGTAACTTTTTGTCGGACTAGATTGGAGATTTGGCAGTTTTTCTCAACGATAGATGTCTCAGCTACCGTGACTCTTCTACAACTTTTACACTGGAAACGACGTTTTTTCAGACGTAGTAGAGTTGGCGTTCCCGCTTGCTCGAGAAGAGGGATTTTAGAAGGCTTTTGAAAGTCGTACTTGATCATCTTTCCATGGCAGTGAGGACATGATGGTGCAGGGTAATCGAGTTTTGCTTGAATCTCGATATGAGTATCAGTTTCAAAAACAAGTGAAATCTTGATATTTTGGTCTTTAATTCCGATTAATTCTGTGGTATTCTTAATAGGTCTCATAAGTTCTTCCTAATGGTAGTTTTGTCACTTTTCATTATAGTTCTTATGGGACTTTTAGTGTACACTCAAAAAGCTCTATAATCTCTACAGTAGTTTTACCCACTACAGAAATTATAGAGCCATTATTTTTATGTTTCTTTTTGCAACCATAATGACATTCTCTTCAGTTGAATAGTGACAACCATTAATATTACACGAAGAACCAATTATGGTTCTTTTTTATTTTTATTAGAAAGGAGCCCAATGAAAGATATACTTACCGAGTTAACAAAAACTTTAGGTGGTTATAATAAAACTGTTAACTCTTCAATTAATTCCATTAATAAGTCTTTGATGGCAATTGGTTATATATTGGTTTCGGTTTTATTTTTAATTGAAATGCTTTCTTGGTATCGTTTTATTCGAAATCAAGGTGGTGAGATGACTTGGAAGCTTTTTTTAGAAGTAGCAGTTAAATATTTTATTGCTTACTTTCTAGTTGCACAATCAGGAGCAATTTTAAATGCCATTATGTGGTTTACAAATGGTGTTACTAAACTGATTGGTGTTGATTTAAGTGGAAATAATCTATTTGAATTTAAAGCAATTAAAAAAGGTGCTTATGGTATTAGAACGGGTCTTAATCTTCTTGCATTTCTTATTGGAGCTGCAGCGCAACTATCTGTGAAAGTGATGGTCTTATTGCGTTTTATTGAACTATATTTCTTTAAAGCGATAGCACCAGTCATTGTTGCTTTTTGGATGAGTGACAACACACGTCATATTGCTGTTAACTTTTTAAAAATGTTTGGAGCAATAGCGCTTCAAGGGGCTGTTATTATTTTAACGCTTGTTATTTGGCAAGCGTTTAAAATTGATACAGCTGTAACAATCGATGAAAATGGGTGGTTAGGAAGTTATGCGCCAGCCATTAGCTACATAGGTAAATGTGTAGTGTTCTTGATTTTATTGATTGGTTCCCAACGTAAAGCTAAACAATTGTTGAATGTATCTTAATAAAAAGCATCTCTAATAAGAGGTGCTTTTTGGTATTGGTAGAAAGGAGAAAAATGAACAAATTAGGTTCTGAGTTTTTTAAAGCAATTGACCAGTTTGAACGAAGTGTCGTTGGTGGTTTTACTTGGCGTCAGCTTGTCATGCTATTTGGAATTATCTTTGGTGTTGCTTTAGCAACATTGATTTCTTTTTTGAAATTACCGGATATTTTGTTCTATCTAGCACTAGCTTTGACAGTTCCGCCATCATTCGTTTATGGCATAAAAAAAGATGAACAAATTAAAGAAGTTCTGACGTTTAAATTTACAGTACAAGAACGTGCTTATCAAACAGATTTTGAAAGTGAGGATATGAATGGTACGTTTATTCAACAAAAGGGTGTCCATGAATGGAACGACACCTTTGACTAAAGAAGATAAAGAACGAGCAAAACAGCTCAAAAAAGCTTTGAAAGCTAGTACTCAAAACACAATTAAATACACGTCTTTATTTGAAGATGGATTAATGCATATTGTTGATGAAGAATACTCTAAAACTTGGGAGTTGGGCGATACTAACTATATCACAGCTGATGAGGATGAAAAGCTTGATATTATTGATTATTATGTTGAAGCTTTAAACGGCTTAGATAGTGATAATACTTATCAATTACTAATTATTAATCGTCCTGTTCCGTCAACACTTTTAAGCCAAATTACCTATGAACTTGAAAGTGATGACCGTGATGTTTATCGTCAAGAATATAATGATATGATTACGTCACGTTTTGCAACTGACCAAAATAATTTTAAGGTTGAAAAATTTATCACTGTTTCAACGTCTGCACGAGATCGCAAACAAGCATACCGTAAATTGAATGATGTTGAAAACAACTTTTCAAAACAATTTCAAGTGATTGATATTCCTTTTACGCCTTTGACAGGAACAGAGCGATTAAATATTTTTGCTGATTTGTTACGTGGCAATCCTTATTTGAATGTTGATTATAAAGATGTACGTATTAGTGGTTTAACAACAAAATCTTTTGTTGCTCCTGGTCGGATTTGGTTTCAACAGGATCAATTTATGATGGATAAAAAGTACTGCAAAGTTCTTTTTGCTAGAAGTTTTCCAGCTTTTCTAAATGACCGTCTAATCAAATCAATCACTGATATTGGGATTGAATTAGCCATTACGATTCACGCTAAACCGTATGATGTTGCTGAAGCTGTTAAAAAAATTAATACTGCTGAAGCAAGTGTGAAAATGGATATGATTAAGTCCCAAAAAGTTGCTGCTGACAAAGGCATTTCAGGAAATTTAGCAGTATCAGGTGTAGCTCAAGCTACAGCTGAAGAAGCTGCTAAGTGGAGCACTGAAATTAACGATAATGACCAAAAAATGTTTTCAGGTATTTTTGCAGTCATGCTAAAAGCAGATACACCTGAAGAACTTGCTGATTATACAAACCGTGTCAAGCAAGCTGGACGTAAGCATGTGGTTGATTTTGAGGAAACTTACTATCACCAAGAAGAAGCGCTTAATACCATGTTGCCAATTGGAAAAACTTATTTGGATGTGAAACGTCGATTTATGCGTGATATGACAACAACCAATATCGCCACACAAATTCCATTTACGAATACTGACTTGCAAAGTAGTAGTCCGATGGCTATTTACTATGGACAAAATCAGATTTCAAATAACATTATTACACTTGACCGTCAACGTGATTTGAATACGTCTTCTGGTGTTATCCTAGGTTCTGCAGGTTCTGGTAAGTCTGTTTTTGTTAAGACTAGTGAAGTTATTCCAACCATTTTAAGATATCCTGATGACCGTATTATCATTGTTGACCCTGAAGATGAATATTCCGATATCGGACGTGCATTTGATGCTCAATTAATTGATATTTTCCCAGGTTCACAAACCCACTTGAATTTGATGGATTTACCAGATGAAGAAAATCTATCGGCTGAAGATGCTGACCCAATTGGTGAAAAATCATCGCTTATTATGGGACTTTTTGAAAATATTCTTCAAGAAGTTACTGATGAAGACTTTTCAATTATTGACCGTGTCACACGTTTATGTTATGAACAAATCACTGATAGGACACCGACTTTAAAAGATTGGTACAACATTCTGTTGGAACAACCTGAAGATGTAGCTCAAGATTTGGCTTTGAAGTCAGAATCATATACGAATGGTTCTCAAGATATTTTTGCTCATGAAACGAATGTCAATTTGAATAATCAAGTGGTTATTTTCAACTTGAAAAAACTTGATGGTAAATTAAAACCATTTGCCTTAATGGTTGTACAAGATTATATCTGGAACCAGGTCGTTAATAATCAAGGTAAGCTAACAACTCGTATCTACTTTGATGAAATGCAAAATCAATTCTTAACAGATAATCAAGCAGAGTTCTTTACTAACCTTTACGCCCGTGTTCGTAAGTATGGTGCTATTCCAACAGGCATCACTCAAAACGTTGAAACTTTGTTGAATCGTACTGAAGGACGTAAGTTGATTTCAAACAGTGAATTTATTGTTTTGTTGAAGCAAAAGAAAACAGACTTAGCTTATCTAACTCAAACTATCAATTTGACAGATGCACTTATTCGTTATGTTGAAAAACCGAAAGCAAAAGGAACTGGTTTAATTATTGCAGGTCAAACAACAGTACCGTTTGAAAATCCAATTCCTAAAAATACTGAACTATTCCGCTTAGTTGCAACGGATGCTTATCGTCAAATTGATTAATTGCTTTATCAGAATAAATAAGAGAGGGGGTGAATCATGTCCAACAAAGATGATTTAAGGAAGCGTGTAGTCAGAAAGCGTCATATTAAAGAAAGTGTTCAACGTCACAATCAGTTATCAGCTAAGAAAGCTCAAAACGCTGCTAAAAAGGAGCATCATGAAGCTAAGATTAAGGTGAAACATGCTAGAGCAGCTTTAAGGAGAGCTGAGAAAGGCATTGATAAAGATGTTGACGGTGAAAAGATTGTAGACGACTTAGAGAAAGCGCTAGCTGAAAAGAAAGCTACTAAGAAAATCAAAAAGAAAGTCAGAAAGACTAATCCAACCATTGGTCAGAAAGCTAGACGAACTGGTAAAAATATAGCGCTGAATGCTAGTCATCAGATAAAAACAACTGCGATGGATCAAGATGATACTTTGTCAGATTTACAAAATTTACAGTATCGAACGAGACAGTCAAAAGCAGTTGCAAAACAAGCTGGTAAAGTGACTTGGCGAGGTGCTAAACTAGCCTATCGAAAAAGTAAAGGCATGGTTAAAGTTAGTCGAGGAGCTTATAAAAGCACAAAAGCAGGAGCTAAGTTTGCAACTAAAACAACAGCAAAAGCTGCTACAAAAGTAGCACAAGCAACTGCTTCAGCTGTAAAAACGGCAGCAAGTGTAGCAGCAACGTTATTAGCTAACCCCATTACATGGATTATCAGTGCTGTTCTTGCTTTTATCTTGTTTTTGGTAATCATTGTGTCCTCAATTTTTTCAAGTAATGTCATTCAACAAAATGATTTCACGCTTAATCAGTCCTGGCTTCATATTTCACAAGTTGACCGCCAAAAATCATCTGACCAAGTTGAATATTACACGGATATTGATTCTATCTTGCTTTACATGAATTTTCGTTATGGTGGTGATTGGGAACCTGATGCCAACTGGAACGATGGAACTGGTGGGAAATTAACAGGTGCCCTTGGCTTTAATCATTTTTCAGATGCGCTGGATGATATTTGGAAAGAAGAAAATAGCGATATTGATAACCTAAAAACTATGTCTGAGCTTTATACTAACGGTAAAGCTTGGATGAAGTTGGATAAAGATGACTTAGCAGATTATAAAGAAATTCTTGAGAGTCAATCCGAAACAGGAAAATACTTAGCTACTCAAGAATTAATTAATCCTTTTTATTCTGCGGATGATGCCAAAAGCGAAACAGATTATCTAACTGTTTCAAAGCGATGTGGATATACGTCTAAAGATAAAATTGATCCAACGACAACGCTTCAGGCTCAATCAGGTCAAAAGCTTTATGCAGTCATGGATGGTAAGGTTACGGTGACAACAAAAGATTTAAAAGGTAACGAAACGAAAACAACTAACTTAATTATTTCAGATAGTGATGCACGTTTCATTTATTATGGTGTTTCAGCTATTCGAGTTAAGACAGGTGATAAAGTTGAAGCAGGAGCCGAGCTTGGAACCGTTTCTGGTGGTTCACAAAAGATTGCCTATGCCAAAAACTATGGTGAAGTCGATGCTAAAGATTCTCAGTGGTTGCAAGACATAAAAAATAAAGATGTTTCATATGGTTATACGGAGCAGACAAAGAAAAATAAGACAAACGTTTGGGTGTTAGTTAATCCTGGTTTTTATTTCCCGTTTGTTAAGTACGCTCAAACAACTGTCGTTATGCGAACATCATCTGAATTGAGTGGACGTGCTAAACAATTTTATGACTTAATGAAGAAGTTTTATCCAAGTGCCACTGATAATGGGATTGCTGCTGTTGTTGGAAACTTTGCTGTTGAGTCGTCTATTACAGCAAAGCGTGCTGAAGGTGATTATTTAAGTCCACCTGTTGGTGCATCTGATGGACGTTGGGATGATGCAAATTGGTTAAACATGGGTGGTACAGCTATTTATGGTGGTGGTTATCCTAATATCCTTCGTCGTGGGCTTGGACTTGGTCAATGGACTGATACCACTGATGGTGCTACTCGTCACACAATGCTAATTAATTATGCTAACTCAATTGGTAAAAAATGGTACGAATTAGAAACACAAATACGCTTCATGCTAGAAGGTGATTCACCTTACTATCAAAATATTTTAAAAAGTGTGTTAACCTCTAATTCTGATACAGATAGTCTTACCAAAACCTTCTTAACAAAATGGGAAGGTATCAACAACGGAACACTTTCGCAACGTCAAAGTTATGCTAAACAAGCATTATCCTGGTTCCATCAATCAATTGCAGGTGGTGGAACAATGGCTTCCTCTTGGAATTTTCCTGAGGAGTATCGAGATAAAATTAAAAGCATGCCGACTGGTGTCAGCATGACAACACAACCTGGTAACGGTTATCCTGCAGGTCAATGTACTTGGTATGCTTATAATCGTCTGGTTGAACTAGGTGAAATTACGGATTTATCAGGAAGTTATGGTCATCTCGGTGATGGTAAAAATTGGGTAGGAAATCTTGTCGCTAAAGGTTGGAAGTTTAGTACAATGCCAACGGTTGGCGCTGTTTGCTCAACGGCTGGTGGATTTGATAGTACCTATCCGCAATATGGACACGTTATGATCGTTGAAGCGGTCAATGCTGATGGTAGTTTTTTGGTATCTGAATGTAATTATGCAGGCAATCAAAGTCAAATTCACTGGCGTGTTTGTCGTAACGCCCCATATTATACATTCGCAACCCCTTAAAGAAAGGAAAAATAATGATAGATGAATTTAAAGTGACCTTTTTTAAGCGTGTCATGATGATTGTAGGGATTATTATTATCTTTCTCATTGGCTTAGGTTTTGGGTCAATGAGCAAGAAAACAGATAATCAATCTTCAAGTCATACAACTTTAACCAAAAAGGTTAAAGAAGGTCATCAGTTGACTGAAGGTTGGGTTAAGCAGTTTTTGATTGCTTATTACACTAAAAAAGATCTTGAAGAAAATCGTAACAGATACAAAGATTATATGACTGATGGCATGTATAATGCTACTGTTTCTGAAGAAGAGACAGCACAAAATCAAGCTTATAAAGGCTTTGTTGTCAATTTTGAATTTAAAGATGCTCAAATTTATATTGATAAAACCAATGATAAAGTTATTTGCTATGTTAATTACACAAATGATTTGCTTCAGAAAAAGAATTCAACTGAAGGTGCTCAAACAGGCGTAGATAATAACACTATTATTCAATTAACTTACAATAAAGTTGATGGCAAATATCTCGTAAATAACATGAGTACACTTTTAATTACAAATTCTCAAGATCCGACAGCTTCACAAGATTCTTATGGAGATGTTGTTGCAAGTAATGATGAATAGGAGAATAAAACGATGTTGAACCAAAGTATTATTACAGGACGTCTGACGAAAGATGTAGAACTAAAAAAGGTGAATGACCGTTCAGTGGTCTCTTTTACGCTTGCTTCAAGCAGAGATTATAAAACAGAGGATGGTTCTTATCCAGCTGATTTTATTGACTGTGTCTTGTGGGGAGCACCTGCTGAAAACTTTAACACGTTAACAGCTAAAGGTGACACTCTTCAGGTAACAGGACGACTACAAACTAGAACTTATAAAGATAAAAAAGAAGTTACTCATAAAGTAACTGAAGTTCAAGTTGATAAATGGTATATTGTTGCCGTTAATCAAAATCAAGGTGACTATCCTGTTAAAGAAAAAACTATTGTTAACGATAGTTTAGATAATTTATCACTATAGAAGGGGAACTAGACAATGAATGAAACGACTTTTGAAACAAATAATCACACTGCTAAATCAGCACGCCGTCAAAAATCAACAAGTGATCGCTTAAAAGATAAATTGAAACAACTCAATAAAGCAAAAGCATCTCTTGAAGCGGCTCAAAAGAAAATTAAACAACTGGAAGCCGATATTAAAGAACTTGAAGCTAAACGCCAACAAGAAATTCTCAAAGAATATGGTATGAGTCTATCGGACTTAGAAGCCTTTTTAGCTGATAACAAGGGTAAACTTGGGGGTGATGCGTAATGTTTCGCATTACAAACCTAAGTAATGGTCAACAGCGCGATTTTCAAAATCGAGAAGAGTTAGAATTTTTCTTGGAAGGTGAAGAAAATCGTTGCTTGCAGCTAAATACAACAGCCACTTTTCAACTTTTTCATCTTGATAAAAATGAAGAGCTGCTAGAGTCAATGGAACTCACTATTCCATCTTCTGGGGAACAAGACGTTAAAGAGCTTTTAGGTGACTTTGGACTAAAAAAGACCAAGAAATTCTTCTTCAGCCGTGGGACTAAGCAAGAAAAAAACTCAAAGAGTTCAAAAGAAAAAACATGAATTATCAACCGCAAACGAAAATATGAGCAAATCAAAGCCATCTGTTAAAACAACTCCCAAGTCTTCTAATCGCTTTTGGGTAGTGATAGCATTATTATTTTCAATTTTTAGTTTAGCGATTTCTCTTACTAATCACTACAACAATAAAGTTGAAGATAAACCTAAAGTGGAACAAACTCAAACTACCATTGATCAAGGAGCTGATGTTTTTTGTCGCTATTTCATCAGCAATTATTTTGCAAACTCATCAGCTCGTGAGGATTTTATTTCTAATTCGCTTGATTTAAAACAGTTTGATACTGACAAAGCAACAACAGTTAGTGTCTTGTTAGAAAAAGAAGTGATGACTAAAAAAGTAACGACTTTAACCTATGTTATTAATTGTCGCTATGACGATAATTCAACCGCTAACAAACGTTTGACACTAACCGTAAAACAAAACAAAGAAGCTAAATACGGCTATTTAGTCTCAAAAGCTCCTAAACTAACTGCTTATCCATAAAAGGGGGGAGTAAATATGGAACAAGAACAAATTCTTGATAGAGGTGCACGTGTTACACTTGAAACAGGTAAACAACTGTTTCAATTTTTAGCTTATGCAGCGCAGCAACTATATAAAACCTATGATGAACAGAAACAACTTGGTCAACAATCTTGGAAAAATTTTAATCAATCATCTTTAACAAAAGATCATATTGATTTTTTAGAAGCAGATGTTAACCTTAAAAAGTTTACTGATGAATTGAAAAAATCAGGTGTCCGTTTTGCTTTTAAAGACCTCGGTGATGGTACAAAACAAGTCTGGTTTGAAGCTCCTAATAGGGAAGTTATTGCGGATGCTCTGAGACACACTCTTAATGAAATCGTTAATGACCCTAAAAAAGCTAAAGAAAAATATATGAAATCAGAAAACGAGTTAACACCAAAAGAGCAGATTAACAAAATCAAGAAAGCAACTAAGGAAAAACTTGATACTGTTAAAACTAAGAAGAAAGGAAAGAGTATCTGATGAAACTTCAAAAGAAACCTCTTATCCCTTATCTAATCATTAGTCTGGTTTTAGCTTTTTTAACTCACAGAGCTTATGCATTATATAGCATAGCTCCTGAACCAGATATGACAAATTTATTTAGCCAGTATACTTTTGTTCTGGAAAAATATGTTGAACCACCATACTTTTATCCTAACTTCAGTCCATTTGCTATTTTAGCTGCAATGGTTGGTTTCTTTATTGGGATGATGTTTTTTTAAAAATTAAACCTGCTGAAACTCTTCGTCATGGTGAAGAAGCAGGTTCAGCAAGGTTTGCGACTGCTCAAGAATTATCTGGCTTTAAGGACTCAGAACCAACTAATAATATGATTTTCACAAAGAATGCTCAGATGGGCTTATTTAATAAGAACCTTCCATTTCAATGGCAACTTAACAAAAACGTTCTTGTGGTTGGGCTTCCTGGTGATGGTAAAACATTTACTTATGTTAAACCAAATTTAATGCAAATGAATTCAAGCTTTATTGTTACCGACCCAAAAGGACTTTTAGTTCGTGAAACTGGTAAGATGCTTGAAGAACATGGCTACCAGGTTAAAGTATTTGACCTGGTCAATTTAACTAATTCAGATATGTTCAATCCTTTCAACTATATGAAATCTGAACTAGATATTGACCGTATTACTGAAGCGTTGGTTGAAGGTGCTTCTGAAAATGCACATAAAGGAGAACCTTTTTGGGATAAAGCTCAATTACTTTTAAATCGTGCTCTGATTGGTTATCTATATTTTGACAGCAAAACTAGAGATTATACGGCTAATCTTTCTATGGTTGCTGAATTGCTTCGTAACATAAGGCGTCCAAATGATAAAGAACCTAGTACAGTTGAAAAGATGTTTGTGGAACTTGAAGAGTCAATGCCTGGTAATTATGCTTGCAAGCAATGGAATTTGTTCAACGATAACTTTGACGCTGAAACAAGAACTAGTGTGCTAGCGATTGTTGCTACACAATATTCGATCTTCGATCACCAAGCTGTCACCAATTTGATTATGGCTGACACTATGGAGATGGATACCTGGAACACTGAAAAGACAGCAGTTTTTGTTGCCATTTCAGAAACTAATAAAGCTTACAGTTTCCTAGCATCTACTTTGTTTACAGTCATGTTTGACCAATTAACACACAACGCCGATGCTATTATTCAGGGAAAGAAAGATGGTTACACAGCTGATGATTTGGTGCATGTTCAATTTATTTTTGATGAGTTTGCCAATGTTGGTAAAATACCTCATTTCAATGAAGTTTTAGCATCTATTCGTAGTCGTGAAATGTCTGTTAAAATCATCATTCAAGCGATTAGTCAGCTTGATACGATTTATGGTGATAAAGCAAGAAAATCTATGGTCAATAATTGTGCAACTTTATTATTTTTGGGGACTAACGATGAAGACACCATGCGTTACTTCTCGATGCGGGCTGGTAAACAAACTATTACTCAAAAAAGTTATTCTGAACAACGTGGTCAACGTGTATCAGGATCTACAAGTACGCAAGCCCATCAACGTGATTTGATGACACCTGATGAAATTGCTCGTATTGGCGTTGATGAGGCATTAGTATTTATTTCAAAACAAAACGTTTTTCGTGATAAAAAAGCGATGGTGACAGACCATCCTATGAAAGACGAATTATCTAATAATCCAAATGATGGAAAATGGTATAATTATATCCGTTTCATGGTTGAAGATCCAGAACTATTTAATAATGCACGCGATGGAAAAATTGACCCTAAAAATATCTGGTATCCAGATATGAAAGGTTATGATCAGTTTGTTAAAGATAATGATGTTGATACTTCAAAACCAACTGAAGTTGAAGCAGCACAAGCTGATGAAGCAAGCACGCAAGCCACAGAAGAGCCCGTCTATGAACAAGTACCTGTTCAATTGCCTGAAATGAGCGTAGAAAGCCAATCTCAGACACCACCAACTCACTTAAGGACAGTAGATCTTGAAACAGGTGAACTCTTTGAATTACCACCTGAAGACGAGGACGAAACTGATTATTATGGTGAAATTTGATAAATTTAAGTATAATAATCCCAGGAGGTTTTTATGGCGAAGTCGAAACCAAGTGCATTTTTTAAGACACATGGGATTTCAGAAGAAAAACTAATTAATTATCTAAAGGAACATCCAGATGATCCTTTAGTCACCAAACTAGAGCAGCTATTGTTAAATTTATCAGATAAAAAATGAGTTACATCGTTAAACGGTGTAGCTTTTGTTATTATGAAGGGAAGTGAGAAATAGATGAAATACTTACTTTTAGCAGAAAAGCCAGATCAAGCTAAAAAATATGCGAACGCTTTAGGAAATCCTAAAAGTGATAAAGGTGTTTGGCATGTTCAATCGTCTGTATTGAATGCTGAAGTGACTGTCGCTCCAGCTGTCGGTCACTTGGTTGAACGAATTAATCCTTATAGTAATTTTGAAAACTGGGAGATGACTAATCTACCAGCTTTGCCTGAAGGCTTTTCTTATGAGCCTAAAAAGGATACCATTAAACGTTTTAACGCTATTAAAAAAGCTGTTAAAGAAGTTGATGCTATTATCATTGGTACTGACCCTGACCGTGAAGGCGAAGCGATTGCTTATCGGATTTTAGAATTAATCCCAGGAGCTTTAAAGAAGATTAAATACCGTTTATGGGCAAACTCTTTAACCAAAAAGGGATTAGAACAAGCCTACTCGAGTCTTAAAAATCCAAAGGATTCTGTTGACTACTTTCATGAAGCCGATGCAAGAGGAGATGCCGATTGGCTGGTTGGCTTCAATTTAAGTCCTTTTGTAACCATCAAAATGAAAGAAGAGGGTTACTTGGATAAAAAAGAACATTCGATGTCAGTTGGACGTGTTCAAACCCCTATTGTTAGTCTAGTCGTTAGAAATGATGAAGCCATTGAAAACTTTAAACCAAGTCCTTATTGGCAACTAAAGCTTATTGACCCTGAAGCTAAAGTTACATTTGGTAATGATATTAAATATCAATCAAAATCCGAAGCAGAACAAATACTGCAACAATTAACCAATACAGCTGTTGTCAAGACGGTTACGAGTGAAGAAAAGGCACAAGAAGCACCTAAACTTTATAATCTGACTAATTTTCAATCAGAAATGAGTAAGCTGTATCATTTTGATGCCACTAAAACCAAAGAATTGGTTCAAAGTCTTTATCAAAAAGGATACCTCTCTTATCCACGTACTGATTCGACCTTGATTACTACCAAAGAATTTGCTTATCTGGTTGATCATATCGAAAAGTATCAAAAAGCTATTAATAAACAACTAGAGACCCCTAATCGCTCACCAAGAAAGAGTTACGTGAATGATAAGAAGGTAGTAGAGCACTATGCTATTATTCCAACGGAAACCATTCCAGATTTGAATGAATTAAGTGATGATGAAAAACTCATTTATCAAAAAGTGGTCTTTAGAACTTTGCTGATGTTTACGCCTGATTACCGTTATCAATCAACAAGTGTTATTCTTGACAATCATGGGCTTGAATTTAAAGCAACTGGTGCTGTAACTAAGGATAAAGGTTGGCGTAACTATTTTTCGGTAAAAAAAGAAGATAAAGAGCTACCTCACTACCAGGAAGGGCAAAAGATTACTGTTGAATGCAAAGTCTTAGAAGAAGTGACCAAGCCACCAACACGAATTACCGAGCAAATTCTACTAAAGAAATTATTACCAAAATACCATTTAGGTACGTCCGCAACTCGTGATGGGATGATTGATCTCATCCAAGATAAAGGTTATGTTACTAAGAATAAGAAAACAGGACAATTTTTCCCAACAGAAAGAGGGAAGTTACTTATTCATTATCTTGACCAATTAGAGATTGCTTATACTAATCCTGAAACAACAGGAAAATGGGAAGAAGTCTTAGCTCAAATCGGACAAGGTAAAATTCAAAAAGAAGCTTTCGTTGACAAAATCAAGTGGGCGATAACGAAACAAATTGAAAAAGGAAAACAATTATAAGCGCTACTATTATGTATAAATAGTGGCGCTTTTCTGATGGAAAGGAGATTATTATGGCAAATATGCAAGAATTACTTTCACAACGTTTTGAAGCACAAAAACAAAAACTCGTTAGCATGGATATTGTGGCAGTTGCTGAATCATTAGGAATGACACTAAAACCAGGTTCAAGTGGTATCTATTATTGGGAAGAACACGATAGTTTTCATATTTATCCCAATACAAATACTTTTAGATGGTGGTCAAGAGGTGTTGGAACTAATACCATTGATTTGGTTCAAGTTGTCCAAGAAGAGATGACAGGTCACAAACCAACTTTTAGAGAGACGACAAGTTTTCTTGAGACAGGGCAGTTTAATAATGTGACCGTTCAACCAATTGTGAAAGAACCCTTTGAGTATTATCTAGAGCGCTATGAGCACCCTGATTTTAATATTGGGAGACAGTATCTGAAAGAAGAACGTGGTTTGTCTGATGAAACAATTGATACATTCTTAACTTCAGGAAACTTAGCAACTGCGACTCGAAAAAAAGGGGATTATTTTGAGCCTGTTATTGTATTTAAAAGCCGTGACAATGACGGTAAAATGATTGGTGCTAGCCTTCAAGGAATTGTTGAAAATCGAGTACAGCATCCTGAACGTGGACGTCTTAAACAGATTATGAAGAACTCAGATGGAACTGCAGGTTTTAGCTTAGATATTGGAAATCCAAAACGTTTAGTCTTTGCGGAAGCTCCAATCGATCTGATGTCTTACTACGAACTACACAAAGACGAGTTACAAGATGTTAAACTTGTGGCTATGGATGGACTTAAAAAGAGCGTTATTAGTCGCTATGTCGCTGATATGCTAACAGATGGTAAATACTCTCAAACCATGTCAACTGAGCAAATTAGAGGGGTTTTAGATGCCTTAAATAAGACAACAAACATTTTAGAAGAGCATCCAGATATGATTACGCTAGCGGTTGATAATGATGAGGCAGGTCAAAACTTTGTTAAAGGGCTGCAAGAGGAAGGTATTCCTGTAGTAGCAGATTTAGCACCTCGTCAATCTCAACAAAAGAAAATGGACTGGAACGATTATCTCAAACAGGAAACTAAGACTAAAGAAAGTACTGTTGATGAGACTTGGAATATTGATGATATTCAAGAACAACTGTCTCAAGAAAGTGATTTAGTTGGCACTCAAGCGGTTGATGTTGTTTATATGAATGAGGCTTATTTAAACCAGGGCTATAGTCTTTCATTAGCTATTCATAGCAACGAAGAGGTAGAAAATCTAACAGACGTTGCAGCACCTTGGACGCTTGAAGTCATAAAGAATGGTCAATCACTTGGTTATTTAGCTTATGGTGAAGATTGGGGCAATGACTTTGATATTGAAGATGAGCTCGTTAATCTTGAAAATTGGGTTAAAGATAATCAAGTCACTAATCATTTATATAGTCAAAAAGATATTAATGCGTTTTTAGCTACTACGCAAGCAGTTGAACCAAAAAGAGGTGAGTTCGTTCTTAAAGGTGGTGGTATCTATGATTTTGGAGAAAGTCAAAAAGAAGGGGAAGAATTACGTCAACGTGCACTTGATTGGATGATTGCTGATATTACCGAGGGTGAAACCTACTATCTTTGGCACGATGAAGAACTAGAAAAGCTAAATGCACCTGACGAAGCCTTCTTAAATTTCCATTACCACTTACAAGATATTCAATACAGCCAAAATGATATTCATCTTTATGTTGAAGAGTCATCAACTGATGGTGTTACAGGTTATCTTTCACTAGACGGAAATTCCCTTGATAGCGATAGTATTGAAGAATATCTAGCTGATCAAGATTGGACGTTTGATCAAAAGGTATAGTTTCTTAAGAATTTAAAAACTGCCGTTGATGAAACCTGGGATAAAGTTACTGATCACTATAACGAACAATTTGAAGCGATTGTTGCTCAATATGGACTATCCAATAAAAAAGAAAAATCTCTTGAGAAAATTCAAGAGATGATAACTTCTAATTCAGAGCAACAAAAAAAGGTTGAGAACCCAATCGGGGATTTCCCTGAGGAAAGTCAGGAGGCAGCACCTCTACCTAGTACTCATGAAGAGTACTCTTTGAATGAGTCGTCACCGACTCAAACTCAGTCTCAACCTTTACTTCATTTTACAATTTCTGACCCTGAGAAGTCAATTTATAAGCTTGGCTATCACCCAGTCAATAAGAAGGAATTAAATAAATTAAACCGCTATGCAGCACAAATCCAAGAAAATGCAACCTGGTATAAAAACGAATTGGCTGATAGTAATGTCACTTATTTTTATAAAAATAACGATAATTTAGAAGCTTTAAAGGTTACTTTTAAAGCAGAACAATATTCACATCTAGTTGGTATCTTTGCCATAGATGATGACCAAAGTGCAAGTAAAACCTTAGATGATTTAGCATCTGGGAAAGGTGATTATCAAAATATTATGGTTGCTAACCGAGGGGCTACCTTTAGTAAAATTCAAGTATTACCTGATTTTAAAGCTGTTATTGATTCAAATAGTTTTATTTTTGATGATTTATCAGAAGTAGAACGTATGAATCGTCTTGATTTAGCAAAGGCTATCCGAACAGAGGATAAGGATGTTTTGATTGCTTTTAGAAATGTTGATAATGAGTATCTTCCTGCATCTCTTATGAAAGTTACTAATAAGCTTGAGTCAGAGTTGTCAATTGCAAATAATAAAGACGTTTTAGGTATTGTTGGTGAGAAAGATGGAGAGTTTAAAGTTCTTTCAGTCAATGAAGAAATTATCAAAGATGGTGGTGAAAAAATGTTATCAATTGTAAAAAATAACCAATTTAAAAATCTTTCTAAAGCAGAAGTGACTGCTGAAGACTTTACTAAAGTTTTAGATGCTGTTTACAATGTTGGTGCTCAAGTTGGTAAAGACAACAGGGCTAATATTCCAGAAGAATTGTATCTAGCTTGGGATAAATACTATGAATACGCTGAAAGATATGATAACAATTTTGATGTTATTGTTAAAGCAGCAAGAGCAGATAATCTCTTTGATGAAAATTCTAATTTTTATAAAGATGTCTGGCTTCGAAAAATTCAAGAAGAAAATCAAAAAGTAAAAGATTCTGATGGTGATGGTCTAACAAATGATGAAGAAATTGCACTAGGTACTAATCCATACAGTCCAGATACGGATGGAGATGGTATTTTAGATAGCGTTGAAAAAGCTAGTGGTACGGATGCCACTAATCCATCAGATACACCAGACAGTCGAAAAGAAGAAATGAATAAACGTGACTTAACATTATCAGAAATGATTAAAGCTAAAAATACAGCAGCACTCAATCAACATTTACAAGAAGGAATTAAAGATTATTTTGATAGTGACAACTATAAGAACTTTCTTGAAGGGATATCACACTTTAATAACTATTCCGTAAGAAACATTCAATTAATCAAAGCTCAATTACCAGAAGCAAGTATGGTAGCTTCTTTCAATGAGTGGAAGAAAAGAAATGGTCATGTTAACAAAGGTGAAAAAGCTCTTTACGTTCAAGCTCCAGTCACTATTATTAAAAAAGATGCTGACGGTAAACCTGTCATTAATGCCGATACTGGTGAAAAAGAAACTTTCACTTACTTTAAACCAGTTCCTGTTTTTGATATTAGTCAAGTCTCACCTGTCGAAGGTAAAGAATTAGATTTACCTAAAATGGGTGGGGCTATTCCTAGCCAAATTAATAAAGAGTATTATCAAAATGTTTACCGCTCATTAAGAGATATTTCACAAAAAGAAAATGGTATTCCAATTCGTTTTAGAGAACTTGAAAAATCAGATGGTTTTTATAGTCCAAAAACAAATGAAATTACAATTAAGAAAGGAATGACTTATGAACAAACCCTTTCAACACTCATTCATGAAATGGCACATTCTGAATTACACAATAAGAAGAGTTTAACAGAACGTTTTGAAGGCAAATTGACTCGCTCATCAAAAGAACTACAAGCTGAGTCAGTTGCTTACGTTGTGTCTAACCATTTAGGTTTTGATACTAGTAATGATTCGTTTGCTTATCTTGCTTCTTGGTCACAAGAACCAGATGGACTAGAAAATCTAAAAGCTCAACTTGAAATTGTTCAAGAAGAAGCAAGCTCTCTAATGAAACGTATTGATAAGCATTTAGAAAAATATCAAAACTTAACAGTTTCAAAAGATGAAACATTAACCGCAAATCAAAAACGTGAATTGTCAAAAGCGACAAATCCATTTTATCAAAGTTTGCAAAAAGCTAAGGAGGAAAGCAAACAGGTAGCACCTGCTAATGAAGAACAAACAAAAAAAGTCAATCGACCTACCAAGCAATAACGCAACGTAGGTCGCATAAAAAAGAGATAACTTTAACAGTAGAAGGAGAAACAAGTTATGATAACAGAAGAAATGATGATGACAACTGAAACACTCTTGATGAGTTATTATTTTGATATGAGTGAATGGCTTAAAGGAATTAAAAGAGTTAATATTGACATTATTCAAAAATCAAAAGATGAGTTATTGGATATGTTAAAATCTGATTTTGAAGAATTGTCTACAGAAGATAACAATGATTATCTTGATGAGCTTTCAGTTAGCATTGCTACATTGGAAGAATTATCAGAAGACAATTATCAAAAGATAAAAACAGAAGTTTTCTCTTGGGAACCAAAGAAGTAAAAACTAAAAATAACACAAGAGGGAATGCTGACAATTTGAAAATTGTCAGTTTTTCTTCTCGTGCATTTTATCAAAATGCAATTATCAAAAGTTGTCAATTTAAAAAAATGCACGAAGTGCCAAATAGGGGATTGGGGATTTCCCCAAAGTGTAAAAAGTTAAAAGTCTGTTTGTGGGGGTGACCTACAAATAGGCTATTTTGCTTTTTATTTTCGCAAGTGGGTACCACTTGCTATGCTTGCCAGTATGAAAGCAGCCCTCTCTCAGAGGGGTAGTAAAATCCTACATTTTATCAGATTTTTAGAAAGGGAGTCCTGACATGGCAAATAAAAAACGAAAACGTTCTGTTGAATTTAAATTAAGAGCTACTGAAGATGAAGCTAATATAATTCGTCAACGTTTTTCTCACGCCAACAAAAAAACATTTCAAGCATATGCTTTAGAAATGTTAATTGAAGGAAAAATTGAAACATATGATTATTCAGAATTGCAGAAGTTACGAATTGAAGTTAATCGTATTGGTCAAAACGTCAATCAGTTAGTTCGTTATGTTAACACTTTTGATGAGATTGATAATGAACTTTTTAAAGCTTTGCAATCTGAACTTGATGACATGAAGAAGTTACTTTTTGATGAATTTAAAACGAAAGGACATGCTAAATTAAATGGTAGTGACAAAAGTTCTTCAGATTAAACACACTAATAAATTGAGACAAGCAATTAATTATATTACTCGTGATAGTGCAACTTTAAAATTAGATACAGAACATTTGGAGGGAGATGAAAATTATTCTTTTGAAATTGTCAATGGTCAAGTGATGAAGCGATTAGTATCTGGTCATGATTTGACAGATATATCTGATCCACAAACGATTTATGAAGATTTTGCTTTGTTAAAAAAATCTGTTGATGTTTTGTACAATAATGATGAATTATCTGATTTAAAAAATGATAAACGTGTTTTAGCACATCATATCATTCAGTCTTTTTCACCAGAAGATGGTCTAACACCAGAAGAGGTTAACGAGATTGGACGAAAAACCGCTTTAGAGTTAACTGGTGGTGATTATCAATTTGTTGTTGCAACGCACATGGATAAAGGTCACTTACACAACCATATTATTTTTAACACAACGAATGAAGTGACTTTGAAAAAGTTTCGTTGGCAAAAAGGAACTAAAAAAAGTTTGGAGCATATTTCAGATAAGTACGCTGAGTTGTATGGTGCTAAAATTTTAGAACCCAAACTTAGAAATTCTCACACAGAATATGCTGCATGGCGGCGAAAAAATAATTTTCGTTTTGAGATTAAAGAACGTTTGAATTTCTTGTTAAAGCACTCTGTAGATATGAATGACTTTTTACAAAAAGCGAAAGCTTTAAATTTACAAATTGATACAAGTGGTAAGTACGTTAAATATATGTTAATGGATCAACCACAAGAGCGTTTTGTTCGTGATCGTACGTTATCAAAAAAAGGAAAGTTCTCACTTGAAAAAATTAAAGAACAGATTGCAACAAATGAAGTAGTCTATGATTTAAATGTTCTAAAAGAAAAATATGATGCTGAACAGGAAAGCAAACAAGATGACTTTGAGTTACAAATTAAAATTGAACCGTGGCAAGTGCAACAACTGACGAGTCAGTCTATTTATGTTCCGATCACTTTTGGCTTAGATCGAAAAGGGACTGTTTCTATTCCTGCAAGAATGCTTGACCAAAACGAAGATGGAACATTTACAGCTTTTGTTAAAAAGAATGATTTCTTTTATTTCTTGAATGCCGACCATTCTGAACAAAATCGTTTTATCAATGGGACAACCTTAATCAAACAATTATCTGCTCAAAATGGTGAGATGATTTTAACTAAAAACAAAAATATTACAAACTTAGACAGGTTAGTTGATGAATTTAACTTTTTGGCAGTCAACAAAGTTAATAATTCAAAACAATTTGAAGAGCTACAAACTCAATTTTTAGAACAATTGGATGAGACAGATAAAACTTTAGATGTTTTAGATGAAAAGATGGTTTATCTTAATAAATTGATGGGAGCTTTATCTGACTATCAAAACAATATTGTACCTTCTGAAGTGACTCTTGAACTTCTTGAAAAAGGTAAAATTGATAAAACTACAAAACTAGAAGAGTTACAAAAAGAAATCAAAGAGCTACAAATTGAACGTGATACGCTCAAAAAGCACAGAGATAAGATTGTAAAAGATTATGACTTTGCTAAAGAGATGAAAGAAGAGCATGAAGAAATGACGTATAAAAATAGCAAGAGCTTATGATGTCTTTCGCTTGATTAGATTAATGTATTTAAGCCTAATTGAGGTTAGTAGTTTGTTTTTTACAAGGTATAGACTATACTCATCTTTTCTAGAAAAAAGTTAGTGAATAGTAGCTATAAAATATACGAGAATTCTTTTATGTTTAGTGTCGATTGACACGTATTTTAATACGTGCTATAATACAGAGTGTAAGAAGGAGTGTTATCATAAAAAAAAATATGAAAACACGAAAATATACGTTAGTCGTTAAAACCATGAAAAAGAATGGCTGGTTCAAAGTAAGAACCGAAGGAAGCCATGAAATTTACCGTCATAATGATGGACGGATATGTCCTATTAAATGTACTAAGAAGGACATTCCTAGTGGGACAATGACTAATATTGCTCGTATTACAGGACTGGACTTTTAAAGTCTTTTCCTGTAATACTATTTTTATGTGATACTCTTTTTTAAAACAATAACAGAGGAATAATAATGGTTGAAAAATTTTTCTATCCATGTGTAATAACAGAAGAAGAAGGAATCTATTATATCAATTTTCCAGATTTTAAAGCCTGTTTTACTGATGGTGAGACTATGGAAGAAGCATTAGATAATGCTAAAGCTGTGTTGACAGCTGTTTTGATTGAAATGACTAAGTACAATGAAGAACTCCCTAAACCAAGTAGACCTAAAGCTGATGAAAGCAATTGGGTAGTTGTTATTGATGTTGTTAAAAATTATGTTCTTTCTAAAGCGAACAATCAATCAGTTAAAAAGACGTTGACAATTCCTAAATGGTTAAATGACTTAGCTCTTGAACAAAATATTAATTTTAGTCAAGTCTTGCAAGAAGCATTGAAAGATAAGTTACAAATACAGCAAAAACACTAGTTTCAAATCAGACTATAGATAGAATTATTTAATTTATATCATATTCGAAAAAGGACAGATAAGTATACCTTATTGTCCTTTTTGTTTTACCTTGATTTTAAAGGATTCTCGAATAGGACAGTAGAGTTAGGCAAAATAGAGGAGAAAAAATGGCGAAAATCGGTTATGCAAGGGTCAGTTCAGCTGACCAAAATTTAGATAGGCAGTTAAAACAATTAAATAACGTTGAAAAGATTTTTAAAGAGTCTATCAGTGGAGCAAGTAGAGAGCGTCCTCAGTTGATTGCAATGCTGGATTATATTCGTGATGGTGATATAGTCGTTGTAACTGAATTGGAGCGACTAGGAAGAAATAACAAAGAATTAACCGAAGTTATGGATGAGATAAAATTAAAAGGTGCAACCTTGGAAGTTCTTAATCTCCCCACCCTTAGAGGGATTGAAGATGATAATCTAAGACGTCTATTAAATAATTTGATATTGGAATTATATAAGTATCAGGCGCAAGCTGAAAGAGAACGTATTAAAGAGCGTCAGGCACAAGGAATTGCCATTGCAAAAGCCCAGGGTAAATATAAGGGACGTAGGGCACTGTTTTCAGCTGATGACAGCAGATTGCAGCATGCTTTTGGCTTGTTTCTTTCAGGAAAATCAGATAGAGATGTTGCAGAACTGACGGGGATTAATGAGCGAACGTTTAGACGTTATCGAAAAAAATATGGTATTCATAGATAGTATAGAAACATTATATATAATGATGTTTACAAACATATTTACAATTATATATATAAATATATTTACAAATATATATAAAAATGCTATAATATATTTAGAAAATGAAACGAGGTGTAATAAATGACAAGAACACAAATAAAGTTTGAGGTAGTAGGTTCAATGAATTTAGAGGATTTACAAAGCTTGCTAAAATCTATTTCAAGACGATATCAATTAATTCATTTGTATTTAGCTGATTTTAATCAAAGAACTAACGATTGTGAAATAACACTTGTCATTTCCTCGCAAGATAATAACGTTAAAAATTTTAGTGACTTACAAGACTTATTAAGACAATGTCTAAAAGGTACAAGCGAATTAGATCAAATTGAAGATGATTTTGATAATCAAAATATTAAAACACTTCAAGAAGCTTGGAAAATAATTATCAATGATTTAGCAGAAAATATCATTGAATGGATTGAAGAAGAATTTGAAGGAGAATAAAAAATGAAAATTATTACATTTGCAGCTATTAAAGGCGGTGTAGGAAAAACAACTTTAGCATATAATTATGCTGAATGGTTAGCTGAGCAAAACTATCAGGTACTTTTAATTGATTTAGATCATCAATGTAATCTAACTCAAACGTATGATGTTTTTGAAAGTGAGGGGACTGTTGCTAATATCTTTAAACGAAAAGGTGACGTTGCTATTCATCATCTTAAAGATAATATTGATTTAATCCCAGGGTATATCCGCTTAGATAGTCTTGAGAAAGAACTTGAAACTAAAAATTACAAAGATATGTTGCTTTACATGTGGTTAGAAGACAATTATGAGCCTAAAAATCTTGGTAAATATGACTTTATTTTAATTGATTGTCATCCTGATTTTTCAACGGCAACACGTAATGCTGTCGTAGTAAGTCACGCTGTTTTAAGTCCTGTTGTTCCGTCAAAATTTGGCTATTCAGCAACATTCAATATTCAAGAACGTCTTGAAGAATTTAAAGCTGAAACATTCGATTTTAAAACTCGCAAAAGTTATGTTACAGCTGATTTATACTTTTTAGGAAATATGATCAAGCACAATACCAATTCTTCAAGAGAACTTGTAGAACAGCTTCAAGGCAATGATAATGTTCTATCAACTATTCCTTATAGAGAGTTGTTCAATCGCTCAACATTAGATAAAGTGTCTCTTTCAGAGATGAAGGAAGATAAAGTACTATATCAAAAACATAAAAAATTCTTTGATAGTATTGACTGTACATTCAAAATAATTACTGATAAAATAGCAATGTAAATATATTTATATTGGTGTATATAATTATATTGAGTATAGAGGAGAAAAATATGGCATTTGATAATAACCAAGACAAAATTAGCAATCTTTTAAAATCAACTGACAACACAACTAAACATAACACTAATTCAAATTTTGAGTTTGAAAGAACTAAACAATTTATGTTTTCGTTACAACCATCTGTACGAGAAAAAATTACACAAATTGCTCATAATCGTGGTTATCGATCTGCATCATCATTTCTAAATGATTATTTTAAAAACTTCGAGTTATAAATATTGTTATATTTACAATTATATATAAAATGATATAGATAGTTATAAATATATTTACACATATATTTATATTGAATGTTATAAATATGAATATACTGCCCATTAAAGGAGAATAATCATGGATTTAATTACAAGACTTAAAGTTGAACGAGATGGCAGGGTTCATGGTGGCATTTATGATATTACTCAGAAGCATTTTGCTTATAATTCAAATAAAATTGAAGGCAATCGTCTAACTGAAGAGCAAACTAGTTTCATTTATGAAACAAAAACAATCGCAAATATTGGTGGAACAGGCATCAAAATTGATGATTTGGTTGAAACTAACAATCATTTTAAATGTTTTGACTATATCATTAATACAGTTGATGAGCAGCTAACAGAAGACTATGTTAAAAAACTACATAGCATTTTAAAAGCTGGAACAAGTTCAGAATATAATGAATATGCACCAGTTGGGCGTTATAAGGTGTTTGAAAATGAAGTAGGGCAGATTGCCACAGCGGCTGTTGACCAAGTTGAAGAAACTGACCTAGTCAAGCATTTTTGTAACACTAGTGTATAAAAATGCTTGACTAGGTCATGGGTTAGTTAAGTTGCGAGGAAAATTTATGAAGAAAAAAATTTTTATTTCTTATGCTTGGGAAGAAAATAGTGAAAAAGATAAAAAAGTAAAAATGTTCACCCAATGGTTAGCGGTTTATTTAAAAAAATGGGATTTTGAAGTACTTCTTGATGTATATGAGAATCATCCCGGAACAAAATTAGATTCATTCATGTTAGAGGGAGTCAATACTTCAAGATTTGTATTATGTATTTGTACAGAAACATATACTAAAAAGATGACAAAAATCGGTACAGGTGTAAATACTGAGTTCACACTATTACAAGAAAATGCCGACAGCAAATTTATTATTCCAATTATAGAAAAAGGTAAATTTGTCAATTTACCATCATTTTTTCGTGGTAAATTTGTTAGTGAGTTAAATTTTTCTGAGCCATATTCTCAAGATAATAGAAACAATATTTTTGAACTTATTAGTACATTAAGAGATGAAGCACTATCAGTAAAGGGTGTAGAGCCAAAAAAGAGAATAGAAAATTATTATAATAATGTAGAAAAATTCAAGTTATTAGCTGATACAATAGATTTGATGAATTTTGAATGTCAACCAGAAGGGATAGTTTCATTTCAATATTTATTAAATGAAGGAGATTTTGAGATAGGTTTACCACCAATGAATTTTACAACCCATTGGTCTACTAGTGGGGTACAAAATATACATTCTTATAATAAAGTCCAGAAGACATTTCGTATTCATAACTTTACACTTTTTGAAAAAGTCAGAAAGACCTCTGATATTCCAGTTGATGACCTATTTCATTTTAAGTGGTCTACAACTCTTGAGATCGGTGATGGTATTGTGTGGGTGAATAAAAACAATTTTGTTGCTATTGGTAAAATTCTGAATATAGACATGAATAGTAAGGATGAAGTAAAAAGCAAGGTAACTCTTCAATATCGAATATTAAATCCCATTAATATTACTGATGATTTCATTCAAAGTAAAAACAACTAATAAAATAATAAAGTGATTGTCTCGTAGATTTTGTTATTAAACAGCTTAATTTGTATAGGTTTAGTGCGTTTTATAATTCATATATATAAGTTTAACTAGCGATACATTGACCTGATATAATTAAGTTGTAACACCTGTGTATAGTTTGGTAAAATACATACATAATCCAAGGAGATGTTACAAAGACAAACAATCGTTACGAGCCTGAGCTCAAACAAAAGGTTCTTCGCCTCTATCTGGAAGAGGGACGAACCAAGAAAAGCCTGACCGAAGAATATAATCTTGGACAAGGCACGCTGACATACTGGTTACAGCAATACCGCAAAGAATGCGATAACAGCCCAACAAAACGGGAAGAATCTGATTCATACGAAGTTGCAAAAAAGCTACGCAAAGAAATTGAAGAACTCAAAAAGGAAAATGATTTTTAAAAAAAGCGGCAGCATTCTTTGCGAAGGAAATCGATTAGCTCAGTACCAGTTCATCCAGAAATATCAACAGACATTTGGGGTCAGATGGCTTCTTAGAAGAATGAACATCTGTTCAAATGCTTACTATAATTATCTTAAAAACAAAAAACATGCTTATCGTCAGGAAAAGGCAGAGATTCAACGTAAAATTGTTGAAATCTACCACCGCGAAAATGGAGTTCCTGGATACCGAATGATGAACGATTATCTTAAGGGTATCGGAAGCATTCGTTCAGATCTGACAATACATCATTTTATGAATGAATTGGGCTTACGTTCCATCACACGTCGAAAGAAACCAAACTATGTAAAAGGAACTGCCAATAAAATCTTTCCAAACCTTCTGAATAGGGAATTTGATGTAAAAGAACCCAATAAAATATGGTGTACTGATTTTACATATTTAACTCGTCCAGATGGAACAATGCGTTACAATTGCACGATTATAGACCTTTGCGGTCGTGAAGTGGTTGCATCATTAAACAGCAGTCATATCGATACTGAGTTGGCAAAGGAAACCTTGAAAATCGCACTAGAACGTCGAAAACCAGCAAAAGGAATTATCCTGCATTCTGATCAAGGGCGTCAATTTACCGCAAAAGAATTCAATAAATTTTGTGATAAAAACTATGTCCAACAAAGTATGAGCAAAGCAGGCTGTCCATATGACAATGCCGTTATGGAAAGATTCTACAATACGCTCAAACACGAATTCTATTATCTCTACAAGTTTGATTCAAATGACATTCTTGACCAAAAGCTCTATGAATTCGTTTATGGGAAATATAATCACGTAAGACCACATCGTGCAAACGGTGGACTTACACCTTATGCTGCACGATGTCGTGCAGCGTAAGAAATTTTATACACTAGTGTTACAAAAATGCTTGACTAGGTCAATGAATTAATAAAAAGAAGAATGGCTAATCATCACTTTAAAAATTTTAATACTTATGATGGTATTTTTAATAATTACCTTCAGTCCAGAATTTACTTTAGGTGATTTAATTGATTTTTGAGGAGCTTTTTGAGGAGTAATTGGAGCATTTTTGTGATATAATTGTAATCTATTAATAGTTTACACAAATGCAATTCTTACTGATTGTTAACGCAGACACGAGAAGTGAGGGTATCTGATGTGAAAAACATTAGAAATATGTAATTATTTATGCTAACAATTTGCAAATAGGATATTTGGAGGATCTTATGGAATTTTGGAATAAAAGGCAACGCTTTTCTATCCGAAAACTCAATAATGGAATTGCGTCGGTATTGATTGGTATTGCATTGGTGGGGGTTCTTGGAACAAACACTGTTAAGGCAGAGACACCAGCGACTGGTACTGAAGTGACTGCCACGGGAGGAGAAGCAGCTTCAGGTAATGAGGCTGCCTCTGGCACGGGAGCAGCGTCTGGTACTGAAGCAACTTTAGGCACGGGAGCAGCGTCTGGTACTGAAGCAACTTCAGGCACGGTAGCAGCCTCTGGCACCGAAGCAACTTCAGGCACTGAGACGACTGGAACTCCTGAGTCAGGAAAGACGCCGGCAGCTGCAGAAAAAGCAACTCGTCAGGCAACGATTAATTATGTCGTTGTCTACAAAGATGCGAGTGGCAAAGAACTTTACCGTGTCCAACGGACCACGACCACAGAAACAACTGAACAAAGTTCCGCTTCCGCGACTATTCCGGTAAATGCTACTGATATGACAAGCGCATCTGAGTTGGCAAACTATGAATTGGCTGAATCGGATAGCAAAGAGGCAACGGTAACAGAAGGTGCCAATACAGAGGTAACTTTTTCCGTTAAACCGAAACAGAGTCAAGTGGCGATTAAGTACTTTGTTGTCTATAAAGACGGAGACGGCAAAGAAATCTATCGTCGTGAAGAGACTCAGACTGTTGAAAACGTTCCTGCAGGTACAACAGCTTCAGCAAAAGTAACGGTGGATGCAACAGATATGGTATCGGTTGCCGACCTTTCGTCATATCGTTTGGAGGGAGAAACGTCTCAACAAGCAGAAGTGACCGATGGTGGTGCTAACGAAATTGTTTTCAAAGTGTCTCGTCGTACACGTAAGGTAATTATCAAGTATTCCGTTGTCTATAAGAATGAAAACGGAGATGCAGTTTATCGAGAAGACAAAGAAAAAGAAGTTGAAGCAACTGATGAAGTTGCAACAGCGACAGTAGAAGAAGCACCGGTAGATATTGAGACAACGACGGCTTTAAATGGTTATAAATTATTAGAGCCTGTGGCTAATCAAACGATGCTTATCACTGAAGGTGCGACTAATGAAATCACTTTCAATGTAGAGGATGCTACACCAGCAGATACAGGTACTGAAGGTACGGATATCACAGCTGTTGAGTTCTATAGCAATGATGAGCTCTTGGGAACTCAGTATGTTCGTATCGGAGAAACCTTGCGTGAACCAAGCCTTCCTTCCTCAGGGGAAGATGTATTCTTGGGATGGTATATCGAAGGTGAGGATACCAAAGTTGACTTTACAACACCGACGAGTTTCAAAAAAGATACTACCGTTGGTGGAGACAACAAAGAGTTGGTGCGTATTGTAGCGCGCTATAATAATAGCCGTCGGGTTGTCTTTAAAGATGATGAGGGTGTCATTATTCGTGTTAAAGAAGTGCAGGCTGGTAAAACGGTAACTGATAAAGATGTCGTCTTCCTATCGCCAAAAGATTCAACCGTCTTTTCTCATTGGTCAACAACAGCTAACGGTGCGCAAGCGTATGACTTTAGCACACCTGTTACGAACGACTTAGAACTTCATGCGGTTGTTAAAAATCAGAAAATCATCAACTTTGATTCTGCGGGTGGTACTGAAGTTGACAATATGTATGTTGATAATGGTTCTTTAGCCAGCAACTCCCCTGGAGGGAAGTTACCGACTCCAGAACGTAAAGGTTATGATTTTGTTCAATGGTTGGATAAGTCTACAAATAAGGCAGTAGATATTAATGCCGAAGTAACACGTAATTACAATCTTAAGGCGCAATGGCAACCACGTACAGATACACCGTATAAAGTTGTTCACCTTGTAGAAACACCTAGTGGAACACGGACATTTGCTGGTATTAATTATGCTGTTAGCTCTGTTGAAGAATTGACAGGTACGACAGAGGCTATTATCACATCTACCATGCCGAGTGCTCTAGTGGCTGAGTATGTTCTGTCAAGTAACCAAGAACCATCTGTTACGATTAATGGAGACGGTGAGTCTGTTTTAAATGTTTACTATGAACGCAAAAAAACACAGTTGACTGTTACTTATGCAAAGCGTAATTCACAAGGTTACATTATGTTAACAGATGGGACTGTAACCCAATATAAAAACTCAGTTCCATCAAAGGCAGTAAGTTTTACTGAAAGTGACGTTGCGTTTTTGACGATAACAGCAAATGTTAAATGGGGCGAACCCTTAACTCAATATCTTGGTCAGCCTAATGTTGTTGGTTGGAAAAATGAAACGCGTAATATCTATTATAGTCGTCCAATCTTGCCTAAATATAATTTTGATGAAACCATTAAAGAGGATGTGTTTAGGCAAATTAATGCAACGCCTACCGTAAAAATGGTGGACATTGATACAAATAAGGAGTTTGCTTCTTTCAAAATCAATGGGGTTGCTGGTAACCTATATATTTACTCCCCTATGGAAGGTTACGATTTTGTTAAGTTCCAAAATGAGGCTGAAGGTGTTGCCAGAACCAAGCTGACTACAGAAGATATGGTAGTTTACTATCGTAAAAAGCGTTATGATGTTAAGTTTGTTTCCAATGATGCAAACGGAACGGTCAAGACTGAAAACTTAGCCTACCTAGACTCAGTAAGTCCGGTTGTTCCGTCGGATTATAAGCAGTATGTTACGAAGAAAACGGATGTTTTCGGTGTAACTTATCTCTTCAAAGGGTGGTATGATACCGAAAACGGCTTAGGCGATCCAGTTGATTTTTCTAACATTAAAATGCCGGCTGGTGGACTGGTTTACTATGGTATCTGGGAAAAAGAGTTTATTCCTGTTATCGTCCATAATGAAACCGTTCTTGATACGAGTGTTTCGAATGATAAATACGTGCTCTTGGTTGATCCAGGTAAAACAATAACTGATAAAGGAGCAGTATTCTACGGTGTTCTCGATAGCGATGGTTCTGTTAAAGTTGATCCAAACGGAACTCCGATTGTAGATACTAGCCGTACCTTCGATGGCACACTTACTGTGAATGACAAGCTTAACTATGATGGCACTACCTTGCAACCAGAATGGTATAGACTTGTTAATGGCCGTTTGGAAAGTGTAAACCCATCTACGCTACAAATTTCTAAGCACGGTACCATCTATGTACCTGTTTGGAACTACCCAACCAAAACCCTTAACTATAATGCCAATGGTGGTGCAAATCCTCCAACAACTTCAGACTTGAAGTTCAAAGAAAATATCGCGATTGCTGATCCAGGCGCTATGACACCACCGAAAGAGGGGCTTGTCTTCGTCGGTTGGAACACAAAAGCAGATGGAAAAGGAACGCGCTATTTACCTAAGCATGAGCTTCAATTCAACGATTTTGCAGGAAGTAGTTTGGAGCTTTTTGCAGAGTGGGTTACTGATCCTACGACTGATAAAGTGACTGTGACCTTTGATCCAAATGGAGGAAATGGTCGTGTTATCAATACAGAATATCGTAAGAATCAAGCTTTCTACGTTCGTAATCAAGGATACAACCGTCCGGGATATAATTTGATTGGATGGACCACGGACCAAACATCAACGACTAGTCAGTATAAGACAGGGCAAAAAATCTCGGCTGATCACATGACCTTGTATGCGCTCTGGGCGGAAAAACTAAGTGCAAAAGTAGAGACCTCAAATGTTTTTATTGATAAAGCAAAAGTTGACTCAGATAAAGTCGTCGTTACCCCTAATTATACAGAAGCCAAACTAACTTCAAGTGCAATTTATGGCTTATCTGTTGATGCCAATGGTGTCATTGTGGGAACACCTAAGGCTCCAAGCTGGTACGGTGTAACTGATGAGACCCGTGATGTTAAGATTCCTGTCCGCGTTTCCTTGAGTGTTAGCCGACCAACTGGTAATTCAACCTCTGAAGTTGTCACAGTTTATGTTCCGGTTACAATTCAACGTGACACGGACGGCGATGGCGATCCAGATGTGACGGATCCGGATGATGACAACGATGGTATTCCAGATGGAGAAGACAGCACACAAAAAGTCTTCACCAAATTAACAGCAACAGGAAAAACAATCACTTCGATGGAGGGTGTTGCGGTTCCTGCTACTCAAGCGGTTACGATTAACAAAAAACCATCTGATGTGACTTCAGTGACTTGGCCTACAGGCTTAACAGGACTTGACATTGACTCAACTGGTCAATTAACAGGTACTCCTGTAGTGGCAGACTGGGGAACTCTTGAAACTAAAAGCTTTGTTGTTCCTGTTGAAGTAGCATTTAATAATCCTGAAACAGGACTTATCGAAACAGCTAAGACAAATGTTACTATTATTGTAGATCGCGACACAGACCGTGATGGCATTCCAGATAAAACAGATTCTGATGATGACAATGACGGTATTCCAGATAGACAAGATAGCACATCAAAAGTCTTTACAGATTTGACAGCAACTGGAAAAACCAAAACAGTTACTGAAAAAGCGCGTATTGCTTCTGAAAAAGTTGTTGATAGCAATAAGCCGTACACTAAAGGCGTTCAAGGAACTTTACCTACAGGTTTGACAGGCGTTTCAATCAATGATCGTGGCTATATAAGCGGTGCAGCTGTTGTTACAGATTGGGCGAATGACAATGAAACATCACGTACATTCAGTATTCCTGTGACAGTAGAGAGCTACAATGCATTAGGTAATCGCGTAACAACTCCTGCAGGTATCTTAGAAAGCGTTGATACAGTTGTTGTCCTCACGGTTCAACGTGACACAGATGGCGATGGTAATCCAGATGTGACCGATCCAGATGATGATAACGATGGTATCAAGGATGAGGATGATAAGAATCCGAAGACACCAGATACCAACCTTCCAGTGATCACAGCAGATGATGCGACCGTCACAGAAAAAGCACCAATCAGCCCAATCCCAGTAACGGTTACCGATGAGGATGATGACACCATTGCCATCGATCCAAATGATGTGACTGGCTTACCAGATGGCTTGGCCTACAACCCAGCGATAGAAGCGATTGAAGGCACACCAACGGTTTCCGATTGGGGCACAACGGAAGAAAGCCGAGACTTCCCAGTAGAAATCAAGGCAACCGATGGAGCTGGTAACGAAGCTACTAAGACCATCACGATCACGGTTCAACGTGACACAGATGGCGATGGTAATCCAGATGTGACCGATCCAGATGATGATAACGATGGTATCAAGGATGAGGATGATAAGAATCCGAAGACACCAGATACCAACCTTCCAGTGATCACAGCAGATGATGCGACCGTCACAGAAAAAGCACCAATCAGCCCAATCCCAGTAACGGTTACCGATGAGGATGATGACACCATTGCCATCGATCCAAATGATGTGACTGGCTTACCAGATGGCTTGGCCTACAACCCAGCGACAGAAGCGATTGAAGGCACACCAACGGTTTCCGATTGGGGCACAACGGAAGAAAGCCGAGACTTCCCAGTAGAAATCAAGGCAACCGATGGAGCTGGTAACGAAGCTACTAAGACCATCACGATCACGGTTCAACGTGACACAGATGGCGATGGTAATCCAGATGTGACCGATCCAGATGATGATAACGATGGTATCAAGGATGAGGATGATAAGAATCCGAAGACACCAGATACCAACCTTCCAGTGATCACAGCAGATGATGCGACCGTCACAGAAAAAGCACCAATCAGCCCAATCCCAGTAACGGTTACCGATGAGGATGATGACACCATTGCCATCGATCCAAATGATGTGACTGGCTTACCAGATGGCTTGGCCTACAACCCAGCGATAGAAGCGATTGAAGGCACACCAACGGTTTCCGATTGGGGCACAACGGAAGAAAGCCGAGACTTCCCAGTAGAAATCAAGGCAACCGATGGAGCTGGTAACGAAGCTACTAAGACCATCACGATCACGGTTCAACGTGACACAGATGGCGATGGTAATCCAGATGTGACCGATCCAGATGATGATAACGATGGTATCAAGGATGAGGATGATAAGAATCCGAAGACACCAGATACCAACCTTCCAGTGATCACAGCAGATGATGCGACCGTCACAGAAAAAGCACCAATCAGCCCAATCCCAGTAACGGTTACCGATGAGGATGATGACACCATTGCCATCGATCCAAATGATGTGACTGGCTTACCAGATGGCTTGGCCTACAACCCAGCGATAGAAGCGATTGAAGGCACACCAACGGTTTCCGATTGGGGCACAACGGAAGAAAGCCGAGACTTCCCAGTAGAAATCAAGGCAACCGATGGAGCTGGTAACGAAGCTACTAAGACCATCACGATCACGGTTCAACGTGACACAGATGGCGATGGTAATCCAGATGTGACCGATCCAGATGATGATAACGATGGTATCAAGGATGAGGATGATAAGAATCCGAAGACACCAGATACCAACCTTCCAGTGATCACAGCAGATGATGCGACCGTCACAGAAAAAGCACCAATCAGCCCAATCCCAGTAACGGTTACCGATGAGGATGATGACACCATTGCCATCGATCCAAATGATGTGACTGGCTTACCAGATGGCTTGGCCTACAACCCAGCGACAGAAGCGATTGAAGGCACACCAACGGTTTCCGATTGGGGCACAACGGAAGAAAGCCGAGACTTCCCAGTAGAAATCAAGGCAACCGATGGAGCTGGTAACGAAGCTACTAAGACCATCACGATCACGGTTCAACGTGACACAGATGGCGATGGTAATCCAGATGTGACCGATCCAGATGATGATAACGATGGTATCAAGGATGAGGATGATAAGAATCCGAAGACACCAGATACCAACCTTCCAGTGATCACAGCAGATGATGCGACCGTCACAGAAAAAGCACCAATCAGCCCAATCCCAGTAACGGTTACCGATGAGGATGATGACACCATTGCCATCGATCCAAATGATGTGACTGGCTTACCAGATGGCTTGGCCTACAACCCAGCGATAGAAGCGATTGAAGGCACACCAACGGTTTCCGATTGGGGCACAACGGAAGAAAGCCGAGACTTCCCAGTAGAAATCAAGGCAACCGATGGAGCTGGTAACGAAGCTACTAAGACCATCACGATCACGGTTCAACGTGACACAGATGGCGATGGTAATCCAGATGTGACCGATCCAGATGATGATAACGATGGTATCAAGGATGAGGATGATAAGAATCCGAAGACACCAGATACCAACCTTCCAGTGATCACAGCAGATGATGCGACCGTCACAGAAAAAGCACCAATCAGCCCAATCCCAGTAACGGTTACCGATGAGGATGATGACACCATTGCCATCGATCCAAATGATGTGACTGGCTTACCAGATGGCTTGGCCTACAACCCAGCGACAGAAGCGATTGAAGGCACACCAACGGTTTCCGATTGGGGCACAACGGAAGAAAGCCGAGACTTCCCAGTAGAAATCAAGGCAACCGATGGAGCTGGTAACGAAGCTACTAAGACCATCACGATCACGGTTCAACGTGACACAGATGGCGATGGTAATCCAGATGTGACCGATCCAGATGATGATAACGATGGTATCAAGGATGAGGATGATAAGAATCCGAAGACACCAGATACCAACCTTCCAGTGATCACAGCAGATGATGCGACCGTCACAGAAAAAGCACCAATCAGCCCAATCCCAGTAACGGTTACCGATGAGGATGATGACACCATTGCCATCGATCCAAATGATGTGACTGGCTTACCAGATGGCTTGGCCTACAACCCAGCGACAGAAGCGATTGAAGGCACACCAACGGTTTCCGATTGGGGCACAACGGAAGAAAGCCGAGACTTCCCAGTAGAAATCAAGGCAACCGATGGAGCTGGTAACGAAGCTACTAAGACCATCACGATCACGGTTCAACGTGACACAGATGGCGATGGTAATCCAGATGTGACCGATCCAGATGATGATAACGATGGTATCAAGGATGAGGATGATAAGAATCCGAAGACACCAGATACCAACCTTCCAGTGATCACAGCAGATGATGCGACCGTCACAGAAAAAGCACCAATCAGCCCAATCCCAGTAACGGTTACCGATGAGGATGATGACACCATTGCCATCGATCCAAATGATGTGACTGGCTTACCAGATGGCTTGGCCTACAACCCAGCGACAGAAGCGATTGAAGGCACACCAACGGTTTCCGATTGGGGCACAACGGAAGAAAGCCGAGACTTCCCAGTAGAAATCAAGGCAACCGATGGAGCTGGTAACGAAGCTACTAAGACCATCACGATCACGGTTCAACGTGACACAGATGGCGATGGTAATCCAGATGTGACCGATCCAGATGATGATAACGATGGTATCAAGGATGAGGATGATAAGAATCCGAAGACACCAGATACCAACCTTCCAGTGATCACAGCAGATGATGCGACCGTCACAGAAAAAGCACCAATCAGCCCAATCCCAGTAACGGTTACCGATGAGGATGATGACACCATTGCCATCGATCCAAATGATGTGACTGGCTTACCAGATGGCTTGGCCTACAACCCAGCGACAGAAGCGATTGAAGGCACACCAACGGTTTCCGATTGGGGCACAACGGAAGAAAGCCGAGACTTCCCAGTAGAAATCAAGGCAACCGATGGAGCTGGTAACGAAGCTACTAAGACCATCACGATCACGGTTCAACGTGACACAGATGGCGATGGTAATCCAGATGTGACCGATCCAGATGATGATAACGATGGTATCAAGGATGAGGATGATAAGAATCCGAAGACACCAGATACCAACCTTCCAGTGATCACAGCAGATGATGCGACCGTCACAGAAAAAGCACCAATCAGCCCAATCCCAGTAACGGTTACCGATGAGGATGATGACACCATTGCCATCGATCCAAATGATGTGACTGGCTTACCAGATGGCTTGGCCTACAACCCAGCGACAGAAGCGATTGAAGGCACACCAACGGTTTCCGATTGGGGCACAACGGAAGAAAGCCGAGACTTCCCAGTAGAAATCAAGGCAACCGATGGAGCTGGTAACGAAGCTACTAAGACCATCACGATCACGGTTCAACGTGACACAGATGGCGATGGTAATCCAGATGTGACCGATCCAGATGATGATAACGATGGTATCAAGGATGAGGATGATAAGAATCCGAAGACACCAGATACCAACCTTCCAGTAGCTCCGACTCATGATAAAGGAACTGTTGCTCCAACTACTCCTACAGAAGAGAAAAAAGCAATGCTTCCAGAAACAGGAGTTGAGGATTCTTCAAGTCTTCCTATCATTGGAGCTCTACTTTTGGGACTTTCTGGACTTTTAGTCTCTGGAAAGAAACGCAATAAAGAAGATGAGGAGTAGTGCTCTTTATCAGCTACAATTAGGCTGATGAAAAAGGCTCTTTGTCAGGCTCTTTGTCAACCGTAGTGGGTAGATGAAAAGCTAACACCTAGAGAGGACGAAATAAAAGCTTCTACCTAGAGAGAACGACCTTCGTTCTCTCTTTTTGTATATTCAAAGCAATATATATCTTAGTTTTAAAGTTCTTAAAGTTCCTAAACCCGAAAGCCTGTCTCTTGATATCCTTGATGAGTTTATTGGTCGCTTCCAGTTTAGCGTTGGTATAGGGTAGCTCAATGGCGTTCGTGATATAAGTTTTATACTTTAGAAAGGTCTTAAAAACAGTCTTGAAGGCAGGATTGACAAGGTTAAGGTTGAATTAAACTAGACAGAATTTATAAAGTGTTCTACACTAAAGAGGAGAACAGATATGTCTAGAACAATTTGCCGTCATTTCACAGATGAGTTTAAACAACAAATTGTTGACCTACACAATGCAGGTATGAAGCGAAGCGAGATTATCAAAGAGTATAACTTGACCCCGTCTAGCTTTGACAAGTGGGTTAAACAAGCAAGAACAACTGGTTCCTTCAAAACTGTTGATAATCTGACAGATGAACAGCGTGAGTTGATGGAACTCAGAAAACGCAATAAAGAGCTTGAAATGCAGGTTGATATCCTAAAGCAAGCGGCGGTGATTATGGCACGAAAAGGGAAATAATCACCGCTAACAAGGACAAATACAGCATTTCAGCCATGTGTCAATGCTTGAACATTCCTCGTTCCAGCTTTGTAGTAATAGACTTGTTCGTAACTTAAAGGTGGTATACTAAAGGTATGGAAACAACATACGAAAAAGCCTTAAAATTAAACTCAGAGAATTTCAAATTGTTGATAGGTGTTAAAAAAGCGACGTTTCAACTGATGCTTGATTGTCTCACTGACGCTTATCAAGAGCAACACCGAAAAAGAAAGGAGGACGTCCACGCCGTCTAAGTATGGAAGAGCAGCTCATCATGACCTTGCGCTACTTACGCTATTACCCGACTCAACGCTAGTTGGCATTTGATTTTGGTGTAGGTGTGGCAACTGTCAATGAGACCATTACATGGGTAGAGGACACCCTTCGTTCTTCAGGTCTCTTTAATTTAGACCACTTAGAAGCACCTAGCGCCACTGTTGCCATAGATGTCACTGAAAGTCCCATTCAACGCCCTAAAAAACCAAAGCAAGAATTATTCTGGTAAAAAGAAAAGACATACCATAAAAACTCAAATCATGCTTGATTTGACTAGCCATCGTGCTTGTCAATTGGCTTTTTCAGATGGTCATACGCATGATTTTACCCTTTTTAAGGAGAGTATTGACTATAGTTTGCCCCAAAATACCCTTGTTTTCGTAGATTTAGGGTATTTAGGCATCTTGAAATTTCACGAAAATACCTTTATTCCTGCTAAACGTTCTAGAAATCACCCCTTAACCCAAGAGGATAAGCCGTTGAATCGCGAGATAGCTAAAATGCGTATTGAAGTCGAGCACTTTAATGCCAAATTTAAAACCTTTAAATCATGGCACAGCCTTATCGTAATCGTAGAAAACGGTTTGAATTAAGAGCGGAGTTAGTTGATTTGTGGTATCATCAACCATGAGGTGATGTAGTTACCGAACAAGTCTATTAGAAAATTTTATAAGTTTAATTGTGCTCTTATATAGTAAATTCAGACAAAAAATTTAAATGTAAGCGCTTTTTTATGAAAAGTAGTAGAATATTTGTTGGCTGGAATTGGTCTAATATCGATGACTTTGGAAAAAGCAGATGCTTTTGTTAAAGACATGGTTGAGAAAGGGCGCTTGACCGTTGAAGAAGGTAAGGAGCTACAGTCCGAACTCAAACGCAAAGGGCAAGCAGAGGTTCAAGGTGTCTTTGATAGGGTCAATGCAAAAACACAAAAGGTGCAGTACGCTACCAAAGATGATCTCTCACGTCTTGAGAATAAATTAGATGCGCTCTTACAACACCGGACTTCTGAAAGTAAAGAATAGGTTTATTTTATGGAAAATAAACGCCTGAGAGAAATTGTTAGGGTTTTTAGTTCGGTAGGCTTTACGACTTTAAAAGAGCGAAAAAAGCCACTGGATGAGCAGATGGCACCAGCTAAACTGCGTCTAGCTTTTGAGCAGTTGGGACCAAGTTTTGTCAAAATTGGGCAGATTTTATCGACGCGCAGTGACCTATTACCTGATGCCTATATTAAGGAATTGACCAGACTTCAAAGCAATGTCCTTCCATTAGACAAGGAGCTTGTCATGTCAGCAATCGAAGCAGAGCTGACACAACCCTTATTTGATGTTTTTCAGTCAATAGATGAGAGGCCATTGGCAAGTGGGTCAGTCGCTCAGACCCATAGAGCCATTTTGAAAACAGGCCAAGAGGTTGTGGTCAAAATTCAGCGACCACATCTGGCAGAAATTGTTGATGAAGACCTGTCTTTGTTGATTGGTTTGTCGAAAAAGATGCCATCAGGACTCATTCCCATGGTTAATCTGACAGATGTTCTCTACCAACTAAAAGATAGTCTGACTACTGAAATTGATTTCCGTAATGAAGCTAAGGCCTTGCTTGAGTTTGCTGAGCTTAATCGCAGGGTAAAATGTGTGGCTGTTCCTAAGGTTTATGATGAGCTGACGACCTCTCATATGGTGGTCGAAGAATTTATCCAAGGGATTCCAATCAATCGCTACGAAGATTTGGTTCATGCGGGCTATGATTTGGAGGATATTGGGCAGAAGCTCAAGTTGTCCTTTATCAAGCAGGTTCTTAAGGATGGTTATTTCCATGGTGATCCACATCCTGGAAATCTTCTCATCAAGGATGGGCAGATTTACTTTATCGATTTTGGTATCATGGGTCATTTAGAAAATGACATGCGAGCTGCTCTAAATGATATTCTGTATAGTTTTACGGCTCAGGATATTGATGGTATGACTCAGGGCATTTTGACAATAACCAACCTTGATACTTCAATGAACAAGGCGGAGCTGAGTCGAGATGTTGAGCGTATGCTTAATAAGTATTCCAGCCTAAATTTGGGAGCCTTATCGATTACCTATTTGCTGGAAGATTTAGTGAAAGTTTTTGTCAATAATCATCTCAAGGCCTCCCCTCAGATAACGATCTTGGAAAAAGCTTCGCTACAAATTGAGGGGATTTTCCGAGACTTAGCACCTGATAAGGACTTGATGACTCTAGCCAAGGATTATTTCATCGAAAATATGGGGCCAGACATGCTCGAACAGGCCTTAAATAAGGAAACGCTATTAATCGAGCTTTTTTACCTGCTCAAAAACGGTAAAAACATTTCTAGACGAGCCAATCAGCTTTTGGAACAAATCCTAAACGGTCGCATTTTGATTAATCATGATTTATACGATTATAACAATCGTATCAAAATCGTGACGAGGATGGCTAATCGTTTTGTACTGAGCTTGGTTTTTCTAGCGCTTCTGATTAGCGCCAGTTTGCTCAGTATAAATGCAGAGATGCTTGATATGTCTAAACTGTTGTTTGTACTTGCAGGACTGGTTCTGATTTGGATTTTTGTTGGAATTTTTAGGGAGTAGGATATAGTCATTATTAGCTTTGAGACATCGTCACTTTCGGTTTGCCCTACTCTAGTACTATCTGCACCTCAGTTCCTTGTCTGAAAGCTAATTTATTCGATTATATTTATCCTAAATCAGAAATTTTTATATGAAAAAAGACAGATTTTCATATTTATACTTGCTCTTCTCAAAAATGCCTATAGACAAGAATTGTGATATTAAAGATAATTAATTATTTTGTTAGAACAACAAAATGCACTGGATAGCCTGTGCATTTTTCTTAGTACGACGGGCATGTCGTACATCTGAGGTGAAAGTCCTCTGCAGGCACCCGCTACCGGTGAACCCAATAGCGACTCCCAAGCCTGACTATCGTGAGGTAGCGGGGAGAGGAAGGGATAGCGAAATCGTGGCACTACGAACAGAAACGTGATACGAAGGCATATATAGCGGACAAGGTGGCTAAGAACATTAAAGTCCAAAAAGGTAGTCGTAACCTATATGCGTAAATCACGAGTGTAAATGAGGAAAGATGTACGACTTATCCCGTGAGGTCTCATGAGCGTCAATAAGACGTAGTAACAACGAATCATGAGAAGTCAGCCGAGGTCATAGTAGCGATGAAGTTTCTGTAATGGAAACGGAGCGAAGGGCTGAACTATTAACCGGAGTATACTTACTTCACTTGTGTCTGTAAAAGAACGGTCTGATAGAACTGGAGGCGGTCACGTATTGACTAGAAGAAAGTTCGCCAATATAAGATATCCTACAGACACCGAAACAAGAAAGGAATACACACATGTCATAGTTACTAGATAATATCCTATCTCGTTCAAATATGTTGGACGCTTACAATCAAGTTAGAGCTAATAAAGGTTCTGCAGGAATTGACGGCTTAACCATTGACGAAATAGATGACTATCTCCGCAAACACTGGCGTTCAACTAAAGAACTCATAAAGCAGAGGAAGTACAAACCTCAGCCAGTCTTACGAGTTGAAATTCCCAAACCTAACGGCGGAGTCCGTCAGTTAGGTATCCCAACGGTCATGGATAGAATGATACAACAAGCTATTGTCCAAGTCATTAGTCCCATTTGTGAACCCTATTTCTCTGAGAGGAGCTACGGATTCAGACCCAATCGGTCCTGCGAACATGCCGTTATCCAGTTATTAGAATATCTTAATGACGGCTATGAGTGGATAGTGGACATAGACCTTGAGAAGTTTTTCGATACCGTTCCTCAAGATAGACTGATGTCACTTGTTCATAACATAATCCAGGATGGGGATACAGAATCTCTGATTCGTAAGTACCTTCATTCAGGGGTGGTCATTAACGGACAGTGGCATAAAACACTAGTTGGAACACCACAGGGAGGAAATTTATCACCGCTCCTGTCCAATATCATGCTTAATGAGCTAGACAAAGAGTTGGACAGTCGAGGGCTTCGCTTTGTCCGCTACGCAGATGACTGTATCATCACAGTTGGTAGTGAGGCAGCGGCTAAACGTGTGATGCATTCAATTAGTCGTTACATTGAAAAACGATTAGGTTTGAAAGTCAACATGACTAAGACCAAGATTGTGAGACCGAGCAAATTAAAGTACCTAGGATTTGGGTTCTGGAAATCATCTGAGGGCTGGAAAAGTCGTCCGCATCAGGATAGCGTACAGAGTTTCAAGAGAAAACTCAAGAAACTAACAGCCCGTAAGTGGAGTATTGACTTAGACAACCGAATTGAGCGACTAAACTGGGTCATCCGAGGTTGGATAAACTACTTTTCTATGACGAACATGAAATCAGTCATGGAAAGCCTTGATGAACGATTAAGAACTCGAATAAGAGTTATTATCTGGAAACAATGGAAGAAGAAATCTAGGCGATTATGGGGACTTCTCAAATTAGGAGTACCGAAGTGGATAGCGGATAAAGTATCTGGCTGGGGAGACCATTATCAATTAGTGGCTCAGAGGTCTGTATTGAAACGTGCCATATCAAAACCAGTCCTCGCTAAACGTGGACTGGTTTCTTGCCTAGATTATTGTCTAAAACGACATGCGTTAAAAAAAGTTAGTTGAACCGCCGTGTGCCGAACGGCACGCACGGTGGTGTGAGAGGGACTAGAAATTTGTCCCTACTCGATCGACTTCCCGCAGTGTATAAATCAACTATTTTCACAGATGGTTATGACTGGATATCCTTCTTTTCATTATAAAAACTATCTTTACTCTTAACTTGAATAGGGATTCTTTCAACTAAATCGATATTTTTTTACATTTTTGTAAAAATAGATATGACCGTCCCAGATAGGTTCTCTATCTCCTTCAGAAATTTCTCGGTTAATATGTTTAGATTTTTTAGTGCCAATTTAAAAAAATCGACAGCTTCTTCTTCAATTTGCTTAGATGATTTATCCATGAATAACCTCTTTCAATAAGTAGTTTTATCCTAACATTATACCAATTTTTGTGATAACTTTTCCAAATCATCTTTGTTATCCTAATATCATTCCTAAGAAAATCAAAGTTTGATTTTCTATTGGGGATTTGGGGGCGAAACCACCAAGTTATCTTATCGTTGGCTGTCAAAACTGGAAGGTTTTGGTAGGCTGGCGATATGATTTTTTGGGTATTGTGACCACAATGCCTGAGCTCGCAAAGACCGAACAAGGACTTTAAGAAATTTCTCGTATGACACACGGGGTCGGGGTTTACCCGAGAAAGGATGAAAGTGAGGGAAAGAGATGTCTGAACAGTACCGTGACATTAGAAAAGAGGTAAATCTAACCGCAGATGAGCTAAAACAGATTGAAAAAATGATGGAGGTTGATAATTATCGTCACTTTTCACCATTCGTCAGGGATAAAATTTTGATGACTGATGACAAACAGTTAGCTGCCAAAGAATGGTTCTCCCTTTGGCAGTCTCAAAAGTTTGAATAAATTAGTCGAGATGTGTATGAAGTTCTAGTTGTCGCAAGAGAAAATCATCAAGTGACTCAAGAACACGTCTCAATCTTATTGACTTGCGTTCAAGAATTGATTGCGGAAGTCAATCAAGCACAGCCACTCAGTCGTGAGTTTCGTGAAAAATATGTGGGCTAGGAGGGAGTAATGGTTTATCGTTATCGTACCAATCTCAAAAAAGTATTTCTAACAGATTCAGAGTTACATCAATTGAATGAACGAATTGCTAAGAGTCATTGTCAAAATTTTTCAGTCTATGCTAGAAAAGTTTTGCTCAATCCCAATATGTCTTTTATCACAATTAACACGGATACTTATGATCAGTTAGTGTTTGAATTGAGACGGATTGGAAATAACACTAATCAAATTGCGCGTGCTATTAACCAAAGCCATTTGATTTCTCAGGAACAGTTACAAGAATTGAGTAAAGGAGTCGGAGAGTTAATTAAGGAAGTGGATAGAGAATTTCAAGTGGAAGTGAAAAGACTGAAGGAGTTCTATGGTAATCACTAAGCATTTTGCGACGCACGGAAAAAAATATCGTAGGCGTTTAATTAAGTATATTCTCAATCCTGATAAAACGGACAATTTGAAATTGGTATCTGATTTTGGCGTGAGCAATTACTTAGACTTTCCCAGCTATGAAGAAATGGTAGAAATGTACAATGTCAACTTTACCAATAACGACAAGTTGTACGAATCCAGAAATGACCGACAAGAAAAACATCAACAAAATATCCATGCCCATCACCTCATTCAATCATTTTCTCCTGAGGATAATCTGACACCTGAAGAAATTAACCGTATTGGTTACGAGACTATGATGGAATTGACAGGAGGTCGTTTTCGTTTCATCGTAGCGACTCATACAGACAAAAATCATGTTCATAATCACATCCTAATCAACGCCATAGACAGTAATTCAGATAAAAAATTGATATGGAATTATGCCTTAGAACGAATTTTACGTATGATTTCAGATCGTATTTCTAAAATGGTGGGGGCAAAAATTATTGAAAAGCGTTTCTCATACCGTGAGTATCATAAATATAGGCAGTCTAGTCATAAATTTGAATTAAAGCAACGTCTGATGTTATCCTTAAATCTTAGAGTCACTATTGTATAATTTAGACAAAGGACAAAAACATGCAAAAACGCTACTCAAAAGAATTTAAAGAAACCCTTATCGCCTTCTATCATTCTGGTCAATCCGTCACCCAGCTGTCTAAAGAATACGACGTGGCCCCTGCAACAATTTATAAATGGATAGACCTCTACTCTACATCTAATGAAAGCTCCGTCTCTAAAGCTGATTTTCTAGAATTAAAAAGACAACTGGCTAAAGTTAAGGAAGAACGAGATATCTTAAAAAAAGTATTGACCATATTCGCCGAGAAAAAGAAGTGAGTGCTGCGGATATGGCTCAAACCATACAAACTTTAGCACTCAATGTCAGACTAAGCTGTCAACTCCTTGATGTTCCTGAATCAAGTTATTATGAACGGATTAACCGACATCCATCTAAAACTCAATTAAGGAGACAATACCTGTCACTCAAAATTTCTCAACTCTTCAATGCTAACCGAGGAATCTATGGTGCTCCTAAAATTCATCATCTTCTACTTAAACAAGGGGAAAAAGTCGGGTTAAAACTGGTACAGAAGCTAATGAAGCAACTTCAACTCAAGTCTGCAGTCATTAAGAAATTTAAGCCTGCATACTCACTAAGTGATCACATCAATCGAAAAAATCTCATACAGACTGAACCTACAAAGAAAAATAAGGTTTGGTCAACCGACATTACTTATATTCCTACTCAACAAGGATGGGCTTATCTCTCAACCATTATGGATCGTTATACTAAAAAAGTCATTGCTTGGGATTTGGGCAAGCGAATGACTGTAGAATTAGTGCAAAGAACTTTAAATAAGGCCATTAAATCACAAGACTATCCAGAAGCTGTTATTCTTCATTCTGACCAAGGAAGCCAGTATACGAGTCTAGAGTATGAAGAGTTGCTTAAGTATTATGGGATGACTCACTCTTTCAGTCGAAGGGGATACCCTTATCATAATGCCAGTCTTGAATCTTGGCATGGACATTTAAAAAGAGAGTGGGTGTATCAATTTAAATATAAGAACTTTGAAGAAGCCTATCAGAGTATTTTCTGGTACATCGAAGCCTTTTATAATTCAAAACGAATCCATCAAAGTTTAGGGTATCTTACACCTAATCAATTTGAAAAGGTAAGTGCTTAAAATAAATAGATTAAAATTCTACGTTTGTTACTCTAAAAACTTGACTTAACGTCAAATGAAGAAAAAGAGTTAAACTTGAATTTCATTTAAAAGTCCTCCATCTACACTTCAAATTTTTCTTTATCTTTAAAGTATTTGTTTTTCATTTTAAGTGCAACATTAACCAAAGCAATCATAACTGGAACTTCCACAAGTGGACCAATTACTGCAGCAAAGGCTTCGCCTGAGTTAATCCCAAATACACCAACAGCGACAGCAATCGCAAGCTCAAAGTTATTGCTTCCTGCTGTAAAGGAAAGAGATGTTGCTACTGGATAGCTCGTTCTCATTTTCTTAGACATAAAGAAAGATATAAAGAACATCAAGACAAAGTATAATAGAAGGGGAATCGCAATTAATACTACATCAAGTGGTAATTCTACTACTTTATCTCCTTTTACTGCAAACATAATAATTGTAAATAAAAGAGCAGATAAAAGATTTACAAAACACTAAAGATGAACAATTTAAACAATTAAGTAATATGCAAAATCTTTTTGACCAACAACAACGTCAAGCCTTACAGGATAAAAAATTACTAGAAGAGTATAAATCAGAAATCAGTGGACTTATCGTCCGGACTTGAAGTCGGAAGAAGCACTTTGGCAAAACTTTAGAGGCCATTTGAACCGAATAAATTTAGCAGTATTGGAAGAGCAACTATTAACGGACAAAGAATTTAAGCAAGTCAAAGTCGAGTTTTCACGTTTGACCGGAACGCCTTTTTTAGCTTCTCAATGGCTTAGAGGAGAAGACGGGGTGGCTCAAGTTTTATTAGAGCGAGAAGATGGGAAAAAAGTGACTTTAGAAGCCTTTAGAAATAAGGATATCTCAGGAGGAACTTCTTCTTATGAGGTAGTTCACCAAGTGTTCCCAGATTCCTCTAGAGTAGATCGTGGAGATGTGAGCTTGCTGATTAATGGGATCCCAATCATTGGGTAAAGATAGGAAAACAAAGGCAATAATAGCTGGTTATATTTATTTAAAAAACAAGATGGTTACATTTATTTTAAAAAGACTTGACAAGAATGGTTTACAATAGTAAACTTATCTCAAACATTTACGTTTACGCATGTAGACAATAAGGAGGAAAAGAGAATAAGTACAATAGTAGTTAGCCCTCATATCACAGATACTGAATGGGAAGTTATGCGTGTAGTCTGGGCGAATGGTCGAGTGACTAGTAAAGAAGTCATCTCCATATTGAAAGAAAAAATGGACTGGAAACAAGCCACTATCAAAACGCTCTTAGGTCGACTGGTTGAAAAAGGCGTACTAAATACAGAGAAAGAAGGTAGAAAATTTATTTATACTGCCAATATTGAAGAGAAAGAAGCCGTAGGAAAGTATACAGACGATATTTTCAACCGTATTTGTCGAAAGAATGTCGGGAATGCAGTAGGGAGTATCATTGAAAATCATGTCTTAAGCTTCGATGATATCCAGCGACTAGAAGAAATATTAGAGATGAAAAAAGCTTTCGCAGTAGAAGAAGTGGATTGTCAGTGTACAGAAGGGCAATGCGATTGCCATTTACATCATCATGGAGAATAAGGAGCGAAAAAATTGGAGAATAAATCGTTTGCCATAGAAGGTATGACCTGTGCGTCTTGTGCGCAGACAGTAGAAAAAGCGGCAAAAAAAGTACGTGGGGTCACACAGGCTTCCATGAACCTAGCAACAGAAAAGTTGAGTATAGAATACAATGAACCAACTTTTTCGGTAAAAATCTACAAAAAGCGTTGGATGATTCAGGGTATGAACTGATTGCCCAAGAGGGAAAGACGCAAACCTTTGCAATTGAAGGGATGACCTGCGCATCCTGTGCACAGACAATTGAAAAAGCCGTCGGAAAGTTGTCGGGCGTAGATAAAGCTTCAGTCAATTTAGCGACAGAAAAAATGCAAGTTTCCTATAACCCGTCAGCAATTTCAGTATCTGATGTGACTGGTGCTGTATCCAATAGTGGTTATGCAGCCGTATTAGAGACTACGGATACTCAAGATAATTCACGAGCAGAGAAGCGTGATAAAAAAGAATGAAGCAACTTTCAAATCGTTTTGGGATATCCATTATATTTACAATCCCTGTATTAATTATATCTATGGGTCCAATGGTAGGTATGCCTCTACCAAATATCGTTGACCCAATGATAAATGCATTTAATTTTTCTCTTTTACAACTTATTCTGACTTTGCCGATAATGGTAGTAAGCTGGGAATATTTCCAGAAGGGATTTAAAACTTTATTTAAAGGTCACCCAAATATGGATCCCCCTGATTGCGCTTGGTACGGCGTCTGCATTTGTTTACAGCCTTGCTGCGACAATTGAGACAGGCCTGGGTTACGGCAACTTTTCCAATTTACTTTATTATGAAGTAACTGGAGTTATCTTGACGCTCCATACATTAGGGCTATTTTTAGAAGAACGCTCAAAGGGGCAAATGTCCTCAGCTATTGAAAAATTAGTTAACTTGGCTCCTAAAACAGCTCGAGTAATACGTAATGGTGTGGAACAAGAGATTACTGTGGACGAAGTCGCTTTAGGAGATGTTATTCGAGTTCGTCCGGGAGAAAGTATGCCTGTAGATGGTGTTGTTGTTGAGGGGCGCACTTCAGTCGATGAATCAATGCTGACAGGAGAAAGTATCCCCGTGGAAAAGGAAAGTGGAGACGAGGTTATTGGGGCTAGTATCAATAAAAATGGTTCCATTGATTACCGCGCGACTCGAGTGGGAAGTGATACAACTCTATCTAAAATCATAAAATTAGTAGAAGATGCTCAAGGGTCTAAAGCACCCATTGCTCGAATGGCCGATATCATTACCGGATATTTCGTACCGATTGTTATAGCATTAGCCGTTTTAGCAGGGATTGCTTGGTTAATTGTAGGTCAATCTGGAATATTTGTTTTATCCGTTATCATAACAACCCTTGTCATTGCTTGTCCTTGTGCCTTAGGTTTGGCGACTCCAACAAGTATTATGGTTGGAACCGGAAAAGGGGCAGAACATGGTGTCTTGATAAAAAGTGGTGAGGCGTTAGAAACCACTCATAATTTAGACACGATTGTATTTGATAAAACAGGGACACTGACAGAAGGTAAACCTATCGTGACGGATATTTTGGTAACTCCTCTTATTACTAAAGAAAATATTTTATATTATGCAGCTTTCGGTGAAACAGGTTCTGAACACCCATTAGGCGAAGCCATCGTACAGAAATCAAAAGAAGAGAACATGATATTAGCTAAACCAGATCATTTTGAAGCGATTCCTGGACACGGGATTCGAGTTGAAATTGAGGGCAAAGATATGTACAGTGGAAACCGTAAACTGATGCTAGAGCAAAAGATTGATTTATCAAGCATGGAAAAAGAATCCGATCGTTTAGCAGACGAAGGAAAAACACCGACGTATCTCTCTGTTGATGGAGAACTAGCTGGAATTATCGCAGTAGCTGACACACTCAAGGAAAATAGTATGAAGGCTGTTAAAGAACTTAGAAGACGCGGTGTTGAAGTAATCATGATTACTGGAGATAACAAACGAACAGCCAAAGCGATTGCTAAGCAAGTGGGTATAGACAGTGTATTAAGTGAAGTATTACCTGAAGATAAAGCAGAGGAAGTCAAAAAACTACAAGAGGCAGGCAAGGAGGTAGCGATGGTTGGAGACGGCATTAACGATGCACCCGCATTAGCTCAAGCAGATGTTGGAATTGCAGTTGGATCAGGTACAGACGTGGCGATTGAATCGGCTGATATTGTCCTTATGCGTAATGATTTAACCGCTGTATTGACTGCGATTGATTTAAGTCATGCAACGCTACGAAACATTAAACAAAACTTGTTCTGGGCTTTTGCTTACAACCTTGTAGGTATTCCAGTTGCGATGGGTCTTTTGTATATTTTTGGCGGACCATTGATGAGTCCAATGTTGGCGGGGCATTCGCCATGAGTTTCAGCTCCGTATCGGTCTTGCTCAATGCTTTACGGTTAAGACGATTCAAACCAGCAGTTGTTTAGAAAACACGTAGCTTATCTGGGATTTAAACTTCTTCCTATTCTATATAATAGGAGAAGATAAAAAAAGGGGAATAAAATAATGAAAAAAGAAGTCTTATTAGATGGCGTAAAATGTGCAGGTTGTGCGAACACGGTACAAGAAAGATTTTCAGCTATTGAAGGGGTTGAATCTGTAGAGGTTGATTTAGCGACTAAAAAAGCAGTACTTGAAAGTCAAACAGAGATTGATACCGAAACGCTCAATGCTGCTTTAGCAGAAACTAACTATTCAGTATTAAGTGCATAAAGTACGAATACCATTTATTCATAGATAGTAGCTAGAGATAAAGTATAGAACCCTTTTCGTGAGAATTATATGCAGTGTTAGATGAGAAAGTTCTAAAACTTTAAAATCAGTCTCTAATTATAATAAGGAGGAATTAAAAATGAGGAATAACAAAAAACATTCGTCACATAGTCATCATAATCACGGTGACATGGATCACTCAAAACACGACCATAATGAAATGGAACATAGTCAGATGGATCACAGTCAGATGGATCACAGCAAGATGAATCATAGTGCGATGGATCACAGTGAAATGGATCATGGCGCAATGGGAGGGCATGCCCACCACCATCACGGTAGCTTTAAGGAGATTTTCTTGAAGTCACTCCCATTAGGAATTGCAATCTTACTCATTACGCCTATGATGGATATTCAGTTGCCTTTCCAAATTATCTTTCCTTATGCAGACGTTGTAGCAGCTGTATTGGCAACAATTCTATACATTTATGGCGGAAAACCATTCTACATGGGTGCGAAAGATGAGTTTAATTCAAAAGCTCCAGGCATGATGTCCTTGATTACTTTGGGAATAACGGTTTCTTATGCCTATAGTGTTTACGCAGTGGCCGCTCGATATGTGACCGGAGAACATGTCATGGACTTCTTCTTTGAGTTTACAACGTTAATTTTAATCATGTTATTAGGACACTGGATTGAAATGAAGGCATTGGGTGAAGCAGGGGACGCGCAAAAAGCATTGGCTGAGTTGGTGCCGAAAGATGCTCATGTTGTTTTAGAAGACGATTCGATTGAGACTCGCCCTGTGTCTGAACTTCAGATTGGAGATGTTATCCGTGTTCAAGCAGGAGAAAATGTTCCAGCTGATGGTATCATTATCCGCGGAGAATCCCGTGTAAACGAAGCGCTTGTGACTGGGGAATCGAAACCAATTGAAAAAAAACCCGGAGATGAGGTCATCGGTGGATCAACCAATGGTGGCGGAGTCCTCTATGTGGAAATAAAGCAGACGGGCGATAAGTCCTTCATTTCTCAGGTTCAGACATTAATCAGCCAAGCACAAAGCCAACCATCTCGAGCAGAGAATGTGGCTCACAAAGTAGCTAGCTGGTTGTTCTACATTGCCGTTGTAGTAGCTTTAATCGCTCTAGTAGTCTGGATGATCATTGCGGATCTGCCTACAGCCGTTATCTTTACTGTGACTGCGTTAGTTATTGCCTGCCCACATGCTTTGGGTCTTGCTATTCCCTTGGTAGTATCACGTAGTACTAGTTTGGGTGCAAGCCGAGGATTACTGGTTAAAAATAGAGAAGCTTTGGAATTAACTACTAAAGCGGATGTTATGGTATTGGATAAAACAGGTACTTTAACAACTGGTGAATTTAAAGTGTTGGACGTCACTGTTTTGAGTGATAAATATTCTGAAGAAGAAATTACAGGCTTGTTGGCGGGTATAGAGGCGGGCTCCAGTCACCCGATTGCCCAATCGATTGTGAACCACGCTGAAGCGAAAGGCATTAAGTCAGTTTCCTTTGACTCCATTGAAATCGTTTCGGGAGCAGGAATAGAAGGGGAGGCGAACGGCCACCACTATCAATTAATCAGCCAAAAGGCATACGGAAAAGCATTGCGTATGGATATTCCGAAAGGCGCTACTTTAAGTATCCTTGTAGAAAATAATGAAGCAATCGGCGCTGTCGCATTGGGAGATGAACTGAAAGAAACTAGCAGAAACTTGATCGAGGTGCTGAAAAAATACGGAATTGAACCACTCATGGCTACTGGTGATAACGAGGAAGCTGCACAAGGAGTTGCAGAAGTTCTAGGTATTCAATACCAAGCCAATCAATCTCCGAAAGATAAGTACAAGCTGGTCGAGTCCATGAAAAACCAAAACAAGACGGTTATCATGGTGGGAGACGGGGTCAATGACGCACCTTCCCTTGCCTTGGCAGACGTAGGTATTGCAATCGGAGCTGGAACGCAAGTAGCTTTGGATTCTGCGGATATTATCCTTACTCAGTCTGATCCAGGGGATATTGAATCCTTTATCGAGTTAGCAAACAAGACGACACGTAAAATGAAACAAAACTTGGTATGGGGAGCAGGGTATAACTTTATCGCGATCCCAATAGCTGCAGGAATACTAGCACCAATTGGCATAACATTAAGTCCAGCAGTCGGTGCCGTCCTGATGTCACTTTCGACTGTAATTGTTGCCATCAATGCTATGACATTGAAATTAGAGCCAAAATAAACAGTTATTTGGCACATGAAATAATTGAATGACCTTATCGTGTAAAAATACAATAGTTTCACAGGAAAGGAAGAGATGAAATAATTTAAAAAATCATCTCTTCCTTTTTGCTTAGAAGTCAATAAATTGGACTATTTTTATTCAGTTACTTAGGCAACATTTGAGATACGATTTCGATTATAAAAATTGATATACCAACCGATGGCTGCTTGGACTTCAGTTAATGTTTGGTATACCTTCAGATACACCTCTTCACGCTTCAATATTGAATGAAACGATTCCATACGGCCATTATCGTACGGATGGCCTTTGAGTGAATATGAATGTTTCAAGCCATAATTTTGGCATTTAATATTAAACTCAGCACTCGTGTATTGTGACCCCATATCTGAATGAATAATGAGTGGCTTTCGATGCTTATCTAACGACATCTGTAAGGCACTTGTGGCTAGCTCGGCTGTCATTGTATCGCCCAATACTTTTCTCTTCTCAGGATCCAAAACGGTCGCTAAATAGACCCATCTGTGATTAGTCAACTGAATATAAGTGATATCTGTTTGCTAAACACCGCTCAAATCATGCAAGTGTCTAATCAGATTGGGTTTTTGATCAACCGTCACAACAGTTTTGGGTTTGCGATAACGTTTTTGCATGCGGGATTTAATCCCTAATTCACGCATCAATTTGAGTGTCATATACTCAGATACTTTCGGACCGTCGGTTTGTTGACTATAAGCAGTAATAGGACGATAACCATAAAATTAAAAGGTTTTCCAAACGTCTAAAATATAAGGTTTCAGGGATTCTCTACGTTTTTCTTGTCGACTGGGCTGCCAATGGCGCCAGTTGTAATAGGTACTAGGTTGTCAGTAAATAAACAAAAACTTTTGTAAGTGTGCTATTATAAGTCATATAGGTCGTGCGCTTTCTAATTCTTAGTGGTTTAAGATTAGGATAGCACGTGACCTGATATAATTAAGTTGTAACACCTGTGTATAGTTTGGTAAAATACATACATAATCCAAGGAGATGTTACAAAGACAAACAATCGTTACGAGCCTGAGCTCAAACAAAAGGTTCTTCGCCTCTATCTGGAAGAGGGACGAACCAAGAAAAGCCTGACCGAAGAATATAATCTTGGACAAGGCACGCTGACATACTGGTTACAGCAATACCGCAAAGAATGCGATAACAGCCCAACAAAACGGGAAGAATCTGATTCATACGAAGTTGCAAAAAAGCTACGCAAAGAAATTGAAGAACTCAAAAAGGAAAATGATTTTTAAAAAAAAGCGGCAGCATTCTTTGCGAAGGAAATCGATTAGCTCAGTACCAGTTCATCCAGAAATATCAACAGACATTTGGGGTCAGATGGCTTCTTAGAAGAATGAACATCTGTTCAAATGCTTACTATAATTATCTTAAAAACAAAAAACATGCTTATCGTCAGGAAAAGGCAGAGATTCAACGTAAAATTGTTGAAATCTACCACCGCGAAAATGGAGTTCCTGGATACCGAATGATGAACGATTATCTTAAGGGTATCGGAAGCATTCGTTCAGATCTGACAATACATCATTTTATGAATGAATTGGGCTTACGTTCCATCACACGTCGAAAGAAACCAAACTATGTAAAAGGAACTGCCAATAAAATCTTTCCAAACCTTCTGAATAGGGAATTTGATGTAAAAGAACCCAATAAAATATGGTGTACTGATTTTACATATTTAACTCGTCCAGATGGAACAATGCGTTACAATTGCACGATTATAGACCTTTGCGGTCGTGAAGTGGTTGCATCATTAAACAGCAGTCATATCGATACTGAGTTGGCAAAGGAAACCTTGAAAATCGCACTAGAACGTCGAAAACCAGCAAAAGGAATTATCCTGCATTCTGATCAAGGGCGTCAATTTACCGCAAAAGAATTCAATAAATTTTGTGATAAAAACTATGTCCAACAAAGTATGAGCAAAGCAGGCTGTCCATATGACAATGCCGTTATGGAAAGATTCTACAATACGCTCAAACACGAATTCTATTATCTCTACAAGTTTGATTCAAATGACATTCTTGACCAAAAGCTCTATGAATTCGTTTATGGGAAATATAATCACGTAAGACCACATCGTGCAAACGGTGGACTTACACCTTATGCTGCACGATGTCGTGCAGCGTAAGAAATTTTATACACTAGTGTTACAAAAATGCTTGACTAGGTCAAACTATGTATTCACTTCTTTTAGGGTATAATTTCAAAAAAGAAAAAGACTTATCTTACTTAGCATCATTTCATGCACGTTTTGAACAAATTCATCCGTTCGCTGATGGTAATGGTCGTGTAGGACGTTTAATTCTTTACAAGGAATGCTTAAAAGAAGGAATAACTCCATTCATTGTTGATGACACCAGAAAAGCAGACTATTACAATGCACTAGAACAATTTCAAGCTTATGATAACCATCAACCCTTAATTGATTATTTTGCTAGCGAACAAAAATTTTATGCAAATTACCTTAAAAACAAAGGATTTGCAGGGAAAATAAACGATAGCAAAGACAGAGATGTTATCAATAAAAAAAGTAAAAGTGCTGATGATAGCCATAAAAAGCCAAACAAAACAAAAGGTTTTTCGTTATAATTATATATAACTGTGTTTATAAAAATATTTATAATTATATATATAACTATAATTATAAACACAAATATAAATATAGTTATATTTAAAAACTCTTCATTTCCATGAGGAGTTTTTTTGTGATAGTTTATCCAAAATTAGGTAAAATATCTGTATGACAGGTATGAGATTTGATGAAAAGAGTTTTGTTATTGAATTAGAAGATAAACGTAAATATGACTTTTTAAAAAGAGTTGAAACGTATGATGCAAATATTGCCTCAGCAATGCGGATAGCTGGATACAAACGTATCAATCAAACAGAGAGAACGGTTGCTTTTACTTTTGGAGAAGTAACTTTTTCAAGGTCTCGCTGGAGAAAAGGAAGCAAAACACGTTGTCCTGTTGATGAATGGCTAGGACTCAAAAAGTACATGCGTTTTTCTCCTGAATTGGTTTGCCATGTAGCTAAAATGGCTACAGTAATGTCATATCGTCAAGTGTGTCATTTTGTTAAAGAGTTTTATCATCTTGAGATTACTAAGGATACTGTTTTAAAAGCCGTTAAGCGAGCTGGGGAATTGCTATCTGAAAAAGAAAAATTTCGCTTTTGGCTAGAGGAAGAACCGACCAAGAAAATTAATCCAAAAATCCTTTATATTGAAGGCGATGGCGTGATGGTGAAATCATCAGATTCTGCTAGAGATGACAAAAGAAATGTTGATTTAGCACACTTTCTTCTTCACACAGGTTCTAAAAAAATTGCTAAAAATCGTTATGTTTTGGAAAATAAGCATGAGATAATTCACACAAATTATGAAAAGGCAAAAGAAGAATTACTAGACTATTTGTATAATCATTACGAGATTACAGATGAGACGATATTAATCACTAATTCTGATAATGGTAAAGGCTATACTCCAAAAGTTTTTCAAGAAATTAAAAAAGCGCTTGGCATTAAAATACACGAGCACTTTTGGGATGCTTATCATCTAAACGAAAAGATAAAAATATTTTTTAAAAAATATCCAGCCGAGTTAAAAGAACTAGCTTTTCAGGCAATCAATAGCCATAAAAGGGAATTGATGAAAACCGTTCTTGACACCGTAGAGTCTTTAATTGCTGATGGAGATGATGAAGAACACTATAATTATTTTAATTTTCGCCGAAAAATTCTTAATAATTTCAAATACACAAAGCCTGCTAAATTAAGAAATTTATCAGCCAAAGGAATAGGTGTCATGGAGAGTCAGCATCGAAAAATAACCTATCGGATGAAACACAGGGGAATGTATTGGTCATTAAAAGGTGCTTATACAATGTCGAGATTAATTATTCTAGATAGAATTAATCTTGTTGATGATCTATTTTTTGGTAATTGGCGAAAAGAGTATGAATACTATCAAAATCAACGTTTAAGCGTTGGTTATCTCCGAGAAGCGAAGGAACAAACGATATTTAAATCACGCAAAATTTTTCAACGTGCTGGGAAATTTACTTCTCTTGACCGCCAAAAATTTAAGTATTAAAAACTTTAAAATTTTTTGGATTTTAAGGCTTTTTTTAGTTGTTTTTGTTTGCATTTTTCTGACAATTTTGTTATAATATCATTATAGAAAATCAAAAAAAGGAGCAGAAGCGGGTAACTTCTACTCCACCGATTAAGACAAATCTACACTTTGCTTAATCAGTCTGAAGTTATTGTAACACAAAAAAGCCAATAAAGTCAAGACTGAAGCAAGGAAACCTTTGTTTCGGTATTTTTTTTGAAAAAATTCAACAGAGAAATCTCTTGATTTATAGGCTTGATGATTATTCTCAAAAAAATAGACACAAACAAACAAAAAGTAGAGCTTGACAGTTAGACGGACTTATTATAAAATAGTATGGTATGTTTAGTAACTGATCAAATATAGCCGGCTAAACGAATACGAAAATCTATTAGGAGGTATTCATCGTGAAACGTACTTATCAACCAAGTAAAATCCGTCGTCAACGTAAACACGGATTCCGTCACCGTATGTCAACTAAAAATGGACGTCGCGTGCTTGCTGCTCGTCGTCGTAAAGGACGTAAAGTTTTATCTGCTTAATGATAGACTATCCGCCAGTGCTCGAGTCTGGCGGTCTTTTTTTATTTATCAGAAAATGAAAACGAATTCTTTTACTTATCTAACTGAAAATGATAGACTTTAGGTAATTTAAAGATAGGAGGACACTAATATGTCTGACGAAAAAATTAAAGCAAAACTTGACCAGGTTAAAGGTGGTATCAAGCAAGTTGTTGGTAAGGCAACTGAAAATAAAAAACTAGAAGCAAAAGGCATGGTCGAAAAGACAATTGCTAAGGGTAAAGAAATTGTTGATGATATCAAAGAAGGCTCTGAGGGGGCTGTTGATAGTATCAAGAAAGCATTAGATAAGAAAAAATAGTAATTAAATCACAGTTTCACGTTGAAATTGTGGTTTTTTATAAAAATTTTTTAAGATTTTATGAAAAAACGGCAAAAAATGTAGTATAATACATATGAAAGCGATTTTATAAAAATACATGGGATAAAATAAAGGGAGGTTTTTGTCGATGAAGGAAATTAGTATTTATGTCAGAATTATTGATTTGATTTTGCTGGTTCTAGCATTTTTAGATAATGGTGTGAAAAGTGTCTTGATTTTAGCTGCAGTTATTTTCTTTTTATCAGCATTAATGCAAGTCATTATGTCTTATAAACGAGTGAAATTGAGTCACCACGTTTAAATGATGAGTTGTCTTTCTTTATTTTTAGGAAGTCTTCTTAGAGCTATTTTTTAGCAAAATGGTTCTGAG
>NZ_DS572689.1 GCF_000154985.1 Streptococcus infantarius subsp. infantarius ATCC BAA-102
TAACGTGAGTATGATCATCAGTAATAACAGCGTAAGGTGTTACTTCTGAACCTGTACCAGATGTTGTTGGGATACAGAAGAGACGAGTTGCTGTTTGATGTTTGAATTTCACGATACGTTTACGGATATCAATGAATTTTTGTTGCAAACGTAAGAAGAGTTCGCTGACGTTCTCATAGCTGTCAAGGAAATCAGCTTCTTGATCAAGTGAGTATTCATAGATGTAACGTGCAATTTTAGCCGCATCAAGTGCTGAACCACCACCGACTGCAATAACTGTATCTGGTTTGAAATCACGCATTTGTTTTGCGATTTCAATTGTTTGACCAAGTGTTGGGTCTGGTTTGATAGTGCCGTAAATTGATGTCGCAACTTTTTCATCACGCAATGCCAATTGAGCAAGAACAGTATCAACAAAACCAAATTGAACCATACCTGGGTCTGCAACAATCAAAGCGCGTTGCATTGGTTCGTATTCATCTTGCAAGTAAGAAATGGCATTTTTTTCGTAGTAAGTTTTTTCTGGTAGGCGAATCCATTGAGGACGGTTGCGACGTTTGGCAACTGTCTTAACATTTAAGAGATCGCCAGTTGAAAGATTGTGTGACAATGAATTTTTCCCCCATGATCCTGTTCCAAGTGTTAAGCTAGCTTTAAGTGCATCTGTGTAGACATCACCAATACCTCCGACTGAATCTGGTTGGTTAACCAAGACACGTGATGCTTTCACAGCGTCGCCATATTCAGCAACAAATGGGTCTGCTTGAGAACCAATTTGAATACCAGCATTGTGTCCTGCACCTTGGTAGTCAAGAAGTGCTTCAACAATTTCAACACCTTCAGCACGATCTTTAGCTTTATAAACTGAAAGGAGTGGAGAAAGTTTTTCAGAAGATAGTTTTTCACCGATATTTTTCTTATCAAGTTCAAATAAGAGAACATCTTTACCTTCTGGCAATTTCACACCGGCTTGTTCACAAATCCAACGAGCTGGCATACCAGCAACTGGACCGTTAACACCGTGTCTGTCATTAAAGACAAAATCTTCGAGTTTTTTATAGTCCTTCTTAGGCACAAGGTAGGCACCCTTATCTTGCATTTTTTGAAGCCATTCATCATAGATTGGTGCTTCAACAACTGCAGAGTTTTCAGTGGCACAAATCATACCGTTATCAAAACGTTTTGATAGCAACAAGTCTTCTACAGCACGATCAACGTGTGCTGTTGCATCAACGTAGATAGCACCGTTACCAGCACCAACACCCATTGATGGGTTACCTGATTTAAGAGCGGCATTTACCATACCAGGCCCACCAGTTGCCAAAATAGAAGCAATCTTCGGATTTTGGATAAGCGCTGATGTATTTGCAAGAGACGGTGTTTCAATCCATTGAACAATGTTTTCTGGAGCACCAGCTTTCACTGCGGCATCATAAAGAATTTGTGCAGCATGTGCTGAACAGTTTTGCGCTTGTGGGTGGAAAGCAAAGACAATCGCATTACGTGTTTTAAGAGCTACCAAAATCTTGAACATTGTTGTTGAAGTTGGGTTTGTTGTTGGAACAATACCAGCCAAAACACCAAGAGGTGCTGCGATTTGGATACTTCCTGAAACCTTATCTTCCCCAATGATACCTACTGTTTTTTCATTTTTAATACGTTCATAAACGTACTCAGTAGCGAAGTGGTTCTTAATATCTTTATCTTCAACGACACCACGACCCGTTTCTGCATGAGCTTCTTTTGCTAATTCAAGCGAAGCTTCTGAACCTGCAAGAGCCATCGATGCGACAATGTTATCAACTTGTTCTTGTGAATAAGTTGCATAAACACGTTCAGCTTCAAGAGCTTTTTCGACAAGAGCTCCAGTGTACTGTTGAGCCAATTCTTCTGCGCTCAACTCGTCATTCTTTACATCTGCATTTGTTGCTTTAGCCATTAAGAAAACCTCCTTATAAGTACCCTTAAAAATAAGTGCCTCATTTTTTGAGAAGAACTATATTAATGATTGATACTAAAATAAAAACAAGACCGTATAGTCTGGAATTTCAAAACTCAACGTTATTACTTGAGGTTCTCTTCACTATATAAACTACACAAAATCAACAGTTAAATTCTTTAATCATCATATCATTGTGATATTCTTCACCAACCATATTAACCCTTTTTCAAAAAAAGGTCAAGTATTTTTTGTAAGCTGTTTCATTTTTATTTTAAAGCCAATGTAAGGGGATACATTTATATACCCTATTTTCCTTTTGCACTAATACTTTTGTCACTTTTAACATTTTCACGCTATATAAAACCTCATTTTCATTAAAATCACCCCAATGGGAAGTTGATTAATTTTGTTAATCAAACGAAGCATTTGCACAAAAAAAAGCTCCTTGGAAAACCCAAGAAGCTTTTGCTCGACCAAACGTCAGATTAACGACGAAGACCAAGTGATGCGATCAATTCGCGGTAACGGTTAACGTCTGTACGGCGAAGGTATGCCAACAAGTTACGACGGTGACCAATTTTTTTCATCAATCCACGGTAAGTTGCGTGGTCTTTTTTGTGTTGTTTAATGTGTTCGTTAAGGTGGTTGATTTCCCAAGTAAGAACAGCTACTTGAACTTCAACTGAACCTGTGTCACCTTCGTGACGTGCGTATTGAGCGATGATTTCATTTTTTTTCTCTTTTGAGATTGCCATAATTTTTCTCCTTTATATTGCTTCATCCGAGTGGTAGGTTTTTGGCGAATCCTACGACCAAGAAGAAGTTACTTGTCTTACGACAGTCCTTATTGTAGCAGATTACTTCTGCTTTTGTCAAAGGTTTTCCCTTAATTTAACGTGACTTTAACACAAATTAATTTTTCTTTGAAAAACGTGTTTTAATAATCAAACCTAGGCAAATAACCAAGCTGATAACAGCGTAAATGATAAAGGCAAAGCCTGGTTGTGAGCTAAATTTTGAGAAGAGGTTCAAAACAATTGCTGCGCTTGCCCCACCAAGATTACAGAAAATCAAGATAAGCGTAGTCGCATTTCCGATTAATTGCGGTGAGATGCTAGTTGAAACATCACTGAAGACGGAGGTAACCACAATACTGTACCAGAAACCTGATAGCATTGCACCGATTAGCATCACCCAAAGATTGTTAGCAAAACCTACCATAAATAGTCCAAGAGCAAATGGAATCATTGAAATGGTAATCAAGTTTTTGCTAAAGCGTCCAAGCAAACCTTCAAAACAAATTCCTGAAAGAATTCCCATAAGCATCATACCACTCAAGATTAGGCTGGCTTGACGAGGACTTCCAAGATGCAGTTGGTCAACAATAACTGGGATACGAAGACTGTTCGCACTATTGATGTTAATAACAAAACCTGCCAATAAAGATAATCCGACGATATACAAAATATCTTCTTTTCTAAATTTAGCACGAGTCTCATCTTGTTGGGGTTCTTCTACTTCAACCTTAGGTTTTGGTGCAAAAATTAGGTAAACAGCAAGAATTGGCAAAGCAAATAAGTAAACACTAAATGTCCATGACCAGCCAAGAACAACAATGAAACCAACAATCATGGTCAATAAGGCATTACCAATAATTTCAAAAGAACCACGAAGACCGAGCATCTGTGCTTGCTCACGTCCAGCATAAGTCTCACTGATAATACTGATGGCACGAGAATTAATCAAACCAATTCCGATACCAAGTAAAATACGTGATACAAAAACTAATGAATATGTCTGAAAAACGACTGGCATACTACCACCAAAAGCAATCAAAAGAAGACCTAAGATGATACTGAGACGTTCAGAGATTAGACGTTCGATAATTGGATTTAGTAACAACATGGCAAGAATCGCAAAAGATGATAGTGAAAATAGAAATTCCACCTGACTAGCAGCGTATCCTTGCTGATGAAATGTTGTAATCATTTGGGGTAATGCTGTCGACGGAGATAACGTCGAGACCAGCATCAAAGATAGAGATAGGAGACTAAATTTCTCCAAAAATGTTTTCATAGAAACTCCTTACTTGTTTTTTTCTTCCATTTCAAGTATAATCAAAGTTAGCGCATAAAAATATGACTTTTGTCATAACAAAGGAGGTCTGTGTGTCTTTAGAAAAGTATATCCAAGACTATCAGCTTGAAAAAATCTTTCCGAGACATTATTTTGATAAATTGCAAGTCCGCGAATTAGTTGCTGGAGATGCCATTTGTCATCAAGGAGAAGCTTTGACAGCACTCTCTTATTTTGCAAAAGGAAAATTAAAAATTGTTCGTCGCTTATTTAACGGAAAAGAGCATATTTTAGATATCAAAGAAAAACCAACGCTTATCGGAGATATTGAATTATTAACTGATCAGCCAATCGTGTCTTCAGTTGTCGCTCTTGAGGATACATTAGTCATCCAACTTCCCTTGACTGGGATTCGCAAAGAATTATTAGCTGATAATGATTTGCTCCTTAACCTTAGCCGAGGCCTAGCTCAATCACTTTATGAGCAAAACATCCATGCCTCAACGAATTTGAATTACACACTTAAAGAACGCCTAGCTACTCATATCTTGGCTATCGAAGATAAAGGTGTCTTCAAACTAGAATTAACTAATCTTGCTGATTCCTTCAGTGTCAGCTACCGTCATTTACTTCGTGTCATTCATGAATTTATTGATTTAGGAATTATCGAAAAACGTCGCCCTAACTATTATATCAAAGATATGGCGCAGCTCATTGACTTGAAGATTACTAACTGAGCCTTTAGCTTTCTCGTTCAGCATTTTTATGCTATAGTGTTATATAGAATAATTTGAGGAGAAAATATGTCAGTTATTGAAAAATTAGCTAAACCAAGTCATTTAATCAATATGAACGATATTATTCGCGAAGGTCATCCAACTTTGCGTAAGATTTGTGATGATGTCACATTCCCATTATCTGATGAAGAAATCATTTTAGGTGAAAAAATGATGCAGTTCTTGAAAAATTCTCAAGACCCTGTAACAGCTGAAAAAATGGGCTTGCGCGGTGGTGTTGGTCTTGCAGCACCACAATTGAATGTTTCAAAACGAATCATTGCCGTTCTTGTACCAAATATGGAAGATAAAGATGGCAATCCACCAAAAGAAGCTTACAGCTTACAAGAAGTAATGTACAATCCAAAAGTTGTTGCACACTCAGTTCAAGATGCAGCACTTGCTGATGGTGAAGGTTGCTTGTCTGTTGACCGTGTCGTTGAAGGATACGTTGTTCGCCATTCACGTGTGACTGTTGAATACTTCGACAAAAACGGTGAAAAACACCGCATCAAACTTAAAGGTTACAACTCAATCGTCGTTCAACACGAAATTGACCACACAAACGGTATCATGTTCTACGATCGCATCAACGAAGATAATCCATTTGCTGTTAAAGATGGTATGCTAATTGTCGAATAAACTATAAAGAGAGGAAATCCTCTCTTTTTTTGTGACTAAAAAAGCCTAGGATATCAAAATCCTAGGCCATTTTTATCTCACAGTTTTTGATATTGAAAGGCTAAACCAATATGACTGTGATAAAGGTGAGCTAAGCTGAAAATAGGAAAAGCTGACTCACCTATGAATTTGTTAAATGGTAAAACTTAGATTAATCAAGCGCAGCAAGAAGAGCTTGAGCTTGTTTGTCAAGGTTAGCAAGAACCTCATCAGTTGCGATAAATTTGCCATCTGCCCATGCAGAGTCGTTCACACGTGTTGTTGTGATTTCATCAACAAATTTTGTGCGAATGAATGGGAACAAAGTACGGTAAGCATCGGCTACAGCTTCGTGTCCACCATTTGCAAGGATAGAAACAGTTGTCACTTTTTCATTAAGGGCTGATGGACCTGTTGGGTCTGAAAGATCAAGCGCACGGCTCAACCAGTCAAGCAAGTTCTTCACTGAACCAGGAATCGCAAAGTTATAAACTGGTGAAAAGAACCAGATAGCATCAGCTGCCAAGACAGCGTCACGTGCAGCTTGCACAGCAGCTGGTGTGTTAGCTTCCAAATCTTGTGAAAAGACCGGAACCTGTGACCAGTCTAGGTATGATACTTCTGCTTTGCCTTCAAGTGCTTTTTCAGCGTTTTGAGCAAATTGTTGATCAAAAGATCCCTCACGTAATGAACCAACAACAAATAGAATTTTTTTCATGATATATCTCCCTTTTAAGGTTAATTAGTCTGTTAAAAGTTATTTATCACTAAATAGTACTTTTTCTATATTGTCATTGTACGAATTATTGCTACTTTTGTAAATTAATATGCTCATGCGGCTTAAATTTTTTTAGAAGTCGGATAAATTCCTTTTGTTCTTCTTCAGTGAGCACTGAAAAGGTGTCCTGGATTTTTTCGATGTGTAGTGGCAAAGCATGTTCAATGACTTGACGACCTGCGTCTGTTAGAGTTACTAGATAAGCACGTTTGTCGTCAGGACAAGTGTGGCGTGTCACCCATCCTTTTTTCTCCATGTTACGAATTACTACCGTCATATTACCTGAAGTCGCTAAAATACTGTCCATTAATTCACCAATTTTCATAGGCCCTTTACTATAAAGAACATCCAAAACACCAAATTGGGTCTGCGTCAAGTCATCTTCTTTGAACGATTCTGAGGTCTTGGCATCAATTGTTCGATAGGCTTTTCGCAAAACAACCATAGCCTTCACAGCTGTATTCGTGATATCTGACATCTTTCCTCCTGCTTTTCAACTGATATGAAAACGAACAAACTATCTCAGATAAACTGAAAATAATTTGTTCGCTCTTTTTTTATTATTGTAATGATTTTAGAAGAAATCGTCAAACAAACTGAGTTGGTTATCTTCTGGCATGTTGCCTAGGATTCCCATTTCATCCATTTTTTCAACTAGTGTTGCTGAAACACCACCGCGTTTGCGAAGTTCCATTTTAGATAGGAATTCACCTTCTTCACGCGCTTTAACGATTTGTTTTGCAACGTTTTCTCCGAGACCATCCATAGCTACAAATGGTGGAATAAGGGTATCACCGTCAATGATGAACTCTGTCGCATCACTGCGGTAAAGGTCAAGCTGACCAAATTTATAACCACGTTCAAGCATTTCATTGACCAACTCGAGTGTTGTATAAAGGTCAATTTCAACGTTTGAAGCTTCATTATTTTTACGTTTGGTTGAAATCTCAGCCATGCGTTCTTTAACGGCGTCAAGACCAGCACTCATTGTCTTAATGTCAAAGGCCTTAGCACGGATTGAGAAATAAGCACAGTAGTAGTAAATCGGATAATGTACTTTAAAGTAAGCTACACGAAGCGCCATTAAAACGTAGGCTGCCGCATGGGCTTTGGGGAACATATACTTGATTTTACCACAGGATTCAATGTACCAGTCGGGCACATTATTTTCTCGCATAGCTTCAATGTATCCATTACGTTCCTCGTCAGAGATTTTAAGCCACATTCCCTTACGCACACGTTCCATAATGGTAAAAGCCATTTTTGGCTCCAAACCTGCGTGCATGAGGTAAACCATGATGTCGTCACGACAACCGATAACGGTTTTCAGCGTGGCAATCCCCTCTTTAATCAAGTCTTGAGCATTTCCTAGCCAAACGTCGGTACCATGAGAAAGCCCTGATAACTGGAGCAATTCGGCAAATGTTGTTGGGTGAGTTTCTTCAACCATACCACGAACGAAGTTTGTTCCGAATTCTGGAATACCAAGCATACCTGTTGGTGTTCCGATTTGTTCAGGAGTAACTCCTAAAACTTCTGTTCCCGAGAAGAGTGCCATAACATCTGGGTCATCCGCAGGAATATCTTTGGGATCAATACCAGACAAGTCTTGCAACTTACGAATCATCGTCGGATCATCATGACCGAGGATATCAAGTTTCAAGACGTTTTCATCGATATCGTGGAAGTTAAAGTGAGTTGTTTGCCATTCAGCTGACAAATCATCGGCTGGATACTGAACTGGTGTAAAGTCATAAACATCCATGTAGTTTGGAATAACAACGATACCACCCGGGTGTTGTCCAGTTGTACGTTTCACCCCTGCAGCACCTTGTGCCAAGCGTTCAACTTCTGCTTCTGGGTACATTTTCCCGTAATCACGTTCATAACCTTTAACAAATCCGTAAGCTGTACGGTCAGCGACCGTACCAACGGTTCCGGCACGAAAGGCATATTGTTCTCCAAAAATATCACGAACGTCCAAGTGAGCTGACGGTTGGTCATCACCAGAGAAGTTCAAATCGATATCGGGAACCTTGTCTCCATCAAAACCAAGAAAGGTTTCAAACGGAATATCGTGTCCATCTTTCTTGTAACGTGTGCCACATTCTGGGCAATCCTTGTCAGGCAAATCATAACCAGAACCAACAGAACCATCGGTGATGAATTTTGAATGCTGACAATTTGGACAGACATAGTGTGGCGGCATTGGGTTAACTTCGGTAATCCCAATCATGGTTGCCACGAAACTTGAACCAACAGATCCACGCGAACCAACCAAGTAACCACGTTTATTAGAACGAATAACCAACATCTGAGACGCCAGGTAAATCACGGCAAATCCATTACCCAAAATCGAAGTCAATTCTTTTTCGATACGTCGGTCAACAATATCTGGTAGTGGATTACCATAGATTTCAAAGGCTTTTTGATAGGTCATTTCAGCGACACGTTCTTCTGATTTTTCAAGGAAAGGTGTGTACAAGTCTTTCTTAACAACCTCAACTTCCTCGAAACGGTCAGCAAAATCATTGGTATTCTTAACAACAATTTCATACGCGACATCTTCGCCAAGAAAGGCAAATTCATCTAACATTTCATTGGTTGTACGGAAATGTGCTTTTGGTAGCGGAGCAGGTTGAGCGTCTTCACCACGACCAATCGGACGGTTAATCGGTGCCCCTTGCCCTAGACTACGGACAATGATTTCACGGTAAATCTCATCTTCAGGCTCGATATAATGGACATTCCCAGTCGCCAAAACAGGCTTGTTCAGACGACGTCCAACCTCAAGCAAATCTCGAATAACTTGTCGGATACCTTCTTCATCTTTGATTGTTCCTTGCGCCAATAGTGGAGCGTAAATCGCTGGTGGCATAACTTCGATGAAATCATAATATTTCGCCACTTTGACTGCAGCATCTACCCCTGAAGATAAAACTGCGTCAAAGACTTCGCCCTCTGAGCAGGCTGTACCTAGCAAGAGCCCTTCACGGTGGGCATCAAGAACCGTTCTTGGAATACGAGCCACACCTTCAAAATATTTGACATTAGAAAGGCTGACAAGTTTGAAAATATTTTTCAAACCTGTTTGGTTTTGAACATAAATCGTCGCGTGTTTGACACGTGCTTTCTTGTAAGAATCCTCAGCAACCAATTTCGTATTCAAATCCATCATATTGGTTAAATTGTGATTTTCACGTGCTTCTTTCAAGAAAATAAAGAGCAAGCGCCCCGTTGCTTCCGCATCATAGTTCGCCATATGGTGGTGTTCTAGCGAAACTTGGAACCGTTTGGTCAATGGTCCCAAACCATGACGTTTGTATTCTGGATAGAGATTTCGGGCGAATTCCAAGGTATCAATGACAGGTTGTGTAATGATTGGCATGCCATGACGTTCATAATTGGCATTCATAAAGCCAACGTCAAAGGTTGCATTGTGGGCAACTAGCACAGTATCCTGACAAAAATCTTGGAACATTTGAAGGACTTCTTCAATCGGTTTAGCATTGCGAACATGATTATCCGTAATACCAGTCAATTCCGTTGTAAAAGCTGATAAATGATGACCTGGGTTGATGAACTCATCAAACTGCTCAACAATATTTCCCTTGTACATTTTTGAAGCCGCAATCTGAATCAAGTCATTATTGACCGCAGAAAGCCCAGTCGTTTCCACGTCAAATACGACGAAGGTAGCTTCGTTTAACTCAATATCTTGAGGATTGTAGGCAATCGGCACTTTGTCCTCAACGATATTAGCTTCTAAACCAAAAATCGCCTTGATACCATTTTTACGTGCTCTGTGATAGCCGTGTGGGAAACTTTGCACATTGCAGTGGTCAGTAATAGCAACAGCCTTGTGTCCCCATTTCGCTGCTGTATCAATTAATTCTTCAACCGTTGGCAACGCATCCATAGTTGACATATTCGTATGAGCATGGAATTCCACACGTTTTTGACCTTCTGGCATTAAATCCTTGCGGTCATGATGAACAATCTCTTTGACATCTTGCACATTCATGGTCAATGCATGGGTGAAATTATTATTTTCAACATTTCCACGAACTCGAAGCCATGACCCTTTGGCAATCATATCGTATTTTTTCAACTCATCATCATCTTTTGCCCATTTTTGCATGGCAAAACTTGATGTGTAGTCAGTCATTTTAAAATTAATAATGTGACGTCCTGTACGAGTTGTTTTCTTTTCAACGTCAAAAACCATTCCTTCAAAGACAATTCGGTTTTCTTCTGTTGTGACTTCAACCATTGGTGTGATTTTGGCATTTTCAAAACCTACACGGCGCTGTTTGGCACGTTCTTTAAAATCAAATTTAGGTTTTGGTGCTTCTTCAGTTGTTGGCATAGAAGCTTCCAGAGATTTAACCGCCTCACGATTTTCTTGCACCGCTTTTTCCACCATAGCTTCGCGATTTGACGTAAAGTCTTCTCGTAAAGCTTGCGTCATCGCTTCATCAGAAACCATGTCAATGGTAAGTTTGCCAAAACCAAATGCTTCAAATTGACGAGCTAGATTAGGCAGATGATTTTTGCGAAAATGGTCATTGTTAACAAATGCTGGCGCTTCAATCAATAATTTTGTGCCATCATAAGAGACATTCAATTTACTGAAAGAAGCCTTGAAGCTGGCGCTATCACACGGAGCATGCTCAAAAGCCTCTTCATAGTAGGCTTGCAATAAAGGTTGTGAAAAATCGACAGTTTCTGCCTGAATATCAAAAGTCGCTCTGATATCCGCTTGCTTAAAAGTGTTCACCAATCGATAAGACAATTCACGATAGATGTCAATTGGCAAAATTTCCGCAAATGAAAAATGGAACTCCCAGAGGCGAGATACAGAATGCACCTTAACTTCACGAATATCTGCAGATGAAAAAGCAGAAGATTGTCGCATGTCAAGCGGCATATCGATTTGCTCCATCAATTTTTTAAATAATTCTGACATAATGCGTAAACTACCTCAATTCCAAAAACTAAATTTATCTACTAAGGCAAAATACACCTATTGGTTACCATATTTTGCCTTCTTTTCTAGTTACGTTATCTCTTAATTTTACCACAAATGAAATCTTTTTTCGACACAAAAGAAAAAGGTCAGAACTGACTGCCTGACCTTGTTATCATTAATTTTCTTTTGTCAAAATTTCAAGAGTTTCGATAAGGTTTTCTGCGTTAACTTCGATAGTATCACCAGTTGCTTTAATTTTCACTTCAACGATACCGTCAGCAGCTTTCTTACCTACTGTGACACGAATTGGGAGACCGATAAGGTCGCTGTCTGAGAATTTAGAGCCGACACGTTCGTTACGGTTATCAACCAAGACTTCGTAACCTTTAGCAACCAATTCAGCTTCAACTTTCGCTGTCAAAGCTTGTGCTTCTTCATCTTTCACATTGACAGTGATGACGTGTACATCAAACGGTGCCAATTCTTTAGGGAAGTTGATACCCCATGCAAAGCGGTAAGCACCTTTTGGTGTTTTAGAAACAAAGAGACGGGCATGTTGTTCGATAACAGCTGACAAGATACGGCTAACACCGATACCATAGCATCCCATAACGATTGGAATAGCACGTCCATTTTGGTCAAGAATTGTTGCTCCCATGCTTTCTGAATAGCGAGTACCGAGTTTGAAGATGTGTCCAATTTCGATACCACGAGCAAATTTAAGAACACCTTTACCGTCTGGTGAGATTTCACCTTCTTTAACTTCACGAATATCAACGTATTCCGCTTCAAAATCACGTCCTGGGTTAACACCTGTCAAGTGATAGCCGTTTTCATTTGCGCCAACAACTGCATTGGCAACATCTTGCACTTTGCGGTCAGCAACAATGCGGACATTTTCAGGAAGGTTAACTGGTCCAAGTGAACCAAAGTTAGCACCAAAGACTTCAACAGCTTTTTCTTCGCTTGCAGGTTCAAGGAAATCAGCTCCAAGATAGTTTTTCAATTTAACATCATTGACTTGGTCATTTCCGACAAGAAGAGCAACTACTGGTTCATTATCAGCAATGAAGAAAAGTGTTTTGATTGTTTGTTCTTCGTCAACTTTCAAGAATGCAGCAACATCATCAATTGATTTGCAATCTGGTGTTTCCACACGTTTGACATCTTCTTGAGAGACAACTTTTGTTGTTGGTTTATATTCATTGCTTGCCATTTCAAGGTTAGCAGCGTAGCTTGATTCTGTTGAGTAAGCAATGGTATCTTCACCTGAAACCAACCATGATGCCAATTCTTTTTTGATATCTTCTAAAACATCAGCTGGAATTTCATCAATTGAAGCGATTGATTTATCAAGAACCAACCAACGGTCAAGGTCTGTACGGTCTGGAGTGATAGCCATAAACTCTTGAGAATCTTTACCACCCATGGCACCACCGTCACCAATGATAGCTTTGAAATCAAGACCAGCACGTGTGAAGATAGCTTCATATGCTTTACGGTAATCTTCGTAAGTTGTGTCCAATCCTTCGTAGTCAGCGTGGAAACTATAACCATCTTTCATGATAAATTCACGTGTGCGAAGAAGTCCGTTACGAGGACGTTTTTCATCGCGATATTTAGATTGGATTTGGTAAAGGTTCAATGGCAATTGTTTGTATGATTTAACCGCATCACGAACAAGGCTTGTAAATGTTTCTTCGTGAGTTGGACCAAGGATAAAGTCTGATTTATCACGGTTTTTAAGTTTATAAAGGTCTTCACCGTAAGTTTCGTAACGACCTGATTCACGCCAAAGGTCAGCGTTCAAAAGTGCTGGTGCAAGCATTTCAACGGCACCGATTTTTTCAAACTCTTCACGCATGATTTTTTTGAATTTTTCAATTGTGCGGTTAGCAAGTGGTAGGTAAGCGTAGATACCTGCCGAGACTTGGCGAACATAACCAGCACGAACCATAAGAGCATGACTGATAACTTGAGCGTCGCTTGGCATTTCGCGAAGCGTTGGGATAAGCATTTGGGATTGTTTCATAATAAAATATTGCGGTCAAATCACGAAAATAAGTAAGCCGCTTGTTGTTTAGGCAAGTAGCTCACTTATTCGCATTTTTAGAGAAGACCGTATCAATTCCTTTCTAAAAAATGTGTATTTAAAAATATGATGTACTAAATTATTGATTAGTCTTGATGTAAGTTAGAAGAAAACTCGCATGATATCATTCCAAGTAACGGCAATCATCAGAATAATCATGATGACCACGCCAACCAGAGTGACATAAGTTTCTGTCTCTTGTTTGAGTGGTTTACGACGAACAATCTCGATAAGATTCATCAAGATTTTCCCACCATCCAAAGCTGGAATCGGGATAAGGTTAACAATTCCAAGGTTGATTGACAAGAGGGCCAAAAGATTAATCACTGATGGCAATCCATAAGAAGCTGCTTGACTAGAGGCTTGGTACATGGCAACGGGACCACCAAGTTTGTCCAAGCTGAAGTTTGACACAATGCCTTTCAAAGCATTCAAAATTAACATGGCACTTTGCCAAGACATTTGGAAGCCACCAGTAATTTTGTCCCAAAAGCCTGTTTTCAAAGCTGAAGAAACTCCGATAAGATAGCTGCCATGATTTTTGACTGGCTTAATATCAAGAGTCTTAGTTTTTCCAGAAGCGTCTTTTACGGTAACAGGAATGGTGTCACCTTTTGGAATGCCCTTTGTCGATTTGGCAACAGCCTCAGTCAATTCAGACCAATTTGAGACTTTGTATTTTCCGACAGCTAAGACTTTGTCACCATCTTTGACACCTGCAGCTTGCATGGCACCACCGTCAGTCACTCGCACAGCATTTGTCGAGGGATTCGGGACTCCGCCTTGCATAAAGACAAGTAAGATGAAAGCTAGCGTTCCTAGAATAAAATTATTCATCGGACCAGCAAAGTTTGTCATCAAACGTCCCCAGACAGTAGCATTTTGATACTGCACATCAAGGGGCGCAATGCGAATCTCTGTGCCATCTTCTTCAACGATTGTGGCATCGTGATGAACTTTATATGTCTTTTGCTCATCTAGAACCAATCCAGTGATTTCTAATTTATCTTCCAAATCATAAGAAGTCACGTTCATAGGAAGAGCTGTATTATCCAACTGTTTATGTGATAGATTAATACGTGTCACAAGTCCGTCTTTGTTCAAACTCAAGCTAGCTGGTGTACCTGTCTTGATTTCAGTGGTATCATCACCCCAGCCAGCCATGCGGACATAACCACCTAAAGGCAAGATACGAAAGGTGTAAGCTGTCCCTTCCTTATCAAAATGAGAAAAGATTTTCGGGCCCATCCCGATAGAAAATTCTCTCACCAGAATGCCTGATTTTTTGGCAAAGTATAAGTGACCAAATTCGTGGACAATAACTAATATTCCAAAAACAATAATAAACGTTATAATTCCGAGCATTTTGCTCCTCTCTATACCAGTAACATTATTATCCTAATAACCATTCACTAGTAAGCAAACTCCAAAAATTTGTGGCAGCTGCCAAACAAGTCAATTAGAAAAGACCAAATAGATGCATAATTGGGAAAACAAAAATCATTGAATCAAAGCGGTCTAAAATACCACCGTGACCAGGAATAAGTTTTCCAGAATCTTTAACGCCAAAGTGACGTTTAATAGCACTTTCAACCAAATCACCGAATTGACCAAAAATACTAAACAAGATAACGTAAATCAACATTGCAAATAGATTGTGCGGTGCATACACAGCTTTGTCAATTAACATAAAAATTAGTGAAACGACAACTGCACAAGCAATCCCGCCAAGACTACCTTCGATAGTTTTATTTGGAGAAACCTTCGGCATCAATTTACGTTGACCAAAGCGACGACCAATCATATAAGCACCGATATCAGTCGCCCATACGATAAATAAAGCAAAGAGCACTTTATCTAAGCCTCCCATACGAGCATTGACCAAGTTTTGAAAACCAATTCCCACATAAAGGCTAGCTACAATCGGATAAGAGACATCATCGAATGAATAATCATCACAATTGATAACTGTTCCTGCCAAAAGCAAGAAAACCAACAACCCATAGACGGCAAAGTTAGAATCTATCGGTAGTGATGTAAAGTAGTTATCCAAAGGCACTGTCAAAACAAAAGCACCAAGCATTGACAAAACACCTTCAATTGAGAAAAATTCAAGATGTTTCATGCGTAACATTTCTGCCACACCAATCATTGCTAGGAAGCCTACAAAGACTTGAAACAGTAGGCCTCCATGCAATAGAAACGGCAGCATAATCAATAGGGCAATCGCCCCCCAAATCACACGTTGTTTCATGATATTTCCTTTCTAGATTCCACCAAAACGGCGATGACGTTGATTGTATTCAGCAATCGCCTTAATCAACTCATCTTTTTTGAAATCAGGCCATAAAACAGGTGTGAAGTAAAATTCACTATATGCTGATTGCCATGGTAGAAAATTACTAAGACGAAGTTCACCACTTGTTCGAATAATCAAATCCGGATCACGATACAAGTACGGCAAGTGATTCGTCATCAAATGATTTGAAATCACATCTTCTGTAATATCATCTGGGCTGATTTTTGCTTCAAGCACTTCTTGGGCAATATTTTTAACCGCTTCTGTAATTTCTGAACGGCCACCATAGTTAAGTGCAAAATTCAAGATAAGACCAGAATTGTGCTTCGTTTGTTCACAAGCACGTTTCATCGTATCAAAAGTTGCTTTTGGCAAACGATTTGTCTCACCGATAACTTGAACTTTGACATTATTAGTGTCCAATTCAGGGACATATTTATCGAAGAACTCAACGGGTAAGTTCATAATGAATTTGACTTCGTCCTCGGGTCGTGACCAGTTTTCTGTTGAGAAAGCATAAACTGTCAAAACTTTTACACCAAGTTCTGAGCTAGCAATCGTCACTTCCTGCAAAGCATCCATACCAGCTTTGTGTCCCATGACACGTGGTTGCATGCGTTTTTTGGCCCAACGACCATTTCCATCCATGATAATTCCAATATGATTTGGAATCTTGTCAAGGCTTACAGCCTCTTTCTTTTTTCTAAAATTAAATTTAAACATATAATTTCCTTAAAAGTATACTTATCATAATATTTTACCATAAAATAGCTATTTTTTCTCTACTTAATTGATGGCTTTTAGGGAATATTGGCATAAAAAAAGCCAGATGATTTCTCATCTGGTAATTTTTATGATTAGTCTTCACTTTCAACGGCAGTATTTTGAGCTGCTTCAGTTGTTTCTTCAACTGCTTCTTCAACAGGTGCAGCTTCAACAACTTCTTGTTCAGCTCTGTTAACAACACGTTTTAAAGCACCAAGTTCAAATGTTAGATAAACACCATCGATGTCCAAAACCATTTTTTGGTTAGCAGTGTCAACTTCATCAACAACACCGTAAAGACCACCAATTGTTACGATTTCATCACCTTTTTGCAATGCTTTAAGTTGATCTTGACGGGCTTGTGCTTGTTTCTTTTGAGAACGTTGCATGAACCAAATCAAACCAACCATAACGAGCAACATAATAACTGTTGGCATAAGAATCCTCCATAAATATAAGCTTAATGACAACTATACCAAATTACATTTAACAACGCAAGAAATGACCGTTAAAACTCCCAAAGTTTACTAGCATCAGTCACCTTAGCGTAAACAACCTGCGTTTGTTCTTCAAAACCTAAACTTTCATAGAGCCTTTTAGCCGCTAGATTATCTGATTCAACCGCAATTTGAAAGGCCTTCTCATTTTCAGCTAGCAAGCTATTGACAAGTACTTTCATAAAATAAGTCCCAATCCCTTGACCACGGTAGCCTTCGGCAACTACTAAGCCATAAAGGTAATTGTAAGTCGTGCTAAAATCCACCGTGCAAGAAGCAACAACTTCGTCGTCTTTCATCACAATATAAAGTTTTCCAGTCTCATCAACTAGAGCTTCTTTTGCATAGCGTAGTGTAACCTCATGAGGTTCGCCAAAAGCTTTTGCTTGAAAGTCTGCAATCGCTTCAAGGTGTTTTCTACTAGCTTTGGTGACCGACAAATCGTCACGCTTTTCAAGCAAATAGGCTTTTCGTTGTCGACTAAGCCAATACTCAAAATCATCTTCTAGAGTCATGCCAAGATTAGCCAGCACATCTGGGTGTTTTGCTAAGAAAGCTCGCTCCGACATTACTGTAAAACTCAGCTGATACTCTTGCATGGTTTCACGGAAAACATGAAACAATTCTTTAACGTATCCTAAGCGGCGATAATTAGGATGAACCATAATAGCAAGTTCTGTCTCGTCGGGCACGTCAGCATAAACTGTCAGTAATCCCACGAGTTGATTCTTATCATAAGCTAAAAAGAAAGCTGGCATCTCCTGATCAAAATTGAGATTATTCGATAAATACGGGATGCGGTGAGTCCCATCAAAAACCTGAACTTCTTTGATTAATGCTTCTACCTGTAATTTTTGTTCTTTATCTAAACAAGGTGTCTTAATAACGGACATCATCTTTTTCCTTTTTTCTAGCACATCCTCATGATGCAAAAAAAGCCCGAGGCACTAGCCCCAGACTATAATCATTTATTAACGGTCATTGTATCCATTTGGATGACTTGAATGCCATGCCCAAGCAGAAGCAATGATTTTTTCAATATCATCAAATTGTGGCTTCCAACCAAGAATTTCACGCGCTTTATCTGATGACGCAACAAGGGTATCTGGGTCACCAGGACGACGGTCAGCAAGTTCTGCAGGAATTTCTTTACCCGTTACTTTACGAGCTGCTTCAAGGATTTGAAGGTTTGAAAAACCAGTGGAAGAACCTAGGTTAAAGGCAGTTGATGGGTTTCCTTCGCGAAGATATTTAACCGCAAGCAAGTGAGCATCTGCTAGGTCAAATGGGTGGACGTAGTCACGGATATTTGTACCATCTGGTGTGTTGTAATCATTACCAAAAATCATGATTTTTTCACGAACACCTTGTGCCACTTGCAAGATAATTGGCAACAAGTGTGTTTCTGGTCCATGATCTTCACCGATAGAACCATCTGGTTTAGCACCAGCCACGTTAAAGTAACGAAGTGGAACAAATTTAATGCCGTAAGCTTGGTCAGACCATTTCATGATTGTTTCCATCATGAGTTTACTTTCACCGTATGGATTGATTGGACGTTGAGGTGTAGTTTCCTTAATTGGAAGTTCATCTGGAATACCGTAAGTTGCTGCAGTTGATGAGAAGACAATGTATTTAACACCAAATTCATTCATCACTTCAAGCAATTTAATCATACCAGCAGTGTTGTTATCAAAATATTTAAGTGGTTTTTCCATTGATTCAGCAACCAATGAATAAGCAGCAAAGTGAATCACAGCATCAATGTCTGGATTTTCTGTAAAGACTTTGCGCATGAAATCTTGATCAGCAAGATCGCCTTGATAGAATGTTGCATCAGGATGAACCGCTGCACGGTGGCCTGTTACCAAACTATCGACAACAACAACTTTTTCTTCACCTTTTTCAATTAAACGATCAACCATGTGAGAGCCAATGTAACCAGCCCCACCAAGCACTAAAATTGACATTTATTTTTCTCCTATTCTAACCCCACGCTGTTCACAAAGCGCATAAAGGCTTCTCTTCCTTTTTCATCACGTTTGTAAACACCTGCATCTTCTAAAACGCGAACAAAAACGTGACCGACTTCTTCTTGTACGATATCATGTACGTTATCAGTCGTAATATCCGAACGCTTTTTAATCTCATCCGCCCAATCCTTATGATAGGCAGCGATTTCATTATACTGGTTCAAAAGATATTTTTCAACTTCTAGCAATTCATTTTTGAGACGAGGTGGCAAAATAGCTAAGCCCATTACCTCAATTAGTCCAATATTTTCCTTTTTTATATGTTGCACATCAGCATGTGGATGATAAACACCATCAGGAAATTCAGCAGTGGTGTGATTGTCGCGAAGAACGATATCTAGTTCAAATTGCCCATCACGTTTGCGCGCAATCGGAGTCACTGTGTGGTGTGGCGTATCGCCTGTATAAGCCACCACATCAACACTCGCGTCAGAATAATCTCGCCAAGCCAAACGAATTTTTTCACCTAGTTCTACCAAGCGCTCTTTATTCTTGCTGCGAAGACGAATGACTGACATTGGCCATTTGACAATACCAGCTGTTACATCTGAAAAGCCTTTGAAATGAAACTCATTGTCTAGTTCTGCTATTTCCATAGGAAAGACATGACGTCCACCTTGATAGTGGTTGTGAGTCAAGATTGACCCACCAACAATTGGCAAGTCGGCATTTGACCCAGCAAAATAACCTGGGAAAATATCGACAATATCTAAGAGCTGTTCGAAAGTAGCTTTACTGATAACCATTGGAACATGCTCAGTATTTAAAATAATACAATGTTCATTGAAGTAAGCATAAGGCGAATATTGGAAGCCCCATTTTTCATCACCTAAATTTAAGCGAATGATACGGTGATTAGCACGCGCTGGATGATTAAGGCGACCTTGATAGCCTTCATTTTCCATACATAACTGACATTTTGGATAAGAAGATGCCTTGGCTAACTTAGCTGCAGCAATGGCCTTGGGATCTTTTTCAGGTTTTGATAAATTAATGGTAATTTGAATATCGCCATACTGTGATGGCACCGTAAAAGCAATATTTTTGGCGATTGCAGCTACTTTAATGTAGTCATTTCGTTTGCTGAGTTCGTAAAAATCTGCGACAGCTTGTTGAGGAGATTGAGCATACATATCCCAGAAATTGCGATTCACCTGACTTGGGACAGGTGTGATGAAGTTCATCAATTCAGCACCCAAACAATCCCTTTCAGCCATTAAGTCACCAACCTTACCATTTTTCACAGCTAGGTTAACCAGTTCTTCTTTAAGAGCAATCAAATCTGTTTGATTTGTCTCTTGCTCTGCACCATCCTCGCCCACAAGGGCAAGGATGCGATTGCGCAAGTAAAACATATCATCTTCAGTATAGTCGCTAGCTTCAATCACTTTAGCGACAAAAGTATCTAAAAGTTTCATCATTTTATCGTCTTCTTTTTATTCTTTATTTTCGTGAAAGGACACGTGAACCACCAGCAATTTCAGCGATATAGAAGGCTGGCGCATAACCAATTGTTTCTGTATAAACTTGTTCAACAGCTTTTGTAAAATCATCAACTTTATCTTTAGCAACAATGGCAATACCACAGCCACCGAATCCCGCTCCTGTCATACGAGCTCCGAGAACACCTTCTTGTTGCCAAGCTGTGTGAGCAAGGGTATCAAGTTCGATACCAGTTACTTCGTAGTCATGTTCAAGTGAGACGTGTGAGGCATTAACCAAGCGACCAAATTTTTCAAGCTGACCTGCTGTCAAAGCTTCTTTGGCTTGAAGGGTACGTTGATTTTCCCAAACAGCGTGGCGAGCACGTTTTAGTCGATTGTCATCTTTAATAAGGTAACTATATTCGTCAAATGTTTGCAAATCAAGCTCACCGAGAGTATTGATATCAAGCACTTGATTAAGTTCTTCTACAGCTTTTTCACATTCCGCACGACGTTCATTGTATTTTGAATCGGCTAATTCACGGCGTTTATTGGTATTCATAATCACAATGACATTGTCATCAAGGTCCAAAGGAACAAGGTCATATTCTAGAGTATTGGTATCAAGGTAGATGGCCTGTTTTTCAGCTCCCATACCGATGGCAAATTGGTCCATGATTCCTGAGTTCACTCCGATAAACTCATTTTCAGTTTGTTTACCAATTTTTACCAAATCCAAACGGTCTAATTTTAGGTTGAATAATTCTTCAGCAACAATCCCTACCAAAAGTTCTAGTGAAGCTGATGATGACAAACCAGAGCCATTTGGAATATTCCCATTAACATAAAGTTCAAAACCAGATTCAATCTTGTGTCCAGCTTCTTTCAAGAATTTGATAACACCTTTTGGATAGTTTGTCCAGCTATCTTTTTTATCGTAGACAAGATTGTCAAGATCAACATCAATAATGCCTAATTCGTCAAAGTTAGCTGAGTAAAAACGAAGGGTCTTATCAGCACGTTTACGAGCGGCACCGTAAGTTCCAAGCGTAATCGCTGCTGGGAAAACATGACCACCATTATAGTCAGTGTGTTCACCGATTAAGTTGATACGACCTGGTGAGAAGAAAGTTGCGTCTGCGTCGCTTCCAAAAACATTAGTAAAAGCTTGGTTAAGTTCTTTAGTATTCATGAGGGTCTCCTTTTTTCTTGTTTCTTTTATGATTACGGTTTCATTTTAACCTCCTAGTTAAACTAAGTCAATATTTTTTACTAAAGTTTTACTTAAAATTTTTGTTTTTTCTGATAATGTGATATAATAATACTAAGAAAGAAGGGATACTTATGGCTACATTAAAAGATATCGCAAAGTTAGCAAATGTTTCATCAGCGACCGTCTCACGAGTCCTTAACAAAGACAAAACCCTCTCCGTTGGTGAAGAAACAAGACACCGTATTTTAACCATTGCTGAAGAGTTGGGTTATGAAAAACACAAACGCAGCACAAACAGCAACCAAGAACGTCAAAAAATCGCTATCGTGCAGTGGTACAGCGAACAAGAAGAGTTAAACGACCTTTACTACTATAGTATTCGTATCGGTCTTGAAAAACGCGCCCAAGAATTGGGCTATGATGTGGTTCGTTACTTTAATAACGATATTTTAACCATTTCAGAAAATGTCAGTGGTATTATTGCCATTGGTAAATTTTCTAGTGAACAAATTAACCGCCTCGAAAATCTTTCAAAAAATCTTGTTTTCGTTGATAGCGACACCTTAAATGCTGGTCATCCTTGTGTGACAACTGATTTTGATAATGCCGTTGTTAAAGTCCTTGACTACTTCATGCAACAAGGCTTTACAAAAATCGGTATGATTGCTGGTGAAGAACGTACGACTGACCAGAAAGAACTCATTGTCGACCAACGTTTCCGTACTTTTAAAAACTACGCTTACGAAAATAATCTTTACAACCCTGACTATGTCTTTGTCGGTGATTTTTCAGCACCTTCAGGATATGCTTTGATGAAAAAAGCCATCACCGAACTAGGTGATGACCTTCCACAAGCTTTCTTTGTAGCAAACGATACCCTAGCCATTGGTGCCCTTCGTGCCCTTCAAGAAGCTAACATTTCCGTACCTGACCGCGTCAGCCTCATTTCTTTTAATGATACAGCCCTAACTAAGCAAGTCTTTCCTGCTCTTTCAAGTATCACCGTTTATACCGAAGAAATGGGACGCACAGCCGTAGATATCTTAAATCATCAACTGATCAAACGTCATACCGTCCCAACCATGACGCGACTCGCAACCACACTAACCCTTCGCGAAAGTACAAAATAAAAAAAAAGCCTGAATTGTACTGACCCCAAAAAGTTGGACAATAAATTATTGAAAGGATTTAGTTCTGTATTGCACAGGACTGAGTCCTTTTAATTTTGTCTTGATACGTTTATTGTTGTAATAAAAAATATAATCCGTAATGGCTTGTTCTAGCTTATCAAGCGACTTAAAAGTCTTTTCATAACCGTAAAACATCTCAGACTTTAAGATGCCAAAGAAGGACTCCATCATGCCATTATCTGGACTATTTCCCTTGCGTGACATAGATGGACGAATCCCTTTGGATGCCAAGAAATCATGATAAGACTGGTGTTGATATTGCCACCCTTGGTCGCTGTGAAGAATAGTTCCTTGGTAAGAGGTAGCCGGAAATGCTCTTTTAAGCATGGTTTGAACCTGTTTTAAATCAGGTGAGCGTGACAAGGTGAATTCAATAATCTCACTATTGTATCCATCAAGAACAGGGGATAAATAGAGTTTCTCTCTAATATTTGGTAAAGCGAATTCAGTGACATCCGTATAACACTTCTCATAAGGCTTAGCCCCTTCAAACTGACGTTGAATTAGATTATCAGCTTTCTTCCCAATCTCTCCCTTGTAAGACGAGTATTTACGCTTACAACGAGTACGAGCAGCGAGTCCCATGAGTTTCATTAACCGTTGAACCTTCTTATGATTGATAACAAATCCTCGGTTTCTTAGTTCTAAATAAATACGACGGTATCCATAATTGCCTTTATGGTCAACGTAAATGGTTTGAATCATCTCTTTGACCTTCTTATCTTTCTTAGCTCTATTAAACCGTTTCAACTGATAATAATAAGTAGAACGAGCTAGCTTAGCGGTTTTTAGTAAGAGGTCTAATCGAAATCCTCCTGAGACCAGTTCTCTAACTGTTTCCGCCTTTTGCGCTGTAAGGCTTCGTCCCTCAAGCGCAATTCCCTCAACTTTTTTAGATAAGCTACCTCGGTACGCAGACGCTCATTCTCTTCCAGAATATGTTCTAGCTCAGTCATTTCTTTACAAGTTTTCTTTGGTTTACGTCCCATCTTACTCGGTCTCCCTCGTTGTTTCTCAACAATAGTATACCCGTTTTTCTTGTATTGTGCTATCCAATTGGTGAGTAGGGATTGTTGGGGAAGAGCATAATCCAGTGATACGGTGAGCTGAGATTGACCGTCAATAAGAACTTTATTAATGATTTCCTGCTTTAATTTAGAGGGATAATACTTATTTTTCCCTTTTTTAACAACCTCAATACCATGTCTCTCCATAAGCCGTACCATGTACTTAAGATTGGATAGACATACACCGTACTTTCGACTAATATAAGGCCAAGAAAAACCAGCCTGTCTTAACTGATATATTTCTAGTTTATCTTCATAACTTAATTTCATACAAAAACACCCCAATCGTTAGATTTTTTTCTGTCTAACTTTTGGGGTGCAGGTCAAATAATATTCGGACTTTTTTTATTCTCACCCTACTTTCACGCAGAAGGCATCCCAGGGTTGGAGTTGGTGGTTTTCAAAGTCAGTGAGTTCAGTGATATTACTAATGATTGTTTTTTGATAAGCGAAGTTTGTTTCAAAGGCTTGGGCTTGATCGGATAAGTTTGCGACCACTAGGTAAGTTTCTTCTGCTGTTTTTCTGAGGTAAGCAAACACTTTATCAGCTGTCTCTAAAAGTTCAAAATCAGCGTCAATCAACCAATCGTTTTCTTTTCGAAGCTTGATGAGTTTTTGGTAAGTGTAGAAAATAGAATCTGGATTGTCTAGGGCTGCTTGTACATTAATTTCTGTGTAATTTGGATTGACTGGCAACCAAGTCTTATCAGCAGTTGAAAAGCCAGCATTCTGACTGCTATCCCACTGCATTGGGGTTCTGGCATTGTCACGTCCAATCATGCGAATGCTATCCATGATTTCTTCTAGCGTCTTACCATTTTCAAGGGCTTCTTTGGCAAAATTAAGCGACTCGATATCATCAATTTCTTCCAAATCCTTAAACGGATAATTGGTCATTCCAATTTCCTCACCTTGATAAATATAAGGCGTTCCACGCATTAAGTGTAAGGAAATAGCTAGCGCTTTAGCTGATTTTTCACGATAAATGTCTGTGTTACCCCAGATAGAAAGTACGCGCGGCAAATCATGATTGTCCCAGAAAAGGGAATTCCAACCCTGACCAAGTTCAAGTTCAGTCTGCCATTTGTTAAAAATAGCTTTGAGAGCGGGAACGTTTAGTTCTTCTTCGTATTCCCATTTTGAGGCATCTGGTTTGTGCTGAAGACCAATGTGTTCAAACTGGAAGACCATAGACAATTCTTTCTCAGCTGGCGATGAGTACTGCTTAGCAATTTCTGGTGTTGCTCCCCAAGTTTCACCAACCGTTAGCAAATCTTTCCCAGCTAAAGTTTTTTGGTGCATTTCTTTTAAGTAATCGTGCAATTTTGGACCGTTGTTTGCGATGAGTTTGTCAGGAATTTTCCCAATCATGTCAATCACATCCATACGAAAACCAGAAATTCCTTTGTCAATCCAGCGATTCATCATGTCGTAAACAGATTGACGCAAGACCTTATTTTCCCAATTCAAATCAGGTTGTTTTTTACTGAAAAAGTGCAAGTAATATTGACCAGAAGCAGCATCATATTCCCAAGCAGAGCCTCCAAAAATCGACTCTAGCTCGTTTGGATCATCACGCCAAATATAAAAATCTCGATACTGGCTGTCTGGATTTTCACGCGCTTCAACAAACCAAGCGTGTTCGTCCGATGTATGATTAACCACCAAATCCATAATGATACGAATGCCACGCGCCTTAGCCTCTTCTAGCAATTCTTCCATGTCAGACATATCACCAAAAATATCTGCAATCGCCTCATAATCTGAAATATCATAACCATTATCATCCATAGGAGACTGATAAACTGGTGAGAGCCAAATCGCTGTAATACCAAGCTTTTTAAGATAATCTAGCTTACTGATAATTCCCTGCAAATCTCCAACACCATCACCATTTGAATCCTTAAATGATTTTGGATAAATCTGATAAATTGTTGCCTTATGCCACCAATGCTTTTCCATAGAGCACCTCTTTTCTTACAATTCTTTGACTCTATTTTAGCTTTTTATTTTAAATTATGCAATCGTTTGCACTAAACTTTTTCCAATCTTTCACACAAAAAAGATTCCCAAATAATTTTGAGAACCTTTTTACGGATGAATTTTAAAATATCAGTTCTCGACCGTTTTCAGTCACTGTATAAGTCAACTCCTTGAGATTAATTTTAGCTTCTGCTACAACACTGCTACCTTGATTTCGACGGGTAATGACCAATGTATTTTCATCTAAAACTTCAACATCAATGCTACCATCAAGGTCAAAAGCCGCAGATTGATTTCGGAAGGTAAAGAGCTTAAGCAAGGCTTGAACTACCGGACGCTTAACCTCTTCAGCAATTTCTTCACTCGTATAATAATGACGATTAATATTGCGACCTTCTTTGGTTTTTTCTAGCAATTCTAGGTCGTTTTTCCCTGCTAAAAAGCCAACATAATAAACTTGCGGAATGCCTGGTGCAAAAGCTTGAATCAAGCGAGCAAGGAAATATTTCTTGTCATCATCACCAAGTGCTGAATAGTAGGTCGAATTGATTTGATAAATATCAAGATTGTTGTACTCTGCTGATGAATATTTACGTTTCACATTAGCACCAACTTTATAGAGCTCATTTGACGTGTAATCAATTTCCTCATCCGTCAAGATATCTTTGACATCAACCACACCAATCCCGTCGTGCGTATCCAGTGTTGTAAATTGTTTCATTGGAGACATTTTCAACCATTTTGCCAAGCGTTCAACTTTTCCGCTGTATAAACTATAAAGCGTCACCATTGGAAGAGCAAAATCGTAAACGTAGTAGTCATGTTCAGCAATTTTAAACTGAATCGAATAATGTTCATGAATTTCTGGAAGCAATTCTGTACCAGATTCCGCAGCAATGCTACGTACTTTATCAAGCAAACCCCAGATATCCGGTTCTACAAAGAAATCATTAGTATCCAATTTCTTAACTGCATAAGCAAAGGCATCTAAGCGAATGAGATCACAGCCATTTTCTGCTAAATGTTTGATAGTCTTTCGAATGAAATCCATGGTCACTTCTTTTGTCACGTCAAGGTCAATTTGTTCCTCACCGAAAGTGTTCCAAAGATGCTCAACTGAACCATCCGCAAAATGAATTTCCTGCTTTGGTGCACTGTCTTTACGCTTGTAAATCAAATCGATATCAGCTTGGGTCGGACGATTTTCAGGCCAAAAGTGATCCCAATTAAGAAACATATCCTTGTATGGACTTGATTCGTGTTTTTCTTGATAATCTTTATAATATTTTGATTGACGGGAAATGTGATTAATCATGAAATCAAACATGAGGTAGTACCGCTCACCAAGAGCTTTCACATCATCCCAATCACCAAAAGCGGAATCAACCTCGTCATAATCAACAGGTGCAAAACCACGGTCACCTGTTGAGGGAAAGAAAGGCAAAAGGTGAATACCTCCGACAGCTTCGCCGAAATACTTATCAAGATTTTGTTTAAGTTCTTTTAAATTTTTACCCAGACTATCCGAGTAAGTGATTAACATTGTTTTATTTTGAATTCCCATAGTTATTCCTTTGTTTTATTTTCATCATTTATATTGTGCGTTGAAAACGGGCTACAGGCTTGGTAAAAAAGATGAGCCACTTTGTGCCTTAATGACACCACATCACTTCCGTATTTTTTCACTGTGCCCGCTATACGTCTTATATATTACGACGTGAAAAAACAAAATCGATAATATTTTGTTTTCGAGCTAGTAAGGTGGTTAGCTAAGCTGCAATAGCGATTAGCGTTAGTTGATGAGTTGCTTTAGCAGCCATCAACTATACCAAGTTAAGTTGAACACGACCTACGAGCAGTACAAAAAAGATAATTTTTTCCTAGAACGTACATGTTCTGCGTCAAAATTCCTATTTTTGCTACGCTCGCTATACGGCCTATCCTTACTTCACTGCGCCGTTGCTCATTCCTGAAATGATATGTTTTTGGAAAATGAGGTAAACGATTGTGATAGTAATAATACCAACGACGTATGATGCAAAGCTTGGTCCGTAGTCGCTGAGGTATTGTCCTGTGTAGTTGTATTGAAAAAGTGGCAATGACCATGACTCTGAAGATTTATTCAACATTAAGAGGGGGAGCATAAAGTCATTCCAGAACCAAAGAGCATTGATAATCAAAGTTGTGGCATGCATTGGTTTTAACATTGGAAAGACCACTTTGCGGTATGTGGTAAATTTATCAGCTCCGTCAATTTCAGCAGCTTCATCCAAACTTTCAGGAACACTTAGCTTAATGTAACCAACATACAAGAATAAGGTTTGTGGTACAGCATATGTTAAGTACAAAATAATCAAACCCCAAATATTTGTCAAGCCAAGTCGACTCATCATCACTGTGATTGGAATCATGATAACTTGAAATGGCACAAAAATTCCCAAAATCAATAAACTATACATAATATTGAAAGCACGTTTTTTACTCATATTACGTGCAATGGAATAAGCTGCCGCAGGAATAAATAAAGTCACCAAAATCACTGATACAACGGTGATAATAGTTGAATTTAAGAAATAATGTCCGATGCCATCAGCAAGCAAGCGTGTGTAGTTGCTTAGAGTGACAGGATTTGGAAAAGCAAAGAAATGTTGCATGATATCCTTAGTTGTCTTAAACGAACTAAAGACAGTTGCTAATAAAGGAATCAAAATCAGAATTGAACCTGCAATTAAGAGCACATATTTCCAAAAAGTATTATAACGTTCTTCTTTTTTCATCTCTCACTCCTATACTTCAAAACGACTTGATAATTTAAGTTGCAACACTGAAACAAGAACAATGATGGCAAAAAGAATCAAGGCAATTGCATTAGCATAACCGTATTGGTTACTTGAAAAGGCATAATTGTAAACCAAAAGTCCGATTGATGTTGTTGAATTGCTTGGTCCACCACCAGTTAAAGCAAAGATTTGGTCAAAAGCTGTTAAGCCACCTTTTAGTGCCATGATAAAGACCATAGAAATACTTGGTAGCAGATATGGTAATTCAATGTTCCAGAACGTTTGTTTGCTATTTGCGCCATCGATTGCTGCCGCTTCTGTAATCTCACTCGGAATGGTTTGAAGACCAGATAGGAAGAGAATAATCGGCATGGCAACACCTTGCCACAACATAACAAAGATTGCTGCAAAAACAGCACCGCCAGTTGTTCCTAAAAGACTTGTTTTTAAACATTCAATATTCAAAGCTTCGCCGATAGCAGGCAAACCATAGTTAAAAACTTGTTTAAAAATCAAAGACACTGTCAACCCTGACAAAACAGCTGGGAAAAAGAACCAAGCTCTAAAGAACGTTTGACCTTTGATTTTAGTATTCAAAGCACGCGCCACCCAGATACCAATCACAATTTCACCGACAATTAACGCAATGGTCAAAATCAAAGTAAAGCCAAGAGCTTTAAAGAATTTGGTATCCGTTAGCAAGATTTTATAATTGTTGACACCAACAAAATCAAAATTGTAAGTCAATCCAGTCCAGTTTGTAAAACTGTAGAAAGCACCTTGAATCATTGGGAAATAGAAGAAAATTGCTTGTAGAATCAAGGGAACAATCAAGAACACCCAGCCCCAATATTTATTTAAAAATTTTCGCATTCTAGTTTCCTCCTACTTCGTCACATCAGTTTTCATCGGATTGAAAAAGGCATTTAATTCATCTGTATATTGCTTCGCGTCTTTGCTCACCAAATAATTGGCTGTCAAACTAAAGAAGTCATCTTCGCTTGTCCAATTTTCACCAAGCCAAACATAATGTTTATCAGTAAAAGCAAGCTTATAAAGAGAAGCAAGCGGTGATTTATCATCTTCAACTACACCTTCTACAGACACTGGTGAACCATCAACGTCATAGTATTTTTGCATAGCTTTTGCTGATGCCATATAAGAAATGAATGTTTCACATTCTTTTTTATGCTTAGTTGATGATGAGATAGATAAAGCCAAATCACCTGCACCGACAGTTACTTCCTGACCAGCTTTTTCACCAGGAAAGGCAAATGTTGATACTTCAAAATTTGGATTTTGTTGCTTGATAGCAGCTAAAGCCCATGAACCACCAGGCATCATCAAAGCTTTTCCAGTCGCAAACGCCACTACAGAATCATTGTAGGAAGCACCTTGCCAGTTAGTTTGTTGATTTCCTTTATCAGCAAGCAAATCTAGACGCGTTAGCACCCCTTTAACCTCACTATCTGAAGTTGAAATAGAATTAACAGGAGAAAAACGAAGATAATCATTTGCCTTATCACCACTGCCAGTCACACTGATATAGGCTAATTGGTGATAACCATTTAAAGTCCAACCTTCACTGCCAGCAAGCGCAAATGGCGTTTCACCGTCAGTTTTAATTTGTTTAACAAGTGTTTCAAATTCATCCCACGTTTCTGGAACTTTGAGGCCTAATTCTTCAAATTTTGTCTTGTTAAAATAAATCCCTGAAACGTTGGCTGATAGCGGGACGCTATAAATTTTGCCGTTGACAGCATAATTTTTTTCGTAATGATTTTTGATGTTCTCAAGGTATGATTTTCCAGTCATATTCTCAAAGTAACCTGCTTTTGCCCACTCTTTAAAATCAACGTTCTGAGGGTAAATGTTAATGACATCTGGAGCATCGCCTGCGAGCATACGTGTTTTTAGGACGGTACCAGCACTTGGTACACTGGTCATTTTAACATGGATCTTTGGATTTTCTTTTTCAAAATCCTTAATGATTTCTTTTAGCGTATCAACCATTTCTGTTTTTTGGTTGAAATATTCGATAGTTACCTTGCCATCATTAGAGGAATCACTGTTTTTTGAACAAGCTGTCAATGTCAAAGCAGCTGCCGCTGTCAACATTGCCACTCCAGTCACTATTAATCGTTTAGGCCATTTCATAGAAAACCTCCTTATTGTTTCACGAAATAGTATTGTTTACTGAGGTAATCACCTTGTGGGAGAATCGTTGTGAGGCCCGCATACATGAGCTCTGCCCCTGAGAAGACTTGATCTATTCCTTGTAGTTGGTAAGTTGCCTCTTCTTCCAATCCTTTCAACTTAAGTGTTGTTTCAATTGTTTCAATCGTTGACAGTGTGCGCACGTAGGTCACGACAACCTTATCTTCATAAACAAATTCTACGGCTGCTTCATTTGAACCTGCTTCTGGATTGATGAGGCGATATTGTTTACCAAATTGAACAACTGGTCGAATGTCTTTGTAGTGTGCAACCTGAGCAGCAATCACATCTTTTTCAGCTTGTGGTAAACTTGTCAAATCAAGTTCGTAGCCAAGATTTCCCATCATCGCGACATTACCACGAGTTTCAAGCGGTGTTGTGCGCCCCATTTGATGATTAGGACTAGCTGACACGTGAGCTCCCATAGAAATTGTCGGGTAAAGATAGCTTGAACCGTATTGAATTGGTAAACGTGAAATAGCATCAGTATTATCACTCGCCCAAACTTGTGGGAAATAGCGCATCATACCAAGGTCATTTCGACCACCGCCACCTGAGCAAGATTCAAAGAGAATGTTACTATGTTTTTCTGTCAAATAAGACACCAAATCATACAAGCCCAGCATATAAGCATGTGACTGCATTTGTGTCGCAAGGACTGAATCACCATTTCCGATGTTTGTGATATTGCGGTTATAATCCCATTTAACATAATCAATAGCATTTTCTGTCAAAATCTTATCGATAGCTGATTTGATATAGGCTACTACGTCTGGATTAGCAAGGTTGAGCACCAATTGGTTGCGAGAATAAGTATGACCGCGTCCTTTCGATTGAATACCCCAGTCAGGATATGCACGGTAAAGGTCACTGTCCACAGAAATCATCTCTGGTTCAAACCACAAACCAAATTTCAATCCTTTGGCGTGAACTTGATTAATCAAGTCATTTAATGGACCACCAAGTTTTTCTTCGTTAACCACCCAATCACCAAGTGCACGGTTATCATCGAAGCGATTGCCAAACCAACCATCATCAAGAACAAAAAGTTCGATACCAAGCTTGCTAGCTTCATCAGCTAAGTCAAGCAATTTCTCTTTTTTGAAATCAAAATAAGTCGCTTCCCAGTTGTTGATGAGAATCGGACGTTCAACATGAGCAAATTGTTTTGGCATGATATGTTCTTGGACAAATAATTGACTTTCATGAGTCAAATGTGTCAAACCTTTGGCTGAATAAGTCATGATGGCTACTGGTGTGTCAAAACTATCGTCCGCTGACAATTCCCAAGCAAAGTTATCATCGTTAATTCCGATACCCAAACGAACTTCGTTCAATTGATTTTTTTGAACAAAAGCTTGGAAATTACCACTATAAAGCAATTGAAGTGCCAAAGCTTGACCAGCATCTTCCGTAGCTGTGTGGTCACATAACACCATAGCTGGTGTGTGTGCATGACCTGAAGCACCACGATTTGAAGCGACAGTGAAAATACCTTGTTCAAGCTTATGGCGACGAACTGTCTTTTCACGCGCATAAGCTCCTTGCAAAGTCACCACATCATAATCAGAAGCTGGAACATCAAGCATAGTTGACAGAACGCGGTTGATAACAACTGCTTTATCTGATAAATTGCTAATCTTAGCAAAGCTAGAAATTGTTGAACGCTCAGCATAAGCTGTGTAATAAAGCGTCAACTCCAAACCAGCCAACTTATCTTCTAAGACTAAAGCAAGTGTTTCAGCATTTTCTGTACTGTGTGGATTTGGTAGCCCTGCTGCCTCAACAGCTCCTGATAAGACGTGATAATCTTTTAATTTAAATTGCGTTAAGTCATTAGTGTCGTGTGAAATACTAATGGATGGCTGGCGAAAATCACCAAAGCCATGTACCCCCAAAATCTGACGTTGCGTATCGAAACTGTAAGTTCTATCATCAGGAGTTGGATTACCTGAAAAGGCATGGTCTTTTTCAAAAAGAGCATTAGAGCCATGGTAAGCTGTGATTTTTCCTCCAATATGACGAAGCAACAAATCTCCCTCGTGATTTTCAATAATCAGTGACATATTTTTACTATTTACGTAAAATAGATTTCCTTCAATTTTGATCCCCATTGAGCTTCCTCCTTAATATTTACTAAAATTTTACCACCTATTTTCACTATAATGAATGGTAGGATGTTAGATAAATATGGTAAAATGTTGCTTGCGAGGAGGGGATACTTTGAATATTCTAAATACTTATAATGAATTTAATACCAACAATTTTGACTTAAACGTTGACCATTACGGCGCTGAAATATGTGCTAAAAACTACTCTTTTGGCCCAACTGTCAGGGATAACTATGTCCTTCACTTCATTGTAGATGGTAAAGGAAAGTTCACCATTGACGGGATAACAACCCAGCTAAAAACAGGTGATATGTTTATTCTCCCAAAAGGTAAAGTAGCCTTTTACCAAGCCGATGGTGAGCATCCTTGGACTTATCTCTGGGTTGGCTTTAGCGGATCAAAAGCTGAAAATATTTTGAGCAAAACTCAGCTGCTCGACCACTACTTCTGCCATTCGACGCTTGAGTCTAAAGTTCTTGATCAAATCGTCAAATTAACGCAATTTCGTGACCAAAAACTAGATGATGTGACTGAACTCCAACTGACTGCGGAACTCTATAAACTTCTAGCTTTTCTTATGAAAGAATTTCCAAGCAAAGCAATGTCTGATAGCAGTATTTTGATTCAAAATTACATCAAGCAAGTTAAAAAAATCATTCACACACAATATGGAAATCCTTTAAAAATCAGTGAGATTGCAAAAAAGCTCAATCTAAATCGCTCCTACTTGTATAAGATTTTCAAAGAAGAAACAGATTATTCTCTCAAGGATTATCTCATCCAAATCCGCATGGAAAAAAGTGCTGATTTGCTTACCAGAACGACTTTTCACATATCAGAGATCGCAAACGCTGTAGGCTTTCCAGATGCTCTCGCCTTCAGCAAGGCTTTCAAAAAACATTTCGGACAAAGCCCAAGCCATTACCGAAAAGCGCTGAAAAAATAAAACAGAAAACTCCCCCAGAACTAAGTTCTTGGAGAGTTTTTCTTAATTAACTTTAACAAGTCTGACGTTATCAATGTTTAACCATTTGTTGGCAGATGATTTGACGTAAGCGCCAACTTCACACTGTCCGTTTGTGATTTGAATGTTGTCAATGGTATAGGTTTTCCAAGTATTTGAATCTTTGAGAGAGATTTTTTGTTCGTTGCCACCGTAGTTTTTGATATAAAGTTCTGCATTTTCAAGACTTGTACCACCCATAGCATCGATGCTTAATTTGTAAGTACCTGAGCTGAGATTTCCTACTGTTTGATAGATAGAACTTTCATATGCTTTGTCTGACCAGAAGCTGAGTTTATAACGCGTATTATCATAAACTTCGGTCTTAATCCCAGAAATTTGGCCATTTTTCCAAACATTCCAAGATGATGGACTTTCGGTATAACTGTCCCATTCAAAGCTATTGTTTTGAAGAAGATTTGTTAGATTAGAGTAATTAAAGGCTCTGATGCCACGTAGAGCATTTCCTTGGAAATCAAAGACAGCTTGATTTTCCCATTCGTTACCTGTCACATCTGAAACGCCAAGATATGACATCCCTGCTTGTGTGGCCCATGAGACGTTGCCATTATACCAGAGTGGTTCCCAATAGAAGAAACCAAGTCCATTGTTGTTTTTGACGTCTTTAATCTCATCAACCAAGTCTGTCAAAAATTCTTACTGACCATCTTGGCTAGCTTTGTAACCAGCTGCTGCTTCTTCTGTTGCTGTGACAGCATTTGTCTTTTGGTCAAGATTGTCAAGAGTATTGGCATAAGCTGTTTCAACCACAACAACTTTTTTGTTGTAGCGTTCGCTGATATTATCCATATTTTCAGAGAGTTCCGCCAATGTACCGTACCAATATGGGTAATAAGAAATACCGACAATATCAAAATCAACGGATTGCTTAGTGATTTCGTCTAACCACCATTGAAAAGCTGATTTGTCACCGCCGTCTGCTAAATGAAGCATAATTTTTGAGGGTGCTTTGCTGCGTGTCTTTCACAGCTTGAACACCAGATTTTAAGAAAGTCGCTAGGCGAGTGAATTCCTTTCCATCACCACCCCAACTTTTCCCGTAAGACCAAAGCATACCACTGTTAAGTTCGTTACCAATTTGAACCATATCAGGATAAATACCTTTTGCTTTCATCTGATTGAGAACATCAGCTGTGTAAGAATACACTGTTGAATTTAATTGTTCAAAGGATTGATTCTGCCAAGCTTTGGGAAGATTTTGTTTTCCAGGGTCAACCCAGAAGCGTAAGCGAACATAGTTGACACCATTATCTTTTAAAATGGTCAGCGGATCTTGTTGTTTACCATTAATTTTGTAAATAGCTCCGCTTTGTTCCATTTCATCAAGCTTTGAATAATTGAAGGTTAGTTTCAACATTAGCATAGATAATAGCTGCGATAGCTGGTTCTACGATTGATGGACCATGCACACCAACAAACCAGAAGAGCGCCATAGCACCCCCAGATAATGGCAATTCCAAGGTAACCATCTGCTGCCGTGAACAATGGTTGAAGAAGTGTGATAACAGCTTCCGCAAATGAGAATGGGAAAATGTCACGGAATGTTTGAGAAATAGTACCAGGTACTTCTTTTGGCATCTTGATGGTGATGTCACAAAGCACACAGAATTTATAAACATTGACAGTGATAAATGCTGCTAGGATACCTTTTACTCGTGGTGCTAGTTCATTTCAAAATAGCGTAAGTTATGACACATACAGGAGGTTAGTCCAAATGAGCCACTCACAGTATACTGCTAAATCTCATCATTGCAATGGAATGTACACCAATTATCACAAATTTGTCATCACTTCTACCAAAACTACTGTCCAGATTCCTTCAAACATCGGCGTAATGTTAGTTTAGCCATAGTTTCAGATGAATCAATCCTTATCTTGCTTTTGTTATAGGCTGAACTAGGCATAACATCACAGCGTCATTTCTACAGCATCTGCCACCTCTTTCCTTGTGGACAGCTACTAGAAAGAAGTCATTTCAATCGTCGGTCAAAATAATTGATTTGGCTCGTCCAATTAATCCGAAAAGCTATGAGTGAAATGCTTCCATCTGATAAACTAGCCATTATAGATAGTTTTCCTTTGCCACTTTGCCAATCTGTTCGCAATCATAGAGCTACCGTTTTTTAAAGGCTTAGCCGATATTGGCTACAATGCCTCTAAACATCTTTAGTTCTACGTCTTCAAAGTTCGGCTCTTTGTCAACTGTAGTGGGTGGCAAAGAGCCACCTTTTCTAGAATATCTGATAACAAAATAGGATACGTTCAAGTGAGGTTATTCAATCACTTGAGTTTCAGCTAATTTCTTGTACCAATGTGCAGATTTCTTAGGATAACGTTCTTGTGTATCGAAATCAACGTAGAAGAGTCCGTAACGTTTTTCATAACCATTAGACCATGAGAAGACGTCCATCAATGACCAGATGAAGTATCCTTTTACGTTTGCACCATCGGCAATCGCATCAGACAATACTTCCAAGTGTTGTTTCACATAATCAATACGGCCATCATCGTAAACAGTGTTGTCCACAAATTCATCTTTGTATCCAAGTCCGTTTTCAGTGATGTAGATCTTCTTATAGTTTGGATAATCTTTCTTGACACGCATGATTTGGTCATACAAACCTTGAGGGTAGATGATCCAGTCCCAATCCGTCCGAGGGACATAGTCAGGAGCCACACGACGTCCAACACCTTTGATTTGGTATTTAGAGCTTCCTTTTTCACCTTTACCGTTGTGGATGATTTCAGTTTCACCATCAAAGGCTTCCATCCAGTCACTCATGTAGTAGTTAATTCCAAGGAAATCGTTCAAATCTTTAGCTGCTTCAAGCACTGCAAAGTCTTCCTCACGAAGATCCAAGCTACCACCATTTACTAATAAGATGTGGTTTACCCCTTCCATGGTTTCATCTGAGTAGTGTCCAAGGTAAGTCGCATCCAAGATAAATTTGTTGTGGATGATATCTTCCAACTCAGCAGCACGAACGTCTGCAGGATTTTTAGGATCCAAAGGATACTTAGTTGGAAGGGCGTGAACAACCCCAATTTCACCTGTATAACCTTTGCCTTTGTACAATTTCACAGCACGTGCATGAGAAACCATCATATTGTGGTGAGATTGGAAGACTTTGGCAAGGTCATATTGAATACCTGGTGGGAATTTACCTACCAAGTATTGACCATCACCGATTGGGCCAATTTCATTGAAGGTTGTCCAGTAGTTGACTTCTGGGAACTCTTCAAAACAGAAGGCGGCATAATCTACAAAGTGTTCAATGTTTTCACGATTCAAGAAGTCTCCGTTTGAGTGAAGAGCTTCAGGTGTATCAAAGTGGTGAAGAGTTACAAATGGTTCTACATGACGTTTATGACATTCTGCAAATAACTTATGATAGAATTCTACCCCTTTTGGATTGACTTCACCATAGCCAGTTGGGAAAATACGTGACCAAGCAATAGAAATACGGATTCCGTTTACGCCATATTCTTCAGCTAACTGTAGGTCTACTGGATATTTATGGTAGAAATCACTCGCTGGTTCAGCAGTATACCAATAGTTATCTGCTAGGTATTTGTCCCAAGCAACAGGACCTTTTCCATCTATATGTGTAGCACCTTCTGCCTGATAAGCTGCTGTTGCGCCACCGAAAATAAAATCTTTAGGTAATGTTTTTGACATAAGTTTCCCCTTCTCAATCATAAAATAAAAACAAAGCAAGATGAAGAGGAGTCAGTGAGCAATCCTTCTCCATCTCACTTCAATCAACAGTAAATCTATTTATTATTGAAATTGTTCTTGAACGAATGCAATAGCGCCTTTACCATCACGAGTCAACTTGATGTATTGAGCTCCTTCAGTCTTAGCCAATTTGATTCCAAGTTTATCTGTTTCAGCCTTCATATCTTCATAGTTTGAAGCTACTTGAGGAGCAAGGATAACAAGGTCAAATTCTGGCAACATTTCACGGTGAGCACCGTAGCCACCAGCAGCAGCCTTCACAGGAACGTTGTATTCTGCAGCAGCTTTATTCAAAGCATTGGCAAGAAGTCCACTAGTTCCACCACCGGCACAAAGGACCAATACGTTTGTTTCTTTTGTGATATTGTTTTGAACTGGTTCGCCTTCAACACCAGCTTTTTCAAGAATAGCATCTGCTTTAGCAGTGTTAAAGTTTGCAGCAACTTTTTCTTTCAAGCTATCGTTTGATTTACCTGAACGTTCTTCTTCAAGAATTTGTTCATCATAAACTTTAACGAATGGGTAGTAAATGATCACGTCAACTACTACTAATAGCGCAGCAAGGATGAATGAAAGTACTTGGAAGTTCGTACCAAGAACAATACCAAGAGGTCCTGGAGTTACCCATGGAAGGTTAGCAGAGAATGAGTTCATTCCCAAGGTATCAACGAAGAATTTGAAGATCCACACGTTTGCAATTGGAGCAAAGATAAATGGAACAAAGAAGATTGGGTTCAATACAATTGGAGCACCGAACAAGAGTGGTTCGTTTACACCGAAGAATGTAGGAACAACAGATGCACGTCCGATTGCACGGTTACGCTCTGATTTACACAACCACATGAAGAGGAATGGAACAATCAAGGTTGCACCAGTACCACCCATGGTAACGATAAACATTTGAGTACCAGATGTGATAACTTTATCGGCATGTTGTCCAGCTTGAATCAAATGCAAGTTGTTATCAATATTTGCGTAAGTAATTGCAGCGATTGCTGGTTCTACGATTGAAGGACCATGGATACCTACAAACCAGAAGAAGGCATAAGCACCAAAGATGAAAGTAATACCAAGGTATCCGTCTGCAGCTGAGAATAGTGGGGCAAGAAGAGTACCAATTGATTCAGCAACTGTTACATGAAGGCTTGCTTTCACAACTAATTCAAGTGTATACAAGAGTACAACTGACAATGTAAATGGAATCAAGTCTTTAAATACTTGTGAAATATTTGGTGGAACCTCGTCCGGCATGCGGATAGTCACATTGTTTTTCACACAGACTTTGTAAACATTAACAGTAACGAATGCAGCAATAAAGGCTGTTAGCAACCCCTTTGTCCCCATGAATGCTGTTAAGAATCCACCTTCTTTAGCAGGTTCGGCAGCCATGAGCAAGAATCCAACCATAGAAGCTAACATTGTAGAAATGAAGTTGATTTGGTTGGTTGCTGGAAGGTCGCGGTTCATTGAATCAGTCAAAGCCTTAGCCGTTGTACCACCAACGAAGAAGGCCAAGATGCCCATAGAATAGTTATATGGAGTCATCAAGAGTGTTTCAATATCTTTAGACCAGTGGAATCCCCAAGCATTTGGCACATACGCAATTAGGATGAAGATAGATGAGAATAAGATTACAGGCATCCCTGCAATGAAACCATCACGAATCGCTCGCAAATATTTATTACGAGAAATCCTCTCAAAGAATGGTTTCCCTTTTTCAATAAGCTCAATGAGTTTGTTCATTATTTAGCTCCCCTTTTGTATAATTCAATAAGATGATGAATCACATCTTTTAACAAGATGGTTGTCATCAAGTGATCCTGTCCGTGCATCATTGTGATGCTGTATGGAATTTCTTCACCCGCAGCTTCTTGAGCAAGCATAGATGTTTGCGCTTTGTGAGCTTCCGCAATGCAATTTGCTGCTTCTTCAACAAGAGCTTCTGCTTTAGCAAAATCGCTAGCTTCAGCAGCTTTTAATGCTTCTAGAAGTTTAGAACGAGCATCACCAGCATAAGCGACAATTTCAAAGCCAAGTAATTGGACTTCTTCTCTATTCATAATAATTCCTCCTTATAATTCTAATGATATAGAGCAAATTAAATTTTTACAAAAGACGTTGAACATGAAGAATGATATAAATTCGTTCACTGTGGAGTTCGTTCAATATTGTCTCGAGAAAATTCCTGCTTAACTAATTCAAGAATATGCTTCGTTCGACTAATCTGAAACGATGGGGTCACTTCCCCTTCTCTCTTGGCATTTATAAAATGAATAGCAATTCTTCCAAGTTCGTCCTCAGGAAAAGTTACTGACAACTTTTGACTTAAAATAGCAACAGCTTCTTGCGCCATTTGAAACTCAGTAACATACGCCGCTGAAATATCTGGTAAATGACTTTCCTGATGAGCTCCCTTTAAAAGCTTTTGATATACCAAATAAACGTGGTCGGTAGGGCTTACATATAGGTATTCCTGAACAGGAAAATGATATTTAGCTACCAAATCATCAATCATGTTATAAGTCACCGTTAGAATATCAAGCAGAATATTTTTCAAAAGGGTTAAAAAGTTTTCTTTGGATTCCTCTGTTTTCAAAAGAAAAACTTTCTCGACTTTGCTTGGAGTGATTAAATCACTTTTTTTCTTTTGAAAGACTATCCCTAGCCCCATGACAACGGCTTGGTCATCCTGCTCATTTTTTACCAGAGCGACATTATTGTTGAGCGCTTGTACAATCCGAAACATTCTACTCTCCTCAAGTGGTTCTTAGACAAAAAACCACAAACAAATTAGAATCCTCCCTTCTAGGTCATTTGCGGTCTTGCCTAATGTCTTAGTTACAATCCACTCTATTAATTTCTACGATTATAATATAACACATAATTTTAATTTTGTAAAACCCTTTCTTTGTGTTTTTTTGTATTTTTTTTTGTTTTATTTTAAACAAATTCAAAAAATCGTAATATCAAAGGATTTTTTACTCGTTTTCCCACTCGCTACAAAAGTTACTTGACGTTTATCTTCTAAAATATCACTTTCATCAAGCGACGTTGACAAGCCGCTCCACGGCTCTAGAGCAATAAAAGGGCTCTTATTGACGGTTGACCATAAAATCAAATTTGGAAAATCTTCAAAATCCAAACGCAATCCTTTATCATGTTTATGAGATTTCAAAGAAACGCTGCGTGAAGCTAATTTATCCAAAGTAATGGCATCTTTGGCAAACAAAGCATAATCCAAATTTAGAATATTTTGCTTTTCTAAAAATGGCGTACGCTTATTCACATCAAGAAGCCCTGTTTCGGGAAAAGATTCTGGAACAGTACAAGTTTCCTCTTTTTCAAATTCGAGATAATAATCTTCATAACACTCATCAGCAAGCAATGGGCAATTAAACCCAGGGTGCCCACCAATAAAGTAAGGCATGACCTTTTCTGTCTCGCGATTTGTCACTTGGTAACTTGTTTTAATCGTCTTTCCAATCAAAGTGTAAATGATTTTCAACTCAAAATCATAAGGATAATTTGCCAACATTTGCGCATCAGGAGTGATTGAAAAAGCAAGGCTATTTTCAGATAATGGTTCATAATTAAAAGTCTTCTTACGCACCAAACCATGTCGCGGTATCACACCTGTAAAATGGGGACGGCTACTAGGACGATAAATAGCTTCATCATCGCGTAAGCTCCCACAAATCGGAAATAATACTGGTGCTTGTGAACTCCAATACTCTGGATTTCCTTGCCACAAATATTCGACGCCGTCTTTATCTTTTATGGATGACAAAGCGCCACCAAATTCCTTAAACTGAACTGTTAAGAAATCATTTTTTAATTCAATAACCATTATTTTCTCCTAAATAAAATGAGAATGAACAGCCTCATAACTGCCATTCTCATCACGCGTAAAAACAAAATAATAAAAGAAGTTTTAGTGAGTTAGATTAGGCAAATACTGGTTCTACAACTTTCTCACTCCATGAGCTGGCTGTTTTGATAAGGACTGCGTTGAGTTCTTCGATATTCTTGCGTCCTTGTGTTCTTAGCCATTCACGCGCTGCGGCTTCGCCTTCTTCGATATACACTTGTACAGAGCCAGCCCAAGTAGCACGTCCGCAAAGGACACCATTGAATTTAGCACCTGATTCAGCCGCAAATACCAACGTTTCTTGGAAAAGCTTTGCTGACACACCTGCGCTAAGATAGATATATGGTAAATGACTTGCTGCTTCTTGGTCTTTGAAAGCTTTAGCAGCTTCTTCTTTAGTGTAAACCACTTCACCGTCCGCAAAACCTTCAACATATTTCATGTTAACAGGGACTTCAACCTTGAGCACATCAATACCAAAGCGGTCGTCAGAAAAAACTTTCATGGCTTCGTTAACTTTGTAAGGTTTTACTTTGGCAAATGCTGCGCTTGTATTGTCAGTGATATTTTCATCATAAGTCAAAATCTCAAGGAAGAATGGCATATCTTCAGCTTTACATTCGGCACCAATGCGTTCGATATAAGCTTGTTTTTGAAGATTAACGTATTCATCACCATCCACATCATAATAAAGCAAGAATTTCACTGCATCAGCTCCTTCTTCTTTAAGACGTTTAGCAGACCATTCGACCAAGCAATCTGGCAAGCGGCTAGTCGTTGTCGCATCATAACCTGTTTTTTCATAAGCAAGCAAAAGTCCAGCATTCGCATCACGAACCTTACTTGCTGGCAAACCATACTCAGGGTCAAGAAGAATAGATGACGCATACGGTGTCAATTCTTCTGAAACCAAGGCTTTCAATTGTTCGATTTGTTCAACTGTTGGTTCTTCTGTTTGATATTTCGCCATCATGCGTTTAAGTGCTCCACGTTGGTCAAATGCCAAAGCAGAAATCACGCCATCACGGCTAAGCTTCTCAAGTAATCTGCGTTTTTCTTGTGTTAATACCATTTTTCTTATACCTCTTCTACCTGAATTTGATTAAATAAGTTTTCGTAATTTGTCATATTGACATGACCTGTCACTTTTTCTTGAGCGTTTAGCATACCAAGGGCATTCGCATGACGTAAGAAGTCTTTGTCGGAAAGGTTATGGATAATCGCTGACGCAATACCAGCCACCGTTGAATCACCAGAACCAACAGGATTGACCACATCGATTTTTGGAATGGTAACGCGATAATAGTGGTCACCGTGTTTCGCAAAAGCTCCTTTGCTGCCTAGTGAAACGACCGCCCAATCAATCCCTGCAAACAAATCATCTTGCAAGATTTCCTTTAAGTCATCCACATCATCGCTCACTTTTCTTCCAACAAGTTGTGATAATTCTTCTGTGTTTGGCTTGATAACAAACGGTTTATCATCACCTGTTAAAACAGCTTCCAGAGCTTCACCAGAACAATCTAGCACCACTTTTTTGCCTTGCGAATTAGCAAAGCAAATGACTTTTTGATAATAATCACTTTCAAGTCCCGCTGGAAGACTTCCTGAAATCGTGATGACTTCATAAGACGGGCAAAGGTAACGAAAATGATTAAGAAAACCATCTGCCTCATCTCGGTCAATCATCGGACCTGCTTCCAACACTTCTGTCTGCAAACCTTCATGTAAAATCGCAATGCAATTGCGGGTTTCCCCATGAATCGGAAAGAAACGATGTTGAATACCATTTTGATCAAGCCTACTGGTTAAAAAGTCACCGAGCTTTCCACCGATAAAGCCTGTCGCAGTCACATTGTCACCAATTTCTGATAGTACACGTGTGACGTTCAAACCCTTACCACCTGCTGTTTTCTTAACCTCAGAAGCACGATTGACCGTATCCAAAGTTAGTTCATCAAGCGGATAAGAAATATCAATTGACGGATTCAGTGTTACTGTAAGAATCATCTGATTTTCTCCTAGTCGTGATATTCGCCACGGTCCCATTTTTCAAGAAATTCATCAAAGAAATCTAGTGATGTTTGGTCCTCATTATCCGTTTCGACTTGTGCAATTTTTTCAATCAAAGCTTTATTTTCTGCTGTTGGTTTGTATTCAGCTTTAATAAAGGCTTCAATAATATCGCACATGAGTAATTCACCTGTGATTTTGCCACCAAAACCAATGACATTAGCATTTAATTCTTCTTTGGCGTAAATCGCTGTTGTCATATCACGAACCAAAGCAGAACGAATGCCTGGAACTTTGTTGACAGAGTTGTTGATTCCAACACCTGTTCCACAGATACAAACACCTAAATCTGCTTTACCGCTTATCACCGCTTCACCGACTTTTTTACCAAAAATTGGGTAATGCGTACGTGTGTGGTCATAAGTCCCACAGTCAATTACTTCGTAACCTTTTGATTTCAAGAAATCTGACACTGCCATTTTTTCTGTTGTTACGATATGGTCACATCCAATTGCAATTTTCATTTTATCTTCCTCGCTCCTAGCACATTTTATTTAGCATATCGACACGGATTTGGTGACGACCACCATCATAGTGACCTTCCAAAAATCCTTTAACAATATTTTTCGCCAAAGTAACTCCGACAATTTCAGAACCCATAGTAATCATGCGAGCATTATTGTGAGCACGTGTCATATAAGCAGAGCGTTCATCTGAAACTTCCGCACAAATCATACCTTTGATTTTAGTTGCTGTCATAAAGCTACCTGCACCATAGGCATCAATCATAATACCTAAATTTTCATCTGATTCGTTGACACCAGCCGCAACAGCAAGCGTGTTATCAACGAAATCTTTATTAACCTCTGTGACGTCTTTGACATCATAATCATTTTCAAGCAAGTAATCTTTGATAATATTTTTCAAAGTTTCACCTGCAGCATCTGAACCAAGAATAATTGTCATTTTAACACCTCAAAATTTTTCTTTTATCTAGATAATTTTTTAAAAACGTTTTTTTATGTTTATATAATAAATCTAAAACAAACATTTGTCAACATATTTGTTTAGTATTTTTTAAAAATGTTTGTTTATTTTTGTTTCCTTCATTAAAGACAACGTCATAGAAATCCTTTATTTTCAGTAATTGTTACCTTTATGACGACAATGTTTTGAATTGTTTCTTTTTTTTCTTATTTGTTGAGTTAGTTCTTTGTTTGTGATATGATAGTGAGAAGAAAAAAAGAAAAGAAAGGAGATTGACATGCTGAAAAAAGAACGCCTCCAGTGGATTCTCGAAAAAATCAACGTCAAAGGTGTTATTACAGTTAACGACATCATTAAAGAACTTGGTGTTTCAGATATGACTGTTCGTCGTGACCTTGACGAACTCGATAAAGAAGGTTTGTTGATTCGTATCCATGGTGGCGCTCAAAGTATCGATACACCAAAAGTAAAACCTAAATACGAAAAATCAAACACTGAAAAACAAGAACTACAAATTGAAGAAAAGCGTGCCATTGCTAAATTTGCCAGCACACTCATTCAAGAAGGCGAAACAGTCTTTATCGGTCCCGGAACAACGCTGGAACATTTTGCTCATGAACTTGTTGCCAAAAACATCCGTGTCGTGACAAATAGTTTGTCAGTATTCACTATTTTAAATCAAAATAAAAGCACCGATTTAATCTTAACCGGCGGTGAATATCGTGATATTACAGGTGCCTTTGTTGGCTCACTGACTGCTAACTACTTGCAAAACCTCAAATTCTCAAAAGCATTTGTCAGTGCTAACGGTGTCTTTGGGGATTCTGTAGCTACTTACAGCGAAAGTGAAGGAGAAATTCAACGCATTGCCCTTGATAATGCCTTTGAAAAATTCCTTCTCGTCGACCATGAAAAATTCAATAAATACGATTTTTATGATTTCTACAATGTTAGTAAAATCGATCATCTGGTCACTGATTCAGGTATTTCTGAAGATGCCAAAGAAAAATTTGGTCAATTAACTGATATCATGGTTGCTAACGAATAAGTTTAGACAATAAAAAGTTACTTATCATTTGGTAAGTAACTTTATTTTATGATGAAAACCCAAAAAAGCCCTACGTCGTTAGACGTAAGGCTTTTTGGTTTATATTCTAGAAGAGTTCTGTTTTGGATAGCGTTAAATTAGCGAATAGCTGCCTCCGTTTCTGGGTCAAAGAAGTGACCTTTGGCAACATTCAATGTCAATTCCACTTTTGAACCTGGTTGGTAAACATCACGCGCATCCGCACGAGCAACAAGTTCAGTGTTACCTACTTTAACGTAAAGCATTGTTTCAGCACCGAGCAATTCAGAAACAGTAACTTCAGCTTCAAGAGTTGCTCCTGGGTATGTTTCACGAGCAAGTGGGGTGTTTGAGATATCTTCTGGACGGATACCGAAGATGACTTTTTTACCATTGTAACCTTTAGTTTCAAGTAATTTCTTTTGACCTTCTGGCAAAGTAATTGTGAAACCTGAGTCGCTAACCAAGGTATTATCTTTGACTGTTCCTTCAAAGAAGTTCATGGCTGGACTTCCGATGAAACCAGCAACGAATTTGTTAGCTGGACGGTTGTAAAGTTTTTGTGGTGTACCAATTTGTTCAACGCGACCGATTGTTCCTGAACCGTCAGGGTTTTTAGTAGAACTCATGATAACAATACGGTCAGCAAGTGTCATGGCTTCTGTTTGGTCGTGAGTAACGTAGATTGTTGTTGAACCGATACGACGGTGAATTTTAGCAATTTCAGCACGCATTGACACACGAAGTTTGGCATCCAAGTTTGACAAAGGTTCGTCCATCAAGAATACTTTGGCATCACGCACGATAGCACGACCCATGGCAACACGTTGACGTTGACCACCTGAAAGGTCAGCAGGTTTGCGTTCAAGGAATTCTGTCAAGCCAAGAATTTGTGCGGCTTCGCGAACACGTTTGTCAATTTCATCTTTTTTATATTTTCTAAGTTTTAGCCCAAATGCCATGTTATCGTAAACAGTCATGTGTGGGTAAAGAGCGTAGTTTTGGAAAACCATGGCAATATCACGGTCTTTTGGTGCTTTATCATTAACGACTTCGCCGTCAATTTTAAGTTCACCTTCTGTGATATCTTCAAGACCAGCAACCATACGAAGCGTTGTAGATTTACCACAACCTGAAGGTCCTACGAAAACAATAAATTCTTTATCTTTAATGTCAAGATCGAAATCTTCAACAGCATAGTGGCTTGCATTTGGGTATTTTTTGTAAATATGATTAAGATTAAGTTCTACCATTTTTTAACTCCTTTGATCTATGTGGCTTTATTATAACAAAGATAACGCTTACATGATATAGACAGGAGTCACAAGATTTTTTGTGCAATGTGCCCAAAAACTAATTTTCCATAATTAAAAGATACGAAAATGCCAAATCATTAAGATTTTTCAAATTCAAGCCTGAAAAAAGGCGGAATTTCTCGATTTTATAGTGCAAGGAATTACGGTGAATATAAAGATTTTGTGCTGTTTTGGCAAGATTACCCTGTTCTTGCCACATGGTCATGATAATCGGTCTGATGTCTTTACTATCATCAATAGCCTGTAACATTTTATGTTTAATAGCTGGCAAATCAAGCTGGTGCGCATAAGCTAGCAGCAACATTTGTGAAAAACTGACTGTTCGTTCATTACCACGGAAATGTCTCATATTGGCAAACAAGCGACTTTCTTCACGGTAAAAAGCTGGCAAATCATCTGCTTGAAATTTACACCAGACATTGCCAAAGAAAATGGTTAACTTGATACCAAAGTCACTTTCCAAAGTCGGCAGCACATCATCAATTAAATCTTCTGCTTCAATCATCTCTTCTTGATTAAGAATGAGTAATGTTCTAGTCTTTGAAATGACCACCGTCGCAAGTAAATTGGGTAACAAGGTCACAAAAAAATCACACAGTTCTTCTGGCAAGGCTTCCTTGTGATCGATGTAAATGATTTGCAAGGCTTTATAATCTTTTGCCACACTCAAATCATCTTGAATCAAATAACGGTACCAAGGATTCTCAGTCACCTTGTCTTCTAAAATACCGTCATTTTGCAAAGCCAGTAATGCTTTTTCACGCTCGCTCAGATTTGCTAGAGGAAGGTAATACGTTTGCCCATTTTCCTCAATAGCTACCCAATCTTCTGCATGTTCGATCTTACCAGCCTCAACAGCTTCTGGGAATAATCGCTCTAGTGACATCTTCCACCTCCGTTCCTTTTTAACTCAACTTAACGTGATTTTGTATCCAAAATAATAGTAACAGGACCGTCATTGACTAGACTAACTTGCATGTCAGCGCCAAAAACACCTGTTTCAACAGGAACGAATTGGGTAAGGGCTTCATTAAAGTCGAGGTACATTTTTTCAGCTTTATCAGGTTTTGCGGCACCTGTAAATGCCGGACGATTGCCTTTTTTGGTATCCGCAAACAAAGTAAATTGAGACACTGATAAGATACTTCCCTTAATATCTTGGACAGATAAATTCATCTTGCCCATATCATCTGAAAAGATACGCATATTAGTAATTTTACGAACAGCGTAATCAAGGTCTTCTTGCTCATCATCTGGTCCTACTCCAACTAACAACAATAAGCCTCGACTGATATCTCCAACCAGTTCATCATCAATCGTAACTTGCGCTTCTTTAACACGTTGAATGACTACTTTCATATCTATTCCTTTCTGAAAATAAATTCGCTTTCATTATTGTCATTTTAACATTTTCAGAAAAATAAAAAAAGCACTTACCTTTTCTCTTTCAAACAAAAAAATGAGCTGCATTATCAGCTCATTTTAGTTATCCATTTGTACGTTTGACAGAATAAACGTCTGGGATGATTTTAATTTTATCGACAACAGCAGTCAATTCCGTCAAGTTTGGAATTGTGAAACTAACGTGGATATTCGCAAATTTCATATCCTTACTTGGTTGGGCATTGACGGTTGAAATGTTCTTAGTGACGTTTGAAAGAACTTGAAGGACCTCATTTAGAAGTCCTGAACGGTTAAGACCGTAAATATCAATTTCAGCGATGTAATCATTATTAGCGCTAGTAGCATCGTCCCATTCAACCTCGATAAGGCGTTGTTCATAACCTTCTTGGCTCTTGATATTGTGACAGTCCGCACGGTGAATAGCCACCCCACGACCTTTGGTGATATAACCTTCGATTGGGTCACCTGGCACTGGGTTACAACATTTAGCGATACGCATCAAAAGACCTGAAGCACCTTGGATGATAACGCCATTTTCGCTGCGGACTTTCAAGACTTCTTTATTTTCTGTCTTGATTTCACCACCATTCATAAGTTCATCTGCTTCTGCTTTCGCTTTGGCGCGTTCTTCTTCACGGCGTTCTTTTTCCGTTAAGCGATTGAAAACAGCTGCCGCACTAATTTCACCGAAACCAACAGCCGCATAAAGAGCTTCTTCGCTACGAACACTGAAACGTGGCAAAATGGCTTCAAGGTGTTTTTTATCCAAGTATTTGTTAGCCACATAGCCTTGGTCTTGGAAATAATCCATTAAAAGTTCACGGCCCTTGTTGACTGATAATTCCTTATCCTGATTTTTCAAGAATTGGCGGATGCGGTTGCGGGCTTTATTTGTCTTAACAATTTTAATCCAGTCGCGGCTTGGTCCAAATGAATTTGGGTTAGTTACAATTTCAACCACATCACCTGTTTTAAGTTTGGCAGTTAGAGGTACCATACGGCCATTAACTTTAGCACCAACAGCTTTTTCACCGACTTGTGTGTGAATAGCGTAAGCAAAATCAATTGGCCCAGAATCTTTTGGCAATTCTTGTACAGCACCTGTTGGGGTGAAGACGTAGATACGTTCTGAGAAAATATCTTGTTTAACTGAATCGACAAAGTCTACCGCATCACCATTTGAAGCGTCTTGCAATTCAACCAATTCTTTAATCCAGCTCATGCCGACAGCTTGTTCTTGACTGTCAACCTTGCCTTTAATCCCTTTTTTGTAAGCCCAGTGAGCAGCAACCCCATATTCAGCAACTTGGTGCATTTCTTTGGTACGGATTTGAATTTCAATTGGTCCTTTTGGTCCGTAAACAGTCGTGTGAATAGATTGGTAACCATTGGCTTTGGGCGCAGCAATGTAATCTTTGAAACGCCCTGGCATTGGACGCCACAATTCATGAATGTAACCAACCATAGCGTAAACATCGCTAGGGGTTTCCATGATACAACGAATGGCAATCAAATCATAGATTTGGTCGAAACGTTTCTTTTTATCACGCATTTTGCGATAAATAGAATAGATGTGTTTTGGACGACCGTAAACGTCTCCGTAAAGCCCTTGTTCTTCAGTATAGTCTTTAATTTTCTTAACGATTTCATCAACCAAGGCCTCACGTTCACGACGTTTTTCATTCATCATGTGAGAAATCTTGTAGAACTCAATTTCATTGAGGTAACGGAATGACAAATCTTCCAATTCCCACTTGATACGGCTAATCCCCAAACGATGAGCTAGGGGTGCATAGATTTCCATTGTTTCTCGTGAAATACGCTCTTGCTTATCTTTGCGCAGATGTTTTAAAGTGCGCATATTGTGGAGACGGTCTGCCAATTTAACCAAAATAACACGAATGTCCTTAGACATCGCCATCAACATTTTACGGTGATTTTCTGCCAATTGTTCTTCATGTGATTTGTACTCAACTTTACCAAGTTTTGTAACACCATCGACAATATCACGAACATCTTTGCCAAATTCCGCTTCAATGTCATCTAAAGTAACTTCAGTATCTTCAACAACATCATGCAAAAAACCGCAAGCTACCGTCACCACATCAAGATGCAAATCTGCTAAAATACCTGCAACTTGGATAGGGTGAACAATGTAAGGCTCACCTGATTGCCTGACTTGAGAAATATGTGCTTTTGTTGCGTAATCCAATGCCTTTTGAACAATTGCCACATCAGATTCGCTCATATATTGGGCCGTTAGGGCAACGACCTCCTCACCCGTCAAATTTACAATTTTTGCCATAAGGACCTCTTCTTTGCATACAGATTTATATTGTATATTATTTTAACACTAAACGCCCCAAAATACCATTGCCTTATCCATTTTAAAGACTTTGTTTACTAAATAAAAAAGAGGCTTGAAAATTCATCAAGCCTTAAACTGTTATCCGCTATTTAAGAAGTTAGAAACGGCTCCTAAAAGGTTGGCATCGTTTCGAAATTACCAAGTTTTCACTTGGTAATCTAAACCATGAACATCTGTTTTCTCAACAAGTTTTTGCAGACGTTTTTCAAGTTCTGGCACCAAATCTTCACGCACAGAAATACCACCACCAATACCAACTAAGTCTGGGTTGATGCTGACTAGGCAATTAAAAATACTAATAGCAATGACATCATACATCTCTGATAAGGCAGCTTTAGCATCGCTATTGCCAGCATCTGCCAAATCAAATAAATCTTTGCCAGTAAAATCAGTCAAGCCATGTTCTTTAGCATATTTTTTAGCCACGGCAACGGGACTAGCTAGGTTACTAAGCGTAATGCCGTCTTTGATAATCATGAAACCAAATTCACCACCGTAAAGGCTACTTCCTTTGTACAATTTACCATCAAGGCAAACCGCACCACCAATGCCTGTCCCAAGAATGAAGTAAATTGATTTTTTACTGTCTTTTCCGATACCAAATTGACTTTCAGCTAGACCTGCACAGTTAGCATCATTTTCGATGGTCACCGGAAGGCCAAACATAGCTTCCAACTCATCGATAATTTTAAAATGATGGATATAAGGAATCGCACTAAATCCTTTAATTACACCTTCTTCAGTATCTACAGCACCTGCGCTTGAGATAGCAACCCCTTTGGTATCAGCATCTGATAATTCTGTAAAGACACGATACAAGTTTGCTTTCATTTCTTCCCAAGTTTTTGGGGTAGCAAATGCACCTTTCTTATCAATGGCACTGTCTTGCTAATGGCCATATTTCACAGAAGTTCCACCAATATCAAACACGACTAAATTCATTTTCTTCTCCATTTCTACCTAGCAAAAACACTGCTAGCGGTGTGTTAAAACAATCTCCAATGAAAATTCATCATAACGATGTGTACTAATTGAGTATTCAAACGCAGCACCATTTGTTAAATACCCCGTTTGAACAGCTACTGCTACTGGGTCACCTTTTTCAAGTGACAAGTAATCAGCTTCCTCATTCGTCGCACGACGAACAGTAATCGTACGGTGGCCTGATTGAATTTTTAAACCAAGGTCATTTTCAATGTAGTCATAAATCGAATTTTCCACATGCTCGATTTTCAAACCTGTAATCAAGTCGATTGGCATGTAAGTTTCTTCGATAACCGTTGGTCTATCATCAACTAAGCGGACACGATGAATTTTATAAACGAAGCTTGTTTCCTTAATTTTTAGTTTTTCTGCAATTTCCGCGTCTGCTTTCACAACCGTAAAATCAATCACGCGACTTGAAATTTTTTTGTCTGGATAAAATGCTGTTGTCCCCATCATTTGGATATCCATCAACATTTTCTCCATTTTTTCAACTGACAGGTCCATGACAAAAGTCCCTGCTCCACGACGTTTGTAAATCAAGCCTTCTGTAACGAGAATATCTAAGGCTTTTTTGACCGTCATCTTACTAACCTTGTACATGCGACAAAAATCTTTTTCAAAAGGCAGCTGTTCATTTGGTTGATAAACACCTTCTAAAATTTTCTTACGCACATCATTTGCAATAAGGTTATATTTTTCCATTACTTCTCCTCTGAATCTAATATATAAACTAATGCATATTATTATCTATATTTTAAACTAGAAGAGCTAAAGTTCCAAATGTTAATTGATAATTTCTTGTAAATGATACTTTTTCCCATAAAATATAACCATAAAAAATCAAGACAGCCCAGGAGATTTTAAAAGTTGCTCTGATTTTTATGGTTAACTAATAAAATTCTTTAATTATCGGATAATAAATTTGTCAATTAATAAGCTATTCACCTCCTCCTTCTTTTGACAGCTTCATTTTATCATTTTACTTTATAAAAGTATATACTTTTATAAAGAATTATGTTATACTTTTTTGGATGCGCTTCATGAAACTTTTTTTGATTATTTGTATACAATTGCTTTATTTACCGCGGAAAAAAGTTATATTCAAAACATAAGGGCCTAAAACTTTTTAGGGGGAGAAAACTAATGAAAAAAACACTCATTGGATCTTTAACGGCACTAACAGTACTTTCTGGTATTGTAGCAGCTTATGAGGTAAAAGCTGATGCGATTATTTCAGGAAATACTTACAAAATCACCGCAAAACACAGTGGCAAAGTCCTTGATGTTGCCCGCGGTGCCAAAACTGCTAGCGCTAACGTTCAGCAGTGGAATGACACAAACGGAACCAATCAAAAATGGACAGTTGTTGACACTGGAGACGGCTACTATAAGCTAGTCTCAGAAAATAGCGGCAAAGTTCTTGACGTCGCTAGCGCAGCTACCTACGATGGGGCTAATGTCCAACAGTGGGATGATACAAATGGCACATGCCAACGTTGGAAAATCATTGATGCCGGAAATGGTTACTACAAACTAATTTCTGCTGTCAGTGGCAAAGCTTTGGACGTAGCTTACGGCGATACCAAAGCAGGAGCAAATGTTCAACAATGGTACGAAACTGGTGGCGATAATCAAAAATGGCAATTCACTAAAGTTGACGAAAGTCATAATACTGGTAGCAACACAGGCAGTGATACCCCTGTGGCTACTGCTGGTTTCCACACAAGTGGCACAACCCTTTATGACGCCAAAAATCAACCATTTGTCATGCGAGGTATTAATCACCCTTACGTCTGGTATCAAGGCTATGAGGAAACTGCTATTCCTGCTATTGCAAAAACTGGAGCCAACTGTATTCGTATCGTTATGGGAGATGGGCAACAATACAGCAAAACTTCACTAGCAGAAATTCAAAAACTATTGCAGCTTTGTAAAGACAACCACTTGATTGCCATTGTTGAAGCGCATGATGCTACTGGTTCCGACAACATTCAAGATTTGGAAAATGCCGCTAATTATTGGATGGAAATGAAAGAAGCTCTAATTGGAAACGAAGACCATGTCATCTTAAACATCGCTAATGAATGGGCTGGTTCTTGAGATAGTTCTACTTGGGCATCAGGTTATCAACAAGTTATCCCCAAACTTCGTAACACTGGTATCAAAAACACTATTATGGTTGATTGTGCTGGCTAAAAGTTCTCGTAATACTTATCTTTCAGCTGATGAACGAAAAGCTGCGCTAGTTCTCTCACAAAGTTTGGCACTCGCTGAAAAAATGATTAATGACGGTGAAAAAGACACTAGCAAATTAAAAGAAGCTATGACTACTTTTATTGAAAAAGAACCACTAGCTAAGATTGACTATGTCGAATTTGTCGACTGGAAGACGCTTGAACCTGTCAGCGAAATTGAACGTCCTGTTCTCAATGCTATCGCTGTCTATATCGGCAAAACACGCTTAATCGACAATCACATTTACGAGTAGGGGAGAAAAAACGTGCACATTCAAATGCTAAAACCAAAAATCCACCGCGCTGTGGTTACAGGTGCTGAAGTGGATTATGTTGGAAGTATCACCGTCAACCAAGAAATTTTTGAGTTAGCTGGTATGGTAGAATACGAAAAAGTACAGATTGCTGATGTTGAAACAGGTAGCCGCTTAGAAACTTACATCATCGCTGGCGAACATGGTAAAGGCGAAATTTGCCTTAATGGTGCCGCAGCAAAACTCGTCAATGTCGGTGACCACGTCATCATCATGTCATACGCTGACTTCACACCTGAAGAAGCCAAAACGCACAAACCACGTGTTGTCTTCGTTGATGAACATAATCAACTAGCTCGTTTCACGCGCTACGAAAAAGCTGGACGTTTGTATGACCTTGAAGTTGAAAAATAAACTAAAAAGGAATCCGAAATTCTCGGATTCCTTTTTTTAGTTATATCTACTTACAAATAATTAGTTTTCATTTGGGTGACTAGCAATGATTTCTAGGTTGCCCTCAAATTTCCAAGTTTTCACATCGTTTGGAAGAATGAAATGGTCACCTTTTTTCACGTTATACACACAGTTATCAACAGTTAATCTACCTTGACCAGACAAAACACTGACCAAAAGATATGGAGCTGTTTGACTAAAAGCAACCTCACCAGACACCACCCATTTATAAACCGTAAAGAATTCATTTGACACCAAAAGGCTTGAAGTCAAGTTATCCACACCGAGAGTCACAGGGGTGCTGTTAGCTGGTTCACCAATGGTTAAGACATCGATTGATTGTTTGATATGAAGATCACGAAGATTCCCAGCAGCATCTCGACGGTCAAAATCGTAGACACGATAAGTTGTATCACTTGATTGTTGTGTTTCCAAAATCAAAATACCTTTACCAATGGCATGCATTGTGCCGCTTGGTACGTAGAAGAAATCACCTGCTTTGACTGGAACTTTTGTCAACAAATTATCCCAATCACCTGCTTCAATCATCTTGGCAAGTTCTTCTTTAGATTTGGCATTATGACCGTAAATAATCTCAGAATCTTCATCCGCTGAGATGACATACCAGCATTCTGTTTTACCAAGCTCACCTTCATGCTCAAGAGCGTAAGCATCATCTGGGTGAACTTGGACACTAAGCCAATCGTTGGCATCCAAAATTTTAGTTAACAATGGAAAGACTTCTGATTTTGGATTGCCAAAAAGCTCTTTGTGCTCACGATAAAGTTTATCTAAGCCTTGTCCTTTATAAGTCCCATTATCCACAATCGACACACCATTTGGATGAGCTGAGATTGCCCAGTATTCACCAGTCGTTTCTGTTGGAATATCGTAACCAAACTCATCACGAAGCTTAGTTCCACCCCAAATTTTATCGTGCATTTGCGCTTTTAAAAATAATGGTTCTGCCATAATTTATCCTTTCTTTCGGGGGATCTCCCCGTTCAGCAGTTAAGCCTGGAGACTTTTCTCCAGACTTAACCGTTACCCTATCGACTCTTAACTATTTTTAACATCTAGCAATGAATACCCGCGGACATCATAACGATTTCGCGTACGTGAATACTCAATCGGTCTACCATTTTCCAAATAAACCACTTGCTCAACTTGCAAAATTGGGTCATCATCCTTGCAAGCAAGGTAATCTTTGTCATAGTGGTCAGGCTTTTCAGCCGTAATATGACGATAAGACCCAGCAAATTTAAGTTCCAAAGTATTCCAAAGGTAATCATAAACGGATGCTAATAAAATACTATCATCCAGACCTGGAACTAAATCGCAAGCCATGTAAGTATGCTCAAGCGCATACGGCTCACCATCTAAGAGACGTAATCGAATAATCTTATAAACTGGCGTTGATTCTTCCACTTGAAGGCGCTCAGCCATTTCCGCATTGGGAAATTCAACCATAAACTCAATAATTTGACTCGTTAATTGTCGAGGGTCATCCTTCAAATCGTTACTTAAACCATTGTAGTTGTTCAATCGAAATTTTGAATCCTCTTTGTCCCAAAATGAGGAATTTAAAACCTTGGTGCCATTTCCTTGTTTTGAAATGACCAAGCCTTCGATGGTTAACATCTCAATAGCTTTTTTCACCGTCATTCGACTAACGCCAAATTCCTTTGCCAAATCAGACTGAATCGGCAACATGGAATCAATCGGATACGTTCCATCTGAAATTCTAGCTCGAATAATCCCTGCAATCTCTTCATATTTTGACATAGATCGCTCTTACTCTACTTGTATAGACTAATATTTTTAAACTATAGTCATATTATAGCACAGAGTCAGGTTGTTTGTCCAGCATGTGCAAGAATGGTAGCCAAATACAGCCAACAATCAAGCAGTCAACAATTTGAAGAAGTCCACCAGCAAGTGAGTTTGTCGCAATCATTCCACTAAAGAAGACAGGTACTGTCCAAGGAACTGAAACCCCTGTTGGTGCAGGAACAAGACCAATTGACATCACAAAGTAGTTAAGGGCTGTGACAATAATTGGTGAGATGACCCATGGAATAAGAATTGTAGCATTCAAAACGATTGGCAACCCAAAGATAACAGGCTCATTAACGTCAAAGCACCAGACATTGCACCAAACTCTGTCGGAGCTTGGATGCCAAATCGTTATTATGACGAATACCATATGCCAGGACGTCGCATGAATATTGATAAAGGCTGGGAAATTTACCCAGAAGCTATTTATGATATCGCCATTAACATCCGCGACAACTACAATAATATTCCTTGGTTCGTCTCTGAAAATGGTATGGGAGTCTCTCGCGAGGAACGCTTCATGGATGAAAACGGTCAAGTCCAAGACGACTACCGCATTGATTTCATCAAAGAACACCTTGCTTGCCTTCACCGTGGTATCCAAGAAGGTTCAATTGCTTTGGTTACCATCTTTGGACACCAATTGACTGCTGGTCTTGGATGAATGCTTACCGTAACCGCTACGGATTCATCTCAAATAATATCCACACTCAAATCAAAACCATTAAAAAATCAGGTGAATGGTTCAAACAAGTCACTATCGATAATGGTTTTACCGATTAATCCCTCCTAATCCCATATTTCAATCCTCCAATTAAAATTAATATTTATGATTATCTCCCATCCTCGATAATCAAAACTTCTATCCTTTTATTAATTCAAACAAAAAGCTCCCTTCCTCTAACCAAGGAAGGGAGTTTTTGATGATGATAAAAAGAGCGAGTTTGTCACTCGCTCATCTAATTTCAGTTATTTAAGTGCAAATCTTTGATACATTCCCATCATCTCGATAGCAACTTCTTTCAAAGTCATTGTCGTCATCAAATGGTCCTAGGCATGTACCATGATAATTTCAATTTTAATTTCGGTACCGCTTGCATATTTCTGCAACAAATCTGTTTGAGCATGGTGTGCCTGTAATAATTCTTCGTCAGCAGCAGCTAATTTTTCTTCCACCACTTCAAATTTACTTTCTTTCATGGCATCAAATGCTTCATGAACGTAAGTTCTAGCTGTTCCACTGTGTAAAATAATCTCAAAAGTGGCAAGTTGTAATTCTTCTTCTGTCATATCTTGCAATCCCTCATTAAATGCTTTATAAAATTAAGTTAGCCATTTTTTCAACTCCCATTGGAATTGGAACATAAGCTTGTGGTGGCACTTTAACGACTGGTCGTCCTGATTTTTCACCAGCAATCGCAAATTGGTTGTAGTACATAGTTGCTTGCGGGCTAACAAGATACAAATCATAAGTAGCATCCGTAATCACGCGCTCACCTTCGTTAGAGCTAATCGCTTCAACAGTAATATCTTTACCTTGATTTTTGAAAAATTCTATTGTTTTTTGAGCCATAAGTGATGATGACATTCCAGCAACACAAATAATTAATGCTTTTGACATGGGCATTCTCTCTTTTTGAATATAAATATTAGCTAAAGATGTTTTCACTCCCCAACATCTTTACCAAAAGTATGTCGCAGGTATTTTAATAAGTCTAGTTTTTTATTTTAAAAGAACAAACTTTTTTAAAAATCACATTTAAAATCCTACCAATTTCTCCAAGCTAATCATTTGTCTCTGCCCTTTCATTATGGTAAATTGACTAAAAACACTATTCACATGAGGTGTCTTATGACAGAAAAAACACTAACCATCGTCTACATTAGCTTAAGTGGCAATGTCCAGAGTTTTGTGAGACGTTTAGGAGAATATCTTCAGAACCACTATCAGCTCTCTAGCAAAGCCATCAATATCAAGGATCTTAACCACGAAACCTTTCCCGTTGCCTCACCTTTTGTGGCTATTCTGCCGACCTACCTTGAAGGTGGCAATGGCATTGATTCGGGTGATGTTGAGATTTTGACCACCCCACTTGGAGATTTCATTGCTGCCCATGATAATGACAAACATTGTTTTGGTATTATCGGCTCAGGCAACCGCAATTTCAATGAACAATACTGCTTAACAGCCAAACAATACGCCAACCGCTTTGGATTTCCCATGCTTGGGGACTTTGAACTCCGCGGCACAAGCTCAGATATTGAACGACTAGCAGAAGTTATCGTAGACCATTTTCAAAACTTTACACCTCAGTCAAAATGACTTTTTTTCTTCGTCAGAAACAAAGTCGCAAATAAATGTTATAATGACATTAGACTGTCGGAAATGTCCGACAAATGACTAGATGGTATTGGAGAGACAATGAAAACAACAGTTGATTATATTACAAAACTTGCAAATATCCCTTCACCTACTGGCTACACAAGCCACATTATGAATTACGTGATTGCTGAGCTTGAAAACTTTGGCTACGCTCCTGTCCGCACAAATAAAGGTGGCGTTATGGTCACTGTCACTGGTAAAGATGACAGCAAACACCGCGTGGTCACAGCTCACCTTGATACCCTTGGTGCTATGGTGCGAGCTGTCAAACCAGACGGTCGCCTTAAAATGGACCTTATCGGTGGCTTTGTCTACAACGCTATCGAAGGTGAAAATTGTACTATCCACGTTGCCAAAAATGGTAAAAAAATTAGTGGTACAATCCTTATGCACCAAACTTCTGTTCATGTCTACAAAGATGCTGGAACTGCTGAACGCAATCAAGCAAACATGGAAGTTCGTCTGGACGAAAAAGTGACCAACGAAAAAGAAACACGCGCCCTTGGTATCGAAGTTGGGGACTTTATCTCATTTGATCCACGCGTGGTTGTTACCGAATCAGGTTTCATCAAATCACGTCACTTGGATGACAAAGTATCAGCAGCCATTCTCATTGAATTGCTCAAAGAATACAAGGCTCAAAATATCACTTTGCCATACACAACTCACTTCTACTTCTCAGCTTTCGAAGAACTCGGTCATGGTGCTAACTCAAGCATTCCAGCTGCAACAGTCGAATACCTTTCAGTTGACATGGGGGCTATGGGTGACGACCAACAAACAGATGAATACAGCGTTTCAATCTGTGTCAAAGACGGTTCTGGACCTTATAACTACGAACTCCGCCAACACCTTGTTACCCTATCTGAAGAAAATAAAATCCCATACAAATTGGACATCTACCCATACTATGGTAGTGATGCCTCTGCTGCCCTTCGTGCAGGTGCCGAAGTCAAACACGCCCTCTTTGGCGCAGGCATCGAATCAAGCCACTCATACGAACGCACACACATCGACTCTGTCCAAGCAACAGAACGCCTTGTTGACGCTTACCTAAAAAGCCCAATTGTGGAGTAAAGATATATAACAAAATCTTTTTTCTGATACTTCCCTTAGGTGGTATGGTCGGCAGCGAATTTCTTCGAAATTCCATGCCTAAGTTTTGAGCCTAAAGTCTCAAAACTTCCCGGTGGCTGATTTATCATTATTTCAGCCACTTTCACCACGGTAGAAAGTATCACTCTATCGAGAGCAAAGCTCGCAATATTTCTAAAATCAAATTATAGTAAATAACTAATTTTAGATTTGTTTATATTTTAAAACGCCTTTTACCAAGGTGTTTTTTTTACACATCAAAATCGCCCCTGAAAACAGGAGCGATTTTTTTACAAAAAACAAACAAATAATTAGGAGGTAGAATTAGTTAGTAGTTAAGGTCGACAGCAAGACCGAAATGGTCACTGACGATTGGAGATTCACCACCATCAAAGACAACGGTTGAGGATTGAATCTCAATTTCTTTACTTGTAAAAACGTGATCAACCTTGAGTGACTGTTTATTTCCTTCCCAGCCATCAATATCTTCGATAATGGTGTGATCACCTTGAATGGATTTAGCCACTTTGTGACTATCTTGCAACTCAAGCGGGCTATTTAAAATCATATCATAGCCAGCCGTATCGGTAGGATTGTTGAAATCTCCCATAAGGACAAGTGGTTTAGGAAAATCGCTGAGCGCTTTTTCTAACTTTGCCCATTCACTTTCAAATCCTTTACCGAACCAAGACATATGAAGGCTCACCACGGTAACTGGTTTGCCATCAACTTCAGTCTCAGCCGCTAGGACACGTCTAGTATGATAATCATGCTCATCATCCACCTCTGAGACAAGAATATCTTTTACCTTAATTGGATTTTTCGATAAAATCACAACACCTTCATTGTACTTATCATATCCAATATGGTTATAAGCCCAAGACCAATAATAATGTCTTCCTTGGCTTTTGAGGTAATTGACCAATTGAAGAGCATAATTATCACAGTGTAATTCTGGGCTACCAGGTAATTTTTCATACCCTTCCACATCTTTTGCAGCTAAGCCTCGAATATCTTGGTTAATTTCTTGAAGACAAATGACATCATAATTCTCAATGTAAATATTTTCTGCCAAATCGAATAATTTTTTTAGCGAATTTGCCTCTAACCAAGAATGCGTATTAAGTGTTAAAAATTTTGCCATGTCCTTTCTCCTCAAGTTAAAGGAGAGTCCGAGATGTCTACCCCGGACTCCCTTCTATTTAGTTTTAACCCAAATCTCTTTATCACTATTAGTAATATAAGCTTAAAGTTCTACTTTTGCAACAGGTGTTTTAGCAGAAACTTTTCCTGTTTGTGTTAAATTGACTGCTTTAATTTCTGCTGTATTTGTGAAGGCAACAATGATTGTCGTTTCACGTCCTGCTGAACTGATAGCTGCCAAGTCAGCTACCACCAAAAGATCACCTTCTTGAACACGTTGACCTTCTGCTACTTTAACAGAGAATGGCACACCGTTAAGAGCAACAGTATCAAGTCCGATGTGAACAAGAACTTCAAGACCACTATCAGTCAATAAACCAAAGGCATGTTTAGTCGGGAAGACACTTGTGACAATACCTGACACAGGTGCATAAACATTACCATTTTCTGGTTCAACAGCGAAGCCATCACCCATCATTTTAGATGAAAATACGGGATCTTTAACAGCTGTGATTGGTTTTACTTCACCATCTGCGATTGATAGGACATCTTCTGTGACACCTTTATATGAGACTTTTGTAACATCATTACCTTTAACTTCTGCTAAGTCGATTGTTGGAATTTCAGCACCAGAATCAAGAAGGTCTTGAATATCAGATTTCAAGATATCTGCTTTTGGTCCGTAAACAGCTTGAACACCAGAGCCTTTGATAATGAGACCCATAGCACCAGCTTTTTTCCAAGTTTCTTCATCACCAACTCGTGCGACATCTTTGACAGTTACACGAAGTCGTGTCATACAAGCATCAACATCTTCAATGTTATCGCGGCCACCAAGGAGATTAATGATTTGAACGATTTGAGAGTTTGCAGATACTGTCGCACCAGTTGTTGATACAGCAGTGTCATCATCCATGTCATCGTAATTACCGTTACGACCTGGAGTGGCAAAGTTAAATTTCTTAATCATAAAGTCTGCGATGAAGTACATCACAACACCTGATAAGATAGAGCAAATAACAAAGTTAATTAAATCTCCACCAAGACCTGCTTTAAGAGCCATTGGTGTACGTGTCAAAAGTTCGATATTACCAAATGAATGGAGACGAAGGTTAACTAAATCAGAAAGAGCAAATGTCACCCCTTGTACAAGTGCGTATACAACATAAAGTGGCATTGCGACAAACATAAACATGTATTCGATTGGTTCAGTAACACCTGTTAAAAATGTTGCTGCTGCTGTTGAGATGAACATAGCAGTGTATTTTTTTTTCTTGTCAGGGTCAACATTACGGTACATTGCAAGGCTAAGCCCCATAAGTGTACCAGTTGCACCAATCATTTGTCCGACTTTGAAGCGGGCAGGTGTTACAGTTGCCATAAGGTGATGGTAATCTGAAGGATTTGAACCTTTAAGGTTGATAAGGTCTGTTACCCATGCTAACCAAAGTGGGTCTTGACCAAAGACTTCAGTACCTTTTTGAGCACCTGTCAAAATTTCATAAGTACCACCAAGTGAAGTGTAGTTCATTGGGATAGTAATCATGTGGTGAAGACCAAATGGAAGAAGCAAACGTTCCAAAGTACCATATAAAAATGGTGCTAAAAATGGTGCTGAATCTTGTGAAGATGCAATCCACATACCAAATCCGTTGATTCCTGATTGGATGATTGGCCAAACAAGTGACATGAACAAACCAACAAGAACTGAACGATAGATAACAACGAATGGTACGAAACGTTTACCATTAAAGAACGAAAGAACATCTGGTAATTTGCGGTAGTTATAGTATTTATTGTAAGCTGTTGCCCCAACAAAACCTGAGATAATACCTACAAAGACACCCATGTTAAGCGCTGGTTGACCAAGCACATTGACAAAGTAGTCAGAGACAAGCATCTTGCCACCGAGAACATTGTGAACAACACTTTTACTATCAGCGATCATATCAAGTGATACACCGTAAATGTGACCAGTGATCAAGTTGATAAGAATAAATGCGATACCAGCGGCGAATGCACCACCAGCACGTTCTTTTGCCCAGCTACCACCAATAGCTAGAGCAAACAAAATGTGAAGGTTATTGATAATCCCCCAACCAATTTGTGCGATAACATTACCAACAGTAGCAAGTACAGCTGAGTCAGCATTGATTAGCGAGAGCGAGTTACCAATACTAACCATCAATCCGGCTGCCGGCATAACGGCAATAACAACCATCAAGCATTTACCGAATTTTTGCCAAAATTCGAAGCTGGTCAATTTTTTAAATGCCTTCTTCATGAAATGACTCCTTAAAACTTTTTCTCGGAAACCATTTGCTTTACAAACAAAGCAATAACGTCACTAATATTACTTGTTTTTTGTAAAATAAATGATTTGTGAGTTGAATAATTTACGCAAACGTTTGCGTTGTTTTGATGATTCTATTATAGCACGTATTTTTATTTTGTAAAGCGTTTTCTAGAAAAAATTTAAAACAAAAAGAGTAAAGAGATGCTTTCCCAATGAAAAAAGCTTTCTTTACTCTTTTCATTTTTAATTAAAAACGCAAGGTTGATTCTCTTTCGATGATTTGATGAGGAATGATGACTTTCTGGCTTACGCTTTTTATAGATTTTTCTAAAAGCAATTGCGCTGCTTTTTCACCAAGCTGATAAGGAAAAATATCAACCGATGTCAAAGCTGGATTGGCAATTTCTGTAATCAAAGAATTGTTAAAGCTAATCACAGCATAAGACTTTTCTTGTTCGCCATTTTTAAGCAAACGTTGCAAACGGATAGCCATGATGTCATCACAAGCAATAAAAGCTTGTGTTTTTGGGTGTTCAGCTAAAAACTGCTGTAACTTAAGAATATTCTCATCTTCTTTGACCCTTGAAAAATGAAGAGACAAACTGTCTTTTTGATGTTCTTCCAGATAGTCGCGACAGCCTTGATAACGCTCAGTCTGCACCAATTCATTCATGTCAGTATAGGCAAAGACAAGATGTTCAAAACCTTTATTCACCATAAATTCAGCAACATCTCGCCCTGCCTGATGGTTATCATTATCCACAAATTGGACAGATTTGGTAGCAAGCTTTTCATAAGAACTTCCGACAACCACACAAGAAACTTTTTTCTGTTTTTTGACAAAATCAAAAACAGGGTCATCTTTGTGCGAATACAAAAAGATAAATTTGCTAATATTTCCACTGCGAATCAGTGCCTGACAATTTTTGCGTAGCTCATCTACCGTACGCCCACTTGCCAAGCTAACCATATAATCATACTCACTACAAACGCTTGAGATGCCTTGGATAATCTGCATGAAAAAAGGGTTATTACCAAGAGAGTCTTGTCTCTCGCGAACTGGCAGAACAATCCCTATGGTGTTAGTCGTGCGGTTAACCAAATTTTGCGCAGAATAATTTGGTGAATAATCTAATTCTTGCATAGCACGACGAACACGTTCCTTTGTCGCTTCACTAATCATGTCACTGTTATGCAAAGCTCTTGAAGCTGTTGACGTAGAGACGCCAGCAAGCTTTGCTACATTCTTTATCGTTGTCATTTTCTATCCTCATCTTGAAATCGTTATCTATAGGATAAGAATTTTTTAAAGCGCTGTCAATTAAAAAATAAAACAAGAGCGAGAAAAATCTCACTCTTGTTTTAATAATTCCAAAGCATAGCTGACGCTTGATAAAGCATAAAGCGGTGCTGTCTCTACACGCATGATACGCGGACCTAAGCCAATTTTCAGACCACCTTTTTCCTCGAACGCTGCAATTTCTTCTGGGGAAATCCCACCTTCTGGTCCGAAGATAAAGAGAATTTTCTCTCCCGCTTTAACTTGTGACAATTCACGCGCTAAAACAGCTGTTTCGCCTTCTTTTGCTGAGTCTTCATAGGCAATGAAAATCTTATCGAACTGCTCAAGCTCAGCCATAAAAGTCGCTCTTTTCTCAAAAAGAGTGACTTGAGGAATCACATTACGTTTGCTTTGCTCAGCAGCACCAAGCGCAATTTTTGCCAATTTGTCTGCTTTTTTAGCTAACTTTTTGCCATCCCATTTAACTACTGACCAATCTGCTGGGAATGCCCAAAGATTTGCCATCCCAAGTTCAGTACCTTTTTGAGCTAGAAATTCTAACTTATCCCCTTTTGGAAAACCAGCAGCAATCGTCACTTCAACTGGCATTTCAACATTGCTATCAAGCTCTTCAATGATTTCAAAACAATGCTCAGCACTGTCGATAACCTTTGCTAAACGCTTGATATGGTCATCAAAAACTAGCACCACTTCTTCATCTTCAGTCAAGCGCATAACGTTAAACATATGTTTTACCGTGTCTTTATCTGTGATTGTCACCACATCTTGAGCCTGTCCAGCTACAAAATATTGTTGCATTTATCCTCCAATTACACCTAAAATATCATCTGTTTTTTTGAAGACACAAGCATTCCACTCCCCTTGAACCATATGTGTTTCAAGGAAAAATCCTGCGTCTTCAGCTGACTTACGAACCATTTCCCATTTATCAGAAATAATTCCTGACATGATAAGGTAGCCTTCATCTTTCACAAGACGATAAGCATCTTCGGTCATGTTAACCAAGATATCCGCAAGGATATTTGCCACGATAACATCAGCTTGAATGTCTACACCTTGCAAAAGGTTACCAGTAGCCACGTGGATATTTTCAGTGTTGGCATTAAGGTCAATATTTTCTTGTGCCACGCGCACAGCTACTTCATCAAGGTCATAAGCGTAGATATCTTTAGCCCCAAGAAGTGAACTTGCAATTGAAAGCACACCTGAACCAGTTCCCACATCAATCACAGTTTCACCACCACGAAGCACTTGTTCAAGCGCAAAAAGACTCATTTTTGTCGTTGGGTGAGTTCCTGTACCAAAAGCCATACCTGGGTCAAGACGAATCGTCTTTTCACCTTCACTAGCTTCATAATCTGTCCAACTTGGAACAATTGTCAAATCATGACTAATACGTGTTGGCTCATAATATTTCTTCCAATTTTCAGCCCAATCTTGCTCAGCCAATTCTTGTGTCTCATAGTGAACCTCACCAGCATCCAGACCAAAATGTGTCAATTCAGCCAAACGTTTAGACGCTTCTTTTTCAACTTCTTCAATGTCAATGTGTTCAGGGTAGTAAGCCGTAATTTTCACAGTTTCTACTTGTTTGATTTCTGGGAAAACTTCACCGTATTTCCCGACGTGTCCAAGATAATCAGCACTATCATCGATAGCAACCCCTTGACTACCCAATTCAATCAAAATATTTGACGCAGCCTCTTCTGCATCACGTAAAACCTCAACAGTCAACTCTTGCCACTTGTCCATAATTAAGATACCAAGCCCGTAAAACACAAAGCCAAAATAGGAAAATCACCGACGGCGCTTGCGTCTAGGAGAATTTTATCTTTTTGGCACAGTGTTTCGGGCGGGTTCAGTTAAAATACTAACCGAACCTTTTCCTTTCTATCTAATCTATTTCAGGCGGAGCTATTAACTCTCTTTATCCACAATAAAACACCTGAACATTTACATATTGTTATAAATTTTCTTCTCTCTCTTTCAAAGTACATCCATTTGAATCCTTCCAATCAGTACGACCGTTTGTAGGCATACCTAAAACAAAAGATGCTGCATAAGATGGACTATTGAAAAATCGATTTTTCTTGAGGATACCATCCTTGATAATTCCCTCTTTCAGTAACTCTTGTCGCAAGTTACGAATAGATTCTGGAATTCCTTTACCATCTGTAAGTTCAATCATACTGCCTTCAAGAACAACAAATCCCTCTGCTGTCTGTCGGCAAGTTGCAATAATTTCACGGTTTGATCGCTTAATGTTACGTTTAAGAGCAAGAACAGTTTCAGCCTCAATTGGCTCTTCATCAACAGAATTGTCACCGTTAATCATAGGAACAAATACTCGATAACCAAGGGTTCCAATTATTGTTTTTGTATTCTCAACAACCTCATCCAGTTCAGATTGCTTTTCTTCAGTTACATTGCCAGAATTTGGTTCGTTACCATTTCGAACAACAAAACGATTTGCTTCGTTTGCTAGCTAAGTAAATCTGTTTTCCAAATAACTGATTTCAGTCGGCCCGAAGGAATTATTTTGAGTTGTTAATACAATGACATCATTGAAATAATCAGCATGATTATCCCTAGTATGCTCTTGAACACGTAACAAAACACCTTCACCATTCTTTCGGCTCGTTGCTTGACCAATATAAACTGTATCCTGCTGATTAGCATCATCACGACCGAGTAAAAAATAAACACCACTTTGTTTCATCTCAGGTCTTGATTTTAAATCACCTAATTGAATTCTAGGAATTTTATAAATCACGCCTGTCCAGTTGGATAAAGTACACTTAATCTTAGCAGTGACTTCACCATCCATCAGAAACATATTTATATTTTTACCTCTTTTTACCATCTTAATATCTCGGATATGCAAAGAATTCTGTTTCTTTTAACTCTGCTTTGCCTTTTTCAAAGCTCTCAGCATCCCATTCAAGAGCAAAGTCAGTTGCATTTTCATCTGCTAAGAAATCCATCAAATCATCAAGACCTTTAGTTGCAACGTCATTTAATGTTTCTGCAAAATACGCTAAAAATTCGCGTGAGAATCCTTTTTTCGCATCAAAAGGAACAGTCACCAAGTAGTCATCATGGTCAACTTTAGATTTTGCTTGGTTGTAAAATAGCACGTAATCTTCAAAAACGATATCCTCGCTGCTAACCTCACCTTGGTCGTCCACGGTTTCAACAGCAGCTTGGTTCTGCACTTCCAAAATAAAAGTCACTTCCACCGCATGATTTTTCTTATTCCAATCGATGGCATAATCAAAGGTGAAGTGCTTATCCATTTCTTCTTCTAATACTGATAAAAAGCCAAATTTAGCCATTAAAAATTTCTTCCAATCTTCTTTTGTGTTACAATTATTTTATCATACTTAAGGGGAAATGACATGCAAATACGACCAATGGAGCTAGAAGATATTGAACAAGTGGTTATACTAGAAAACCAAACATGGGATACATTTAACACGCCAGCTCCGCTACCTATTGCAAATAAGGATAAAATCATCAAAGATTTTGAAAATGGAACACATTATCTTGTCGCTGAAGAAAATCAGGACATTTTAGGTGTTCTTGATTACCATACTTATTATCCTTTCCCTAGCAGTCATCACGTGGTAACTTTTGGCATTGCCGTTTCTGAAAAAACGCGCGGTCAAGGTATCGGACGCAAACTTATCCAAACTTTCTTCGATATGGCAAAAGCTGACGGCTACCAAAAAGTTCTCATTCATGTGCTATCATCAAATGAAAAAGCCTGCACATTCTACGAAAAATTAGGCTTTAAACAAGAGGCTATTTTGAAAAATCAATTTTACCTAAACCATAATTACGTCGACGACCTCATGTACAGTTATTACTTGGAGGAAATACATGCCAAATAATCTCGCTTTACGGATGCGTCCTAAAAATATCGATCAAGTCATTGGACAAAAGCATCTGGTAGGCGAAGGAAAAATCATTCGCCGCATGGTAGAAGCTAATAAGCTTTCATCCATGATTCTTTACGGTCCTCCTGGAATTGGAAAGACCTCAATTGCTAGTGCTATCGCAGGAACAACCAAGTACGCCTTTCGGACCTTCAATGCCACAACCGACAGTAAAAAGCGCCTGCAAGAAATCGCTGAAGAAGCCAAATTTTCTGGTGGTCTGGTTTTACTCCTTGATGAAATTCATCGTCTCGATAAAACCAAACAAGACTTTCTCTTACCCCTACTTGAAAATGGAAATATCATCATGATTGGGGCAACCACAGAAAATCCATTTTTCTCAGTGACACCCGCCATTCGCTCCCGCGTGCAAATTTTTGAGTTAGAACCTCTATCAACCGACGATATCAAACAAGCCCTACAAACTGCATTATCAGATAAAGAGCGCGGCTTTGAATTTGATGTCGATATTGATGCGGATGCTCTTGATTTCATCGCAACAGCTACCAACGGTGATTTGCGCTCTGCCTTTAACTCGCTAGACTTAGCGGTCATGTCAACCAAAGCTGATGATAAAGGTATTCGCCACATTAACCTTGATACCGTTGAAAATAGCTTACAGCGCAGCTACATTACCATGGATAAAAACGGCGATGGACACTACGACGTGCTCTCAGCTCTTCAAAAATCCATCCGTGGTTCTGACGTTAATGCCAGCCTGCATTACGCAGCTCGCTTGATTGAAGCTGGAGATTTACCAAGCCTTGCTAGAAGACTGACTGTCATCGCGTATGAAGACATTGGTCTTGCCAATCCCGATGCCCAGATTCATACCGTCACAGCACTTGATGCAGCTCAAAAAATAGGTTTTCCTGAAGCCCGCATCTTGATTGCTAACGTCGTAATTGACCTAGCCTTATCACCAAAATCAAATTCAGCCTACACAGCTATCGACAAAGCTATCGCTGATTTGCACAAAAACGGCTCACTACCAATCCCACGCCATTTGCGTGATGGACACTATGCTGGTAGTAAAGAGCTAGGTAATGCTCAAGATTACAAATACCCTCACAACTATCCTGAAAAATGGGTGAAACAACAATACCTTCCAGATAAATTGGTCGGTAAAAATTATTTTGACCCCAACCAAACAGGAAAATACGAGCGTGCCCTCAGTGCCAATAAAGAACGCATCGATCATTTATCAAAATAATTACGACCTATTTTCTGTAAGTTTTCTTGAGTTTTTTCAAAAAACGCTTTCTAAAATTTCAGTTTATCCCTTGAAAAAATTTTTTAAAGTGGTATCATAATTACATAGGTTATTGCTGTGGCATACGAATTCACATCAATGTGTTGACCGACTAAATTTTTGTATTTCGGGAAACAGTAGTCTTTCTCCAGTATGCAAGCCGTCACACGCGGAAGCGACTAAGGAGAAGCGAGTTGCCCACCTGCTTTAAGATCGCGGGTTCAATACAAAGCGTGAATCACGGTGCCAATACAGCTTATTATCCTTCCTTAGCTCAGTTGGTAGAGCAGTGGACTCTTAATCCATGGGTCATAGGTTCGAGCCCTATAGGGAGGATTAAATATCATAAGAAAAAGCCCTTTGTTTAGGGCTTTTTGCTTGTTCTAAAATCGATTTGTTGCGAAATTTGTTGCGATTTTATAATAAATGTTTAACAGCTAGAAATTCCTCATCAATTTTTTCTTGTAAGGTATGTCCGTAAACTTCAACTAGCATAGAAATATCTTTATGACCTAATATTTTTGCAATAACACCAAGGTCAATCCCATTATGCCAAAGATAGCTACCATAAGTATGGCGTGCACCTTTTGTTGTGATAATGGGGCAAATGTCAAGTTCAGTAAGCATTATTTTCATAGCTTTATTGACAGTTGCAATATCTGGCATATCATGAACATAACCAAAATGTTGGAAAACCAGATTATTTTTATTACTAATTCCTAGCTCTTTGTTAGTCTTTTCTTGCATTTTCTTTAAGAAAGCAAATACTTTTAACATATCAGCAGTTATTGGAATACTCCTTACAGAAGTTTTATTCTTTGGTCCTGTAAATTGATGTGTAGCAGTATTATAACGTCTATATGTTCTAATTTCTTCTTTCTCAAAATCAATCTCTTCCCAAGTTAATCCAACCAATTCTGCAAATCTCATACCCGTTTTGAAAAGGAAAAATATAATATAGGGAACAATTGAATTTTGATAATCAAACTTAGCTTTTAAATAGATTAAAACAGTTTGGTAATCTTTTTCCGTGTGAAGATACTTTTCTTCGGTCTCTTGACCTTGTTTTGAAGAAAATAATTCTACATAGGCTGTAAAATCCTCAATGACAATTTTATCAGCAATCGCCATATGAATACTTGATTTTATATTGCTATTCAACCGACCTAAATGTTTTCTTGATACCTTTTTACCATACTCATTCATAATACGTTGATATTCACTAGGTTTTATTTTTGAAATTTTCTTATCTCCAAATAAGCGTATGATAACATTTTTTCGCATTAGATATTTTGACTTAGTAACATCACTCCTATCGCTTGATGAACTATTAGGACAAACAATTTATTCACGAGTTGATGTTACAAGATTTTTGTCTGATTTTGATGTTAGTGATATTAAGAACTTTTCTAAAGTAGAGCGAGATAAATTAAAGTGGGCTATTCTATTTGAAATGACGCAAAATAAAATTAAGGCATTCAATCTTAAAGACAATTTAATCACAAAATACAAATTAGATGATGATGAACGAGAAATTCTTAATACTATATTTATAGAAGTTGAGAAAGATATCTCAGAAGCATTTCCTCATAGAAAACACTAACTCTAACTGGAAGTAATCAGAAAATATTTAATATTAAATAGCACTATTTTTAGCAACTAGAAATTTATAAAAACACAACAAAACACTGCAAAGTAACTAACTTAGCAATTACTGCATAATCAATATCCTTATTTACCTAACATGTAAACTTTACCCAATTACCAACCATAAATAAAAGCGAACAAATTGGAGTTCTAACCAATGTTGTTCGCTTTTATATTTTAAAAAATTCTCAGTTATAAAGTTACCAATTAGGATAAGTAAGGTAGAGTTAGCTTTAATTATAAATACGCTATTCCCACTTTATATTTGAATCAATAAGTCGTGTTAAATATTGTATTTTTTGTTTCATATTCTCTTGACTGGTACCTTTAAATAAAATAATACCTATATGATTCATATATTCCGTAGATTTGTAGTGCTTACCTATTTTATGATTTTCATAAAAATCAATGACATTTAAATCTTGCTTAATTTTACTTACGTCATATTCAATTAATTTTTTATTCTGTGGAAAAACTGTTAAAAAACCAAAATTTTCTGGCTCATTTTTTAAAGGATAAGTCACTTTTTGTCCAACTTGTAAATAAAAGGAAACTTCATTCATGATAATGCCATATTTTTTTTCAATCGTATCGCTTATCATTAGACCACCTGTACGGCTTGCTATTTCTATAAAATAAGGCGTTTTATCTTTCTCTGAAATTATAAACTCTGCGTGGATAGTGCCATTATTAAAATTAGATTTTTCCACAAATTTTTTAGTCTCCCCTTTTAATAGTAAAAACTCCCAATCTGATTTATTTATTGTAAAGTCTGCAAAAGTTATTGTTGTATTTTGCGTACTTTCCATTAATGTTGTACTTTTTCCTAGACTATTCCAGTATTTAGAAACTGATACAAATTTAAGCTCATTATTTTCAACAATTCCGTCAACATGATACGTATCACCTAAAATAAACTGTTCTACATCATAATTTTCTCCCCAGAGACTCTTCTTTTCTAAGTAGTCATCATACTCCTCTTTATTTTTTAGAACCTGAACTCCCTCAGAACCCGATTTTGATAAAGGCTTGATTAAGATAGGAAAACCAATTTTTGAAACCTTTTCCATCAACTCACAAGGCTCCGAAAAAGTGCTGAATTCTGGAACATTTAATCCGATTATTTTAGCAAATTGCTTCATGATATATTTGTCCCTATAAAGAAGTGCTGAAAAATAATTTTGCCCTTGTATTCCCAAAAGCTCTCTCAACTTTGCTACTCGCAAAATATCCTTTTCAGAGAGAGCAATAAGTAAATCAAATTTCTCCTGTTGGTGAAGTTTAATAACTAAATTCTCAAGCTCCTCATCATCATTGTATTTTTCAAAATATATAAATTGATTAATATCTTTAAGCAATGATTTATCAACTTGATAACTCGAGATTAAGGTAGTATCAAGATTATCATTAAGCCAATTTGAAATAGGTGCTCTAAGCCAAGTCACAGTATTTATAACACATATTCTTTTTTTCATTTTATTCTCCATTTTCTCTGAGTTTTATACTTGGAAAATATTTAGTCAGACCTAACCAAGCTAAAATAGACGACAGTGTTAATATAAGAATTCCAAAAATCAAAATTCCCCTTTTAAAATCAAAATTTATAATATAAGAAAATATTGGAATAATACAAAGTGTTTCACCGGAAACCATCATATCCCTAAAGCTTGATATCTTTCCATGAAATTTTTGAGATATTCCTTTATGCAGAATTGTTTGAAAAAGGGAAATAGAGGTACCTGTAAAAACTCCTATAATAAATATTAGAATAAATGTACTATACGCCGTTGAAAAATAGTTCATTAAAATAATCGTTATTCCTTGGACAAACAGTCCTATCCATAAAATGTAATTAAAGTCACACTTTGAAAAGACTATGTTAATTAACAAAAACGAAATAATTGCACCTGCAGCATAGCCACCATCAATGAGAGAAATAAAAGCTGAATTATGTAATACTGTTTCAGCATATTTTATACCTATTAAATTAATAAAATTTATTGTCAAATAATCAAAAGTTGAAAATAAAACAAGGAAAAATACTTTATGATTAAGAAATAGCTCCTTTACTAATGAAAACCAACTTTTATAGATTTCTGAAATCTTCGATAAAGGCCCTATTCTTCCCTCTTTAGTAGTGCTTGTAAGAATTACCCTATATGTACATAAGCAAGATATAAGAAAACTAATGCCATTTAATAGAAAAGTAAGTGGAAGCAAATTAAAAAAAATAAAAGGTGCAATGAGAGTGGAGCCAAGTAGTAAACCTCCTTGTTTAACAGAACTTCTTAGCCCATTTAATTTAACCAAACTTAAATCTTTTCTATCAATCTCTGGAAGAAGCTTAAAATTTGCAGCTCTAAAAAAAGGAGATATACAACTAATAACAGTCGTTAATAAAAATAAAAGCAAACTTACACCGTTAAGATAAATTAATGAGAAGGCATACAATATTATTAATATCGCTTGTATTAAATCTGAATAAATTGAAATCTTTTTAGAATCATATGCATCAGCAACATAGCCCGCAAGTAGGTTAAGCGAAAACGTTGTTATAGACTGAATGATAATCACACCACCAACTCCAGCTACTGTACCAGTTTTATCAAAAGCTAACTTACTAACAGCTAAGGAAAACATTCCATCACCTATACTAGATATGAAAGTTCCTATTAAATAAAATTTTACAGACGTTGAATAGGAGAAAAGTTTTTTATTAAAAAAATTCATAGTATCCCCTTATTAATGAATGTCAATTTTAAATTACATATTTACTTTACTTCAAATCTATATTTATTTTTTGCTCTTAATAGTGACTTTTCAACTTCTTTATATTTGAAGCAGCTACATTATTCTACCTGTGTAAGTGAGCCGTATTTTAGGAGGAGAATAACTTCATCTCCACCTCTTTCAAGGATAAACATCTAACATTAGAATCTTCAAAGATTTCTGGTAGACCTCCTACTCTAGACACCTCACCCTCTTTTTCAGACATAAAATCTTCTTGCCCAACAACATACTTAGGAGATTGAGACCAACTTTCAAAAAAGATTTTTTTATCGATTGGCTGATTCAAAGCATTCTTTATGGTTTCTTCAATAAATGAAACTCCTGATGCCAATTTTACTAAATGTGTTGTTATAAAGCCGCCTCCCGGTCGTGCAGCTATCTCAATAACTTTTAAAGTCTCACCGACTACTTTTACTTCAGCATGAAAGGCACAGGCTGTAAGTCCTAGTGATTTTACTGCGGACTTTACCTTTTCGCTGTATAGTTTAAGAAATTTAGGAGATTTTTGAGATGGTTCTACTTCTTTATATTCTGTTGAATACTCATCCGTAACATATTTATCAGTCATACCTGCTATCACTACTTCTCCAGTTACTGATGAAACAAAACCTTCTACTGACATTTCATCACCAGAAAGTAATTCTTCATAAATATATTCATCAGGAAAGTATTTATAAACTTTGTCCCTTGAAATTCTAGTTTCTGACCTTACTCGTTCAAATACACTTTCCAAATTAGTTTCCGAATATATTTTTACAATCGTTTTACTACCAGAAGCCCCTACTGGTTTTAATACCCCTGGAGTACCTATTACATCAACTGCTTCTTTGAATTCGCTAAGATTTGTAACTCTCAAGAATTTTGGGCATAGTTCTGGGTTTTCTTCTGAAATAGCTTTCCGCATCAAAAACTTATTCCTAGCATTCTTACTTGCTTCAATATTTGGAGCAGGTATATCTAACTTTTCAGCAATAAGTGAGACTAACTCGATATCTCTATCTGACCAAGTTAGGACACCATCAATGGGCTTATCTTTAGCAAACTCTATAACTTTTTGAAGTGCATTAGCCATATCATATGTATCCGTAATAATAAAATTATCTTCTGATATGTATCCATCATCAATTTGTGGCTTTATATCTGCAAGAAGTACAACTTCAACCCCTAATTTTTTTGCTGCGTACAATGGCTCCATACGTTCAACATAATGTGAACGCAAATTAATGAATAAAATTCTTTTCACTTTAATACCTCTTTTTCTTCAATTCAGCTAAATTTTTAGTATAATTATCTCTATTTACTTGTTGTAACGCAAAAGAAAAATCTTTTTTATCTGTAATTATATCAAAAATTGCTTGTCCAATGACTTTAACGTACTTAGAATATATTATTACATTTTCTAGGTCGCTTATTGAATATTCATTATCTCCTCTTCTAAAAGTTCTCACATCCATTAATGCTTTGTATGCTCTACCATTAATAGTCATAGTTAAAGGAACTCTTATACAATTATTAATATCCAATTTGACGTGACCAACATGATGATATTTATCTTTATTCGTAACATCAGACAAAACTGCTGAAAAATAAAAATCCCGTTCACTAAAATCAACCTGCTCACAATTAATAAAATTCCCTGGCATATAATGCCATCCATTGTACAGCATACGTGAATTTATTGCCATTCCAATTTTTGAAAGTAAATCAACTGGAACATTCTCTAACATATTTTTACTTGGGGTAACAAGACAATAATAATTTTTAGGACTAAGAGAGATAATATTTTGATAATCTTTTTCTGAATCTAATTTTATTAATAAGCCAACATTACCAAAATATCTTGAAAATGCAATATCACTGTGAGTAATATCGGATAAACGTAGAAAAATAAAATTTAATAAATCTAGAAAACGCTCTTCAAGATGGGATAAATCTCTTTGAAAATATTCTTTAATACTTGTTTGAAATTCTTCTAAACTGTTAGATTTCACTCCAAATGTATCGTACAATTCGCTACTCAAATCTGAATCGAAAACGAATTTAGAAAGGAGGTCTTCGTTTTGAATGAACTCTTCTGACTTTTGTAGAGATAAACCATTAATTCCTCTATAAATAACAGTTGTTTTCGATATTTTCTCCCACTTCTCCTTTAGTTTTTGTACTTTATTATCTAATTCAAGTTCTGAAAAATCCCCTAAAAATTCTACATCCGTATCTCCAAGAAGTCGTTTGTATTGATAATACTTAAATTCTAGATACTCTTCTAAATTACCTAAGGAAATTTGCTTTCCATTAAATTCTTCTAAGCGTGTCTGTATTCCAGAATTCAGTATATAATCCGTAAAACATACAAATATGTAGTCGTTTTCTTCCCACTTTTCCAATGGACTTTCAAGCCAATATTCTAGTAGACAATTTCTGTTAATTTCTTTAGTTTTGCTACTTAAATTATTAAGATAATCAAAATTTGAATAGCACGACGCTCCTACATAATAAATTACCGGAGCCATATGTAACAAATAATATTTTATTCTTAATAAACGTTGTTGCAAACCAGCTTCATCTAATTTTTTAAGTAAACTATAGCATCTTTTATACTCTTTTCTCATCACTTCACTACCTTGTTTACAAATTTCATGCCACCTATCTTTAGATAGCATAAAAGATAGTACAAATTTACAATTTTCATCTTCTAATAGTTCTACATCAGAAAATTCTATTTTGTTATTTCTAAAATAACAATGTAGTTTTATTGTTTGTTCAGAATCCTCAGGTAAAATTTGCAGATTCTCAATAACTTTAACATCTCTATTTGATAAAGGAAGTATTGCTTCATCAAATTCTTGTTTTCCATCTAATGTTAATAATAATCTTAAAGCAATCAAAATATCTTTTTCTTTTCTTGCTTTTTCAATAACTGTATCAACAAGCGATTTGTAGTCACCAGCAACCATTATTATTCATCTCCAAAAAATTTAATAAGTCTTTTTCCTGCCTCCTGAATCTCATCAAACGACTTAGCATAAGATATTCTCACATTCCTTGGTGCATTGAAAAATGAGCCTGGAGTTAATGCAACTCCTACCTCAGATAATAATAATTCACAAAAGTCCTCATCACTAGTAATTATATGTCCAAAAAACTTCTTCCCGAATAATTTTTCTAAGTTCGGGAACAAATAAAAACTTCCATCTGGTCTATTAGGTAATAATAAGTCAGTATTATCTGTTATAATATCCATTAAATAATCTCTACAAGTCTTTAAATCCTCTACATGTGAGTAATCAAAATTTAAAACCGCATTCTCTGCTGCTACCTGAGAGATAGAGGAAATACTGGCTGTAATTTGACTTTGAAAAGCCGATATTTTTGTTGCAATCTCAATAGGAGCAGCAGAATATCCTATTCTCCAACCAGTCATGCCAAATGATTTTGAAAAACCGTTAATAGTAATTGTATTTTCATACATATAATCAGATAAAGAGGCGGGAGAAATAAAATCTATATCATAGACCAATCTCTCATAGATTTCGTCACTTATAACAATTAATCCATTTTCTTCAATAATTCTGGCTAATTCTACCATTTCTTCTTTATGATATGTTGCTCCTGTAGGATTTGATGGACTATTTAGTAATAAGACTTTGGTCTTATTACTAATATTTTTTTCCAATATATCTGGAGTAAGTTTAAAATTTGTTTCTTCATTTAATTGAACCATATTAGGAATCCCACCAACAAGTCTAACTTGTGCCTCGTAGCTTGGCCAAGCAGGAGTGGGGATGATAACCTCATCTCCATAATTTACCAGCACTGAGAGAGTATTAAAAAGTGCCTGTTTTCCTCCCGTAGATACTGTAATTTGTTGCGGACTATAATTCAAATTATTTTCTTTACTAAGCTTCTCACATATATTCTTTCTTAATGAAAGAATCCCTGAACTATTCGTGTAATGTGTGAAATGCTTTTGTATAGCAGAAATTGCTGCTTCACTTGATACTATTGGTTCATAGTAATTCGGTTCACCTACTGTAAGATTGATTATATCTTTCCCCTGTCCTTTTAAAAAATTTATCCTGTCATTTAATTTTAAAGTTGGAGAATCCTTCAAATAATCTATTCTTTTTGAAAATTCAGTCATTTTTCACCTCATTATCTAAAATATCTGTACAAACTATATAACATACAACTACTATCATAGTATATATTATCCGCCGACAATAATAATTATTCCCACAATTATCGTTACTATTCGAAAAAATTTGTTCATAATATTTCTCCTTTATTTCCGATTATTGTATAATAAATTTAAAGCAACTTAATTTTTGTTGTGAAAGTGGGAATTTATATGAAGTCATCTCTTGGGAAAATACTCAGAAAAATAAGAAAAGGGAAAAATATTTCCCTCACCTTTATTGCAGACAAATATCTTTCAAAATCTCAAATCTCAAGATTCGAAAGAGGAGAATCTGAAATCTCCTGTATTCGTCTAGTTAATATATTAGATAAAATGAATGTTACTTTAGATGAATTCATGATTTTATATAATAATGATAATAAAAAAAATCAGTCTTTTATCGACTTACTTGAATACATCCGTAAAGCTTATTCTGAGCAAGAGATTGATACTTTAATAAATCTACTAAATACTCAAGATAATTTTCAGTTAAGCAAATTTGATAAGACAATGATAAAATCTATCTTATACACCATTGATAGTTCAATAAAACCTAGCCAAGAAGAATTACTTGAATTAACTGACTATCTTTTTAAAGTTGAATTTTGGGGATATTATGAAATTATCCTATTAGGAAATTGTGCACCCACTATAGATTACTCATCTTTGATTTTACTAACAAGGGAGATGCTAAGAAATTATATATATTCTTCTTTAAATAAAAACAATAAAAAGTTGGTAACACAACTTGCAATTAATTGTTTAATAACAAGTATTGAGCATAGGAAGTTTAATGATTGTAACTACCTAATAAAAAAAATAAAAAAGTTACTAGATGGCGAACTAAATTATTATGAACAAACTGTTTTCCTATATGCAGAAGGATTTTTTGAGTTTAAAAAATCAAAAAGCAAAGGAAGAGAAAAAATGGAACAAGCATTGCAGGTATTTGAAATACTTGGTGATACGACTATGCTTACTAATTATACTGAACATTACTTAAAAATTATTAATGGAAGTACAGAAGCTACTGATTAGAAATGACTTTATTGATAAGTTGCATAAAATCTTTCCTCAATTTGTTGCAAATTTGTTGCGAAACATAAATTCTTTTAAAATATAAAGATACTAAAATCGCATAAAATCAATAAAAATCCTTTTCTTTAGTATGTATAAATCTCTATAAACTACCTATAGGGAGGACTAAACGTCATAAGAAAAAGCCCTTTGTTTAGGGCTTTTTGCTTGTTATAAAATCGATTTGTTGCGATTTTATCAATTTTTTGACAATCTGCTGGTCGTCTTTTATTTCAAAAATTAAAAACGTCATTAAGGTTCTCTGCCATAGTAGGATGCGTAAATATTTGATTCTTAATATAAGTGTATGGAATATGGTTATCCATAGCTAACTTAATCAGGTTTATATTTTCCTGAGCACCTTCACCAAAAAGAGTTGCTCCTAAAATATCTTGTGTTTTTTCATTAACAATAACCTTATAAATACCTCGAAGGTTGCCATTAACATGAGCTCTAGGCATAGCTGAAACCATTAATTCATTTGCTTTATAGGGAAGATTTGCCTCTGCAGCCTCTTTTTCTGTTAAACCTACACGTGCCAAAGCAGGGTTAATAAATAATGTAGTGGGGATATTATTTCTCTGACTAGCGTTATAATCACTCTGTCCAGTTAATTTATTAAAAACTATGCGATAATCGTCTAATGACACATAAGTAAATTGGAGTCCGCCATTGACATCCCCAACAGCATAAACATTTGGAACACTAGTTTCACAATAATCATCAACCTCAATGGCACCACGGTCTGTTACCACAATATCTGTATTTTCAAGTCCCAAGTCAGTAATATTCGGTTTACGACCAGTCGCATAAAGGACAGCATCAAAACTCATTTTCTGACCATGATTGCTTAAAATAACATTATCCTCTTCATCATTTTCTAAAGCATTTATCTGAGCATTTAAAACAAAGGAAATACCGTCTTCTTCCATGTATTCTTTTGCTAGCTGCGCAACGATATCCTCCTCACGTGGCAAAATACGGTTAGCAGTCTCAAAAACGGTGACCTTACTGCCAAGATTAGCATAAAGGCTGGCAAATTCAAGCCCGATATTACCCCCTCCAATGATTCCTAACCTTTGTGGCAAAGTTTCTAATTTTTGAATACCAGTGCTGTCAAAGACATTTTTAGATTCCTTTAATCCTGGGATAGGCAAACGATTTGAAATGGCGCCTGTATTAATCACTATAGTATCAGCTGTTAACCGTTCACTATCCTCGCCAGCAACTATTTTAATAACCTTATTAGAGACAAAACTTGCTTTAGCATCATAAAGATCTACACCAGCATTGACCACATTGGCTTTATTTTTCTGATTTAATCGATGCGTAACTACCTCTTTTTCAGCCATTGCCTGCTCAAATGTTAAATGATTTTCAGCTGCATGGATTAATGTTTTTGTTGGAATACAGCCAATATTGATACAAGTTCCTCCATACATTGAAGAACTTTCTTCAACAAGAGCAACTTTCTTGCCAAGAGAACTCATTTTAGCAGCAAGTGTCTTTCCAGCTTTACCAAAGCCTATGACTAATAAATCATATGTTTTCATTTTTCTTCCCCCATAAAAGCACCGCATCATTAAATAACAAACATGATATTAGCGATATTGTGTTAAATCTTGTTTTAAGAAGTAGTAAAATAGGTTGCCATAATTTCCTGAATAATCCAGTACATGACCGTTATATACGACCTTAGTGACTTTGTAATAGTCGGCAATATCGATTGAGCAGGTTTGCTGTGAACGTTCGAATTCCTCGTATGAGTCAAACGTCACTAATCGTTCTTGGTTTACGGAGTTTAAAAATGTAATTTCAATCATTATTTACATTTCCTTTCTAATTCTACATACTATATTACTTTGATGTTGGAATATAGTATGTAGAACTGTATAACGCTATGCTACTACAAAGTATGTTTTTACACAACTATTTTGCTCTGACTGGATTTTCTCAATCATAATTCAAGAATCAATTGTAAATTATAAAAAGAGATTCCAAACAGAAATCTCTTTTTTAACTGAATTTGTAAAATTATATTATCCTTTGTGATATTCAAAAGCAATGGTGTAAGTCTTTTCGGTATTGGCTGGAAGAACAATATCACCAAAACCGTCATTATTAATAGCATCTGGGAGAAATTGTGCTTCAAGCGCTAAGGCTTCAAATTCTTTAGCCATTTTACCCTTATCACGCGCTGGATAAATATCCTCAGGAATGCCACCCATACTGTAAACGACCCAAGTATCACGGTCAGAATAAAGGTGAACAGAATCGCCACTTTCTTCATCTTTCAATTCTCCACAAGGTTTATCAACCGAAGCATTTACCAAGAAAGCATCGTCAAGCCCGCCTGTATCAGCGATAGCCTCTCCAAGGTTTTGCCCAGTTTGAAAATCATAAGCTGTGCCAGCAACGTCAATGAATTTTCCTGTTGGCACCAAATCATCATGTGTTTCCAAGTAACAGTCAGTAGCCAAAGTAAAGGTATGGTGTGTCAAGTCTTGGCGTTCACCGAGGTTAAAGTAAACATGGTTAGTTGGGTTAAAGAGGGTCGCTTGACCGCCATTTTTACCAGTGTAAGTAATTGTAAAACGATTGTCGTTATCCAGCGTAAAACGTGCTGTTATCAACATATCACCAGGGAAACCATCAACGCTTTCTTTGGCATTGTAAGTCATGACAACAGTGGCTTTGTCAATATCATTTTCAACTCTTGCTTGCCAAATGTGTTTGTGGAAACCTTTTGGACCACCGTGAAGAGTGTTTCCTTTTTCGTTTTGTGGTAGCTGAATTTCTTTGCCATCAAGGTTAACTTTCCCTTGATTAATACGCCCTGCAACACGTCCGATTGATTGACCTGCACATAAAGGATTTTTCAGATAATCACTTGGCTCATCAAAACCAATGATAAGATTTTTCTGACCACCTTTGTCATCTGGCACTAAAAATTCTTGCCAAGTTGCTCCCAGTGTTAGTAAACCAACTTGGACACCGTTATCATTAATAATAGTGTATTTTTCAATCTTTTGCCGATTAATTGTCTCAACAATTTCTTGTTTTACTTCCATTTTTTCCCTCTTTCTTAGGTCTTGTCTTTATTTTACTCCTCCTAAAATTTTTTGTAAACGTTTTCTGCTTGTTTTTACCAAGGTTTTACTAAAACTCAGTTTTTACCAACAAAAAAATCCTGCCCTTAAGGACAGGATTCATCTATTTAAACTTATTTTACAACAATGTTTACAAGTTTATTAGGTACCGCAATCACTTTGATAATGTCTTTACCAGTGATTTCATCTTGAATTTTTTCGTTTGCAAGAGCAAGTTTTTCAAGTTCTTGACGGCTTGAATCTTTTGGTACAACAAGTTTTGCACGAACTTTACCTTTGATTTGGATAACTATTTCAACGTTGTTTTCAACGAGTTTTGCTTCGTCCCATGTTGGCCATGCAACGTATGAAATTGATTCGCCTGATTGTGTCAATGTTTGCCACAATTCTTCAGAAAGGTGTGGTGCAAATGGTGCTAACAATTGTACAAAGCCTTTAGCGTAGTCAACAAAGAGTTTATCTTCTTTATTTGCTGCGTTAACAAATACCATCAATTGTGCGATAGCTGTGTTGAATTTCATGGCTTCAAGTTGTTCAGTTACAGCTTTGACTGTTTCGTTGTAAACTTTATCCAAATTGCCATTGTTTTCTGCAACAATTTCTTTTGTTGTCAACAAGCGATAGACGCGGTCGAGGAATTTACGTGAGCCTTCAAGACCTTCTTCAGACCAAGCGATTGAAGCGTCAAGTGGTCCCATGAACATTTCGTACACACGAAGAGTATCCGCACCGTAACGTTCAACGACGTCATCTGGGTTAACAACGTTTTTAAGTGATTTAGACATTTTAGCTGGGGCTTGTTCAAGTTCTTCACCAGTTTCGATATGGAAGAATGAACCGTCGCGTTTTTCAACTTTGTCAGTTGCCACAAGTACACCACGGTGATCGCGGTAGCTTGTTCCCAAAATCATCCCTTGGTTAAAGAGTTTTTGGAATGGTTCTTTGGTTGGAACGACACCTAAATCATAAAGGAATTTATGCCAGAAACGAGCATAAAGAAGGTGAAGCACAGCGTGTTCAGCACCACCGATGTAGATATCAACTGGCAACCAAGCTTTTAGAAGCTCTTCATCAGCCATTTTTTCATCGTTGTGTGGATCAATGTAACGCAAGAAGTACCAGCTTGAACCAGCCCATTGAGGCATTGTATTGGTTTCACGACGACCTTTAACACCGTCTTCACGTGTCACTTCAAGCCAATCAGTCAAGTTAGCAAGTGGTGATTCACCTGTACCTGAAGGTTTGATATCTTTTGTTACTGGCAATACAAGTGGAAGTTGATCTTCTGGAACAGCTGTTGTTGTACCATCTTCCCAGTGGATGATTGGGATTGGTTCACCCCAATAACGTTGACGTGAGAAGAGCCAGTCACGAAGACGGTAAGTTACTTTCTTATTACCAACACCTTCTGCTTCAAGCCATTCGACCATTTTGTCAATAGCTTGCGCTTTATCAAGACCATCTAGGAAACCAGAGTTGATGTGAAGTCCATCTTCTGTGTAAGCTTCTTCTTCAACATTTCCACCTTCAAGAACTGGAATGATTTCTAGGTTAAATTGTTTTGCAAATTCCCAGTCACGTGTATCGTGGGCAGGAACAGCCATGATAGCACCAGTTCCGTAGCTTACAAGAACATAGTCAGCAATCCAGATTGGCATTTCTTTACCGTTTACTGGGTTGATTGCATAGCTACCAGTCCAAACACCTGTTTTTTCTTTAGCAAGGTCTGTACGAGCAAGGTCTGATTTAAGGCTTGCTTGGTGTTTATAATCAGCAACTGCTTGAGCTTGTTCTGGTGTTGTAATAGCTTCAACAAGTGGGTGTTCAGGAGCTAAAACAGCGTAAGTTGCACCAAATAGTGTATCTGGACGAGTTGTAAAGACAGTGAAGTCTTTATCAGTATCTTTTACTTTGAAAGTAACATTAGCACCAGTTGATTTACCAATCCAGTTACGTTGCATGTCTTTGATTGATTCTGGCCAATCAAGATCATCCAAATCTTCAAGCAAACGTTCTGCGTAAGCTGTGATTTTAAGCATCCATTGACGCATTGGTTTACGAACAACTGGATATCCACCACGTTCTGAAGTTCCGTCCGGAAGCACTTCTTCGTTGGCGATAGCTGTACCTAATTCTTCGACCCAGTTAACTGGTACTTCAGCTTCGTATGCCAAACCTTTTTCATACAATTTTGTGAAAATCCACTGAGTCCATTTGTAGTAGTTAGGGTCAGTAGTGTTCACTTCGCGGTCCCAGTCATATGAGAAACCAAGTGAGTTGATTTGACGTTTGAAGTTAGCGATATTTTTAGCTGTAAATTCAGCTGGGTCATTACCTGTATCCATCGCGTATTGTTCTGCAGGAAGACCAAAGGCATCCCAACCCATTGGGTGAAGAACGTTGTAACCTTGAGCACGTTTAAAACGGCTAAGAATATCAGTTGCAGTGTATCCTTCTGGGTGTCCTACGTGAAGACCAGCACCAGATGGGTATGGGAACATATCTAAGGCGTAAAAGTTTGGTTTATCAGTGTCTGTTCCTGTTTTAAAAGTATGATTATCGGCCCAAAAAGCCTGCCATTTTTTCTCAATCTCTTTATGATTATAAGTTGCCATGTCATTTCTCCATGTTCTTAGTATTAGTTACTATTATACCACGAAAAGAATAAAGAAAAAAGGCGAAATCACGGGGGATTTCATGCCTTTTGTTAGTTGATAAGAGCAGTTTGATATCAAATCAAATCTTCGCTCATCATTTTGCTAAATATTCCTTCAATTTTGTCATATCTTCTTTGGCATCTGCTAAGCCGACTTGGTAAATTTCTTCGTATTTTTCAGGATTTGTTTCAAGACGTCCGATTTCTAAATTTTGGCTTGGACGAATAGCAAAAAGTTCGCCTTTATTTTCCAAGTCAATGATATGCTCAATGGTATTATTGTAATGCTCGTAACGTTTTGAAGCAACTTCTACAAATTTAGGATATTTTCTATAAAAAAGTCTATAAAGACGACTGCTGCTTGGTTTTTTGCGGTAATCAATTGGACGTGTTAAGACAACAATCAATTTATCAAATCCTAAATTTCTTGCAAAATCAACTGGAATGCTGTCTGACAAACCACCGTCAAGATATTTTTGTCCTTTCCATTCCACGATTTTTGAAGCTAATGGCAAAGCAGAGCTAGCTCGGAGCAGCTCCATTTGGTCAAAGACATTATCAACTTTGTGGTATTCGGGTTTTCCAGTTGCTAGGTTCGTCACCGTTGCGTAAAAAGGAACTCCTGACTCTTCAAAAGCTTTTTCATCAAAAACATCTAATTCCATTGGAACCTTGTAATAGGCAAAGTCTTTATTAACGACATTTCCTGTTTTTAACCACGAACGAAGCCCCATATAATTTGGGTAAGAAGCGTATTTTTTATTGTAACGAATGGCACGACCTTTTTGTTTTGACAAGAAATTAACGCCAAAAAGTGCCCCTGCTGATACCGAAACAACACCATCAACCTTGATACCAGCCTCTAAAAAAGTATCTAGCACTCCTGCTGTATACAGGCCTCGCATGCCGCCACCTTCTAGTACTAAACCAACAGACATTCTCCTCCTCCGTTCTTTCTAATTTTGTTACTTATTATACCAAAAACTGTGCTATTTAGATGGATTTTACTATGTTATAATAGTCTTAAGAATTCAAAGGAGATAGTTATGCGAAAGAAAATCTACAACATTATCGAGCCAACCAAAAATATAACTACCATTGAAAAAATCTATGATATTTTCATGATCCTTGTCATTATTGCAAGTTTACTTCCGCTAACTATCAAAACACATTTTACTTTTTATGCGATTCTGGAAAATGTAACCACTCTGATTTTTATCATTGATTACTTGTTACGCTTGATGACGGCTGATTTCAAACTCAAGCAAGGAAAAATCTCTTTTATCAAATACCCTTTTACTTTCCTTGCGATGACAGACCTTATTGCCATTTTATCTTCTCTATTATTTTGGAATAATACTTTTCGATTATTTAAAATAGTGCGGATGATTCGTACCATTCGCGTTTTCAAACTCTTTCGTTATTCTAGAAGCATCAACACGCTCATCCATGTTCTTAAAAAGCAAAAAGAATCTTTGTTAATCGTTGGAGCTTTAGTTGTTATTTATATTTTCATTTCTGCTCTCGTTATTTTCAATGTTGAGCCAACAACTTTTGGCAACTTCTTTGATGCACTTTATTGGGCGACCATTTCTATGACAACCGTTGGTTACGGTGATATTTACGCCGTTTCTGCCATCGGAAAATTAATCACCATGATTTCATCAATCCTTGGCGTGGTAATCATCGCTCTTCCTGTCAGCATCATGACCGCAGGCTATCTTGAAGAAATCGAAACACGACGACACAGACATAAACATTAAATAACTAAAAAGCTGAACTCTTAAAAGAGCTCAGCTTTTTGATATTACAATTCAGCGATTTGGTAAAGTTCCAATTCAGCTTGTGTTTCTGTTCCGAACATGTTAATCATCAATTTAACTTTGTTGTTTTCAATTTCAACAACACGTCCTTCTTGACCAGAGAAAGCACCGTCGATGATTTGAACCACATCACCAGCTTTGATGTTTGTGTCAACGACATCAACAGTTTGTCCCATTGAGATAAGAATTGAACGGATTTCTTCTTCCAAAAGTGGAGTTGGTTTTGAACGGTTACCGTGTGAACCAACGAAACCAGTAACGTTTGGAGTGTTACGAACAACGAACCAAGCTTCGTCTGTCATAACCATTTCAACCAGAACATAACCTGGGAAGCGATTTTCTTCAACTTCTTTGACTTTACCATTTTTTTCAACGTTAACTGTTTGTGTTGGAATTTCGACACGCAAGATGTTATCCAACATGTTATAAGTTTGTGCACGTTGCAAAAGAGTTTCTTTTACTTTGTTTTCGTAACCAGAGTAAGTTTGTAGCACAAACCAACCTTTATCAAAAGAATCTAACATAATTTCCTCCATTATAAAAAAGCCCCTTAAAGGCTTCTTGGGTGTTTTTCTTTATTTTATTATAGGAAAAATCGCTAGCGCTGTCAATGAATTACTGCTAAAGAAGCTGATTTAACATTTTAAAAGACAGCAAGATATTGCCAAAGATAATCAGCAAAGTTACTAGCGCATAAAGGTAATAACGATAATCAACTAAGCCAAAAGAAAATAGAAAAGCAAGAGAGATAACAGCAGTTATAATACCACCAATCAAGCCTGGGACATATCTCTTTAGCACCAAACTTTGCACAAGATGACCAACAATATGGTAGATATAAGCAATTATAACTGTCACATAAAAACCAAAATGCTTGCTGTAATAGCTGATGCCTAAAATCAATAGCAAAAGCAAGAGTTGCTCCAAAACCGTAAGATTAAAAACCAATGGGCTATAATAAGCTTGAACTTTTTTAGTTGCCTTAGATGCTGGTAACTTTGTCACAAATCCAGGCATAAAAATCAACTCTTCCATCTCATGTGTCATAAATAATGCTGGAAAAATCATAAAAAAGGCTATCATGCTCATTACCCCCAAAACTTTTGTTAGCTACTTCAGCTCCATTATGCCCTTTAATGACAAAAATAAACAACCGTAGCTCAAAGCTACGGCTGTACTTTAAAATCGATTTAACAAATTCATCACTCCCAGTGAGAGCAATTTATCGAAAATGAAAATAACAATGGTAAAGAATGCTGTATATTCAAGTACAGAGATATAATCTTTCCAACGTTGTTTACGATCTGGCCAAGTTGTTTCACTTAAAATCGTAAATACTCCCTTAATGAATGCCACAGGCGACTCCTCCTTATTCTATCATCTCGCTCATTACTCTAAAGCTGAGAATGACCGCTACAAATTATCGTGTTTCTTTGTGTAGCGTGTATTTTTTACAATGTTTACAATATTTATTAACTTCTAGTCGTACAGGTTTGGGGTTGCTACTAACTCCGATAGAGTAGTTACGGCTTCCACATTCTGTACAAGCTAAACTTGCTTTTTTCTGTGCCATAATTCCTCCGAGATCTTATTTTATCATGTTTTTCATAAGTTGGCAAGTGACTTAGTTAGTCTGCTTGTTGAACCAACTTGAGAAGTTATCCCAAGCATCTTTAACCGCACGTCCAATCTTATCTCCTGCATCTTGAGCTGATTCTTGAACTTTATCAAGAATGTTATCAGAACTTGAGGATTGACTTGTACTTGTTTGACCATTTGCGCTGTAAACCAAGTCGTAACCATTTTGGCTATAAGCATTTTCAACGGTAAATTCTGTTCCTGCAGTATATGGCAAAATGCTGCTGGCTACTGCGCTAAAGATTGTCGACGCTGTACCAGAACTTGCATCAGTCAGGTAGTGATTTTCATCTGTCGAATCATAACCAATCCACTGTGCGATAACCACGTCTGGCGTATAACCGATAACCCACTGGTCACTTGTCAAATCAGCATTGAAGTTAGCTTCCACTGTCCCAGTCTTACCTGCGATTGTGTAACCATAAGCATTGGCGTTGACCGCTGAACCGTTTGAGAAAGTTCCAAGCATCATGCTGGTCATTTTGTTAGCTACAGATTGGCTAATCACGCGCTTGGTTGAGGGCTTGAATTCCGCAATAACATCACCGCTGGCATTTTCAATCTTGGTAATCAAATGTCCTTTCGGCATTACACCACCATTAGCAAAGGTTGCGTAAGCTTGAGCCATTTCAAGTGGGTTGGTTGTAACACCACCACCAAGGGCAACGCCCAATTCTTCCTTAACATTTTTCATGTTAAGACCAAATTTTTGACCGTAGCTCATTCCCTTGCTAACACCGATTTTATGAAGTAAGTAAACCGCTGGGATATTGTATGAATTTGCCAAAGCTTGATACATTGGAAGGTCTGCTGTTTCAATACCGGCGTAGTTCGTTGGAGAATAACCATCGTAATCCCTAGGTGTATTTGGTAAATCAGTCGTAATGGCATAACCTGAAGCAACAGCTGGTGAGTAAACCACTAGAGGTTTAATGGTTGAACCAGGGCTTCGTGAGGCTTGTGTCGCGTAGTTAAAGCTACGGAAAGTTGCTGAACTTGGGCTGACACGTCCAACCAAACCACGAACCGCACCAGTTGACGGATCCATGGCAACACTAGCTCCTTGGGCTGTTTGGCCATCATAATCAGATACTGGGAAATAAGCCGTGTTATCAAAAACAGCCTGCATATTTGCTTGATAGTTTTGGTCTAATTCTGTGTAAATCTTATAGCCATTGTTGACAATATCATTTTCAGACAAGCCATATTTTTTTTCAGCTTCTTGAATAACCGCATCAAAGTATGAACCGTACTGATAATCATCAGAATTTCCAGTATAAGTATCGTTCAATTCACTTGCGATATCAACTTGCTTAGCTTGATTGGCTTCTGCTTGTGTGATTTTTCCTGCATCAACCATAACTCCTAAGACCGTATTGCGTCGGTTTGTCGCATTTTCTACAGAGTAATAAGGGTTATAAATTTCAGGACCTTTTAGCATCCCTGCTAAGATAGCTGATTGTTCAACAGTCAGATTGGCAGCGTCCGTTCCGAAATACTTGCGGCTGGCATCTTGGACACCCCAGACCGAATTTCCAAAATAAGCATTGTTCAAATACATGGTCAAGATATCATCTTTACTGTATTTTTTGGTCAATTCAATCGCTAAGAAGAATTCTTTAGCTTTACGAGTGACCGTTTGTTCTTGGCTTAGATAAGCATTTTTAGCCAATTGTTGCGTGATGGTTGACCCACCACCAAAGTGTCCCATGGTGAACAAAGCTAAGAAGAAACGAGAGTAATTAATCCCACCATTTTTGTAAAATGAACGGTCTTCTGTTGCAATTACCGCCTTTTTCATGTTATCGCTAATAGCGTTTAACTCAACGTAAGTCCCTTTTTGCCCTGAAAGCGAACCAACTTGATTGTCATCTTTATCATAAATAACAGTTGTCGCCTTCAATGCGTCCTGCAAATCCGAGACATTGGTTGATTTGGCAACGGCAAAAAGGTAAGAGCCAATGGCTAAAACACCAATACCAGCCAAAATGAGTAAGATTTTTCCAACTCGGTAACGACGCCAAAAACGTCTAATAGGATTCTTAGGTGATGGCATAAAACGCGAAAGCTTTTGCAGCCAAGCTGGCTGCTTCTTTGCTTTTTCGTGGTACTCTTTACTACGTTGGTAGGTTGGAGCTGCCTGCTCTTCAGTATTTTCAGTTTCAAAGTCACTTAAGTCATCAGCCAGATAATCATTGTCATTTTCCTGACTGATGTGATTCTTGAAAGGCACTTCTTCTTTTTCTGATTTAAAAAAAGAAAGAAGCTTTTCTTTAATCATTTTAAATTTTGTCATAACCACATTATAACAGTTCTTTTGAAAAACGTCAGATGAAAAGGGATTTCATCTTGATTACAACATTTTCATCTCTTTTGTGGTAAAATAAAAGTATCAATAAAAACGCTCACAACTTATCTGGTTGTCACAATTGTCCACGATACTTGAACGAGTATTAGAAAGGATTTTACCATGAACAAAGGATTCGAAGCATTCAAAAAAACATTGTCACACGATAGTTTAAAAGCCGTTTACGACGAAACAAAAATCGAAGTTTCAGAAAGTGAAGCTGAAGGCACTGAAGCTTACTCAATGGCTGTCGCAACTCAAATGGCAGTTAACCTTTTGGGAAAATACCACGATTGGCTACACGAAAACGAAGCTAAAGACAAGTAAATCTAAGCGCGCCATAAGGTGCGTTTTTTTTTTGCGCACTCATGCTATAATAGAGCTATGACTTTAACATATACGCTTAAAAATCCTTATCCAGATAGCACAGTTAAGGAACTGTTAGAAGAGCATTTACTGATTCCGCGAAAAATTCGCCATTTTTTACGCACCAAAAAACACTTACTGATTAACGGGGAAAATATCAACTGGCAGAGCTTGGTCAAAACAGGCGACACTATCCAGCTAACTTTTGATGACGACGATTACCCACAAAAAACGATTCCATTTGGTGATAGCAAGTTAGTTGATTGTCTTTACCAAGATGAGCATCTCATCATTGTCAACAAACCTGAAGGCATAAAGACACACGGCAACGAGCCAAATGAAATTGCTCTACTCAACCATGTGTCAGCCTATGTCGGAAAAACATGCTACGTCATTCACCGCTTAGATATGGAAACGAGTGGCGCTGTTATGTTTGCTAAAAATCCTTTTGTTCTGCCAATTCTAAATCGTCTGCTTGAAAACAAAGACATTTCACGTGAATATTGGGCACTAGCTCAAGGAAAATTTGAACCTAAACACCAAGTCTTTCAAGATAAAATTGGACGTGATCGACATGATCGCAGAAAACGTGTTGTGGACCGCAGAAATGGCCAAACTGCCTTAACTATTGTTGACCGCCTCAAGGTCTTTCCAAAAGGATCGCTGGTCAAATGCCGTCTAAAAACGGGACGCACGCACCAAATCCGCGTCCATCTGTCAGCACACGGACATGCCATCATCGGTGACCCATTATACAGTAACACTCCTGCTAAGCGCCTCATGCTCCACGCGCATAAACTCAGCTTCACACACCCATTTACTCTTGAAAAAATCAGTGTTGAAGCTAAATCCAAAACATTTGAAGCAGGATTACATTAAGAGGTTGGGACAAAAGTCACCAACCCCTTTATTTATGAAATTATAATAAGCAAAACGGAGTGATTAAGTGGGTTCTAATGCGTTGAGAAATCAAGTTTTATAAGACTACTGATTCCTTTTCTTATTTTTTACTCAAAGTGCTGGCAAGCATTGGTTTGCTGTAATCAAAATCAGCATCTTTATTTGCTTGCCATACCACTAAGGTAAGTTTATTACCGTCGACTTTAATACCGAAAGTATATTTAACACCAACACCGCCAAGACCACTAACTGTAAAGACGCTTGTGTCGGCATCGTCTCCGTAAAGGTAATGATAGACATTATTTCCTTTGTCTTCAATACCCGTAACCTTGGTTTGTTTCTTGTTATTTTTAGTCGTTTGAGTGATTGTCCCATCAGCCTCAAAGGTAAATGATGTATCACTCTTATCGTCGACTTTCCATGTGCCAAGCATAGCTTCTGGAAAGAGCGACTCTCCTTTGACTTGATTATCTTCATTTGTCACTGTGATACTCTTTTGACCTGAATTAGCGACAACATAAGTCGCGCCAGCTTTCTTCAAGGTTACTTTACCTTCTAAGTCTTGGATGACTTCACCTGATGTTTGCTTTTCAGTGTCTGTCGATTTATCGTAGTGGAAATCATAAGTTGCTGTAAATCCTGCCACATAAGTTTCCTTGCCGACTTGAGATAGACTGGTCAAAGTGATATTTGGTACTGTTAGACTTGTCGCCTTGCGACTATCGGTCTGCATCTTAGCCTTGATACTTTCTTTCAAGCCTTTGTAAAAGTCATTATTACCGCCGTCTTCAAAAACCGTAGATACCGTTGATGAGTCTTGCCCAGCGTTCAAATACAAAATCATTTGGTCAAAAGCTGATACCAAGACTTTTCCAGCCATTTCATTGTCCAAAAGATTATCGGCATTCAAAGCAACCGTGTCCCCATCAGCGATACTTGCTAGAGCTTGTTTTTGTGATTTCAAATCACCATCTGAGAATTTCTTCTTCACGTAAGCTTTAGCTGAATCTGTCAACAGGTAATCACTAACCTCGTACTCACCATTTTCCAAAGTGCCTACGCGTGTGTTATCAAAATAAAGCTCACCATCAACTAAGTTACTTGTGACTTTAAAGTTTTTAAAAGTCACCGATAAATCAAGAACCTTGTCCTTGCCATCGTAATCTTTACTTAACTCGATTGGTTTGCCATTATATTTTCCAGAAATACTTGCCGTGTAATCAGCGATTGGCAAGCGTTCAAGCTTGATGCTGTAATCAGTTGAATCACTAAGCGCAACTTTCTTTTTATTGAGCAAAATGTCGACCTTATCAACATTCGTCTTAATGGTCAAATCTAAAGGTTTCAAAGCGATACGATAATTTGGGAAAATCAAAAATTTACGACCGATTTTTTTAACGTAAGCATCATCAGAAGCATCAGCGTTTATTAAATCTCTACTTAACTTGTCAGCTTCTGATGTTGATAACTTGGTAAATGTCGCATACTTAGCCTCATCAGTTGTAACCTTTTCATTGTTATCAGCCCAAACGATATAACCTTTGATATTGTCAAAAGTATCCCCAGATTTTTGGTAGGCTGCTACATAATCTCGAATGACTTGTTTTTTAGAGTAGTGAAAACTTCCCCAAACCACAAAGACCAATAGTAGCACTCCCACAATCACACTAGGAATCCAGACTTTTTTACGTTTTAGCGTGTGTTTAAACTTTTTCATCTTTAGCCTCCCTATTCCATCAAATCTTAAGTCATTATTATACCAAAAACTTTTTAAGCTACCATTACAGAAAAATCACACCATATGACACCTAAAAAGGCGGCTTAAAGGCCACCTTTTACTTCTCAGAAATCATCTTTGTTATCAACAATAACAAGATAAATAGCAACTAAAACCGCACCTGCAACACCTAACCAAAACATCATAAGCCTACTCCCTTCATACAGTAAGCATATCTAAAACTAAACCAACATTTTCTAATCTTAGTATACTACAGACAAAGGTTTTTTACGATTATTTTGTAACTTTACCCAAGAAAAAAGCAAACCTTACCAAATCAAAAAGGTTTGCTTTCTCCTAAGTTTTTAGTGTGGCTGTCAGTCTTTTCAGAAAGTTATACAGTCAAGCTGCACCAACATATTTTCAGCTGCCCCCAACTGAAAATACGATATCAAAAGTAAATCAGTTTACAAGAATGCCTAGCTGAGTTATCAGTCGCTTTTTTAGTGTGAACAATCACCTAGCTAAAACACTCTCAATAAACCTATCTCATGTCATACCTCTCGGAAATGTACTAATTTTTGTAATTGAACGCATAATACTACTAATACTACAGACGGTGTCGCTCAATAAGAAAAAAAGATATGACTTATACATCTCAATCCAAAGATTCAGATGCCATGATTAGCATATTGCTAACTCTCCTGGATAAAAACCCATCCCTTTAGAGCAATACTTCCCATCACACATGACTCCCAAAAATCAAAAGCTCCCAAACAATTGATTTATTCACATGTAAAAACATCTTGCCTAACCAAGACTAATACTGCTCTGTAAGTACTTCTTCAAATACTTACGAGTATAATATACCACGGAAAAAAGCACTTATTAGAAATTCGCAAATATGAAAATTCAATTTTTGTTTTTTCATATATGATAATTTTAAGTTTTCCCTGTTTTTTACGATACAATAAGGACATAGGAGGTCATTATATGCCTAAGAAGATTTTTTTATTAATAGCACTTCTTATTCTGGCCTTTTTAATCCAAAGTCTATTCACTCTAATAAAAACCGGAAAGTTTAATCCTTCAATTTTTATTATTTATATCATTTAATAAATTGTTCCAAATGTTCCTCTAAGAGCTTAGCCATTGTAGGATTTCCTAATTTTTTAACCATTTCAATACACTCTCTCATCGGTTGAACATCATCAGTCTCACCTTTCAAATAAGCCAAGGTATCTTTTAAAAAGGTTAAAAATACTACGGTAAACATGTCTTGATAATTAATCATGCTTTCTAGCCTAGTCATAAAATAAGTCGTGTAGTAAAGCTGATTACGCTCAATCAAAGCTAAGATAATATTAATAAAGGTCAACTGCGCAGCTTTTTTATGTTGAGGAAGTGACAGATAAAATTCATTGCGTTCAGCAAGCGCTCTTCCTAAGAAAATCAAATCAGCATCAGATAAAATCGACATGGTGTTTCCAAAAAGATAAAGTTCATACTCTGTCCATTGTTCGATGCTATAGAGATATTGCATCAAAAATTGCTTATCATCTTCTTTAATCTCATAACTTGGATCAAGGGCATAAATAGCACTGACAATATCAATCCTCATCAAACGATTATAGGTATCAAAATTTTCGTCAGCTTCAAAATTTTTCAGCACCTCTTTAAGGCCTTCAATATCACCAGCCACTTGTAAATTAGCCAACTGGTTTCCAAGTCTAAAATAAGAACTTTCTTGATAATGATTCAGGGCGTGTCCAAATTCTGAAAAGCTCATGTGAATCGCCGAAATCGCCACTAAAAGTTTGTCTGCTGTAAGCATGCTTTGCCCATTTTCAAACTTTGATAACTGCGAAACTGACAACTTCTGACCAGCAACATCTTTTAACTTTAAGCCCCGCGTCATGCGTAATTCACGATATAGCTCGCCTAAGCTCATCATTTCTTTTTCATCCACGATAACACACCCCTCTTTCTAAAAAAATTGCTTTTTTTAATTATATCAAATTCTTTTTAGATAAATAAATCACATAATCAACAAAAAGAACACCTCGCTTGAGGTGTTCTTTCTAATTAATCTATTCGAATTTTGGATTAGAATCCGCCCATCATTGATGGATCCATGCCAGGAGCTGCTGGTGTGCTTGCAGCAGGTTCTGGATGGTTAGCTACAACTGCTTCTGTTGTAAGAATAAGGCTTGCGACCGAAGCAGCATTTTGAAGAGCTGAACGTGTTACTTTAACTGGGTCAATAATACCAGCTTCAACCATGTTCACCCATTCACCGTTAGCAGCGTTGAATCCTGTACCAACTTCTGAGTTTTTCAAACGTTCAATAATAACTGAACCTTCGTAACCGGCGTTGAAGGCAATTTGACGAACGGGTTCTTCAAGAGCGCGAAGAACGATGTTACGACCTGTAGCTTCATCACCGTCAAGTTCAAGTTCAGCAACTTTAGAAATAACGTTAACAAGGGCAGTACCACCACCAGCAACGATACCTTCTTCAACAGCGGCACGTGTTGCGTTAAGGGCATCTTCAATACGCAATTTCATTTCTTTAAGAGCTGTTTCTGTAGCAGCACCAACTTTGATAACTGCAACACCACCAGCTAATTTAGCCAAACGTTCTTGAAGTTTTTCGCGGTCAAATTCTGATGTTGTTGAAACAAGTTGTGATTTAATCACGTTGATACGGTTAGCGATAGCATCTGCATCACCAGCACCTTCAACGATAACTGTACTGTCTTTATCAACAGTTACTTTAGCTGCTTGACCAAGAGCCGCCATGTTAGCATCTTTCAACTCAAGACCAAGATCTTCTGTAATCACTGTAGCACCAGTCAAAATAGCGATATCTTCAAGCATTGCTTTACGACGATCACCAAATCCTGGAGCTTTAACAGCTACAACGTTGAATGTACCACGGATTTTGTTAAGAACAAGTGTTGGAAGAGCTTCACCATCAACGTCATCAGCGATGATAAGAAGTGGACGGCTTGTTTTAAGCACTTCTTCAAGAAGTGGCAAGATATCTTGGATGTTTGAGATCTTCTTATCTGTAATCAAGATGTATGGATTTTCAAGGTCAGCAACCATTTTTTCGCTGTCAGTAACCATGTATTGTGAAAGGTATCCACGGTCAAATTGCATACCTTCGACAACATCAAGTTCTGTTTCCATACCACGTGATTCTTCAATTGTGATAACACCGTCATTACCAACTTTTTCCATGGCTTCTGAGATGTATTCACCAACTTTTTCAGAACGTGATGAAACGGCTGCGACTTGGGCAATAGCTTCTTTATTAGCAACTGGTTGAGCGATTGATTTCAATTCGTCAACAGCTACTTTAACAGCTGCTTCGATACCACGACGGATACCAATTGGATTAGCACCAGCAGTCACGTTTTTAAGACCTTCGCGAACGATAGCTTGTGTCAACACTGTAGCAGTTGTTGTACCATCACCAGCGATGTCATTTGTTTTAGAAGCAACTTCTGAAACAAGTTTAGCTCCCATGTTTTCAAAGTGGTCTTCTAGTTCGATTTCTTTGGCAATTGTCACACCATCATTAGTGATAAGTGGTGAACCAAATGATTTTTCAAGAACAACGTTACGACCTTTAGGGCCTAAGGTTACTTTAACAGTGTCCGCTAAAATATCAACCCCACGCATCATGCTTGCGCGTGCATCTGATGAAAATTTAATATCTTTTGCCATATCTATTCCTCCATTTGATTTCTATTATGTATTTCAAATAAAACTAAGTAGCTAAAAGCTATCTAGGTTGAAGACAAGACCTTTTTCTGATACTTTCTTTAGGTGGTGCGGTCGGCAGCGACTTCCTACGGAATTCCATACCTAAGTTTTGAGCCGAGAGTCTCAAAACTTCCGGGTGGCTGATTTATTACTATTTCAGCCACTTTCACCACAGCAGAAAGTATCGTTTTATTGCTCGCTTCACTCGCAAATAATCCTAAAATTCAACTGCAACAAATAATTAATTTTAGTTTATCTACATTCTAACTAAGTAACTAAAGGCTACTATTTTGTTAATCTATCTTATGCTAATACAGCTAAAATTTCTGTTTCATGAACGATAGTAACTGCATCGTCACCATCTTTCACTTCGACACCTGCACCAGTTTCAATAATCACTTTATCTCCAGCTGCAACACTTGGTGTGACCAATTCACCTGTCAATGTACGGGCACCAGTACCAACAGCTACAACAGTTGCCGTTTGTGTGCTTTCTTTGCCTGCGCCAGCAAGGACAAAACCACCAACTGTTTGTTCTTTTTCTTCTTCAACTTTCAAGACCACACGGTCACCTAATGGTTTCAACATGCTTTTGCCTCCTATATTTTTATTATTGTTAGCACTCCTTGCATAAGAGTGCTAGTCTTTACAAAAACTATTTTAACACTTGGTCAAAAATAGTCAAGAAAAAAACACTAAAAAGACAACTTAGACCCTAAGTCATCTAAGTTGTCTTTTTTCTTATTATCCTAATACCAAAGCATCATCATTTAGGACTTGGCCACTGTTTTTATGGAAGAGGTCCATGAGCTGTGCGACGGTGAGATTTTTCTTTTCTTCGCCACGAACGTCCACGACGATTTTCCCGTGATAAAGCATGACGAGACGATTACCATACTCGATAGCATGCTCCATGTTGTGCGTAATCATCAAGGTTGTGAGTTTCTCTTCTTCAACGACTTTCTTAGTCAGCTGCATGACCATGTCACTTGTTTTGGGATCAAGGGCTGCAGTGTGTTCGTCAAGAAGCAAAATTTTAGGACGGACCAAGGTTGCCATGGCAAGCGTTAAGGCTTGACGTTGCCCGCCTGATAAAAAGGCAGCATCAGTCTTCATACGATTTTCCAAACCTAAGCCAAGCTCAGACAATTTGTCTTTGAAGAGTTGGCGTTCTGCTTCTGTGATTGATTTTTTGAAGAAGCTGCGCTTTTTCCCACGACGATAAGCAATAGCCATATTTTCTTCAATCGTCAGATTGGTTGCTGTTCCCATACGTGGATCTTGAAAGACTCGACTAATGTCTTTTGAACGTGCAGCAACTGAAGCTTTGCGAATAGAATTTCCATCTAGGACAATATCGCCTTTGTCAATTTCAACCACACCAGCGATAGAATTCATCAAAGTAGATTTACCAGCACCATTTCCCCCGATAACTGATATAAAATCCCCTTGTTCGATATCCAAGTCAAGGCCACGCAAGACATGATTTTCATTAACGGTTCCTTTTTCAAAAGTTTTATGGATATTTGATAAGCTTAAAAGTGCCATTAGTCGTTACCTCCTGGAGTCAATGTTTTTGAGGGTTTAATGTGTAGTTTATTGCGAATTTCTGGAACATAAAGAATCAAAGCAAGAAGAACTGCTGAGGCCAATTTAAGCATTTGGGCATCCACATTCATGGCTAAGATAATAACAAGTACCAAGCGGTATAGAATTGATCCAAGAACAATTGACCAGAGGCGTTTACCAAGTGGCAAGTATTTGACAATCACTTCAGCCAAAATAATTGAAGCCAAGCCATTAACGATTGTTCCTGTTCCCATATTCATATCAGCGTAGCCGTTATTTTGCGCTAAGAGTGAACCAGCAAGAGCAATCAAACCATTTGAAACCATGTAACCTAGAATCTTCATACGGTCAACTTTAATCCCGTTAGCCTCACCCATAGCAAGGTTATCACCTGTCGCACGAAGAGCAAGTCCCATTTGTGTGTTCAACAAGACCACAAGTAATAGAATGACCAAAGCTACAAAGATAACACCAATCAAAATCACGGCGTAAAGTTTTGAAAAGCTGAGAGCTGACGTCATCACTGTTACAAGAGTTTCTTGACCAACTAGTGACACATTGGCACTACCCAAAACCAAAAGGTTAACAGAATAAAGAGCTGTTAACACGATAATCCCTGTTAAGAGTGCTGGAATTTTCATCTTGGTGTGCAAGAAGCCAGCAACAGCACCAGCTAACATACCAGCCACAAAACCACCAATTGTCGCAAGCAATGGATTAATGCCATTAACAATCATGATAGCTGTTGAAGCTGCACCAAGTGGGAATGATCCTTCAGCAGAAAGGTCAGCAATGTCCAAAATGCGGAAAGTAATAAACACACCGATAGCCATGATAGCCCACAAGAGACCTTGTGAAATAGCTGTTAAAATGATATCAATCCAAGCATTTGAAGCTTTTTTAGCTGACTTATTTGATGTTTTTGTCGGATTTGCTTTAGCAGTGCTACTTGCCTGCGTACTTGTCTTTTCACTATCATCAGTCGATGCTTTAGTTGCTTCATTTTCAATGCTACTTAAATCAATACCAAGCGTTTTTGCCATATCATCATTAGCAACAACATTGAGAGCTTTAGGATATTCTGCAGCAACCTTGCTTACGTCTTCACCTTTGATAATACGAACTGCTAATTTAGCTGTTTGACGACCAAGCGCCTCGTAATTGGCACCGTAAGTGAAAAGGACGCCTTGGTCAACTACGTCTGCAGAGCCACCAACAACTGGAACTTTCATTTCTTTTGATAGTTCAGTAAGTAGTGAAATGGCACTGACAATCATATTATCTGTTGGGATGAAAAGAACTTGTGTTTGACTCATTAAGCTTTTAGCAGTGTCTTGAACATCATTAGTTGATGAAATCCCTTTGGTAATGACATTAATGCCTGCTTTAGCAAATTCTTTTTGTGCTTCTTCAACTTGAACTTCTGAATTACGTTCATTAGTTGTGTACATAATCCCAACTTTTTTCACATCAGGCATAACTTTTTGCAGCAATTCAACCTGTTTTGAGATAGGAGACATATCGCTCGTTCCAGTCGCAATGCCGTTAGGAGTTTCCATAGTATCTACTAATTTAGCTGACACAGGATCGGTAACGGCTGTAAAGACCACGGGAACATCTGATGATAGATTTGACAAAGTTTGCGCGGCTGGCGTCGCAATACCAAGCACCAAGTCATTATTTGAAAGCAGGTTTGTGGAAATGGTTTGAAGATTAGACTGGTCACCTTGAGCATTTTCATAATCTAGCTTAAGATTCTTACCTTCGACATAACCTTCTTTTTTCAATTCATCCACAAAACCTTTGCGCGCAGCAGTCAATGATGGATGCTCCACATATTGGAGAATGCCAAGATGGACAACATCTTTGCTTGCATTTTTGCTTGACGAACACCCAGCTAAGGCGAGTGCGGCTAACATGACAGCCATTAAAGCCGTTAAACCTTTTTTCATAATTTACCTTCCTCTACTTTTTACTTACTTGCCTAAAGCACGTGCTAGACAAGGTAACCTAATATCACCATTAGGGATTTCCCCTAAATCAATCACAACAAAAACCAGCTAGTTCAAAAAACTAACTGGTTTTTATGCATATGCAAAAAAAGTAGAAACACTTAAAAGCCAGTTAGATTTTTAAGTATCTAATCGGCTTTTCAAAACAGGCAAAATGCTTTAGCTTCATAGATACAAACGCAGGTGACGTTTGCATCCATGATGGCTACAAACGTCTATCTAAAGAAACTAAAGTAATAGTATCGATTCAGTTTTTCAGTCGTTATAGACATTAAATTAAGCATACTTTTTCTCCTGTTAAGATTTACAAATCAATGAGTGCTAGGTATTGACTTGCATCAATTGTTTTTGATTATAAACTATTCTAGCCTTATTTTGATGTTTTGTCAATATATTTTTAAAATTCAGAAAAAATAACAATAAAAAAGTTCCTAGCATGGAGATTATCTGCTAGAAACTTTTTCATATTGAGTGTTTGAGTAAGTATTGTAATTTTTTTGTATTGCTATTTTAGAATAGTTTTTTAAAAGATTGGAGTTTCGTTTCAAAATCATCAATAACCTTGGCAACATTCTTTTTGCCATGGTATATGCCGTAACCAAATAACAGCATTTCTATACTTCCAGAAATCATTAAGACAAAACCGAGAATTAGCAAAATGATGTGTTTGTTAAAGAAATAAATGAGTAAAAATCCTAAACTCGTTACTGCTAGAAATAAGGTCATCCAACGACCTAAATTTTCAAGCATGTGTTTTTGATAAGCTATTTCAGTTTCATAACATCTGATGGTTCTGTTGCAAAGTTTTAAATAAAGAATAAAATCCCTTACGGTATCTATGATTTAAGCTGGGATTCCCATTAATATTTTGATTTCAGTAGAAACTGAAAAGCCGAAGGGTGTTCCATTTCTTCGGTTCTTTTTGTATATTCTTCGAAGGGTCTCCATGCCCTTAATCGTGGTTGAGGCAGTACGTAGACTTCGATAAAATTTATTCCGTCGTTTAATTGGTCGATGGTCTTGTTCTATTAAATTGTTAAGATATTTCACTGTTCGATGCTCTGTTTTGGTGTATAACCCGTTTCTTTGTAACTTTTTAAAGGCAGATCCAATAGAGGGAGCTTTATCTGTTATGATGACTCTAGGATGTCCAAATTATTTATGGAGTCGTTTTAAAAAAGCATAAGCGGCTTGTGTATCTCGTTTCTTTCGTAACCAGATATCTAAGGTTAAACCGTCCGCATCAATCGCTCGATAGAGATAATGCCAACGCCCCTTAATTTTGATATAGGTTTCTTCCATTTTCCACGAATAGAAGGACTGTCTATTTTTCTTTTTCCAAATTTGATAGAGTAGTTTGCCATATTCTTGCACCCAACGATAAATCGTCGTATGAGAAACGTTAATGCCACGATCATATAAGATTTCTTGAACTTCACGATAGCTAAGGTTATAACGAAGATAGTAGCCCACGGCTACAATAATCACATCCTGCTGAAATTGCTTTCCTTTAAAATGATTCATCGTCATTCCTCCTGCTATCTTTTTCTATTATTCTACCTTATTTGATAGTAGATTTAAAACTTTGCAAACGAACCCTATATTCGTTACAATGGTTATGGGAAGTTTTTCAAAAGGTTAAGAAAAGCTTACGGGGGTTTTTGAAATCAAAAAGTAGTAGGGGACGATAAAATGAAACATACACACAAAATCATATTGGCTGTCACTTCTGTTTGCACTGTTATTATTCTAGGTGTAAGTATCTTTTTTGTTACACAAGGAGCAACAAACAATAAATTAGAAAACACTAGTCAAACAACTCAACACTCAAGCAGCAGCTCAAAACCTGTTGAAGATAAACAAACGACGAAACAGCTTGATCAAGCAAAACAGCTTGCTGCAAGTTATCATTATGATGAAGCCATCGCCTTACTTGAAAAAGACGACGCCAAAGAAGCGCAACAATTGTTAGCAACTTTGAAAAAAGAAAAAGAATCCTTGGTAAAATGGGAAGACCCGACCAAAATCTCACACGTCTTCTTTCATAGTCTGATTGTTGATCCAGCTAAGGCTTTTCATTCCCAGCAAGCACAAGGGTATAAAGATTATATGGTCACTATTTCCGAATTCAATAAAACCATTGATCAGTTATATAAAAATAACTATGTTCTTGTTAATCTAAATGGATTAGTCAAAAAAGGAACAGATGGAAAACTGACTTTTACAGGTGTTTCTCTTCCAGAAGGAAAGAAACCGTTAATTCTTTCGCAAGACGATGTCAGCTATTATGAATACATGGACAATTCAGGATTTCCTAGTAAGTTGATTGTCGATAAACAGAACCAAATCAAGAATATTTATATCGACAATAAGAAGGAAACTGTTGGTGACTATGATATGGTTCCATTGATCGATTCATTCATTAAAAAACATCCCGATTTTTCTTATCAAGGCGCCAAAGGAACATTAGCTTTAACAGGCTATAATGGTGTATTAGGTTACCGTACATCAAAATCAGAATATGGTGATAACGAAAAAACAAACAAAGAAATCGAAGCAGCCAAAAAAGTTGCTGATCAATTAAAGAAAGATGGTTGGAGTTTTGCTTCTCATACTTGGGGACACTTGAATATGACACAAGCTTCTTTAGCCGATATCCAACAAGATAATGAACGTTGGCAAAATGAAGTTGCACCTATTTTAGGCAAAACAAATATTTTGATCTACCCATTTGGCGCTGACATCAGCGATTGGCAACCTTATTCTGAAGCAAATCAAAAATTTGCTTACTTGAAACAACAAGGATTTGATATCTTCTGCAATGTCGATGCCTCAACTCCTGCATGGGGACAACTAGGAACTGACTACTACCGTAACGCCAGAATCAATATTGACGGTATCCGTTTCGAAGCTGACCTAAAAGGAGAAAATCCAATACTTGATCAATTTATCAACGTCAAAGAAGTGTATGACCAAAAAGATCGAGGATAGAGGTTGTGAAAGAAGCGTCCAGCTCCGAGCAAATAAGAACTAGATTTCTAAAATAGTTTCTCATATTTTGGAAATCTAGCGCTTATTGCTGAGGAGTTGCTTCTTGAACACCGTGGATAAGGTTATAACGAAGATAGTAGCCCACGGCTACAATAATCACATCCTGCTGAAATTGCTTTCCTTTAAAATGATTCATCGTCATTCCTCCTGCTATCTTTTTCTATTATTCTACCTTATTTGATAGTAGATTTAAAACTTTGCAACAGAACCCTTTTTTCCTTTGTCCAGCTGATAACCTGCTTGAATCGCCTTTTCGCCAATCGTTATCGGTGATTGAGCTATGGTTGCCTGAATTGATGATGTTGTTGCCAAAAGAATTTTCATATCTGGCGAACCATCGACACCGTAAATTTTCACCGTATCCGTCAAGCCCATATTTTCAATCGCCGCTAGGGCAACAATAGCCACTTGGTCATTAAGTGCCATCACCGTATCAAAAGATTCCGCCGAATTAATCACTGATTCAACTTGCGGCATTGAGAGTTCTGTCTGACCCAAACAATCCTTACGGTCTACCACTTGATAGGCATCATGTCCTTTAATCGTATCTAAAAATCCATTGATACGATCTACTGCTGATACTGCATTTTGATGTTCCAATAACAAAATTTTGGCACTTGATTGCGTCTGCATTAAATTTTGAGCGCATAAAACACCAGCTTGATAATTATCCGATACAATCGTCTCGTATCTACTGAAGAATCATCTGATAGTTGACTATCGACAACAACAATTTTTATCCCAGCTTTTTTCGCTTTCTTCAAAGCTTTTATTAATTTTTGACTGTTTGCATCAACAGGATTGATGATAATGATATTAACACCCTTTTCAATAAACGATTCAACCTGTTGCGTTTGTTTATCAACGTCCAAAGCAGGGGCTCTGGTGTACAAAATATCATTATTTTCCTCAACGATTTTTTCAACTTCATTGTTTAATACCTTGTAAAAATCATTGTTCATGGTCATGTAGGTTGCACCAATCTTAACCTGATTTTCATTTGAAGGAACCATTTTATAGTTCCAATAAACCCCAACAATGGCAAGAACCCCAATAAAAGCACTTATCAAAACACCAACATATTTCCGTTTTTTTTATCTCATACCTTTTCACTAAAACCAAGAGACCACTGATAGCTATATTTGCCTTAATTATAACACGTTTAAATTGTACAGACAATTCAGTCAGAGATAGCCCCTCATTCTATCTAACGAATTTTAAAAACACCCGCAGGTGTTTTTTATACTCTATTATTCGAAACTACTTATGCCAAGTTTTTCCAGAACTAAGGCAATACCGTCATGATTGTGACTGGCTGTTACGTGTCCAACACGCTCCTTGACTTCTTGAGACGCATTTGCCATAACATAAGCTTCACCTACTGCCTCTAGCATGTCTAAATCGTTAAAATTGTCACAAAAAGCAAGCGTGTCTGCCATATCAACCTCGTAATGCTGCGCCAAAGTCTGGACTGCCCTTCCTTTATGAATCCCACTTGCCATAATTTCAATATAATAAGGCAGCGACCTTGCAACTGACAAATCTGAATAGAGACTATTTAGCTTATTTTCCAAAGCTTCCATGCGTTCTGGTTCACCCATTAACAAGATTTTATGAACTTCTGGCAATCGACCGATTTGTTCCAAGTTCGCTTCCTTAGAGGCTAAGCCCACCACGCGCTCTTCACGTGAAATCCAACGATTAGCAAGGTTTTGTGACAACCACTTTTCACTGCTGTAAACATTCCAAGCAACGTCAAAAACTTCTTTTTCTAAATACTGACAAATCGCTTGCGCTTCTTGTGGACTCATCGGACAGCTATCAATCACTTGCCCTTGTTCATCTTGGGTGAGGGCACCATTATAGGAAATCATGGGTACATCAGGTAAAAAATCTTTCAAAATTGGCTTAATCGCCTCTGGCATACGCGCCGAAACTGGAACAAATAAAATACCAGTATCAGCAGCATGACGAAGAGCTCGGCGTGTCCTAGGCGTCACTTTCAAGGCATGATTAATAAGAGTGCCGTCAATATCACTAAAAATTATTTTTACCATTGTACTTTTCCTCCTATTTTCTCTCAGTATAGCATTTTTTGAAAAGGGTTTCAAAAACTATTTCCTGATAATAACAAAAAAAGCCCAAGTCAAAAACTAACTCGAACTTGGGTTGGTTAAAAGGTTAGTTACTGTTTTTGAACAACAATCTCCCATGAAGCTTGACCAACTTGTTCAAAACGCGTAACAGGGTAGCTATTCTCTGCTGACCAATTTGGAATACTCTCCGTTGCTTGTGTACAATCAAATTTAATAAGAAGTTCATCACCAATTGATAATTCTTTCATCTTGTTTTTAGCATCAATCAATGGAAAAGGACACACTAATCCACCCGTTTCAAGTTCTACCACAGCCATAACTACTCTCCTTTCAAATATTGATTTGGCTTAACAAATATAAAATAAGATGCAGTCCATACTCCAAGAATAGTTAAGGGCAAAGCAATCCAACCTTTGCTAGAGATGACCGCTGTCGCTGTTAAACCATTTCCAATCGTACATCCCCCTGCCCAAGAAGCACCTATTCCCATAAGAATACCACCAACAGTGCTCTTCCTAATAGTTTTTATATCAGGAAGACGCCATCGGAATTCTCCAGCACCTCGAGCAGCAATATAAGATCCTAGGAATATTCCCAAAACAAGAAAGACTCCCCAATTAAGTAAATTAATATCACTAGTCGCAACATAACTAATAAGATTAGCAGAAGGTGTTGTAATACCCAAACCACCTGTACGTCCAGCAAACTCACTTGCTGGCCATGCTATAAGAGCAATCAAACCAATGACGAATCCAGCCCAAAACTTATGATATTGCTTTTCAAAAAGCAAATGTCGAATTCCTTTATATTTGGGAGCAAGAGTAGCAACAATTTTTTTAGGTTTATTTAATTCTCTGATTACTAAAAGTATTGTTACAATGACTAAAAGTAAAACAAAATACCACACCGAAATACCTAATTGCCCTGCTAAATTATCGTTAACTACCCAGTATTTGGAAATTGCTTGATTTAAAAATTGTAAAGCACCGTACTTCATACTTGCTGCACTTAACATATAGAAAAATAAGGCCACCCAACTACCTATTAATCCTTCAGCTGCACGATACCAAGTTCCTGTAGCACAACCACCTGCTAACACAATACCAATCCCAAACAAATAAGATCCTATAATCGCCCCCAGCACTGAGTAATCCTCATAAGGAGAGGAAACAATTCCCAACTTAATTAGACTAAGAACACCAACGCTTTCTACCGTGATTGCTATTAAAAACGCGTAGAATAAAGTATTATTTTTGGCAATATACATATCTCTAAAGCCACCTGTCATACAGAACCGTGTACGTTGCAAGACAAACCCAAAGGCAATACCTACAAGACCACCTGAAATTATTTTTAAAAGCATTTATTACCTCCGAATTAATGATACGATTAGATTAACATGTTTCAATGTAATTGCCTAATCTATTTTTCTTATGACCAAATATAAGAAAAATTTATCTCACTAAATAACAAAAAAAGCCCAAGTCAAAAAATAACTCGAGCTTGGGTTGGTTAAAACGGCAATTCTTCCTCTTCTAAAACTAAGTCAGCGAGGTCGTTTGCCACATTATTTTCTCGCATGGCACGTTGGGCACGGCTTTCTAAAAGTTGGAAAGAATGGCAGAGCACTTCTGTCACATAATTGGTGTGACCATCTTTTTCGTATTTACGCGTACGAAGCTCTCCATCAACAGAAATCAAACTCCCTTTTCCAGCATAAGAAACGAGCGTTTCTGCTAAACGCCCCCAAACCACAAGCGAAATAAAATCCGCTTCACGCTCACCATTTTGTGATTTAAAACGACGGTTAACGGCTAGTGTTACACGTGTAACAGATTTTTCGGTTGGCGTTGTCACCAATTCAGGCTGCACTGTCAAACGCCCAATCATAATAACTTTATTATACATCAATTACCTCCTATCTTATTATTCGAAAAAAATTTGGTAATCCACTTTAAAAAAGAATTTTTCAAAATATTCTGTTAAAATAAAATATATTTTACAAGCTAGGAGATTCTATGACAGTCAACATCAATGCCTACAAAGAAATGCTGAATCAGCCTTGGGGAAAAATCATGTACCGTTTGATTTTTGCACAACTAAGCCACATCAAAGATAAACAAGTCCTTGATTTTGGTGCTGGTTTTGGAACAACCTCAGAATATTTATCACAAAATAATACCGTTACTGCGATTGAGCCAAATGCTGATATGCTTTTTGCAGATGGCACACAGACCTTCACTAAAATCAATGGTAGTCTAGATGCTTTAAAAGAATTACCTGATTCATCTTTTGATATCATCGTTTGTCACAATGTCTTTGAATACATCGACAAATCTCAACATCAAAAATACCTTAATGAATTTGAACGCCTCTTAAAACCACATGGTGAACTTTCCTTAATTAAACACAATCTTACTGGAAAAGTCTTACATCAAGTCATTTTTAACAATAATATTGAAGATGCACTTTATCTCTTAGATGGGAAAGACAGTTACAATAGTTCATCATTCGGACGTGGGGAAACTTACAGTATTGAAGAGCTTACCAACAAAACTAACTTGACTCTTGAAAATTACCAAAGTCTGCGCACATTTTATGCCCTTCAGCCAAATGAATTCAAAACTGAGGATGGTTGGCTAGAACGTTTAACAAAAATGGAATTAGCTGTCGCTAATCAAAAGCCCTATAAAGACATCGCTTTTCTACAACACCTTACTTTACGAAAAAACTAAAACGAGCTAGATTATTCTAACTCGTTTTTTATTATGTTATCCTTTCCAGTGTTTTGCTGGATTAAAGGCTTCACCGACAACAGCTGTGTCATCAAGTTCAATGATACCACGTTTTTGTGGAGCATTCGGAAGAGCTAATTCACGAGGTGAGCACATCATACCAAAGCTCTTTTCACCACGAAGGGCACCTGGGAAGATGAGGCTTCCGTTTGGCATCATAGCTCCTGGAAGAGCAACGATTGTTTTCAAACCAACCGCAGCATTTGGCGCACCTGCAACGATTTGAACAGTTTTGTCATCTGAGATTTGCACTTGGCAAATGTTCAAGTGGTCACTATCTGGGTGAGCAACCATTTCTTTGATTTGACCAACAACAAATTTTGGTGATGGGTCATTTTCCAATTGTTCGCTAAATCCTTCTTTTGTCAATTCAGCGTTAAGCTTAGCAACATCTTCATCAGACAAAGTCACTTGTCCAACACCGTCAATTGCAATTAGACTTGATACTTCAAAAATATTCCAAGCGACTATTTCACCATTTTTTTCAAGGAAAACACGTGATACGTTACCTTTACGTTCGTAGTCAAGTTTAGCACCTTTGATATCTTTGACAATCACCATAAGGACATCACCGACGTGTTCTTTGTTGTACGTAAAAATCATTTTCTCTCCTATTTCAATCCAGCTAAAAAGCTGTTAATTTCTGCTTTGGTTTTGCGTAATTTATTAACTAAACGGCCAATTTCTTTCCCATTTTCTGTTACCACAAAACTTGGAATGCCAAAGATGTTCCAACGTTGAGCGACTTCCATGAAATCATCACGGTCAACACGAACAAAGGTAAATTCTGGATTTTCCACTTCAATTTCTGGCATTACTGGGTAAATAAATTGGCAGTCTGGGCACCAATTTGCCGTAAAAAAGAAAACTACTTTGCCATCATTTTCTAGGTAGGTAGCCATTTCTTCATAGGATTTTGGACTAATCATTTTTCTCCTCCTCGTAGCTAATCTCACCATTTTGGTAAATAAATTGGAAAGCGCGGCCGTCCTCTAAAACGAGACCTCCAGTCGTTTTTTCCTCATCAGATTCATAAACATTCAAATAAAGCACCGAAATGCTACCAAATCGGCTGAAATATTCACGAATGGTATCTTTAATCTGTTCTTGTCGCTTTTCTTCGTGTTTCTTCTTTAAGATTGCTCCCAAAGCGATGACACCACCGACTCCCACTAAACCAAGACTTGGCAGTAAGCTTCTTTTTTTGTTTCTCATACGCTTTATTTTAGCATATTTCAGCACATAATACCAAGGTCCAAATATTTAATGTTATTTCAATCTAAAAATTGTCAGAAAACGTGGTAAAATAGAAACCATAGAATCGAGGTTTTTATGTCAGATTTATTTTCAAAAATAAAAGAAGTCACTGAACTTGATAGTATCGCTGGATACGAACACAGCGTTCGTGACTATCTTCGCTCAAAAATCACTCCACTTGTTGATGAGGTGCAAACTGATGGACTTGGTGGTATTTTCGGTATCAAACACTCTGACGCTGAAAACGCCCCACACATCATGGTTGCTGCTCACATGGATGAAGTTGGTTTCATGGTCAGCGATATCAAAGCTGACGGGACATTGCGTGCTGTTGGCATCGGTGGCTGGAATCCACTAGTTCTAAGTTCACAACGCTTCACTCTTTACACACGTGATGGTTCTGCCATTCCTGTTGTTTCTGGCTCAGTCCCACCACATTTCCTTCGCGGAGCAAATGGCTCTGCTACTCTTCCAAAAATCGATGACATCATTTTTGATGCAGGATTTACAGACAAAGCTGAAGCCGAAACATTTGGTATCCTTCCTGGCGATATTATCGTGCCAAAATCTGAAACAATCCTTACAGCCAACCAAAAAAATGTTATCTCAAAAGCTTGGGACAATCGCTTTGGTGTGCTTATGGTGACAGAATTGCTTGAAAGCCTTAAAGGTCAAAAACTTGATAACACCCTTATCGCTGGTGCTAACGTTCAAGAAGAAGTTGGTCTTCGCGGAGCGCATGTTTCTGCTACAAAATTCCAACCAGAACTCTTCTTTGCTGTTGACTGCTCACCAGCTGGTGACATTTATGGCAACCAAGGTAAAATTGGCGACGGAACACTTTTCCGTTTCTACGATCCAGGACACGTGATGTTGAAAGATATGCGTGACTTCTTGCTCACAACTGCAGAAGAAGCTGGTATCAAATACCAATACTATGCCGCCAAAGGTGGTACAGACGCTGGTGCTGCTCACCTCAAAAACGGTGGTATTCCATCAACAACTATCGGTGTTTGTGCGCGTTACATTCACTCACATCAAAGCCTTTATGCTATGGATGACTTCTTGCAAGCCCAAGCTTTCATTCAAGCTATCGTTAAAAAACTAGACCGCTCAACTGTTGACCTCATCAAAAAATACTAGAAAGGAGCTAGGGGACTCAGGTCATTAAACATTTCTCTTGTACTTTCCCCTTTGTCTTACTATGAAAATCGGATTTATCGGAGTCGGAAAAATGGCAACTGCCATTATCAATGGACTTAATGCAACATCACACGATATCATCATTTCAGGTTCTTCACTTTCTCGCTCACGCGAAATTGCAGAGCAACTTGAAGTTGAAGCAGCTCTTTCACACCAAGAACTCATCGACCAATCTGATTTGGTTGTCCTTGGCATCAAGCCTCAAATGTTTGAACCTGTCCTTGCTGGACTTCACTTTCACCAACCCATTCTTTCAATGGCAGCTGGTGTCACCCTTGAACGCCTTGGCAAATTGACAGATCCAAACCTTCCCTTAATCCGCATTATGCCAAACCTTAATGCACAAATCTTGAAAAGTACGACTGCTATTTGTACAAATGACAAAGTCTCTGCTGAACTTCTAGCAACTGCCAAAGAAATCACTGACAGTTTTGGTTCAACCTTTGATATCCCTGAAAAAGATTTTGATACCTTTACAGCCCTTGCTGGATCAAGCCCAGCTTACATTTACCTCTTTATCGAGGCACTTGCCAAAGCTGGCGTTAAATACGGTATTCCAAAGGAAAAATCACTAGACATCGTGACACAAACAGTCCTTGCTAGTGCTGAAAATCTTCTTCAAGGCTCTGACAGTCCACACGATTTGATTGATAAAATTTCAAGTCCTGGTGGAACAACCATTGCAGGCCTTCTAGACCTTGAAAAAACTGGTTTAACCGCAAGCGTTGTTTCAAGTATTGATGCGACAATTGCAAAAGCAAAAACCTTGTAATACACTAAAAAGCGACTGAATTCAGTCGCTTTGTTTATAAAATCATACTTAGAACACCTAGAAAATTATTCAGAGCATGAACAGCAATAGAGAACTCTAGTTTTTGTGTTTTTCGATAAATCATCGCCAGCACTAATCCCATACCACCGTAAAGAATCCAACTTCCCAAATCTGTCGGCATATGAATTGCCCCAAAAAGAAAACTGCTAACAAAAATACCCAGTTTCGAAAATTGGAAGGCTTGTTTGACAATCAATCCACGAAAAACAAATTCTTCAACAATCGGAGCTGCTACAACTGTCATCACAAAAAGCAAAGCTGGTGACATGCCAAGATTTTCAATAACTGATTGATTCAGCGTATTTGCCTTTGTACCATGCTCCAAAACTAAAGTAATGCCTCCAAGCATTCTCACAGGAACCATAACTAAAAATCCCATAAAAATACTCTTCCAAGCATCTCCCGTCAACAACTGACTAGCATGATTTAAAAAGCCTAAACGCTTAGCAATCAAAACCGTTACTAAAGTCACCACTAAAAAAGCTAGGATCAACATAAAAGTTTGCCAAAAAGGCTGATTTTTTCTTAGAAAAGCAATAGGTAATTGTTCCAAGAAAATCACACCTACTGCTAGCCCCAAATATTTAAAAAATGATACCAATTTTTTCATAAGAATCTCCCCCATTATAAAATCTTTGAAAAAATAATTCGTAAGCCTAAAAATCCTAGAAGCAAACAATACAACCAAATCATCAGTAAAATAACATAAGAAAAGGCAATGCCTAGGAAAGCATACAAAGCAATCAACATCACATTTACAAGAAACATAAAAATCAAAGTTGATACAGCAGTCACTCGCAAAATATACTGATTACGTTCATCATAAAGAGCAATGTAAGCAGCCTTCAAACGTTTTGGCTGACGAGAAAGCAGCCAATAGTAAATAGCAAAAACAAGACCAGCGCTACCACCACCAAGCAGTAATCCTGACGCAAAATCATTGTCTCTTATCAAACTAGCTAACACCAAACTAAGACCAGCCAAAGCTAAGATAAAGTAGGAAAGTCTTAGTAAATATCGGCGATACTCTTCCAAACTCTTCTTACGATTCCAGCTAGCAACAGCTTTTAATAACATCATTTACTCCTCTCCCTTTGCTGATAGAAAAATCACTGCAAGTAAATTTAATATCATACTCATACCAAGCCCCATACCATGAAGAAAATCGCTCATCTTCATGAAGTAGCTAAAAACAAATAAACTTTCTCCTAAAAATAACAAGAACATTCCAGTTTCTTTTCTACTTTCTTGCCTATCAACTATAGCTCTAATCTTTTCCATTTCTACATCTCCTCTTTACGCTTCATCAAAAATAAAGATTTCCTCAATTGTCATACCAAAATATTCGGCAATTTTATGCGCTAATTCTAAAGAAGCATTATAGCGTCCTTTTTCTAAGGAAATAATGGTTTGTCTTGTAACTCCAAGTGCCTCAGCAAGCTCAGCTTGGCTAACTTTATTTGCTTTTCGGAGTTCTTGAATTCTTGTTTCCATTTATCCCTCCAACGACTTATCATTGGTAAAGTTAACTTTACATTTAAAGTATAGTACACTTTACATTTTGTGTCAAGTTTATTTTACTTTTTTATAAAAACATCAAAAAAGCTGACCCGTAGGTCAGCTTTTCTGGTCTTATCATAATATTTTGATAACTAATTAGTAGGGTGTTTGAAACGTTCAACATCACGCGCAATCACAAGTTCTTCATCCGTTGGAATAACAACTGCTTTTACGCGAGCTTGATCTGTTGAAATCACACCATAAGCACCTGAAACATTCTTAGCTGGGTCAACATCGACACCAAACCAAGTCATTCCAGAAATGACATCCGCACGAACATCACTAGAATTTTCACCGATACCAGCGGTGAAGACAATAGCATCGGCACCGTTTAAAACGGCGAAGTATTGTCCAATATATTTTCTCAAGCGATCAACATACATATCGTAAGCAAGTTGGCATTTTTCATCACCTTCTGCTTTTCCTGCTAGAATATCACGCATGTCACTTGATTTTTCCGAAATACCAAGTAAACCTGAATCACGATTCAAGATGGTACGAATTTTTTTAGGATCATCCATCGCTGGCTCACATTCTAGAAGATAAGTAATGACACCTGGATCAATACTTCCTGAACGTGTTCCCATCATTGTACCACCAAGTGGAGTTAATCCCATTGAAGTATCAACAGATTTACCACCTTTAATGGCTGTAATAGAGACTCCATTACCAATATGACAAGTAATCAATTTCAAGTCTTCTAAAGGTTTGCCTAAAACCTTAGCTGCCTCTTGGGCAACGTACTGATGACTTGTACCGTGTGCTCCGTATTTACGAATCTTATAATCAGTGTAATAACGATTAGCAATAGGATAACGGTAAGCTACTTCAGGCATTGTCATATGGAAGGCAGTATCAAAAACAACAACGCTCGTAATATCAGGCAATATTTCCTTGAACGCTTTAATCCCAAGAGCTGCTCCAGGATTATGAAGCGGTGCTAGCATTGACAATTCTTCAACCTGTTGAATCACCTTATCGGTTACCAGGGCAGATTCTTTGAAATAATCACCCCCAGCCACCACGCGGTGACCAACACCAGTTATTTCATCATAACTAGCAATAATGTCCATCGAAATCAAGTCATCAAGAAGGATTTTTACAGCAGCTGTATGGTCTGGAATGTCTTTCGTTTCCGAATACTTCTGACCATTAAATTTCACTGTAGAAACACTGTTTGAAAGGCCAATACGTTCGATTAAACCTTTTGCAATAACTTCTTCCTCAGGCATCTTATACAGCTGCCATTTGAGACTTGAACTTCCTGCATTAATAGAAATAGTTTTCGCCATAAATTTACCTCTAAAGCGCTTTCATAATATATCTCTATTTTAGCACAACTATTTTAAAAAATCATATTTTCAACATTCCATTTTTTAAATTTCTCAATAAAATCTGTTAAAGCTTCGCGACTTTGCAAGTCAGCAAGCGGGTAAACAAATGTTTCTGGAGTATGTTCAGCCTGTTTCTTCAAGACAAAAATTGACTTAGCATTGGCCGCATTGCCGAAAATAGATTCTGGTAAAGTAATCACCGCAATAACATCAGCGTAATCCTTCAACCATGCCTTTAACAAATCACTTTGTTTACTAGTCAAAAGACTAACCGGTGCTAAAAAGACAGCAATACCATCTTTTTTGAGATATTTGAGAGATTGTTCCATCAATAAATGATGCGCATAAGTGTGTTCATCACTACTTGCTACTTTGTAGCGTTTTGCAATCTCATCATTTGGATAGAAGCCGACTGGAAGGTCACTGATGATGACGTCACTTTCCTTAAGAATCTGTGGGCGCACAGCATCTTCTTGAATGAACTGAGCTTTAGAATCCATCACTTCGGCAATACTTGCTGACAAGTCAATCAACAAATCATCAACTTCAATTCCAAGGTAATTCAAGTCTTTAGATGAATTATTAAGCAAGGTTTGTGCAAGGTTACCTGTTCCGCTACCGATTTCTAAAACATCAAGTTCTTTTGAGGCTGTCAAATTCTCAATAAGGAACATTAAGATAAAGCCAATAGCATCAGGTGTAAATTGGTGGTTTGCCTGAAGTGCTTCTGTTTGAGCAGCTTTAATGAAAATAAACTGAAAAGCACGACGCCATTCTTCTTTAGTTAAATCAAGTTGGCGTAATTTTTCATTATTGGCAGCTACTGTCTCATTGGCACCTTCAGCACCAAGATAAAAAGAGTTTTGTTCAATAAGTGCATCGTAAATGTGTGTTTTCAACTCATTTTCGATTAACTGTATATTTTCTAGAATCAGCCCATAAGCTGTTTCGATTTTTTCAAAATTCATCTTCCCCTCCAAGACTAATCATATCAAAAAACCTTGAAAATGAAAAGAAAGCACTAGTGACTTTCTTTTTCAAGTGCTTGTTTTTCTTTCTTAGGAAGATAAAACGTGTATTGAAACTCCTCTTTGCTATCTAACATAACGGTCTCTACTAAGAGTTTGTCTTTGTAGTGATAACTTACTGTTCCTTTATCAAATTGGCATTGTCCTGATTCCTCATCAGCCAAGTCTTTACTCATTTCTGCCATCAGGTAAGCTTGGGCTGATTTTATCTGAGCTTGATGCTGACGCTCACTTGCAACCACGCGCCCCAAATAAAATTGCAAAAGCAGGGCAAAGATAGCCGCCATCAGTAAAGCATATAATAAAATTCCCGCTTTAACTTGTCGTCTCAAAAGTGTAAACAAAACATCTCTCCATATCACTGCCTAATTGCAATTTAATCATCACCTTATTGCCATCCTGACTAATGCTTGATGACGTCACTCCAAAGAGCATGGGCTGATACCCCTGACCTGAGGCATTTGTTTTTCGAAAATCATCAGCCTTAGACAAGCCATAAGCCAATTGCTGATTACCTTTACTAACATAGAGTTTGTTGTCAGCAACTTTATCCAACTGACAACCAGCAAGCTCAGAACGCAGCTGCTGAGAAAAGAGCAACCATTTTTCCTCTTGATTAACCGATAAATAATGGATATTACTTGAAATGCTTTGAGTCGATCCTTGATAAACCAATATGGAACCTGAGATAACCAGCAAAGCCACTAAGCTCTCTAAAAGGGTAAAAGCTTTTAGTCTAGTTTTTTTTGGCATGTAAAACCTCATTTTGACCATCATAAATGGAAATCTCATTATCATGCTTAACCATACGCACCTCAACCCCATTAATAGCCAAATGGTCTTGTCCTATTTGAGCGGCCATGGTCGCTACATTAAGTACCTCTTGCTGATGCAAACTCTCTTGCATTTGAGTGCGACTACGGTCCATTTCTCCTAAGATCAGACTGGTTATCGTTGCTAATAAAGCTAGTGCTACCAACCCCTCAAGGAGTATATACGCTTTTAGTTTCTGTTTTTTTATAGTTACCACTTCCTATGTACAATTGATAATCGATTGCCTGGGTTTCTGTATGAAACTGTATCTTAGCAAGAGACGAATTGCCCCCATCTTTATCAAAAACGAGCTGATAATTCTTGTCAACCGATACAGTTTTGGGAATCTTAACACTAGTGATCCCATTTGAAATCGCATCTTGCGATATCTGCAAAGTTTGACTTTCCTGCTTAATACTGGCCAATTTTTGTGTGTCACGATAAAGATTTTCAAAGGAAAGAAAGAACAGAGTTTCATCGACCGATTGAAAAATATGATTGACCGAACCTGATAGCATGATGACCATGAAACAAGAAATTACTAAGGTCAGCAAACTTTCGATGAGGGTAAAGGCGCGAAGAGTTTTATTTTTTAGCTTCATTATAGGTTTTGGCTTGCTCTTTCGTAATGTAGCCAACGTCTACTAAATCATCAACACTTGCCTTATCGCCTGTCTTCACTTCATAAAGGTCCATCTGACTGTCGACAACTTTCACAACAGCAGCATCTCCTTTTTCATGCACAACATCCTTTTGCTTACTCAAATTTGGCACAAATAAAAGCATTAATACACCAATGATTAGCAAAACAATCAACATCTCCACAAGTGTGAAAGCTTCCACAGACTTTTTACATAGTTTTTTCCAAATTTTTTTCATTAAAAATTTCCTCCCATATTTTGATACATTGGCAAAAGCATTGCCACATAAATTAAAACGATGATTAAAGCAACAAAGACAAAGACCAAAGGCTGAATCAGCTGCGTTGCCTGTGTCAATTGACTAAAGAAATTCTGCCAAGTCTCTTCGGCATAAATATCTAACTCACGACCTAATTTTGACTTAACCTCGCCGTATTCAATCATTAAGCTAAGTTCACGCAAAAAGAAAGGGTAATCCAGCACTTTCTGATGAAAAGATTGACCTGACAATAAAGCTTCCTGCATGTCTTTTCCAATTTCCTGAAAAAGGCGTGATTTTTGCCGCTGCATGAGCTCTACAATCTCCATAAGCTCAATGCCTTGCCCGATAAGATTTCCCCACTCACGCGCATAATAGGCGGTCAAATAAAAACGCACGTACCGCCCAAAGATTGGCAAACGACTCAACTGACTATACAGATAAATTGGCGATAAGCGCTTGGCATACAGAACCCCAAGCAGAATTCCTAAAGCTAAAAGAGCAAAGCCACCTAAAAAAATCATAGGAAAATGGCTGATAATCTGAGTCGCAAAATTTTGATTTTCCAACTGCGGCAGCAAATAATTTTTCAAGCCCAACATAATCAGAATTAAAAAGCTGAGCAAAATCAAAGGATAAGTCGCCACTTCAATCAATTTCTTTCGAACAACTGACATACTGGCCAAGTAGCCATCAATTTTTAACAAACTCTGCTGACAATTACCATGAACATCCGCAAGAGCAATCTGAGTGACAATTGTATCTGAAAAGCCTAATTTAGCCATCATATCTGCCAATCTTACCCCGCTTAGCAAAGATTCTTGCATACTATCCACATAAACTTCTGCCAACAATTGACTTCGTCTCAAAAAAGAAACAATTTCTGTTAAATTAAAGCCACTGTTAAAGAGATTGTTAAATAATTGAATCACCTTCTGCTGTTTTTTAAAGGGCAATTTTTTCGATTTTTGCTTCCTCAAGGCTAATATGTCCGTCCCTAGCAAGGCTTTCAATTTGCTCATTCCACCTTGTTGGGGGATACTGTTCAAAATCTCCTTTAGCAAAATCCACAACACCTCCACCGCCAATTAATCGCTGATAAATGATAGCTCGTAAACTATTTTCAAGTTCTTGCCTACTAACACCCAGTTCTAATAACCTAGCATAAACACCTGGAATACTTTTTGCATGAATGGTTGAAAAGACGAGCACACCTGTCAGACTAGCTCTAATAACCGCACGCGCTGTCTCACTATCACGAATCTCACCAATAATCAAAATATCAGGTCTATGACGAAGCGAGAGCTTGATAAGATTATCATAAGTCATGCCAATCTCATCATTAAGTTGCAGCTGCAACATATTGTCCTGCTTAATCTCAACAGGGTCTTCTATCGTAATGACCTGCTTATCAGGGAACTTTTCACGAACCAATTGATACATGAGAGTGGTCTTTCCACTCCCTACCGGCCCGGAAAAAAGATAAAGACCTCGACTATCAATCGCCTCTAAAATATTCTTCATCCCATCAAACCAATATTGCAAATCATGACGTCCTGAATAAAGAAGTCTAATGACCAGGCTCTCACGCCCTCGATAATCTCCAACAGTGGATAAACGCAGTGAAATCTCTTCACCCTCAGCAAATTCATAATCACAAGAGCCTAGCTGACTACGACGTTTCTCACCAACATTCATCCCAGCCACAAATTTAAAGTGACTAATCACACTTGTCATCTCATCACTAGCAAGTTCCTGAATAAACTGACGTTCATCACCAACACTTTGATAAATTTCATAGTGCTCCTTCTTAGGAACAATGTAAATATCTTGCGCATTCTTTTCAACAGCATCCTTGATCAGCTGCTTTGCTTTTTCCTGAATCATGTTGACCTCCTCACTTTTATATTCGTAAAAAATCTCAAAAAAAGAAAAAAAACCATGGAAAAAACTTCCATGATTAAGGTTTAAATTTGCAATTTTGAGGCCTGGGGCTTGGTTAGTCATTTCGAACATTAAAATGATAAGCAAAATGCTCTTTAGTCAATTCTTGCCCATCCTTTAAGATTAAAAGAGAATGATATTGCTGCAAATAATCACCACAATTTTCACACCAGCGTTTCTCGGTTTGATCCCAGAAAGCAGCTTGAAAATTATCATGACACTTACAGCTCGGCAGATTCATTCTTAACGATTGCCATTCTGATTTGTAAAATGACAAAGCTTCTTCAAAGTATTCAAAAGTTTGTTCTTCTATAATATCATCCTGCCAATCATCCAAAAACCACCAGGGTTCCCAGTCCCCAAACATTTTGATTACTTGATACATTTTTTCACTTCCTTATGGTCTTTATTATATAAGAATTAAAGCTAATTTAAAATATATTTGCTTATTTATAATCATTATAATATAAAAAAACTTAACAAAAAGGCCTGAGATAAACTCAGGCCTTTTCATTTATTAAACTCAAATGTGAAATCAGATTATTCAGCATCTGTTGATGCAGATGCTTCAACTGTTTCAGCTTCTTCACTTGTTTCAAGTTCATTAACAGCTTGTGGTTCAAGGTTACGGTAACGTGCCATACCTGTACCAGCTGGAATGATTTTACCGATGATAACATTTTCTTTAAGACCAAGAAGGTGATCTTTTTTACCACGGATAGCAGCATCTGTAAGAACACGAGTTGTTTCTTGGAATGATGCAGCTGACAAGAATGAGTTAGTTTCAAGCGAAGCTTTAGTAATACCCATAAGTACTGGACGTGCAGTTGCAGGAATACCACCAGAGATAACAACATCCTTGTTAGCATCTGTGAAGTCTGCGATATCCATAAGTGTACCTGGAAGAAGATCTGTATCACCTGGATCCATGATACGAACTTTACGAAGCATTTGACGAACCATTACTTCGACGTGTTTATCACCGATTTCTACCCCTTGGCTACGGTATACTTTTTGTACTTCGGCAAGAAGGTAAGTTTCAACTGATAATGTATCACGAACTTCAAGGAGACGTTTAGGTTGGATAGAACCTTCAGTAAGTGGTGCACCACGGTGAACTTCGTCACCAACAGCTACTTTCATACGAGCTGTGAATGGTACCACGTATTCACCCATACCAGTCTTACCTTGAACGTAAACTTTCTTAGTACGTGTAGAAGCATCTTCTTCGATGTCAACAACAGTACCTTTAACTTCAGTGATAACTGCTTCCCCTTTAGGGTTACGAGCTTCAAAGATTTCTTGGATACGAGGAAGACCTTGTGTGATATCGGTATTTGACGCAACACCACCCGTGTGGAAGGTACGCATTGTAAGCTGAGTACCAGGTTCACCGATAGATTGAGCGGCAATTGTACCAACTGCTTCACCAACTTCAACCGCATCACCTGTAGCAAGGTTGACACCATAACAGTGACGACATACACCATGACGAGTGTTACATGTAAATACTGAACGGATTGTTACTTCTTCAACACCAGCTTTAACAATTTCAGCTGCCATATCTTCAGTAATCAATACATCAGCACCAACGATAACTTCACCAGTTTCAGGGTGTTTAACAGATTTCTTAGTATAACGACCAACAAGACGTTCTTCAAGAGTTTCTGTAACTTCTTTACCATCAGTGATAGCACGGATGACAAGACCACGGTCAGTTCCACAATCGTCTTCACGAATGATAACGTCTTGGGCAACGTCAACCAAACGACGAGTAAGGTAACCAGAGTCGGCAGTCTTAAGGGCTGTATCGGTCATACCTTTACGAGCACCGTGAGTTGAGAAGAACATTTCCAAGACAGACAAACCTTCACGGAAGTTAGACAAGATAGGCAATTCCATGATACGTCCGTTCGGAGCAGCCATCAAACCACGCATACCGGCAAGTTGTGAGAAGTTAGAGATGTTACCACGAGCTCCTGAGTCCATCATCATAACGATAGGGTTCTTAGGATCTTGTGTTTCAATCAGACGTTGTTCAAGTTCTTCTTTAGCTTCACGCCATGTTGTTGTAACAGCAACATAACGATCATCATCAGTCATCAAACCACGACGGAAGGCTTTGTTAATTTGTTCAACTTTCGTGTGGGCTGCATCGATAATTTCTTGTTTGTTATCGATAACTGGGATATCGGCGATACCCACTGTCAAACCAGCAAGAGTTGAATGGTAGTAACCAAGGTCTTTCAAGCGGTCAAGGAAGGCTGATGTTTCTGTTGTACGGAAACGTTTAAAGATTTCCGCGATAATGTTACCAAGATTTTTCTTCTTGAATGGAACGTTGATGTCCAAGCTGTCGATAACAGTGTGGATATCTTGACCAGGTGCCAAGAAGTATTTATCTGGAGTTTTTTCAGTCAAGTTAGCATTGTTTGGTTCTTGAAGGTAAGGTAGATCATCAGGCATGATGTCATTAAAGAGGATCTTACCAACAGTTGTAACCATGATTTTGTGTTTTTGTTCATCAGTCCATGGTTTGTTTGGCATGCTATCAACTGTAATACCAACACGTGTGTGCAAGTGAACATAACCATTGCGGTATGCCATAACTGCTTCATCACGGTCTTTGAAGACCATTCCTTCACCTTCACGACCTGGTTCTTCCATAGTTAGGTAGTAGTTACCAAGAACCATATCTTGAGATGGAGTTACGACTGGTTTACCATCTTTAGGGTTAAGGATGTGTTCTGCGGCAAGCATAAGAAGACGTGCTTCTGCTTGAGCTTCTTCAGAAAGTGGTACGTGGATGGCCATTTGGTCACCATCGAAGTCGGCATTATAGGCTTCACAAACAAGTGGGTGAAGACGAAGTGCTTTACCATCGATAAGGACTGGTTCAAAGGCTTGGATCCCCAAACGGTGAAGAGTCGGTGCGCGGTTAAGAAGTACTGGGTGTTCTTTAATAACATCTTCAAGAATATCCCAAATACGTTCATCTCCACGTTCAACCATACGTTTAGCTGCTTTAACGTTACCAGCGTAATCACGAGCAACGATTTCACGCATTACAAATGGTTTGAACAATTCGATAGCCATTTCACGTGGCACACCACATTGATACATTTTAAGTGTTGGACCTACGGCGATAACTGAACGTCCAGAGAAGTCAACACGTTTACCAAGCAAGTTTTGACGGAAACGACCTTGTTTACCTTTAAGCATGTGGCTCAAAGATTTAAGAGGACGGCTACCAGGACCTGTAATTGGACGACCACGACGACCGTTATCGATAAGTGCATCAACAGCTTCTTGCAACATACGTTTTTCGTTTTGCACGATGATACCAGGGGCATTCAATTCAAGCAAACGAGCCAAACGGTTGTTACGGTTGATAACACGACGGTAAAGGTCGTTTAAGTCAGATGCAGCAAAACGTCCACCATCCAATTGAACCATTGGACGAAGATCTGGTGGAATAACTGGCAAGATGTTAAGTACCATCCATTCTGGTTTGTTACCAGACTTGTAGAAGGCATCAAGAACATCCAAACGACGAACAGCTTTGATACGTTTTTGGCCAGTTGCTGTTTTCAATTCTTCTTTAAGTTCAGCGATTTCAGATTTCAAATCAACGCGTTTAAGAAGATCTTGGATAGCTTCCGCACCCATTTTCGCTACGAATGAACCTTGTCCATATTCTTGGATTTTTTCACGGTATTCGCGTTCTGTCAAAAGTGATTTTGGTTCAAGCGGAGTATCTTTTGGATCGATAACCACGTAAGCAGCGAAGTAGATAACTTCTTCAAGTGCACGTGGGCTCATGTCCAAAGTAAGTCCCATACGTGATGGAATACCTTTGAAGTACCAAATGTGTGATACTGGAGCTTTCAATTCGATGTGACCCATACGTTCACGACGAACTTTAGCACGTGTTACTTCAACACCACAGCGGTCACAAACAATTCCTTTATAACGAATACGTTTATATTTACCACAAGCACATTCCCAGTCTTTTGTAGGTCCGAAGATAACTTCATCAAAAAGACCTTCACGTTCTGGTTTGAGCGTACGATAGTTGATTGTTTCAGGTTTTTTAACTTCACCATAAGACCATGAACGGACCTTACTTGGTGAGGTTAATGTGATTTGCATACTTTTAAAACGATTTACGTCAACCACTAGTTTTACCTTTCTTTATTGTACTTTTGAAAATAGCTGAGCTACTTTCTAACTGTCATGATTTACAAATCATTGACTGTAAGACATCATTTATCGTTATAGGACTTATCCAAACAATCCGACTAAGAGAAGCAAAATTTACTTGCAACTCTTATGCCCAAATTATTCTTTCCTATTATTATTTTTCTTCTGCAGAAACTTCAGCTTTTTCAGCTTCTTCTGTTTCTTGTTTTTGACGAGCTTTTTCAAGATCATCAACGTGCATTACGTCGTCATCTTCACCTTCATCAAGGTCACGAAGTTCAACTTCGTTGTCATCTTCGTCAAGCACGCGCATGTCAAGACCAAGTGATTGCAATTCTTTAACAAGTACTCGGAATGATTCTGGCACACCTGGTTTTGGAATTGGTTTACCTTTAGTGATGGCTTCATAAGCTTTAAGACGACCAGTCACATCATCTGACTTGTAAGTCAAGATTTCTTGAAGGACGTTTGATGCACCGTAAGCTTCCAAAGCCCAAACTTCCATTTCACCGAAACGTTGTCCACCAAATTGTGCTTTACCACCAAGAGGTTGTTGTGTAACAAGTGAGTAAGGACCAACTGAACGTGCGTGAAGTTTATCATCAACCATGTGGTGAAGTTTGATCATGTACATGACACCAACTGACACACGGTTATCAAATGGTTCACCAGTACGTCCATCGTAAAGAACTGTCTTAGCGTCGCTGGCCATACCAGCTTCGTTAACAGTATCCCAAAGATCTTCTGAAGTTGCCCCGTCGAAGACCGGTGTTGCAATGTGGATACCAAGGTTACGAGCAGCCATACCAAGGTGAAGTTCCATAACTTGTCCGATGTTCATACGAGATGGCACCCCAAGTGGGTTCAACATGATATCGACTGGAGTTCCGTCTGGAAGGTAAGGCATGTCTTCAACTGGAACAACACGAGAAACAACCCCTTTGTTACCGTGACGACCGGCCATTTTATCTCCGACTTTGATTTTACGTTTTTGTGCGATGTAAACACGAACGAGCATGTTAACACCTGATTGCAATTCATCACCGTTTGCACGTGTAAAGATTTTAACGTCACGAACGACACCATCTCCACCGTGTGGTACACGAAGTGATGTATCACGAACTTCACGAGATTTATCACCGAAGATTGCGTGAAGAAGACGTTCTTCAGCAGAAAGGTCTTTTTCACCTTTAGGTGTTACTTTACCTACAAGGATGTCACCTTCCTTAACTTCAGCACCAATACGGATGATACCCATTTCGTCAAGGTCTTTAAGAGCTTCTTCACCAACGTTTGGAATTTCGCGAGTGATTTCTTCAGGGCCTAACTTAGTATCGCGTGTTTCTGATTCAAATTCTTCCAAGTGAACTGATGTGTAAACATCTTCTTTAACAAGACGTTCACTCAAGATGATGGCATCTTCATAGTTATAACCATCCCAAGTCATGTAAGCGACGATTGGGTTTTGACCAAGGGCCATTTCACCTTTTTCCATTGAAGGACCATCAGCGATGAAGTCACCTTTTTCAACGATATCGCCAACTTTAACAAGTGTGTGTTGGTTATAAGCTGTACCTGAGTTAGAACGACGGAATTTAGTGATGTGGTAAACATCAAGTGAACCATCTTCACGACGAACTTCAACTTTTTCAGCGTCAGAGAAAACAACTCGTCCATCGTGTTTAGCGATGACGGCAGCACCTGAATCGTGGGCTGCTTGATATTCCATACCAGTACCAACATATGGTGCGTGTGGATCAATCAATGGCACCGCTTGACGTTGCATGTTGGCACCCATAAGGGCACGGTTAGAGTCATCGTTTTCAAGGAAAGGAATACATGCTGTCGCAACGGCAACTACTTGTTTAGGTGAAACGTCAACGAAGTCAACGATGTTTGATGGGAACTCTTGGTTATTACCTTGGTGACGACCCATAACGATGTCTTCAGCAAATGTTCCATCTTCGTTAAGTTTTGAGTTAGCCTGTGCTACTGTGTATTCATCTTCTTCATCGGCAGTCAACCAAACGATTTCGTTTGTAACCACACCTGTAGCGCGGTCAACTTTACGATATGGTGTTTGGATGAAACCATATTTGTTAAGGTGTCCGTATGTAGACAAGTTATTGATCAAACCGATGTTAGGTCCTTCAGGAGTTTCAATCGGACACATACGACCATAGTGAGTGTAGTGCACGTCACGAACTTCATAACCAGCACGGTCACGAGTCAAACCACCAGGTCCTAAGGCTGACAAACGACGTTTGTGAGACAACTCAGAAAGTGGGTTGTGTTGGTCCATGAACTGTGACAATTGAGAAGAACCAAAGAATTCTTTAACGGCTGCAGTTACAGGACGGATGTTGATGATTTGTTGTGGTGTCAACACTTCATTATCTTGTACTGACATACGTTCGCGAACGTTACGTTCCATACGAGCAAGACCAATACGGAATTGGTTAGCAAGCAATTCACCAACGGCACGAATACGACGATTACCAAGGTGGTCGATATCATCAACTTTACCTAGACCTTCAGCAAGGTTAAGGAAGTATGACATTTCAGCCAAGATATCAGCTGGTGTAAGCGCACGTGCTTTGTCATCAGGATTTGCATTACCAACGATTGTAACAACGCGATCTGGATCAACTGGTGATATAACTTTGAATTTTTGAAGAACAACAGGTTCAGTGACAACAGCGTAATCATTTGGTGTGTAAACAAATTTGTTAAGGTCACCATCCAATTGATCAGCAATTGAATCGATAACATCACGTGTCATTACTGTACCAGCTTCAACAAGGATTTCACCAGTTTCAGCATCAACCAAGTTTTCAGCAATTGTTTGGTTCAAGAGACGAGTCTTGATGTTAAGTTTTTTGTTGATTTTGTAACGACCAACAGCTGCCAAGTCATAACGACGTGGGTCAAAGAAACGAGCTACAAGCAAGCTACGTGAGCTATCAGCTGTTTTTGGTTCACCTGGACGAAGACGTTCGTAAATTTCTTTAAGTGCTTCGTCAGTACGTGAATCTGCTGGGTTTTTGTGAATATCTTTTTCGATAGTGTTACGAACAAGTTCGCTGTCACCAAAGATATCCATGATTTCATCATCACCTGAGAAACCAAGAGCACGTACAAGTGTTGTAAATGGAATTTTACGTGTACGGTCGATACGTGTGTAAGCAATGTCTTTTGAATCTGTTTCTAATTCAAGCCATGCTCCACGGTTAGGGATTACAGTTGAACCGTAACCAACTTTACCGTTTTTATCAACTTTATCGTTGAAATAAACACCAGGAGAACGAACCAGCTGAGAAACGATAATACGTTCACCACCATTGATGATGAATGTACCCATTTCAGTCATAATTGGGAAATCACCGAAGAAAACCTCTTGAGTTTTGATTTCTCCTGTTTCTTTGTTAATCAAACGGAAGGTTACAAAAATAGGTGCTGAGTAAGATGCATCGTGGATACGAGCTTCTTCAAGCGTATACTTAGGCTCTTTCAATTCATAACCAACAAATTCAAGTTCCATAGTATCCGTAAAGTTTGTAATTGGAAGTACATCTTCAAAAACTTCTCTTAATCCGTTATCCAAGAAGTCTTTAAAAGAATCCGTTTGAATTTCAATCAAGTTAGGTAAATCAAGAACTTCCTTGATTCTTGAAAAGCTACGACGTGTACGGTGTTTCCCGTACTGAACTTCATGTCCTGCCAAGTTTTTTACTCCTTCATTAAAATACAGAGGTCTATAAACTCCATCATAACCACAATTCTCTTCATACGACGAGAACAATCATTACTTTTTCGTTTTGACCTTTATAGTTAGGATGCTTAAAACACCCCGCCAAGTGTGTCGTTGATGTGAATTTTTAGAAACTTTAAATATAGGTTACAAACCGCATTTTTTCTAAAATTAGGCACAAAAAGAGCAGCTAAATCTGACCATAAAAAGTGTGATTTAACTGCTGCAAACCTTAGTTGGACAATATTTCAACTAAAGCAGACGACAAATAGTTGTTAATATTATACCTTATTTTTTCAATTTTTGCAAGTATTTTTAGTTACTGCTGTTGGTTTTAATTGCCGGATTATGAAGCAATGCGTCCCATGCTTTCGTGTAGTCACTATCTGTTCCACCGATAGCAAATTTATAGGTCATATTACCAGCGCCAGTCTTAGCCCAATAACTTGTTGTTGTCTCGCCGCTAACATTAAGCGAGCGACCATTTACCGTTACCGTACCAGGCTGCAAACCAGTTACTTTTAGAACCGTTGACTTAATCACATTTGAAGATAAGTTGTATTTGTCTGTTCCAAATGTATTCGCATTAGCATTATAAATGCTATTAACCAAATCAGCCATATACTGAGCGTTGTATTTGTAACCAGCCATTGAGTCTAGAGAGGTATTATCATCGTTACCTACCCAACCACCTAAAGTTACTTTTGGTGTTGAAAGCATCAACCAAACATCCGTATAATTGTCGGTTGTACCTGTTTTTCCTGACCAATCTGCTTGCGCTGCTTGACCATTCAAAGCTTGTAAATCTTTGTAGAACTCAGTAGTTGCGCCACCTTTAACAACATCTTTCAATAACTGGTTCAAAATACTAGCTGTTGCTTCTGAGAAGACACGAACTGGATTTGCCTTGTGTTGGTAAATGACATTACCTTTATTATCAGTGATGCTATCAACCAAGTATCCTTTCATGTAAACACCACCGTTTGAAATCATTTGATAAGCATTTACCTGTTGAAGAACGGTTGTTTCAATACCACCACCTAAAGGCAGACTTTCAATCGCGTAATTATCAACGCTATAATTCATCTTCTTCATGTAAGACTCAACATCAACATTGTGATTGAGCAACATCTGATAAGTCCAATAAGCTGGAATATTCCATGATATATTAAGTGCTTCTTGAAGGTTAATCATGCCAGTTCCCACGTCGTTACCGTGCATGATTGGTTGACCACTTGAGAAATTCGTTGGGTAATTAGAAAGAATACTTGCACTGCCAAGAAGCCCTTGATCAATGGCAATACCGTAAGCGATAATCGGTTTGATACTTGAACCTGGTGAGCGCGCAGTATCAAAAGCGTGGTTATTTTGGTTGGTTGAATAATCCCTGCCACCGATAAATCCTAAAATCGCACCAGTAGAATTATCCATCAAGACATTCCCAACATCGACTTGTTGAGAACTTCCTTGATCCAGTGTGCTACCATACTGTGCTACTGCGTTTTGCATGGCATTGTAGACATTCTTATCAATTGTTGTCTTGACCGTGTAGCCACCTTGTTGCAAAGTTTCAGAAGCTAATTTACGGTAAGATTCTTTCGTTGTATCGTTTTTTAATTCTTGTTCAGAAACACCATTTTTCTCAATCAAGTAATTATACATGATATCTTGTGCTTCTTCTAGGACAGAATAGTAAAGGAAATCGTGAGAACTTGTTGTTGCAGATGCTGGTTGAATAAAGTCTTGACTAACATCGTATGACTTATACTCATTGTACTCATCTTTTGTCAAATAGCCTGCGCGATACATGTTGTAAAGAACATCTTGTTGACGAGAAAGACCATAAGCCATATTCTCAGCATCTTTTAGCTGACCAGCTGCTGTATATGGAGAATATACAATCGGACTTTGTGGCAAACCAGCTAAAAATGCAGCTTGTGGAATCGTCAAATCACTTGCAGGCACCCCAAAGATTCCTTGAGCAGCCTCTTCAATCCCAGCAATATTTTCACCCTTATTGTTACGTCCAAAAGGTGACACATTCAGGTAATCAGTCAAAATCTCATCTTTATTCAAATAACGTTCCAAAGCCAACGCATAGATAATCTCACGTGATTTACGTTTGAAGGTTGGATCATCACCTAGTACCTGTTGCTTGATTAACTGTTGCGTCAACGTTGACCCACCACTAGTTTCACCTAGGCCAAGAACAGATCCCAAAGTCGCACGGAAAACCGCCTTAGGAACCACACCATCATGCCCTTCAAAATTTTCATCCTCAGTTGCTACAATGGCATGTTTGATATTTTCTGAAATAGCTTCGCTAGCAACTGGTGTACGTAGCAAGTCCGTATCAATGGCAGCAATCGAACTGCCATCAGAATAAGACATCTGTGACACGCGCGTCAAAGATGTCACCTGACTGACCAAGCTCTCCTTATCAGGGATTTTAACTGCATCTATCTGACTAGCAAGATAACCAGAAGCTAGACCGACTCCCAACATGCCAAACAAGATAACAATAATATAAAAAAAGTCGGTTAATAACTTAACTGTCCTCAAAAAGACTGATCCAAAATCTAGTAAGCCAAGCTTCTGACGATCTGCTTTTTTCTTATTTTTATTTCTCTTACTCATTCTAATACCTCGATAATATTATACCAAACTTTGATAAAGCTTGCATAGAGGCACCGCTTTTTGATATAATAGCCTGTAAACTACAATATCATTGAGGGAAAATCTAGCCCAGCTAGAAGACACAAATATCACCCTCAAAATTTTAAGTAAGGAGAAAGCTCGTGAACATATTCGAAGAACTCAAAGAACGTGGCTTAGTTTTTCAAACAACTGATGAAGAAGCCCTTGTCAAAGCATTAACAGAAGGGCAAGTATCCTATTATACTGGTTATGATCCTACAGCTGATAGTCTTCACCTTGGTCACTTGGTTGCCATTCTAACATCACGTCGCCTTCAAATGGCAGGACATAAACCATATGCTCTTGTTGGAGGAGCTACAGGACTTATCGGTGACCCATCATTTAAAGACGCTGAACGCAGTCTTCAAACAAAAGAAACTGTTGATGGATGGGTTGTTAAAATTCAAAATCAATTGTCACGTTTCCTTGATTTCGAAAATGGCGACAACAAAGCCGTTATGGTTAACAACTATGACTGGTTTGGTAACATTAGCTTCATCGACTTCCTACGTGATGTCGGTAAATACTTTACTGTCAATGCAATGATGAGTAAAGAATCAGTTAAAAAACGTATTGAAACAGGTATCTCATACACTGAGTTTGCCTACCAAATCATGCAAGGTTACGACTTCTACGAATTAAACGACAAATACAACGTTACTTTGCAAATTGGTGGTTCTGACCAATGGGGTAATATGACTGCTGGTACAGAACTTATTCGTCGTAAAGCTGATAAAACTGGTCACGTTATGACAGTGCCACTTATCACTGACGCTACAGGTAAAAAATTCGGTAAATCTGAAGGAAATGCGGTTTGGCTTGATGCTGACAAAACATCTCCATACGAAATGTATCAATTCTGGCTCAACGTTATGGACGATGATGCTGTTCGCTTCTTGAAAATCTTCACATTCCTTTCACTAGATGAAATCGCTGAAATCGAAAAAGAATTTAACGCTGCACGTCACGAACGTTTGGCACAAAAAGTCCTAGCACGTGAAGTTGTTACACTTGTTCACGGTGAAGAAGCTTACAAAGAAGCTATAAAAATCACTGAACAACTTTTCGCTGGAAACATCAAGAGCCTTTCAGCAAAAGAATTGAAACAAGGTCTAAACAACGTTCCTAACTACGCTGTTTCAGACGATGATAACCGCAACATCGTTGAAATGCTTGTTGCTGCTAAAATCTCACCATCAAAACGTCAAGCACGTGAAGACGTTCAAAATGGTGCTATCTACATCAACGGTGAACGTGTTCAAGATTTGGACTACACACTTTCTGATGACGATAAAATCGATAACGAACTTACTGTTATCCGCCGCGGTAAGAAAAAATACTTCGTATTGACTTACTAATTTAAAATCATTAACAGATGCTCTAAGCATCTATTTTTTTATGCCATCAAAAAAGAAGAGAAACTTCCTCTCTTTTTTAGCTATTACGACGACTTACCACATTAAATAAATTTACCAAAAGGAAAATTACCACAAAGATAATCGTAATCGTTGCGCTTGCTGGTGTTTCCCAGTAATATGAGGTGATAATACCAGTCACCATACCAATAAAACCAACTAAAACACCAATAAAAATCACTGATCTAAAGTTTTTCCCAAGCCTCATTGCGATACTTGCTGGTAAAACCATAATCGTTGACACCAGCAAAGCTCCTGCTGCAGGAATCGTCAAAGCAATCGCAATCCCAGTCACAATATTGAACAACAATGACATCAAACGAACTGGCAAGCCATCAACAAAAGCTGTCTCCTCGTCAAATGTCAGAACATACATCGGTCTGATAAATAATAAAGTCAAAATCAAAACAATAACTGCAATCACAAACAAAGCAATGACTTGACCCATATTAATCGTCACAATCGAACCGAATAAATACTGTTCCAAATTCACACTACCAGCATTCTCTGACTTACTTGTTACAATCAAGGCAACCGCTAAACCAAGCGACATCAGAATCGCCGTAGAAATTTCAATATAGTGCTTATAAACCGTCTGCAAATATTCTAAAACAACAGCTGCAATCGTCACCACAATGACCGTTGACCAAGTTGTTGATTTTCCAAGTAAAATACCAAGAGAAACACCAGCCAAAGAAACATGGCTAAGTGTATCACTCATCAAACTTTGGTGACGTAAAATTAAGAAAATCCCCAAAATCGGAGCGAAAATACTAATCGCAACTACCGCCATAATGGCGCGTTGCATAAAATCATATGAAAAAATCTCAGTCAGCATCCTTAGCTCCTTTCTTTGTTAAAGCATGAAGATCGAAGCAATGCCAAGGTGTCTTTTGACTACGCACCAGGTGAATATTACGATCAGCATAACGTTTCACCTTATCTGGATCATGTGTAATCATCAAAACAGATTTTCCGTGTGTATGTGCACTGTGGTGCATCAATTCGTAAAACCTTTCAGTTGTTCCAGCATCCATACCAGTTGTTGCTTCATCTAAAATAAAAATATCAGGATCTGAAGCAAAAATACGCGCAATCACAATACGTTGTTTTTGACCTCCAGATAAGCTCCCAATGCGCTTATTACGATTTTCCCACATACCAACTGATTCTAGACTAACCTTAACGTGTTCTTCGTCATGCTTAGTCAAACGACAAAACCAACCATTTCTAGGGTATCGACCAGAACGGACGAATTCATGAACCGTTGACGGAAAACCAGCATTAAAACTAGCAATCTGCTGTGGCAAATAGGCAATACGAAGTTTCTTGCCATCTTTATTTGTTTTAGAGATTGTCACTTGACCACTCTTTGGTGTCAAAATACCAAGCGTCGCCTTAACCAAAGTTGATTTTGCTGCACCATTTTCACCAGTTAAAGTAACAAACTCACCACTATCTAAATGGTAATTAATCCCTTCCAAGACAGGTTCACTGTCATATTGGAAAGATAAATCTTCTACTGTAATATATCTCATTTACACCCTTCTAGCTCATCTGAAAAAGCAGTCAAGAACCTTGAGATGATAGACTGTTCTTCATCTGAAAAATCATCAATCATTTTTTTATAAACTGACAATGTCGCATGATGGTGATGATTGTGCTCATCAGCGACAGGTTTAGCAAACTCAGTCAACTCAAAATAAGTTACACGAGCGTCATCTTTATTTTTCACAGGCGCAAGCATTCCCTCTTTGACCAAACACTTGATAGCCTTAGTAACCGCTGCTTGGCTAATATTCAAACGTTTTGCCAAGGCTGAATTAGTCAATCGCTCTTGCGATAAGAGCATCAAAATATGCTCTTGTGTATTAGTTAATTCGACACCGCTTTGACAAGCACCAAATAATAACTCGTGCTGATTTTCGGCTTTTAATAAAATTTCATTTACTAGACAATCAATTTGTTTTTCTAGCTGCATTATCAACACTCCTCTCACTTCATTAACCAGTTAATTATATCAAAAAGAAAAAGAAGAATCAATTACCTGATTCCCTTTCATCACAATATTCGAACTTTGTAAACTTCCTTACAGAAGCCTCGCATACTATTAACCAAACGGTCTGCCTTTTTCTCTGAACGACACAAACCAAAAACCGTTGGACCACTTCCTGTCATCAAAGCAGCATCGGCCCCACACTTCATCATCCGATCCTTGATCTTTTGGATAAATGGCTTGCGCTTAATGGTAATATCCTCTAAAGAATTTCCCATATGAGCAATAATCTGTTCGTAATCATTAGCTAAAACAGCTTCCTTTAAAGAATCAATATCAACACGAGAAATCGTCTCACAATCAATCTCAGGAAAAACCGTGCGCGTTGAAACCCCAAAATCAGGTTTAACCAAAACAACCCAAGCAGATAAAGAAGTATTTAAACACTCCACAATCTCACCCTTACCAGAAATGCAGGCACAACCAGCTCCCAAACAATAAGGGACATCACTCCCCACTTGAAAGCCAATCTCAATCATTTCTTCTTTAGATAATTCAAGTTGCCATAACTTATTTAAAGCCCTGATAGTGGCAGCAGCATCAGTTGACCCGCCACCCAAACCAGCACAGATAGGGATTGTTTTCTCCAGTTCAATCTTAACACCAGACTTGATGCCATATCTATTCTTAATGAGCTGAGCTGCCTTAAAAACATCATTTTTAGCATTTAAAGGTATCTTGTGATTATTAGACTCAACAATAATATCTGAGCCAGAAATCTCAGATACCGTGATATAGTCATTCAAATCAACACTAACCATAACCATTGATAAATCATGATAACCATCAGGCCTTTTCCCAACAATATCCAAGCCTAAATTAATCTTAGCAGGTGCCTTTTCAATAATAACCATTAAACATTCCTTTTAAAATATTACATCTATTATAACAAATATTCTGAAAAGAACACACCATAATAGTCTCCTTCTATGAAAAACATCATACTTTCAGGAAAGTAATTTTTAAAATACTATATCTACAAATTGATGCACAAAAAAAGCAACTCATCTGAGTTGCTCTCCGTCTACCGCTTTTAAACTCCGCCAGTAGGACTCGAACCTACGACATCATGATTAACAGTCATGCGCTACTACCAACTGAGCTATGGCGGATAAATGCTAAGCGACTACCATATCTAACAGGGGGCAACCCCCAACTACATCAGGCGTGCTAGGGCTTAACTTCTGTGTTCGGCATGGGAACAGGTGTATCTCCTAGGCTATCGTCACTTAACTATGATTGATTATCCAATCAAAATTGAATACCTATATATTCTAACAAGAAACCGACTCGCTGTCAATATTGACTCGTTTCTTTTTTGGATAAGTCCTCGAGCTATTAGTATTAGTCCGCTACATGTGTCACCACACTTACACTTCTAACCTATCTACCTGATCATCTCTCAGGGCTCTTACTGATATAAAATCATGGGAAATCTCATCTTGAGGTGGGCTTCACACTTAGATGCTTTCAGCGTTTATCCCTTCCCTACATAGCTACCCAGCGATGCCTTTGGCAAGACAACTGGTACACCAGCGGTAAGTCCACTCTGGTCCTCTCGTACTAGGAGCAGATCCTCTCAAATTTCCTACGCCCGCGACGGATAGGGACCGAACTGTCTCACGACGTTCTGAACCCAGCTCGCGTGCCGCTTTAATGGGCGAACAGCCCAACCCTTGGGACCGACTACAGCCCCAGGATGCGACGAGCCGACATCGAGGTGCCAAACCTCCCCGTCGATGTGAACTCTTGGGGGAGATAAGCCTGTTATCCCCAGGGTAGCTTTTATCCGTTGAGCGATGGCCCTTCCATGCGGAACCACCGGATCACTAAGCCCGACTTTCGTCCCTGCTCGAGTTGTAGCTCTCGCAGTCAAGCTCCCTTATACCTTTACACTCTGCGAATGATTTCCAACCATTCTGAGGGAACCTTTGGGCGCCTCCGTTACCTTTTAGGAGGCGACCGCCCCAGTCAAACTGCCCGTCAGACACTGTCTCCGATAGGGATAACCTATCTAGGTTAGAGTAGCCATAACACAAGGGTAGTATCCCAACAACGCCTCCACCGAAACTAGCGTCCCGATTTCATAGGCTCCTACCTATCCTGTACATGTGGTACAGATACTCAATATCAAACTGCAGTAAAGCTCCATGGGGTCTTTCCGTCCTGTCGCGGGTAACCTGCATCTTCACAGGTACTAAAATTTCACCGAGTCTCTCGTTGAGACAGTGCCCAAATCATTACGCCTTTCGTGCGGGTCGGAACTTACCCGACAAGGAATTTCGCTACCTTAGGACCGTTATAGTTACGGCCGCCGTTTACTGGGGCTTCAATTCACACCTTCGCTAATGCTAAGCGCTCCTCTTAACCTTCCAGCACCGGGCAGGCGTCACCCCCTATACATCATCTTACGATTTAGCAGAGAGCTGTGTTTTTGATAAACAGTTGCTTGGGCCTATTCACTGCGGCTGACTTAAAGCCAGCGCCCCTTCTCCCGAAGTTACGGGGCCATTTTGCCGAGTTCCTTAACGAGAGTTCTCTCGCTCACCTGAGGCTACTCGCCTCGACTACCTGTGTCGGTTTGCGGTACGGGTAGAGTATAATTAACGCTAGAAGCTTTTCTTGGCAGTGTGACATCACTAACTTCGCTACTTAACTTCGCTCCCCATCACAGCTCAATGTTAAAGATATAAGCATTTGACTCATATCACACCTCACTGCTTAGACGTGCACTTCCAATCGCACGCTTTAGTTAGCCTACTGCGTCCCTCCATCACTATATACTCTAGTACAGGAATATCAACCTGTTGTCCATCGGATACACCTTTCGGTCTCTCCTTAGGTCCCGACTAACCCAGGGAGGACGAGCCTTCCCCTGGAAACCTTAGTCATACGGTGGACAGGATTCTCACCTGTCTTTCGCTACTCATACCGGCATTCTCACTTCTATGCGTTCCAGCGCTCCTCACGGTACACCTTCTTCACACATAGAACGCTCTCCTACCATACCTATAAAGGTATCCACAGCTTCGGTAATATGTTTTAGCCCCGGTACATTTTCGGCGCAGGGTCACTCGACTAGTGAGCTATTACGCACTCTTTGAATGAATAGCTGCTTCTAAGCTAACATCCTAGTTGTCTGTGCAACCCCACATCCTTTTCCACTTAACATATATTTTGGGACCTTAGCTGGTGGTCTGGGCTGTTTCCCTTTCGACTACGGATCTTAGCACTCGCAGTCTGACTGCCGATTATATCTCATTGGCATTCGGAGTTTATCTGATATTGGTAATCCGGGATGGACCCCTCAATCAAACAGTGCTCTACCTCCAAGAGACTTAACATCGACGCTAGCCCTAAAGCTATTTCGGAGAGAACCAGCTATCTCCAAGTTCGTTTGGAATTTCTCCGCTACCCACAAGTCATCCAAGCACTTTTCAACGTGCCCTGGTTCGGGCCTCCAGTGAGTTTTACCTCACCTTCACCCTGCTCATGGGTAGGTCACATGGTTTCGGGTCTACGACATGATACTAATGCGCCCTATTAAGACTCGGTTTCCCTACGGCTCCGTCTCTTCAACTTAACCTCGCATCATATCGTAACTCGCCGGTTCATTCTACAAAAGGCACGCTCTCACCCATTAACGGGCTCGAACTTGTTGTAGGCACACGGTTTCAGGTTCTATTTCACTCCCCTCCCGGGGTGCTTTTCACCTTTCCCTCACGGTACTGGTTCACTATCGGTCACTAGAGAGTATTTAGGGTTAGGAGATGGTCCTCCCAGATTCCGACGAGATTTCTCGTGTCTCGCCGTACTCAGGATACTGCTAGGGTTAAAGACTATTTCGAATACGAGGCTGTTACTCTCTTTGGCTTACCTTCCCAGGTAATTCTTCTATAATCTTGTCGTCCCACGTCGCAGTCCTACAACCCCGATGTGTAAACACATCGGTTTGCCCTCTTGCCATTTCGCTCGCCGCTACTAAGGCAATCGCGTTTGCTTTCTCTTCCTGCAGCTACTTAGATGTTTCAGTTCACTGCGTCTTCCTCTTCATTACCTTAACAGTAATGAGTGACATGCATTACATGCCGGGTTCCCCCATTCGGACATCTCTGGATCATTGCTCACTTACAGCTCCCCAAAGCATTTCGTCGTTAGTCACGTCCTTCATCGGCTTCTAGTGCCAAGGCATCCACCGTGCGCCCTTATTAACTTAACCTTATTTTTGGCCTTTCGACCTAACTCATTAAATATTCACAGCGTTTCGGTTTATTTTCTTGTTACTATCTATATGTAATTACTTACATATGGAATTTGATATAGATATTCAATTTTCAATGGACAATACTTGAATCTTTCGATTCAATGGAGCCTAGCGGGATCGAACCGCTGACCTCCTGCGTGCAAAGCAGGCGCTCTCCCAGCTGAGCTAAGGCCCCACAAGACCTCTCAAAACTAAACAATACCCAAACGTGCTTCCGTTTATCCTTAGAAAGGAGGTGATCCAGCCGCACCTTCCGATACGGCTACCTTGTTACGACTTCACCCCAATCATCTATCCCACCTTAGGCGGCTGGCTCCTAAAAGGTTACCTCACCGACTTCGGGTGTTACAAACTCTCGTGGTGTGACGGGCGGTGTGTACAAGGCCCGGGAACGTATTCACCGCGGCGTGCTGATCCGCGATTACTAGCGATTCCGACTTCATGTAGGCGAGTTGCAGCCTACAATCCGAACTGAGATTGGCTTTAAGAGATTTGCTTGCCGTCACCGACTCGCGACTCGTTGTACCAACCATTGTAGCACGTGTGTAGCCCAGGTCATAAGGGGCATGATGATTTGACGTCATCCCCACCTTCCTCCGGTTTATTACCGGCAGTCTCGCTAGAGTGCCCAACTTAATGATGGCAACTAACAATAGGGGTTGCGCTCGTTGCGGGACTTAACCCAACATCTCACGACACGAGCTGACGACAACCATGCACCACCTGTCACCGATGTTCCGAAGAAACTTCCTATCTCTAGGAATAGCATCGGGATGTCAAGACCTGGTAAGGTTCTTCGCGTTGCTTCGAATTAAACCACATGCTCCACCGCTTGTGCGGGCCCCCGTCAATTCCTTTGAGTTTCAACCTTGCGGTCGTACTCCCCAGGCGGAGTGCTTAATGCGTTAGCTGCGGCACTAAGCCCCGGAAAGGGCCTAACACCTAGCACTCATCGTTTACGGCGTGGACTACCAGGGTATCTAATCCTGTTTGCTCCCCACGCTTTCGAGCCTCAGCGTCAGTTACAGACCAGAGAGCCGCTTTCGCCACCGGTGTTCCTCCATATATCTACGCATTTCACCGCTACACATGGAATTCCACTCTCCCCTTCTGCACTCAAGTCTAACAGTTTCCAAAGCGAACAATGGTTAAGCCACTGCCTTTAACTTCAGACTTATTAAACCGCCTGCGCTCGCTTTACGCCCAATAAATCCGGACAACGCTCGGGACCTACGTATTACCGCGGCTGCTGGCACGTAGTTAGCCGTCCCTTTCTGGTAAGTTACCGTCACTGTGTGAACTTTCCACTCTCACACACATTCTTCTCTTACAACAGAGCTTTACGATCCGAAAACCTTCTTCACTCACGCGGCGTTGCTCGGTCAGGGTTGCCCCCATTGCCGAAGATTCCCTACTGCTGCCTCCCGTAGGAGTCTGGGCCGTGTCTCAGTCCCAGTGTGGCCGATCACCCTCTCAGGTCGGCTATGTATCGTCGCCTTGGTGAGCCGTTACCTCACCAACTAGCTAATACAACGCAGGTCCATCTACTAGTGAAGCAATTGCTCCTTTCAAGCATCTAACATGGGTTAAATGCTGTTATGCGGTATTAGCTATCGTTTCCAATAGTTATCCCCCGCTAGTAGGCAGGTTACCTACGCGTTACTCACCCGTTCGCAACTCTTCAAACTTTAGCAAGCTAAAGTTTTCAGCGTTCTACTTGCATGTATTAGGCACGCCGCCAGCGTTCGTCCTGAGCCAGGATCAAACTCTCATTTAATCTTGTTCTCATTCTGTCACTGACAGATTTATCGTTTTTGACAGGTTACTTCCGTAACCCGCACGTTTGGTTTGTATTGTTCAGTTTTCAAAGGTCTTTGTGAATTTCGAGAATTCACATCGGGAAGACAGGATTCGAACCTGCGACCCCTTGGTCCCAAACCAAGTGCTCTACCAAGCTGAGCTACTTCCCGAAATTATGCACCCTGCAGGATTCGAACCTGCAACCGCCTGATTCGTAGTCAGGTACTCTATCCAGTTGAGCCAAGGGTGCATCATAATATTAAATTTTATACTGCCGAGGACCGGAATCGAACCGGTACGAAGGTTACCCTTCGCAGGATTTTAAGTCCTGTGCGTCTGCCAGTTCCGCCACCCCGGCCTCTAACAAGCGAACGACGGGGTTCGAACCCGCGACCCCCACCTTGGCAAGGTGGTGTTCTACCACTGAACTACGTTCGCATAAAGAGTATCCTATATGCCGGCTACATGACTTGAACACGCGACCCTCTGATTACAAATCAGATGCTCTACCAACTGAGCTAAGCCGGCAACTTTTTAATGCGGGTTAAGGGACTTGAACCCCCACGCCGTTAAGCGCCAGATCCTAAATCTGGTGCGTCTGCCAATTCCGCCAAACCCGCATATTAATATGACCCGTACTGGGCTCGAACCAGTGACCCTCTGATTAAAAGTCAGATGCTCTACCAACTGAGCTAACGAGTCAAACGGTCCCGACGGGAATCGAACCCGCGATCTTCGCCGTGACAGGGCGACGTGATAACCGCTACACTACGGGACCTTTTGGTTTATATACCATTGTTAATGGGAGTTAACGGGATCGAACCGCTGACCCTCTGCTTGTAAGGCAGATGCTCTCCCAGCTGAGCTAAACTCCCTTTTGCTAAGCGACTACCGTATCTAACAGGGGGCAACCCCCAACTACATCAGGCGTGCTAGGGCTTAACTTCTGTGTTCGGCATGGGACCCGGTGTATCTCCTAGGCTATCGTCACTTAACTA
>NZ_DS572688.1 GCF_000154985.1 Streptococcus infantarius subsp. infantarius ATCC BAA-102
CTGCAGCCAAACCAACGTATTCGTCAAGGTTAATGCTTGTTATTTCTGAAAAATCAAGATTACTATTTGCAATTTCTTTATAGAAACTAAGTGGTGTACTACCTGTTGCAAGCCCTAAAGTTTTAGCACCATTTTCCAAAGCTCCTTTTAACAAAGCAAATGCTGTTTTACCACCTTCAATTTGATTATTAACACGAATTACTTTCATGACACTTCCCCATTCTTGTTTTTTGGTATATACTATTTATCTAAAATTATTATATGGTATATACCAATTATTGTCAAGAAAAATATTTTGAGAAATAAAAAAAGCCTGAGAATTAATCTCAGACCTTTATGTCTATCTTGTTCCTGCAATCTGTCCTAGGAAATTTCCAACATAGTAAGCAAATAGCGCAGCGATTAAACCAATCAAGACGGTTCTAAAAATTTCTTTGAGTTTACTTTTCTTGGTTATCAAAGCTTTGACAAAGCCTAAAAGGCTTAGGGCAAGTGACACCAAAATACAAGCCATCATGAAAGTGTGAACTCTAAAAATACTAAAAACATTAATCAAAAGGTAAGACAAAAGAGGAATCAAGCCAAAAAAGATGAATGAAAGGAAAGTTGCTCCAGCATTCTTAACTGCCTTACCTTTAACTACCGATTTTTCAGTTGTTGAACTCAAATAATCTCCAACCGCCATTGAAAAGCCATCAGCCAGAAGATTTGAAAAGCCAAGAATGACAATCGGCGTAATTCCTAAGTTACCGCCGACTGCTCCTGCAACAACCGCAAATGTCGTCACAATCCCGTCCATGCCACCATAGACGATTGATTTTGCGTAGTCTCCAATTTTTTCTTTCATCTTTTTTCATCACTTTCCATTAATTTTTAAGCATTTCCTTTATTGTTTTTATTATACCATCTCTTTAGAATTGTTACAATTAAAACAAGACCAAATGACGGAAAATGTTTATTGTGTTATAATGATTAGTTGAGAATATAATATTAAGGAAACATGTTAGATTATGCATACCGACGATTTTGATTTTAATTTACCAGAGGAGTTAATTGCCCAAACACCTCTTGAAAAACGAGATAGTTCTAAACTTTTAGTCATTGACCACAAAACACACGAGATGGTTGATGCACACTTCGACCACATTCTTGATGAGCTAAATTCTGGTGACGCTCTTGTCATGAACAATACACGCGTTCTCCCAGCTCGTCTTTACGGTGAAAAACCAGACACACACGGTCACGTTGAATTACTTCTTTTGAAAAATACTGAAGGCGACCAATGGGAAGTTTTGGCAAAACCAGCTAAACGCTTGCACGTGGGAGTAAAAGTATCATTTGGTGATGGTCGCTTGACTGCCACAGTTGTAGAAGAATTGGACAACGGTGGACGTATTGTTGAATTCGACTACGATGGTATCTTCCTTGAAGTTTTGGAAAGCCTTGGTGAAATGCCATTGCCACCATACATTCACGAAAAATTGGATGACCCAAACCGTTACCAAACAGTCTATGCCAAAGAAAATGGTTCTGCTGCCGCTCCAACTGCTGGACTTCACTTCACCAAAGAATTGCTTGAAAAAATCGAAGCCAAAGGCGTGAAACTTGTCTACGTGACACTTCACGTTGGACTTGGAACATTCCGTCCAGTTTCTGTTGACAATGTCGAAGAACACGAAATGCACTCTGAATTCTACCGCTTATCTGAAGAAGCTGCCCAAACCCTTCGCGACGTAAAAGCTACTGGTGGACGTGTTGTTGCAGTTGGAACAACATCAATTCGTACCCTTGAAACCATCGGTTCAAAATTCAACGGCGAAATCAAAGCTGACAGTGGTTGGACAAACATCTTCATCAAACCAGGTTACGACTTTAAAGTGGTTGATGCCTTTTCAACAAACTTCCACTTGCCAAAATCAACGCTTGTGATGTTGGTTTCAGCTTTTGCCGGACGTGAATTCGTCCTAGAAGCTTATCAACACGCCATCGATGAACGTTACCGCTTCTTTAGCTTTGGCGATGCCATGTTTGTTAAATAACAAAATTACTTAAAAAGAACTTCGAAAAAATTCGAAGTTTCTTTTTTCATTATTAATCAGCCATGTTGGTGTAAACATCTTGAACGTCATCGTCGTCTTCGAGTTTATCAACCAATGTTTCCAAAATGTCTGCTTGTTCTGCATCAAGGCTAATGTAGTTTTGTGGAATCATGCTAAGTTGAGCTTGCGCGAATTCAATATTTTGTGCTTGCAAAGCTTCTTTAACAGCTGGAAATTCTTTTGATTCAGTTAAGATTTCAAAGGCATCATCTGATGTTTTCAAATCTTCTGCCTCAGCATCCAAAATCAACTCAAGTATGCTGTCTTCGTCCAAGTCCAAATTTTCACGATCAATGACAATGTAACCTTTACGTTCAAACATGTAGGCAACAGAACCTGTTGAGCCCATATTACCACCATTACGAGTGAAAATGGTATGCATGTTAGCATCTGTACGCTTTTTGTTGTCAGTTAGCGTGTGAACTAGGATGGCTACCCCACCAGGTCCATAACCTTCATAAGTAATTTCATCGTAGTTAGTTGTATCACCAACATCTGTCGCTTTCTTAATGGCGCGATTGATATTATCTTTTGGCATATTAGCCGCACGCGCTTTATCCAAAACCATACGAAGACTGGCGTTCATTGATGGATCACCACCACCAGCTTTAGCAGCTACAAAAATTTCACGTGACAATTTATTAAAAATCGCACCGCGTTTAGCGTCTGCTTCACCTTTTTTATTTTTAATTTTGCTCCATTTATTATGTCCTGACATGCAAAATTCCTCCCTATTCCCTGATATTATATCATATTTAAACATAAAAAGAGGATAGACATCCGCCTATCCTCTTAGATTAGAGAGTGCTATGATAATAAAAATTAATCAGCAAGTGCTGCTTGGTATAATTCAGCAACTTTCGCCCAATTGATAATATCAAAGAATGCTTTGATGTAATTTGGACGAACGTTACGATATTTGAGATAGTAAGCATGTTCCCAAACATCAAGAGCAAGAATTGGTTTCTTACCTTCTGAAAGTGGAGTATCTTGGTTAGCAGTTGAGGTTACTTCAAGTTTGCCATCTTTGTTAACGACAAGCCAAGCCCAACCTGAACCAAAGCGAGTTGTCGCTGCTTGCGTGAAAGCTGTTTTGAAATCTTCAAATGAGCCAAATGCTTCTTCAATTGCCGCAAGTACATCTGCTGTTGGTTCTTGTTTTTCAGGAGATAGCAATTCCCAGAAAAGTGAGTGGTTAAGAGCACCACCACCGTTGTTAATCACCGCTTGACGAATATCTGCTGGAATCTTGTCAAGCTCTGCCAAGATAACTTCTAAATCATCTCCAAGTTCAGGGTGTTTTTCAAGAGCAGCATTTGCATTTGCTACGTAAGTAGCGTGATGTTTGTCATGATGCAATGTCATTGTTTCTGCATCGATGTATGGTTCAAGTGCATCATATGCGTATGGTAGTTCCGGTAAAATAATAGCCATGCTAGTTACCTTCTTCCTTTTCGTTATTTGTTATCATCATTATATAAGAATTTAATCTAGCTAGCAAATTATTTGACCGCTTTTTTTAAGTCCGCTTAATGATGCTCATGAGCAATTTTTAAAATAGCCACATCAAACAAATAATCCTTATCATAAGTCCCAGTTTTAATAGCATAATCTGTCTCGATTAAAACAGCTAAGGCTTTCTTCAAGAAAGTCATTGATAATGTACGTGAATCACGCACAGCAAATTTGACTTGATAAGGATTAACACGTCGTCCAAGATATTCTGACAATGTTGCTACCATCTGCTGTTCATTTTTACCTTGGCTGGCTAAGATGCTGACTTGCAAAAACATACGGAGCTGTCCTAACATAATCGCAATCAACTTAATCTCATCTTCACCCTGCAAACGCAAATCACGAATCAGCTCGTGCGCCTCATCGATTTTACCATTCAAAACAAACTGCGTCAAATCGAAAATATTGTCCTGAAGCGTTTTAGGAATGGCTTGATTAATATCATCTTCCGTGATATGACCATCTTTTTTATAAGATTTCAAAAAAGCAATGTTTTTCAAAATCTCACTAAAATCATAATTGGATTTTAAAAGCAAAGCCTCAAAAACACCAGAATCAAAAACTAAGTTCTCTTTGTGAGCTAATTTTTGGAAATACGTTTTTAGCTCTGCTTCTTTTAATTCACTTGCTTCAAAAATCTGTGCATCACGTTTTAAAATTTTGACCAAACGACGTTTACCATCTAATTTACCTGGTGCAAAAATAATCAAGCGCGTCGTATCCAAGGGATTTTCCAAATATGCCTCAAAACGCTTGAGTTCCTTATCATCCAAATAAGATTTTTTAGCCGTCGTGATGTCAAGCAGATTATCAAAAATAACCACTTTTTGATCTGCAAAAAACGGTAAGCTTTCAAGATCCATCTCAGCATCTTGGTAATTAACCTCAGTCATATCAAAATAAGAATAAGTCAAATCATCCTTATCATATCCCACGCGCTCCATCATACGCTCTTTTAGCTGAGAAAATTGTCCCAAATCCTCACCCGTCACCACCATAATCAAGCTAAGATTTTCTTTTCGTAATTTATCAATTTCTTCGATTGCAATCATAAAGATATTATAACAAAAAACCATGAGAAAAACTCATGGTTCATGCGAAAGTTAACGATGGAATTTTTTATAAGCAAACTGCCTTAATGTTTCATCAAAAAGACAAATTCTACTTCTATCGCTATCCAATCCCTGCTTTTTCAAGCTATCTTGAATAATCTTACCGTAGTTCTTGCTAATGCGACAATGTTCAGGTAAAGCCATTAATTCCTTTAAAGCTATAAGTTTCTCCTCACTAAAAGCTTCTAGCTCAATAAAAGCCCCAACATGACTAGGAAAAAGATCAAAACAAACAGCCGTATTTTCTTTTTTGTACTCATGACGTTTCTTCTAAGAAAACATGCGACAACGTGTGAACCCCAAATCGTACAATTGATTTATCAAATAAATACAATTTTCAGACACATTTTTTCCTTCTAAAATAATCCGAGGAAGTACTACATCCAATTCCTTTTGTAATAAACATTGAATATCAGAAAAAGCAAGACTATCATCAGAATCACTAGAATACTCTAATTCTACATATTCTTTGCAATGATTATTTTGACGTTTGAGTTTAATCGTCAACAAGTATCTCCCAACACTTATTATGCGATAGCGAATGACTATTCCTTTAGATTTCCTTTCAAAATTAGGTAGATCAACCGTAATATCTGTTTCAAGACATTCACCCACAGAGACAAAGCACGCCTTTTTCTCTTTATAAATACTCAAAACTTCTTCAGATAGCTGATATTTCAATTCCAATTCATTTTTGGCGTTACTCAAACTCTTCACCTTCAGTCATATAGTCCTTTTTCAACACTTCTTTCAATTAATTCCTTTGCTAATTACCACAAAATTTCTGAATCTTCTTTAATGAAAGCTTTCTTAGCCAAAACTCTATCAGCCGTTAATTTATCGGGATTATAACCTTCTTCTGAAACAACCAAATGATTAATCAGCGGTACCAAAGCATCAATAATTCTAGCATATCTTGATTCTGGACTATTTCCTTTTTCAAATTCAAGCCACAATTCTGTAAATTTCTCGCCTTGAATGATTGGTAAGACTGCTAAACTTTTCTGTAACGATAAGTATTCCTTATCATGAGATACGGCTTTGCCTGTGGTATCATACACCCAAGTATCACCTGCGTAAATTTCTCCCAAATCATGGAGTAAAAGCATTAAAGTCACTTTTCCTATGTCCAATTTTTCGGGAAAATAATCTTGAAAAAAGTTTGCTACTAATGCAACCTGCCAAGAATGTTCCGCACTATTTTCAAATCGCCCATTCAATGTCCTATTAAAACGCGTCACAGTTTTTAATTTCTCGATTTCTTTAACAAAATCAACTTCTCGCTCAACTCCTGTCATCACTAAATCTCCTTTGTATAGAACATAGTATATACTTATACCGATTTAATTGCAAAGCAAAACAGTAGTCAATCGACTACTGTTTTTAGTATGCTTTCAATTTTAACTCTAATACTTCAATTAAAACTGGTAAGAAATTAATATGTATTTCTTTGGATAATTTTCACTCTTTTACCTCACTGTTTCAATGTGCCAAGTTTTCAGCCCTCTAAAGCGGATAGCACCTTGTTCATCAGTACGGTAAATAGTCATGTTTTGTGCTTGAAAGCGTTCAAGCGTTTCTTGATGAGGATGCTTGTAGCGGTTATTTTGTCCTGCGGAAATCAGAACAACTTGCGGTGAAATATGCTCTAGAAATTCTGGGCTTGATGAACCTTTTGAACCATGGTGTCCTGCTTTTAAAACATCAACTGGCAGATTGGGATAAGTTGCTATCATCTGTTGCTCGCCCTCTTCTTCCAAATCTCCTGTAAACAAAAAATTTTTACCTAAAAGCTTGCCATATAACACCACCGAATCATTATTAGAACCATCACCAACTTCAATTGGATAGAGCACCTGCAAGTGACTTCCCATAATTGGCAAGTTATCTCCTGCAAAAACTGCGCGAACTGGCGTCTTCATTTGTCGAAGTTTAACCACAAAATCTGGCTTTGTGAGACTTCCTGGACTCACCAGGACTTGACCAATTTTCAGCTCTTTTGCAACTTCCAGCATATCACCCATATGGTCAGTATCCGTGTGCGTCAAAACCAACTGGTCAATTTTACCAATTCCTCGACTTTTCAGATAAGGAATCAGTGTCCGCTCAGCATTGCTATCAGCTAAGCGCTTTTGCCACGATTTTTTCTCACTAAAACTCACTTTTCCTCCGACATCAATTAACAGCGTATGCCCTTTAACATCACGCACAAAAATACTATCTCCCTGCCCAATGTCAACCACCGTCACTTCGTTTTCCAGCGGATGCTTGATTTGGAAAAATAGCAGAGCTATTAAGCTAAGAAGGAAAATGGCCACTTTTTTACGTTGATAACAGTCATAGAGAAGCCCTATTGTCAAAAGTAATAACAACAAAATTCCTAGACTTGGTCTGCCAAAAACGAGTGGGGTACCAACCAGCGACTTGCTAAATTTGATGATAGTTTCTAGAAAAACAAAAAATGGATTTAACGCGGTAATTTTAACCAGAGGTGATAAAAGAAAAACAAAGGTCAAAACAGGTAAGATAAGCGTATCAAAAGCCAGTGAAAAAATAGCTGTTAAAAGCAGCGACAAGGGTTGAAATACTGAGAAGAAATATAGCAAAACCGGTAAACTTCCCAGCGAAATCGCCAAACATTCTGTAAGGATTTTTCGATAATGACTAAGCTCATCGAAATCAATAAAACTCAGGATAAAAGCGTAAGTAAACGAAAGAATGCCTCCCGTCGTCAGTAGAAAATTTGGCATCAAAATAAAAAGGGTCATTAAAGTATAGGCAAGATTATCTAATTTTTTTATGCCAAGATTTGCAAAAGCAGACTGAACAAGGCTCCGAACAACTGATACCGAAAAGCCTGTCAAGCCAGCATATACAAGTGAAAACGGGATTTGCAGTATATCCACATAATCTCGCCGTAACCCAAGACGTAAAATAATAAAACGAAAAAGTGCCACAAAAAAGCCTACCTGCATACCAGACAGAGCAAAAAGATGAATAATCCCTAAACTCGTGTATACATCACTCATCTCATCAAAAGACTTATCCAAATATCCAAACAAAAGGCCAGTCATGTAATGTTGGATGGGAGCAGGAAAATTCCTTTGAATACTGACAATCGCCTGTCTTCTAAGTTCATGTAGTCGTTCAAAAAAACTTAAAGAGCTCTGCTGTCTCATTTCAGTAATCGAAGAAAGATTAGCAATCCGATAAATGCCTTCATGTTTAAGGTAAGTGCGGTAATCAAAACCACCAAAATTCCGCTGTGGCGTTGCCTCTTCTAAATCCACCTGCCCTGATAAAAACATTGTTTGATTAAGATTTTTAAAAAATTCCTGCTTTTTTTCTGACTTCAAGGTATAAAAAACTTGGTAAATCTGCCCAGCTTCCTTACCTCGAAAGGATAATAAATCACCATTAACCGAAATCGTATCAGGAATCATCTGGATTTTTGTTAAATGAGCTGGCGCCGCTTGATAAACCTGTTCTGTCTGATTAGCCTTAGTCAGGAAAAATATCGCAAAGAAAGCCAAGCACAGTGAAACCTGACACCAAGCCTTCCAACCATACTGTTGCCATAAAAACAGCAAGGCTAACAGGAGTAAAATCAGACATAACACCACTTTTTCAAAACAAAAATAATAAAGTAAAGTGAGCAAAAAAGCCAATTGAATTGGCTTAATGGGAAGATACTTAATCAACAGTCACCTCAGATTTTAATTTTTCCAAAGTCTTCTCACCAATGCCAGAAATATTTTTCAAATCATCAACGGATGAGAAACCACCATTAGCATCACGATAATCAATGATATCTTGCGCACGTTTAGCCCCAATGCCAGAAATGGTTTGGAGTTCTTCCGTAGTTGCGGTGTTAAGATTGATTTGCGCTGAATCATCACCTTGTACCCCGCTAGCTGTCGTTGCTTTAGCCTGAGAAGGTGTGCTTGCTGGTGTGACTTCTTCACCAATTTTTGCCACATAGACAACCGCTTCGTCAGCTAATTTTTCAGCTAAATTGACTGACTTCTTATCAGCATCATCTGTAAATCCGCCAGCTTTTTTGACCAAATCCATAACACGGCTGCCTGATGATAATTCATAAACACCTTCATTTTTAACCGCACCCTTGATATCGATAAAAATCTTGCCAGAGTCATCTTGAGAATGAGACGTCATAGTCTTTGTCTTTTTTGGTTCAAAATTTGAACTTGCTTGGATACTACTAGAAAGTGCAGGTAAATCACTCTGTAGCTGTGTTTTCGGTCTAGTCATACTAGACCAAGCAAAGAATGCCACAAGCATAACAAGCACTGTTCCTAAAACCGCTGCTACCGTCTTATGTTCCAAAAGTCTTTCTTTCATCTCTTCAATCATCCTATTACCTCACCTTTTAAGCATTAAAAAAAAGGCTCCTGGGGAGCCCTTACTTAATTATTCGAAAAAAAACTCGGAAGATCCGAGCTTTTTTTATTTATTTCATTTTACGGTGCTTATCTGGGTCCCAAACAAAGCTTGCAATGTAGCTAAAGAGCAATGTCAACAGAACAACGATAATCGCCACAAGTCCAAGAGGAATACGGTAAATGTAAGTTAATGGATTTGGTTTCTTGTTGGTATGATAAGTCGCATTTTCAGCATCCAAACGGTCAAATTCTGTTTGAATACGATTTGCCACTTCTTCAATCCCCTCGTCATTCATGCGTTTGATGTCAGAAATGTCAATTGGATTACCAAAGTTCATATCCACACGTTCTCCAGTCAAAAGCCCTTTTAATTCCATTGGTCCTGCATAAACGACTGGCATAATCTTAACCTTCGCCATTTTAGCAATAACAGCAACCCCACCTTTAACATCGGTTGAATGACGGCTACCACTTGGGAACATCACAAGTGAACGATTGCTTTTCTTCAACATGTTAATAGGGTATTTAAGAGTTTTTTGCCCTGGATTTTCACGGTCAATTGGAAAGGCACCACACATACGAATCCACCAACCAAAGATACGATTCGTAAACAATTCTTTCTTCGCCATGAAAATAAATTCTTTCGGACGAGCAGCAAATGCCATATAAACTGGATCCCACCAAGTACGGTGCGGAGCAACCAAGATATAGTTCTCATCCTTACTTAAAATTTTGTCCTCATTATGATAGTGAGCATTTCCATTGATAATCCAAAGTAGGAAAACCACTAATCCTCGTAAATAAGTATAAAACACAGATTTACTCCTTTTTCTTCAATCATTCTTTAACATTGTACCATGCTTGAGCCGAAAAATCATTACCTAACTAGTGAGAAAAGCTAAAATTTGCTATAATAGGTGTCATGGTTAAATCAATTTTAAAAGCTGGCGAACGTATTGACCAGCTCTTTTCGACAGATGTCAAAATTATTCAAAATAAAGATGTGTTCAGCTATTCTATCGATAGTGTCTTACTGTCACGTTTTCCAAAAATCCCTTCACGTGGCTTGATTGTTGACCTTTGTTCTGGAAATGGCGCCATAGGACTTTTTGCTAGCACGCGCACCAAAGCACCAATTATCGAGGTAGAATTGCAAGAGCGTTTGGCAAATATGGCAGAGCGTTCAATCCAGCTAAATCAATTAGAAAACCAAGTTCAGATGATTAATGACGATTTGAAAAATCTGCTCAATCACGTGCCACGTTCTGGTGTTGATTTGATTCTGTGTAACCCACCCTATTTCAAGGTTTCAGAAACGTCAAAGAAAAATCTTTCTGAACACTACCTTCTTGCTAGACATGAAATTGCTACCAATTTAGAAGAAATTTGTGAAGTAGCCAGACACGCTCTAAAATCAAATGGAAGACTTGCTATGGTGCACAGGCCTGATCGTTTTCTAGACATCATCGATACCATGAGACACTACAATCTAGCACCAAAACGCATCCAATTCGTTTACCCAAAAATGGGCAAAGATACTAATATGCTTTTGATTGAAGCGATTAAAGACGGCTCTACTGACGGTCTAAAAATTCTCCCACCACTCTTTGTTCACAAAGAAAATGGCGAGTATACCGACGATATTTTTGAAATCTATTATGGAAAAAACGGAAAGAAAGACTAAAAGAGCTTATATGTACGTAGTTGAGTGCGCAGACGGTACGCTCTACACTGGCTACACTACTGATGTAGAACGCCGCATCAAAACGCATAATGCAGGTAAAGGCGCTAAATACACAAAAAGCCGCTTACCTGTCAAACTCATTTACCAAGAAAGCTTTGACAGCAAAGAAGCCGCCATGTCCGCAGAAAGCTATTTTAAACAAAAAACACGACAACAAAAACTCGATTATATTAACGAACACAAAGCTTAACCAAAAACGCACCCTGCTCAAGCAGAGTGCGTTTTACTATTATCTTTCCCCTTTGTTACGGATAACAAAGCCGTTTTTCTTTTCACTTGATGTGCGGTGTGGACGTTTATTATCTTTATTTTCGAAGTCTTTACGTTTTTTGTTAGACTTACGTTTAAAGTCACGACGTCCGCCATCACGATCGTCACGATCACGGTTGCGATCTCCACGATAGCCACCACGACGACGGTCATTATCACGTCCGCCACGGTTACGATCGTTACGACCACGTCCGCCTTTACCACCAAAGCCTGAACCTGATGGTTTAAATGGTAATGGTTTTTCACGCGCAATTTCAACTTTTGGAAGAGTATCTGGATCTTGAACAGTCAAAGTCAAGATGTAAAGTGCTAATTCTTCTGGTGTGAATTCTTGAGCTAATTTAACAGCATCGCCTTTGAACTTTTCAATGTTTGCACGAATTGTTTCATCAGCAAAATCACGTTCAATTTTCTTGAGGGCAACTTTTTTCTTAGCTTGGAAGGCTTCTTCTGCTGTTGCAGGTTTAAGACCTTTCATGCGCTTCTTAGTCAAGTTTTCAATGATTGCAAGGTATCCCATTTCGTTTGGAGAAACGAAAGTGATAGACTGACCTGATTTTCCAGCACGACCAGTACGACCGATACGGTGAACATAGCTCTCTGGATCTTGTGGAATATCGTAGTTATAGACATGTGTAACACCTGAAATATCAAGTCCACGTGCCGCAACGTCAGTTGCAACAAGGATATCAAGGTTATCATTTTTAAAATCACGAAGAACACGAAGACGTTTTCCTTGGTCAAGGTCACCATGGATACCTTCTGCACGGAAACCACGCAATTTCAAACCACGTGTCAACTCATCAACACGACGTTTAGTACGACCGAAAACAATTGACAATTCGGGTTGATCAACGTCCATAAGACGAGTCATTGTGTCAAATTTTTCATTTTCTTTGACACGAAGATAGTATTGGTCAATCAATTCAGTTGTCAATTCCTTAGCAGCAATCTTAACATGCTCAGGATTTTTCATAAAGTTTACACCAATACGTTTGATTGGCTCTGGCATTGTTGCTGAGAAGAGAAGAGTTTGACGGCTTTCTGGCACACGGCTGATGATTGCTTCAATATCTTCCAAGAATCCCATGTTAAGCATTTCATCTGCTTCATCAAGAATCAAGGTTTCTACGTGTTCAAGTTTTAAAGCTTTACGTTTAATCAAATCAAGCAAACGACCTGGTGTCCCAACAACAATATGAGCACCTGAACGAAGAGCTTTGATTTGTTTTTCAATGCTTGAACCGCCGTAAACTGAACGGACTTTAACACCTTTTTCACGACCAAAACGGAACAATTCTTCTTGACCTTGAACTGCTAATTCACGTGTTGGAGCAATAACCAAGGCTTGGACAAGATTACGACTTGTATCAATTTTATCCAAGGTTGGTAAACCAAAGGCAGCTGTTTTCCCTGTACCAGTTTGCGCTTGTCCGATAACATCCTTACCTTCCAATGCCAAAGGAATTGTCAATTCTTGGATTGGAGAAGGCTCAACAAAGCCTGCTTTTTCAACAGCAGCAAGGATTGCTTCCGATAAGTTAAGTTCTGTAAATTTCAAATTTTTCTCTTTTCTAAAAGGCAGTGCGAAGCTGCCTTATTAAACTTTAGTTTCGTTGTTTAACAACTTAACTAGTGTAACACATTCTAGGTCAAAAAGATAGGAAACAGTTTCATTTATTATGATTAACACGTTTTCATAGTGTCAATTATTTAAATATTCTATAAAAAAGTAATTGATGCTTTTTTGGATGATTTTTAAGTTTTCTTTAATGTAAAGAAACTAAAATATAAACATCCTAAAACTTTTCTTTTCATAATCTCAAAAAAAAACAGCTCTGATTCGTCAGGGCTGTTTTTTTATGCTAATAAGCAAAAAAAACCTGAGCAGTGCTCAGACCTTTTACCATTACATTTTTTCTTCTAAGTCAACATCTGGGTATTTATCCGCAAACCAACGAAGTGCAAAGTCGTTTTCGAAAAGGAAAACAGGTTGATCGAAACGGTCTTTAGCTAAGATATTTCGGCTTGAAGACATGCGTTCGTCAAGATCTTCTGGCTTAATCCAACGAACAGTCTTTTTACCCATTGGCGTCATAACAACTTCAGCGTTGTATTCATTTTCCATACGGTGTTTGAAGACTTCAAACTGCAATTGACCAACAGCACCAAGCATGTATTCGCCTGTTTGGTAGTTCTTGTACAATTGGATAGCCCCTTCTTGTACCAATTGTTCAATCCCCTTGTGGAATGATTTTTGTTTCATGACGTTTTTAGCAGCAACTTTCATGAACAATTCTGGCGTGAAGGTTGGTAGTGGTTCAAATTCGAATTTATTTTTACCGACAGTCAAAGTATCACCAACTTGGTAAGTTCCTGTATCGTAAACCCCGATAATATCACCAGCAACGGCATTTTCAACATTTTCACGTGATTCAGCCATAAATTGAGTCACGTTTGATAATTTCACTGATTTTTTCGTACGTGCTAAGTTAACGCTCATGCCACGTTCAAATTCACCTGATACGATACGAACAAAGGCAATACGGTCACGGTGACGTGGGTCCATATTGGCTTGGATTTTGAAGACAAATCCTGAGAAATCTTTATCGTAAGGGTCGATTTCATTACCTTCAGTTGTTTTGTGACCATGTGGTTCTGGTGCAAATTTCAAGAAAGTATCTAGGAAAGTTTGCACACCAAAGTTTGTAAGGGCAGAACCGAAGAATACTGGTGTCAAATCACCAGATAAGATAGCTTCCTCTGAGAATTCATTTCCTGCTTCTTCAAGCAATTCAACATCTTCCAAAACTTGTTGGTAAAATGGGTTGTTAGCAAAGAGTTTATCCCCTTCTTCCAAGTCCGCAAAACGTTCATCACCTTTGTAAAGTTCCAAACGTTTGTTGTACAAGTCGTAAAGCCCTTCAAATGATTTACCCATACCGATTGGCCAGTTCATTGGATAACTTGCAATACCAAGCACTTCTTCCAATTCTTCCAAAAGATCAAGTGGTTCACGACCATCACGGTCAAGTTTGTTAATAAAAGTGAAAACTGGAATGTTACGGTGTTTTACAACTTCAAATAGTTTTTTAGTTTGTGCTTCGATACCTTTGGCTGAATCGACAACCATGACTGCAGCGTCAACGGCCATAAGGGTACGGTAAGTATCTTCAGAGAAGTCCTCGTGCCCTGGCGTATCAAGGATATTCACACGTTTACCAGCGTAGTCAAATTGCATCACTGAAGATGTGACAGAGATACCACGTTGTTTTTCGATATCCATCCAGTCAGATTTAGCAAAGTTACCTGTTTTTTTACCTTTTACGGTACCTGCTTCACGGATTTCTCCACCAAAATAAAGTAATTGCTCTGTAATTGTCGTTTTACCAGCATCCGGGTGACTGATGATGGCAAATGTACGACGTTTTTTAATGTCATCTTGAATTGTCATTTTATTTCCTTATTAATCTTAATTATCTCTTTAAAAACGTATCACTCATTAACGATTATAGTGGCTACATTGGTCCACTCCTTTTTCACTGCAATACAAAAATAGAGCCATGGACTCCCATAACTCTATTATTATAACGAAAATTAAACGCTATTTCAATATTTCTCATCTAGCTTATCACCAGAAACCGCAAAATAATTCAGCAATAAGATAGTGCAGATTTCAACACTTGCTCCATAATGTTCCATAGTACCAATAAAGAATGTCAACAAGAAAAGCAAGGTATGGAAAAGCGTGAACTTTTTACCTTTTAATTGAACCAATAAAAAGATTGGGTACATACAGAAAAGAATAATCCCCTGACGCAAAAGCGCATCAACATAGAAACTATCATCATACATTGGAACACCGTTAATCTCTGTAAATGTTGGAATATTTCTTGGCATCCAATTGAGACCAAATTGCTCCAGATACGCATGACCGATGCCAGTTCTTCCAGTAAATAGATGATTCAATGTTACAAAGATAGGATTATCTGGTGTAAAATATCTCGGTAAAGCAAGGCCAAGCGCAAACATTCCTATAACAAATGGTATGATAACATATCCTGAAACTTTAATTTTCAATAAAATTGGTTTCAAGAAATAACACAAGATAATACCAAGTGCAATGAAAAATGATGTTCTTGAATCCGTCACTGAAAAGACAAGCAAAGCTGTTAACAACATGATTATTCCACCATCAAAGCGATAAGGCTTTCTAAGCAGTGAAAAATCATAAATTAAAGTAATGAAAAACAGTCCAAGTGAGTTTGGATGCATAAAGCCATACCATAAGAGTGCCTTACAATTTCTGTATGCGGTCTTATTCCAGAGACATCATAAATAAGATGTCCATTGTAAGCTAATAAAACCATAATAGCCACGACTAGCTTGAAATAAAAGAGTGCAGTGATTAAATTATCATCATCTTTATCAACACTTACCGACAATAAAAAGAAGACAATCATGCTTAAATCATCTATTGCTGTATCAAGATAGCCTGATGGGGGCAAAAGAATCATAAATGCGAGAGCAAAAATTCCAGCTAAAATTTTGCAATTGAAAAGCCTGTTCGACGGAAGTTCCATAAATAAATAGCAAATCCACCAATAATTGACAGGCTAGACATAAACAGGAAGACCTGTTGTGGAAACGGGTAACGTTTTAAAACCACGCTAAAAATAAAATACAACATTCAAGGAAATAAAGACTCGGTAGATAACAACCGAGTCTTTATTTCCCTCCTTAACACTTTTCTCTACCATCTCCACCTCACTAGTTTTCCAATGCTTCTACAACTTTAGCGAGATGCATTGAATTACTTCCCTTCAGTAAGATTTGGTCAGCTGGTTGTAAAACAGTTTGAACTGTTTTTAGCATGTCATCAAATTGATCTTCATCAGCTGTTTTCTTAAAGTAATAAACTTTACCTAGTGGGAACATTTGACTAGCAAGTTGCGCCAGTTCAGCAATGTCCTCACCGTAGAAAATAAGAGTGTCTAATGTTTCAGGTGACAAACTCATAATCATGCGCTTGTGAAGTTCGACAGATTGCTCACCTAATTCTTTCATATCAGCAAGCACAGCGATTTTTTTACCACCTTCATTAGCAGGAATTTTAGAGAATGTTTCTAAAATCAAACGCATTGCTGTTGGGTTAGCATTGTAGACATCTGACAGGATATCTGCACCATTAGCCGCTTTTTTCCATTCTGTGCGGTTACGTGTTAATTCGATGTTTTCTAAGGCTTCAACAATATCATCATCTGAAATCGCTAATAACTTACCAACATAAGCTGCTACCATGGCATTTGTAGCATTGTATTTTCCTGGAACAGGAAGTGTAATTGGACGGTCAATCACATTGGTTGTAAAAGTAAGCGAATCTTTGCTTTCTTGCAAATCTTTGACAAAAATCTCAGCACCGTCTCCGAAACGAATCACCATTTGACTTTCTGGTAAGTAAGGATCAACAATTGAGTCAACTGGTGCAATCAAAATACCATCTGAGTCCATACCATCAACGATTTGAAGTTTACCTTTGGCAATTTTCTCACGGCTGCCAAAGAATTCCAAGTGAGCCTCACCAATCAAAGTCACAACACCGATATGTGGCTTAGCCAGTTCTGACAAGAGATGAATATCACCCATGTGATCTTGTCCCATTTCAAGGACAATTTTTTCTGTATCATCTGGCATGTGAAGTGCTGTATAAGGTAAACCAATTTCATTATTGTAATTACCTTGTGTTTTGTATGTTTTATATTCTGTTGAAAGTACAGCAGCAATCATGTCTTTGGTTGTTGTTTTACCATTTGACCCTGTTACTGCAATCACATCAACGCGTTGTTTTTCAAGATAATAACTTGCTAGAGCTTGGAAAGCTTCTAAACAATCGTCAACTAAAATATAAGGATGCCCTTCTACTTCGCGCTCTGAAAAAGTTGCAACTGCTCCATTTTCAAAAGCTGTTTCAATAAAGTCATGTCCATCACGCGCACCCTTTAGAGGTAAGAACAAATCGCCTTTTTCAATCTTGCGACTATCAAATTCAATTTGTCTCAGAGGAACGTCATCAAAATCCGAAATAGTGTTCTTTGCGCCAACCACCTTGGCGATTTCATGTAAATTAAGTTTCATTTTTTATTATCTCCATTATAAAAAGAGCCTTTTGGCTCCTCTTATTATATCACAAAATAAAGTGCTCTCAAGCATTTTCCTTATGGACCTTAGAATGATTCTTCCACCATGAAGATAAAATCGATCCAGAAATATTATGCCAAATTGAAAAAATTGTTGAAGGAATAGCTGCTTGCGGAACAAAATACTTCATTGCTAAAGTTGCACCTAAACTTGAGTCTTGCATTCCCACCTCAAATGTAATAGCCTTTTGTTGAGTCTCTTTCAAATGAAGAAGTTTTGAAAAGACAAAACCAAGCCCATAACCACAAAGATTGTGTAACATAACAACAGGAATAACTAAAGCTGTTGCTGTTGTAAAAATATTAGCATGGTTAGCAGAAACAACAGCTCCAATAATCAAAAGAATCGCTACTTGTGAGATTAGAGGCATCAACTGAATAATGGCATTGATTTTTTTACCTAAAAGTGTATGAACTAACACCCCTAAAATGATTGGTACAACAACAATTCTTAAAGTTGAAAGAAAAAGACTAACTGCTGGTACAGCAATAAATTGCCCTGCTAAAATCGATAACAATAAAGGAAGCATAATTGGCGCAAGAAGTGTTGAAAGAATTTCAATAGAAACATCCAAAGCAACATCTCCTCCTGACAAAAAAGCCATTACACTAGAAGAGGTTCCACTAGGACAAGAACCAACTAAAATGACACCAGCTGCTGTTGCTCCTGTTAAATGAAAAAGTTGACATAAAAGCCAAGCTAAACTTGGCATAATAATATAATGTGCCACTGTACCTAGAATGACAGGAATTGGACGTTTAGAAATACGAACAAAATCTTCAGTCTGAAGTGTCAGCCCCATCCCAAAAAGAATAATTCCCAACAAATACGATGTATTAGGGATAACCCAGGTACTAGTCTGAGGGAAGAGATAATTAAAGAAAGCCCAAATAATAACAACCAAGGTAAACCATTTACTAAGTTGTTTTGAAAAATCAGTTAGTTTTTTCATCATTTTCTCCTTAACTAAAAAGCTTTTTATCAGCAAAGCCTTTGATTTTTACAGCTTCATTATACACTTAATTTCAGAATTTTAAATCTTTTTACGTAATTATTTTCATTTATTTTCCAAGTCATATTCAAAAGAATCTTTTTTGTGATACAATAAACCTGTAAGGAGATAAAACCTTACACAGAGTAGATGATTCGCGTCAAGTGTGTGTGAATGGGATGTCGTCACACAACGAAGCAATTTGCGCGGTGAATCGTTGCATCCGCTGTTATTTTTTAACAGCTCCAGTTTCCAAATGTAAAAAGGAGCAAAAAATGAAAAACATTTTTCAAACACCAAAACTCACATCAAAGCGACTCGTGACCCTAGCTATGCTAATTGCACTGGCATTCATTGTTGGAAAGTTTTCTATTCCAGTCATTCCAGAACAGTTGGTCGTAAGCTTTACTTTTATTGTTAATGCCATTATCGGAATGGTTGCTGGTCCTATTTGGGGATTTATTAGTTTTGCCATTCTTGATGTCGTTGATAATCTCTTAAGCGGTCAAGGAAACTTTATTATCTGGTGGACTTTGATGGAAGCTGTTCAAGGATTTCTTTATGGACTTTTCTTCTATGGAAAAGAGCTCAAATGGTTAAATAAAAAAGATTGGCTTCACGTCACTCTGGCAGTACTTGTTACCATGCTGATTAGTACTTTTATCTTCACACCACTGCTTGTTCAGATTTATTTTCACGTTCCATTTTGGGCACAATATCTAGCAGGTCGCTGGTTAAAAATCTTTGAAATTCCAATTCGTATTATCGTCATCATGTTTGTTGTTCCAAGGTTGCAGCGCATCCCTGAACTACGCAAGCTTGCTAATTTATAAATCAAAAACCTCAGAGAGTTATCCCATCTCTGAGGTATTTTTTTTGCAGCAAAAAAGCACCTAACGGTGCTTTTCATTTTTAAATCAAATGGCTTTCGCGTTTTTCAAACATCTCTTTAGCCAGCTCAACCAATTTTTCAATCAAATCTGAGTAAGCAAGTCCCATGTTTTCCCAAAGAAGTGGATACATTGACCATTGTGTGAAACCAGGCATTGTGTTCAATTCATTAAGGTAAACATGACCATCTTCTGTCAAGAAGAAATCACAACGTGACAAACCACAGCCACCGATAGCACGAAAAGCTGTTGTTGCATAGCCACGCATTTCTTCCATAATGTCGCTATCAATATGAGCTGGAATATCCATGGTAATTTTGTTATCGATGTATTTAGCATCGTAATCGTAGAAAGCAACGTCTTTAACAACTTCACCAGGAAGTGTTGTTTTCACATCAGCATTTCCCAAAATTCCAACTTCGATTTCTCGAGCGTTAACACCAGTTTCGATAAGAATACGGCTATCATATTTAAGAGCAAAATCAATAGCTGAGCGAAGTGCTGCTTCATCCTCAGCTTTTGAGATACCTACTGAAGAACCCATGTTAGCTGGTTTAACAAAGACAGGGTATGTCAATTTGTCATTTACTTCTGCTACGGCTGCATCAAGATCAGAACCTTCAACATAAGTCACGTAAGGAACAAGTGGAACTCCTGCAGATTCAAGGACATGTTTTGTTGAAATTTTGTCCATTGCAACACTTGATGACAAAATGTTAGTTCCAACATAAGGCATTTTAAGAACTTCAAGGAAACCTTGGACAGAACCGTCTTCACCCATTGGTCCGTGAAGAACTGGGAATACTACTGCGCCAGGTTCATAAATATCACTTGGTTTAATTTTTTGACTTTCAACAACTGTGTCGTTAGTCATCAATTTTTCATCATCAGCAGGTTTGCTAAAGAATTCTTGTGTTTTAATAAAATCACCAGATTTTGTGATGAAGTAAGTTTTCACAAAGAATTTATCATAATTAATCGCACGCATGACGCTTTCAGCTGATAAAACAGATACTTCACGTTCCGCAGAACGTCCACCATAAAGTAAAACAAGCGTTTCTTTTGCCATAAACTTTAATTACCTGAACAGAAAAAAGGTACCAAGTTTTAATACACTTAATAACATTTTTCATCGAACCAAGAAGCCTCACAAAATAAGCCAAATCTCAGTTCAAGTTCAATTCCTTTTCTATTACAATTTCCTAATTATCATACCACAAAAGAAGCCGCCTTTCAAACTCCTACAGCCATAAGATGGAAGATAATATAACAAGGAAAGTTTAAAGATTATAAGGATGATAATGAGGTGGTTTTTATTACTTAACACCACTATATAACGAAAAGCCGATAAATTCAATGAAAAGCAAAAAGATTAATAACCAGTAATACTTTTCTTATCAAAATAAACCGACATCCATTGGTTAAACCAATCGTTCGAATCAATTTTCACATTAGATGTTAGGAGATAAGCATTATAGTCTGTTTTGGGAGTACTTAATAGTGGTATTCTAACATCACTATTTTTAGGAGAATTGTAGAGTCTACTATATTGATTTGAAACCTCTTTAAATGAATTTGTTAAATCTTCATTTATTATCCAATAGCTATGGAGAAATAGAAAACTCAAAAGAGCTACAAAAACAGCCAATCCTTTTTGATTAAATTCCCGATACAATACATTAATTAAACTGAACAAAATTATTCCTAAAAATAATACCGAACCAAACAATGTTCGTTTAGGAGTTTCAGGAGAGGCTATAAGAGCAAATGCTGATGAAAAGTGTCCTACAAAAAGAATAGTCCATAAAGCAATCGTATTTTTGGAAAGTTTTACCTTTTTAACAACTAAAAGGATAATGAATAAAATAATTAAAGTGTAGATAAACCAATAATTATGAATTAAATTATCAAAAATCATTTTAAAATTATCTTTAACAATATCAATTGTTAATGTCATTGCACCTCGTTTTTGTGATCCCGGAGATTTTAACATTAACAAGAAGCCTAGACCACCGGTAAATAAACTTGCTATACCATACTTTGTTCCTTTACTCCTATAAGGGTAATGAATTGCTAGATATATAAATGCCATTAATAAAGTCGCTGGCGATGAATTTTCATTACTTGCTCCAGCTAAAAAACCTAATAGAACTATTTCAAAGCCTTTAAAGAGTGGAACCTCTTTATTTGTTATTGATATAATACATAAAAAATAAGTAAGATAAATAACACTTGTCCACAAATAATTACATGAACCTGAAATCCATAAAACAGATTTTCCAATTTCTGGAAGATAAAACCAAAAATATATAAATGATAATATGTAAACTGCTGGCCTAATTTTACCTACTTCTTTGGTCTTCCCTATGAGAATAATGAGCCATATTAAAATTAAATAAATCAGTGTATTAATAATATCAAAATAGATTTTTTTGAATTGTAAAATAAATTGGACCATTGTATGAGCAACAAATCTTCCATTCCACATTTTCCAATGATTAATTTGAGATTCTATAATTGATAATATACCATGAATACGTTTAGGATGACTAGTTGGCAAATACCCTTGATAAACATAATGATATGTAAAGTCATCCGAAGTAAATAATGTTAAACGATTTAAGTGAAATATTAATATTGCAAATATTAAACTAAATAAACAGAACAAAAAATATCGTATTTTTTGTTCTGTTTATTTAGCACTTCTTTTCAAAACCATAGTCCTTTTATTCTAATCAATAATCTAAAAGCAGCCTTCCGCTGCTTTTCTCGTATTCTACAATTCTGTTCGGTTTTCAATAGCACGAAGTAGGGTAACTTCATCGGCATATTCGATATCTGAACCTACCGCTAATCCACGCGCCAAGCGTGTTACTTTGATTCCTGCAGGTTTTAGGACACGTGAGATATACATAGATGTTGCTTCACCATCTGCGGTGGCGTTGGTTGCAATAATAACCTCACTAACCTCACTATCCATTAAACGTGTAATCAATGACTTCAAATTAATATCATCAGGACCGACACCATTCATCGGTGAAATAAGTCCGTGTAAGACATGATAAAGTCCGTGATATTCTTGGATTTTTTCCATAGCTGAGACATCTTTTGAATCCTCAACCACCAAAAGCACTGAACGATCACGTGTCTGATCATTACAAATTTGGCAAGGATCTTCATCAGTCAAATTCCCGCACACTGAACAATAAGTTAATTCTCGTTTTGCAGCCAACAAGTTTTTAGCAAATTCATTCACGTCTTCATCAGACATACCAATCGTGTAAAAGGCCAAACGTGTCGCCGTTTTAATCCCTATTCCTGGTAACTTTGTAAAACTATCAATTAGCTTTGCAATCGGTGTTGGATAAAGCATTTTTTCTCCTTTCTTCTGATAAAGTCACGAGCCGACCTTCGCCGACTCGAACTTCTTTTTTATTTATTAGCGTATGTTGACATGTACAAGTTAATAATGTCACGCGCAATTAGTTGGTTAGGGTGATTCTCATCACTTGTTAAGTGAGGGATGATAACCGCAACCGCAATTTTAGAATCATCATTTTTTGAGTAATCGTAAGCAAGAACACTCAAGTTAACTGTTGTCACTGCATTACCATTGGCGTCAATAGCATAAGTTTCGGCAGTACCTGTTTTACCAGCGATAGTAACATTTCCACGCATGTGAGTACCAGTAGCATAACCACTTGTACTATTTACCACTTGATAGAAACCTTGTTGAAGAAGAGCCATTTCATCGCTTGAAATATTAACTTTGTTTAAAACATTAGTATCAATCGTTTTAGACAAGTTGCCAAGTCCTGTTGTGCCATCATTATCATAAACACTATCGACAATGTGTGGCGCAACACGGTTACCACCATTTGCGACTGTTGCAGCGTACTGAGCAAGTTGCATTGGTGTGTAAGAATCGTACTGACCGAAGGCTTCTGTTAAGACATTACCAGGGCTGTAATCTTCTGAGAGGTAACCAGTCGTTATTTCTGGCAAATCCATTCCAGTGCTTGTTCCTAAACCATATTCGGCATAGGTAGCACGAAGTTCTTCCATAGCTTTTTTTGTTCCAGTTGTGGCAAGTGTCATTCCAGAATAATATTCTTGCCCCATCATTTTAAGAGCTACTTGAACCATGTAAGTATTTGAAGAGTACTCAAGGGCTTGAACAGCTGTGATATTCGTTGCCCCACTACCTGTGAACCATGATTTAATGGATGGAGAGCCAGCAAGATTGATTGACTGGTCGGCAATAACTTGGTTACCAGAAATCGCATTATTTTCCCAACCTGAACTGATAGTTGCAGCTTTGACAACTGACCCTGGAACAAAGAGGTCATTAATTGTTCCAAGAGCGTCTAGAGTTGTTGTTGACGAACCAGTTTCATGTGACAAACCTGCCATAGCTAAAATAGCACCTGTCTTTGGATTCAAAGCCACCGCATAAGCCCCTTCAGAATAAGTGGCAAAACCAGCAGCGATTGAGGCTCCGTAATATTGATTCAAAATATTTTCAACACCTAATTGGAAATCAGAGTTGACAGTCAATTTCAAGTTTTTACCTGATTTACCTTCTCTAGTAACATCATCTGAGACAACGTTACCATTTTTATCGGTAGTGATTTCACGAACTGTGTGTGTTCCTTGCAAATCATCTTCATAAGCTTTTTCAAGATAAGATGTTCCGACACGGTCATTCATCGAATAACCTTTAGCTAGATATTCTTCTGCTTCTTCAGCTGGCAAACCTGATTGTTTTGAAGAAACTGTACCAATAAGGGTTGATAGAGAACCTGTTGATGTTTGACGATCCCAGTCAGTCGCAATAGAAATTCCTGATAATTTTGAACGATTAGCTGTGATATAAGCAATTTGATCGTCTGTCAAATCACCAGTCGTCAAATTAACGGTGCTAAATATTGAAGCAGCATTCATCTGACTGAAAATGTACACCAACTTCAATTCGTCTTCTGTATAATTAATCTCATCATCCGTTACAGCCTTAACAGCATTGGCATAGACCTTAGATTCTGTTAAGTTATTACCGTAATTATCATATTTTTGATTATTCGGAAGACTCTTGACGACCTTAGCATAAGTGTCTGAATCAGCTAAATAATAATCTTTTTTCTGACGTGTTGTAACATTTGTTTCTGTAAAATCAACCAAGGTCGATAGCGTTTTTGCCAAGTTTTTTATTTCCTCAGCAGTGATGGTATTACTACGTGTGAAAGCAACGACTTGTTTAACATTATTTGATACTAATAGATTGCCTGCGGCATCAAAAATTTGACCACGAGGACTTGAGGACGTTACCTTGTAGGTAGTTGATGAATTTAACTTATCATCGTAAAAAGATTTATTTAAAATTTGCATCTGTGCCAATCTTAAAATAATAATTGAAAATAAGACGACGATAACTGCAAAAATCAAATAAATACGTTTTGTAATACTGGTTGTTTTTTTGGCAATTTTGATTTTGCTCAATCTCTTCTTAACTGACATTCTTTCCTCACAATTAAAAGCTTCGTTTTATATTTTATCACAATTTACTTAAAAGAGTGTGACACAAAATGTAAAACTTTTCACTTTTTTACATCCCCACTTTTCAAGAAAAAAAGCACACCAAAAAAGGAGTGTTAAATCACTCCTTTCACTCTATTTAGCATCAACTGAAAAATCAACGCCAACTTTATCACGTAAGAATTTCCAAAGGAAATACGCAATGTAAAAATCAATTGTTCCATGAACGAGAGAACCTAACCCAATCAAGCCTACCAAAGACCAAATATAAGCTGCTCCTGTATGTGCACCAGCTGTTAAAGCAAGAACAACGATGAATTCTGCTAAACCATGTAAAATATTTAAGAAAATAGCAAATCCAAATGTCAAAACTGGCTTTTCAAGCAAGGTTGGGCGTTTTTTAATCATGACAGCACCAACTACTGCAAACAACAAATGCGATACAGCTCGCAAAACGATGACAATTGGAAAACCTGCTAACAAGAATCCAAGACTTGTTCCCAAAGCGACTAAAACAGCCACTTGTGGTGAAATGAACATAGCCATAAAGACTGGCACATGACTAGCTAGTGTAAATGAAGCTGGACCGATGACAACCTTAACCGGCATAACCAAAGGAATTAAAATCCCAAAGGCAACTAAAATAGCTGTAAAAGCAAGAGACTTAGTTTGATGACGTCTCATATGACAACTCCTTTTATATATGATAATACCTGAATGATCCCCAATTATCACTCAGGTATGACGATAGCTTTAATCAATTAACTAACAAGCAATACACTACGTTTTTTGAAAGTAGCTAACTGACCTAGCCTATTATAAAGAAAAAAATAACAGGTGTCAAGACACCTGTAGCTGTTTTAGTTTGATTTCAAAAGCAAGCCCTTATCAGACAAGTCAGATTTGATTTCTTCAAATTCATCTTTTGAATGACATGACAAGGTATGTGTATGAATACCATCCGTTAAAGATGAAAGGAGTGTAGCATTTGAATGTTCAACCTTCTCCATAAAGTTATCAATATCTTCCTGACTTTTGATATTAAGAGGTGCTGTCAGCATCCCATAAATTGGATGTTCAACTTCCACATCAACCATAATGCCACCTTTTGAGATGACACTCTCCAATTCTTCTTTAGTATACTCTGGACCATGTTGACACGCAATTTTCCCGATAAACTGGTGTGAGTAAAGTGCCTGAGATAAGACATAACCTCGTGGCGTAGAAATGACATCATGATTAGCTGCTCTCAACAAAGCCACATCTCCTACAATAATTTGGCGACTCACACCAAGTTGACCTGCTAAAACACTTGCTGAAATGGGAACTTGCGTCTGACTCAAAATATCAATAATTTTTTGACGGCGTTCTGCTGCCTTCATAAAAGTCCCCTTTACAAAATATAATACTTACTACTAATCATACCACAAATTGAACGAAAACAGAATTTCTCCGAACTGATAACAAAAAGGGTAACAAATTCAAAAAAAGCACCCTAGGGACTAGCCTAGAATGCTTTCATATCAAGGACTTTACGCCTTATAATCTCTTATCAGATTATTTACCCAAGAAGTATTCGTCAGTAACGTTCAATTTTTCGTCAAATTCGAATACAAGTGGTGGGAAGTTAGGGATTTCAACATCCATAATTTCGTCATCTGACAATTGTTTGATGTGTTTTACAAGAGCGCGGATTGAGTTACCGTGAGCACCTACAAAGACGTTCTTACCATCTTTAAGAGCTGGAGCGATTTTATCTTCCCAGAATGGAAGGGCACGTTCCAAAGTAACTTTCAAGTTTTCTGCATCTGGAACAACTTTGTCATCAAGGTTAGCGTAACGACGATCAGTGTGTGCTGAGTATTGATCGTCTTTAGCCATAGCTGGTGGCAATACATCGTATGAACGACGCCAGATGTGAACTTGTTCGTCACCCCATTTTTCAGCAGCTTCAGCTTTGTTTTGACCAGTCAAACCACCGTAGTGACGTTCGTTCAAGCGCCATGATTTTTCAACTGGAACCCAAAGTTGGTCAGAAGCTTCAAGAGCAAGGTTAGTTGTTTTGATAGCACGTTTAAGAACTGAAGTGAAAGCAACATCGAATTCGATTCCTGCTTCTTTGATCAATTTACCTGCTTCAGTAGCTTGTTTAGTACCTTCTTCTGTAAGGTCAACATCAGCCCAACCAGTGAAAAGGTTAGCTTTGTTCCATTCAGATTCCCCGTGACGTGCAAACACTAATTTTACCATTAGATAAAGTCTCCTTTAAAATAGTCCAAAGGCTATAAATACACAGCGAAAAATAGATCTTAACCCTTACCAGAATAGCAAATCATTAAACTATTTTTAGCTCAGCATTTTAACCAATTATTATTACGACAAAAGTCGTTTACTCTTACTATTCTACCCAAAAAGCTCTAAAAAAGCTAGTATAATTGCTAATTTTCTATAAAAGAGTCTGCCTTTACCAACCGTTTACTCTCATTTTTTCAAAATAAAAAAATGGAATGACCAGCAATTGATTCTTAAAAAGAGTGATTCAATTGCGGTCACACCACCCCCACTTTCTAACGAAAATGGTAGCTTTCTATATGATTAAGGCTATTATAGTTCAAAAAATTTTCTATGTCAATTTCATTGTTCGCATGGCATTTAAGGTCGCAAGTACTGTCACACCAACGTCGGCAAAGATAGCTAGCCACATATTAGCTAAGCCTAGACTAGCGAGTATCAAGACTAAAACTTTGATACCGATTGAGAAAATAATGTTTTCTCTAGCGATAGTGATTGTCTGGCGTGCAATCTTGATAGCCTGCGCAATTTTTGACAAATGGTCATTCATAACCACGATATCTGCTGCTTCAATGGCTACGTCACTACCAAGTCCGCCCATGGCGATACCGACATCAGCTCTAGCTAGTACAGGAGCATCATTAATGCCATCACCAACAAATCCGACTATGGCACGAGGAGATTTTTTCGCCAAATAGCCTTCCAGTTCACTGACCTTATCGGCTGGCAATAGCTCCGCTTTGTAATCTGTCATAGACAAGTCACCAGCAATTTTTTCAGCAACTTCGTGGCGGTCTCCCGTTAACATGACAAGATTTTTCACACCAGCTTTTCTAAGTTGCTCTAGAGCTTCTTTAGTGTCAGATTTAACACAATCTGAAATAACGATATGTCCAGCATAAGTACCATCAATAGCCACATGAACAATCGTTCCGGCTTCATAGCAAGGTTTCCATTTAGCTCCTAAGCTATCCATAAATTTAGTATTTCCGACAGCCACATCATGACCGTTTACCTTAGCACTAATACCGTAACCAGATTTTTCAGTCACATCTGTAATCGAACAATCATCTGCTTCTTTTTCATAAGCTTCACGAAGTGATTGAGCAAGCGGGTGACTTGAAAAACGTTCCGCGTGACTAGCCAAGTGTAGTAAATGCTCTTTCTTAATATCATCTGAATGAAGAGCTGTTACCTCAAAAACACCTTCTGTCAAAGTCCCTGTTTTATCAAAAAGCAACGTTTCAAGTGAAGCTAAACTTTCAAGATAGTTTGAGCCTTTAATGAGAACTCCAGCTTTTGAGCTTGCTCCCAAACCGCCAAAAAAGCTAAGCGGAATAGAAATGACCAAAGCACATGGACAAGAAATAACAAGGAAAGTAAGCGCACGGCTCAGCCACTCTGGAAAATTCCCTACAAAATCACCTGAAAATACTGGCGGTAAGAAAGCTAAAATCAAAGCAGAAATAACTACCGTTGGCGTGTAAACTTCTGCAAACTTAGTCATAAAACGTTCGCTCTTTGATTTTTTAGCTGTTGAATTTTCAAGCAAATCTAAAATCTTACTCAAAGTAGAATCTTCAACACGATGCAAAACTTTAACACGAATCACACCAGTCATGTTAATCATCCCTGAGAGAACTTGGTCACCAACCTGAACACTTTGCGGTAAACTTTCTCCTGTCAAAGCTGCTGTATCAACCGAAGACTCGCCAGAAACCAAGATACCATCAATCGCAACCTTCTCCCCAGGTTGAATCACAATCACCTGACCCTCTTGTAAGGTTTTTGGATCAACATCAACTGTTTGACCACCTTCTTCCAAATGAACAAGATTTGGTCGCAAATCTAGTAGTTCTGAAATTGATTTTTCACTGCTACCTTCAGCAATATGCTCAAAGAATTCACCAACTTGGTAGAAAATCATTACAAATACTGCTTCGGCAAATTCAGCCTCACCAGTCATAAAACTAAGAGCAAATGCTCCAAGTGTCGCTAGTGACATCAAAAAATGTTCACTAAAGACTTTCCCTTGACTTATTTTTACCAAAGCTTTTTTCAAAACATCATAACCAGCCATTAAAAATGGAATGGCATATAAAAAAGCTTGAGCTACTAAGCCCAGATGGTTCAAGCGAACCACAAGGAAAACGACAAGAAAAACTAGCGCTGCTAGCAAGATGCGAGCGAGCTTCTTTTTATGTTTATGTGACATGATTAATCCTCCTGATAATGCTCTACAACAGACTCCAAAACTTGGCTAATATGCTTATCAGCAAGGGCATAAATCTGATTTTTCCCTTCGCGTCGAACAGAAACAATCTTGAGATTTTTTAGCATAGTCAACTGATGTGAAATCGCTGATGGCGTCATCTCTAAAATTTCTGCTAATTCACTAGATTTTAACTCTCCCTTGCTTAAACAAGAAATAATTTGCAAACGAGTCGTGTTTCCTAACGCCTTAAAAAAGCTGGAAACATCCGTTAGCAAATCACCTTTTAGCAATTTTTGTGATTCATTAGTCTCAATCATCTTAATTATCTCCAATATCTTTTATAAAACACTTGAACAATTACTCAAATGTTCTACTGTAATCAATTTATCATTTTCACAAAAACTATGCAAGCATGAACTAACTTTGTTTAATTCGAAAGGTATTTTTCATTTTTTCAGTCTATTAACAAGAGAAAAAAACATAAAAAGTATCCAAATTAAGCAAAATCTTTCTGTTTTTTATAATATTTTTAAGATTGTTCGGAAAAACACTTGCTTTCAGGTTACTGAAATAGTAAAATGTTTCTTGTAATATCAGAAAATTAACTATTGTGTGATAATAGATTTTTGGAGGACTTTATGGTTTCAACTGCAACAAAAATTGGAGCTTTCGATTTTGACAACTGCTTGATGAACGCTGCTGGCGTTTATTGTATGACTCGAGAAGAATTAGCTGAAATTGAGGCTTCTACTGCAGGCTCTTTCGTCACAAAAACTGGAACATTGGCTGCACGTCCAGGAAATCCCGAACCGCGTTACGCTGATACAGCTCTTGGTTCAATCAATTCTATGGGACTACCAAACAATGGTTTCCAATATTATCTTGACTACGTTACTGAACTCCAAAACACACCAAATAGTAAAAATCACTTCTTGTCACTTGTTGGTATGTCTGAAGAAGAAACACACACTATCTTAAAAACAGTTCAAGAATCTGACTACCAAGGACTTGTAGAACTAAACCTTTCTTGTCCAAATGTCCCAGGTAAGCCACAAATCGCTTATGATTTTGAAACAACTGAACGAATTTTAAAAGATATCTTCACATACTTTACAAAACCTCTTGGAGTTAAACTGCCTCCATATTTTGACATCGCACACTTTGACCGTGCGGCAGCTATCTTCAATCAATTTCCACTAACTTTCGTTAACTGCATCAACTCAGTCGGAAATGGCTTGGTGGTTGACGATGAAACTGTTGTTATCAAACCTAAAAATGGTTTTGGTGGCATCGGTGGTGATTATGTAAAACCAACTGCCCTTGCTAATGTCCATGCCTTTTACAACCGCCTAAATCCTTCTATCCAAATCATTGGAACTGGTGGTGTCAAATCAGGTCGTGACGCGTTTGAACACATCTTGTGTGGTGCAAGTATGGTTCAACTAGGAACAATTCTTCACCAAGAAGGTCCTGCTGCCTTTGCCCGCATCACAGAAGAACTTAAAGCTATCATGGAAGAAAAAGGTTATGAAACCCTAGAAGACTTCCGTGGCAAATTGAAATATATCGGCTAATAAAAAAACAAAAAGAGCAAGGACATATTGTCCTCACTCTTTTTAGGATTTGCCACCTCCTACAGTTGACATAGAAGCTCTTCTCATAAGAGAAAGAGTTCCTAAAAGATTAATTATTACGCATTAAGTTCAAAATTGGTTTTTTGATAAGTAGCAACAAAGCACCAATACCAAGACATACAAGTCCTAAGATACCGAAGAATGCTACTTCTGTGTCTTTAGTAAAGTATGGTGTAATCAAAGCATTCACTGCTTGTGATGTTGAGTCTGCCAAGAACCAAAGTGCAACCATTTGTGATTGGAATGCAAGTGGTGCAAGTCTAGTTGAAACAGATAGACCAACTGGAGAAACTAACAACTCACCTGCCATTTGAACGGCAAACATTACTACCAACCAGATAAAGCTTACACGGTTGTTTGTTCCATACAACATACCTGGCAAAGCCATGATCATGTATGACACACCAGTTAACAACAATCCTAATCCAAATTTTGTAACCGCTGATGGTTGACGTTCACCCATTTTGTTCCAAATCCAAACAAATAATGGTGTCAAAATAACGATGAACAATGGATTAAGCAATTGATACCATGAAGGGTCAATGTAAAAGTTAATACCAAAGATTGTTGGATGCAAGTTTGTACGAGTTTCACCCCAGACAGCAATAACTGTCGCACTTTGTTCTTCAACTAACCAGAAAACGATAGAAGACAAGAACAATGGAAGGTAAGCCAACAATTGCTTACGTTCTGTACTTGAAACTTTTTTAGATGCGAACATCAAGATAAAGTAGATAAATGGGATGAAGATACCAGCCATTGATAGAATATTGATGACGTTATCAACGAATTTAGCTGGGCTTGTCTGGTAAAGTAATGTTCCAGCAACAGCTAAGATAACAAAACCAATAACTGATTTGATTGCTAACCCTTTTTTCTCTGCTGTCGTTAATGGATTGGAAGGTTTGTTTCCAATTTCTGGGAATTGCTTCATTCGTCCATACCAATAAACAAATAGAGCAAATACCATACCAATAGCGGCAAGAGAGAAACCTAAGTGATAGTTGATACTTTGTCCAACTGTTCCTACTACGATAGGAGCAAGCAATGAACCGATATTGATACCGATGACAAAGATATTGAAACCTGTGTCACGACGAGGATCGTCTGGTTCATATAAGTGACCAACCATATTTGAAATGTTTGGTTTCAACATCCCTGTTCCCAAGATAATCAAGAATAGTGAGATGAAAAGAGACGTTAAGCCAAACGGAAGAGCTAAAACAACGTGCCCTAGGGTAATAAGGATACCACCGATAAAGATTGTTTGAGATGCGCCGAGGACGCGGTCTGCAAACCATCCACCAATAATACCAGAAAGGTATACAAGAGCTCCATAGATACTTACAATAGCCATTGCTTGTGGCTTAGGAAGTCCTAACCCTGCGTTAGCTGAAGTAACAGATGCGTACAAATAGTAAATTAAGATTGCACGCATTCCATAATACGAGAATCGCTCCCAAAGTTCTGTTTGGAATAAAGTAAACAAAGCCTTAGGCTGTCCAAAAAATGTTTTTTCTTTTATTTTTTTCCATACAATTCATTATATAGATTTTTTTAAATTTGGGCAATAGAAATTTTATTTAAAATATTAAGTAAATTCTTGAAAATGGATATAATCACAGCAAATTCCTCTCAAAATCAATATCTTTTTCAAATGACTTACTCAAAAAAGTAGCGCCATAAAGGCGCTATTTTTTGGCTTTTAAAGAGATTTAGTCAAAATGACACAGCCTCGCTATTTATAAAATTATAATAAATATACGCATTTCAATAATCTGGAAATAAATTTTTGAAAATGACTGCCAAAAATATGCCAACTTTAAGTGACTTAGTTTCCTTTGCAAGTTAGATTTCCTACTTTAGACATTTTTTAATTATTAATGCAGGTACTCACTGCTGACTTAGCCATAATCGGCTAAGAAATCAACTCTCACCCCAACTTTCTTATTCTTTACCAATTATCCCAAAAATCACTGTCGTCTTCGTCTGGGCTTGTTTTATCGTCTTTTTCTGCTTGATCTTGAGTGATGATATTTCCGTTTTCATCAACTTTTGGTTTCATGGCAAGTCCCACCATAATCAACATCACTGCCTTAAAAAGTGAAAAAGCACCTAAAAAAATAACAACTAACAAAAGTGTTTTATCCATGATTCAACTCTTTCTTTACATTTATCACACGTAAATTTACGATACTTCTATGTTCGATTATAACATAAAAGCACGGATTACTTTGATTTATTACTGTAAAACTTTTCCTCTTTATAAGAAAAAAAGAGCCTTACCAGGCTCAACAACAGTTGATATGACAAGGTTCTTTTCTATGTAATTATTTTACAGCGTCTTTAAGTGCTTTACCAGCTTTAAATGCAGGTACTTTTGAAGCTGCAATTTCAATTTCTTCACCAGTTTGTGGGTTACGACCTTTACGAGCTGCGCGTTCGCGAACTTCAAAGTTACCAAAACCGATTAATTGAACTTTTTCGCCTTCAGAAAGGAAGCTTTCGATTGCTGAGAATACTGCATCTACAGCTACCGCTGAATCTTTTTTAGTAAGCTCAGTTGCTTCTGCAACTTTAGCGATTAAATCTTGTTTGTTAGCCATTTAACAAATCCTCCAATTAATTTCTAAGCGTTAACACTTTAACAAAGTCTATGATACCCAAAAAAAGGCTTAAGGTCAAGTATTAAACGTTTAATTAGCCGTTTTTCTTGTAAATATCAAAGTTAAATCGATCGCCTACAAGATCGATTGTTGTCGCTTTCAAAAAGATGCCAGCATCGTTTTTTATGTTCTGAATATTGATATTAATAACAGACTCTTTTGGCAAAACTTCCACAAAATTTGGAAGGTCAACACTTGATTTTAAGTACTTCAAAACTTCTGATTCTGGCAATGTTAGTGTTCCAACTGAAAATGAGGTGATTTTTAGCTGAATAGCTCCCGATTCTAAGCGACTTGGTTGGAAATAAATGTAAAGTGGTACTTCATAACCTAAAAAAGTATAAGTTCCTTCAAACAAAATTGCTGATGAAGTTGCGTAAACATTATAAGACGAATTTTTTGTTTGATAATCTTTCAAATAAGCAGCAACCGTATCATTCAATTGCTCACGTGTCGTTGAAACTGTTCCAACTTTGATACTTTTAACCTTTTTTGAAGTAATCGTTTGTGCTGCTGGTTCTCTAACTTGAATTAAGCGGCTAGCAATCACTCCCACAAAAGCCACATTAATAGCTAAAATGAGGAGACACGCCCACTTCCACCAGTTAGTCTTTGTTCCATTCGTTTTTAGTTTCATTGATTTTCTCCATTGTTACGTCTGACATAATTTGATAGCCAATATTATTCGGGTGGAAATGGTCACCACTAAACAAAGCATCGTTGATAACCGTTGTTTGGTCACCAGATGTTGACACGATTCCTTCTTGACCATCAATTCCTTTATAAAGTTGATCATTGATTGGAACGAAGTAAACATGACGGTACTCTTTTGTCACACTCTCAGTAGCGTCATTCCAATCATTGATGATTTCTTGCATCTCCGTCATTTCAGGGAAATTCAAGTAAAACGGATTATAAATTCCCAAAATATAAATTGGCAAATCTTCATTTTCTGAGCGAGCTAGCTCAATAATCTGACGTAAACGTTCTTGATATGATTTGGCAGGCTTTTTAAAGGTCCCCACAGATAATTTCGTCAAATGCTTGCGAATGACGGCCATAACATCATTTCCCCCAACGGTTAGGGTCATCATATCCGCTTTGGCTAAGGAATTTTGGATGTCTTGCTTATCTTTCATTCGTGTCAAAATCTGGTTACTGGTGTTTCCTGAAACCCCGTAATTATCATGTGTGACTTGATAATGATAAGTATCTGTTAAACTTTGGGATAGAATTGGGACAAAACCACCTTGATTAGTTGTATCGCCAACCCCTTCGGTCAAGGAATCACCGATAGCCACATAACGAAATGACTTTGTTTTCTGAGCTAAGAAATCCTTTTTGGTTAATTCTTGATCTGATTTTGGAATCAAAATATTAAAAACGGCGATAAACAGAAGAAGGCTTGCTAAAAAGAAAGCAAACCCAGTTAAAATATTCTTTTTCTTATTCATAGCGTACCATAACCGCAAAAGCGTCTTCACCAGTGTGCGTTTGGATGATTGAACCAGTTTCTAAAACAGCAATTGGAGCACCCAAAACTTGCAGCTTTTCTTTAAAGCCATTTGCCATATCAGCCGTTCCACAGTATGAAATACCGATTTCAGCGACTTTTTTGCCAGATGTTTGTGCATGCTCAATAAAGCTATCAAGCCATTTGTTAAATGTTTTAACACCACGACCTTTGATAACTGTGTTCAATTCGCAATCAATCATTTCCATAACCACTCGAATGTTAAGTAGTGAGCTGAGAAGACCTGTAACACGTCCAATACGTCCACCCTTAACCAAATTTTCAAGGGTTGAAACACCAATGTAAAGTTCTGATTTTTGACGAACTTCTTCAACTTTTGCAAGAACTTCTTCTAAGCTTGCACCTTCTTGGGCTAATTTGGCAGCTTGCACCACTTGGAATTTTTGACATTGGTCTGTAAATGTTGAATCGATAACCGTTACGTCCGCTCCAGCAAGGTTAGCCCCTTGACGAGCTGCTTCAACAGTTCCTGAAAGTGTATGCGTGATGTGAATTGAAACAATGTGCTCAGCACCATTTTTCATCAAGTTTTCGTAAACTTCTGCAAAAACACCAACAGGGGGTTGACTTGTCTTAGGTAATTCTTTGCTATTGCGCATCAAGTTGAGGAATTTTCCTTCCTCTTTCATGTCGTTATCAGAATAAACAACACCATCAATTATAACTGACAATGGCACAACTGTAATATCATATTTTTCTACTAATTCTGGTTCAATCGTTAAAGATGAATCTGTAACAATTTTAATTTTACTCATTTTTTATCCTATCATACTTTCAAAACTTTATATCAAAATTTATCCTAACAACCATTATACCAAATTTTTAGCAGTTGGGGGACATTTTATCAACCAGTTTTAGAAGACAAAAAAAGAAGCCCTGGGGCTCCTATTTTATTTCTTTAGCAATTCACGCGCTTGTTCACGCGCCATTTCCGTAATATCACTACCAGCAAGCATTTTTGCAATTTCTTCCACACGCTCTTCTTCACTTAACAAACGCACTGTTGAAACCGTTGTATTTTCATCACTACGTTTTTCAATAAAGAATTGATAATCCGCAATCGCAATCACTTGTGGCAAGTGTGAAATCGCCAAAACTTGCCCGTGACTACCGATTTTATAGATTTTTTGGGCAATAGCTTGCGCTACACGTCCAGAAACTCCTGTATCAACCTCATCAAAGACAATACTTGTCTTGTCTTCTTTACGTGAAAAGGCAGATTTTATAGCTAACATTAAACGTGAAATTTCACCACCAGATACCACCTTAACCAAAGGTTTGAACCCTTCTCCAGGATTGGTTGAAATGTAAAATTCAATAGCTTCATTCCCATCACGATTGAATTTTCCCTTGCTAAATTGCACTTGAAAATCAGCCTTTTCCATGTACAAATCAGCCAGTTCTTGCTTGATTTCAGCTTCCAAATTTTTAGCTAATTGATGACGTTCTTGACTGAGACTCTCAGCAGCAACAATCAATTCTTTTTCCAAGCGTTTGAGATCTTTTTCCATATCATCAGATGACTCATCATTGCCAGTCAAAAGATTGTATTCTTTGGTTATATTTTCGTAATAATCTAAAACATCATCAACACTGCCACCGTATTTACGGGTAATGCTGTAAATCACTTCTAAACGAGCTTCAATTTGTTGAAGACTACCAGCATCAAAATCAAGCTCATCAATAACATCACCTAATTGCTTAGTCACTTCTTCTAGAATGTAATAAGCTTCAGAAACATTTGATGACATGTCTTTATATTCTGCATCAAATTCTTCCAAAGTCATCAAGTCGTTCATAGCTGAGCGGATATTTGACAAACTTGAAAACTCTTCATCATCGAGCATGACATAAGCATTAGTTAATGTGTCTGCGATATGTTTGTGATTTAACAACTTATCACGTTTTTGGTTTAGAGCTTGGTCTTCACCTGATTTTAGGGCAGCTGCTTCAATCTCTGCAATTTGAAATTCCAGCATTTCGATACGTGCTTTGTGTTCTTGCTCATTTTTTTGTTTGGTTAAAACACGTTTACGCAAGCGGCGATAATGTTCAAAAAGGTCTTGGTAGTGTTTCTTGACCGAAGCAAATTGGCTATCCCCAAATTCATCCAGCATACGAATGTGCATGTTTGGTTTCATCAATTCTTCTTGGTCATGTTGCCCATGGATATCAACCAAATATTGACCAACAGCACGAAGCGTTGTCAGGTTAACCATTTGTCCATTAATCCTACCAATCGAACGACCATTTTGCAAAATTTCACGACGGATAATTAATTCTTCCGTAACCTCAATGCCATTTTCCTCCAAAATTTGCGTGAGCGCAGCATTTTCACCAACTGAAAAGAGGCCTTCAATTTCAGCTTTATTTGCCCCGTGACGGATAACATCAAGACTCGCACGCGCACCAAGCATGAGATTCATGGCATCGATAATAATAGACTTCCCTGCACCGGTTTCACCCGTCAAAACGGTCATGCCATTTTCAAAAGTCAATGAGATTTCCTCAATGATGGCAAAATTTTTAATGGAAATTTCTAAAAGCATAGAACGACCTTTCTTATTTGTGGTCAGTCATCCATTTACGAACTTCTTGGCGAATGGCTGCAGCATCTTCTGCTGTTTTTGCGACCACTAACAAACTATCATCATCAGCAATAACACTAAAAAGACTATCCTTGAAATCTTCCAACAAGAAACGTTTGATTAAGCGGCTGTTTCCTGGAATGACATCAAGATTAATCATGTTTTCAAGACCTTCAGTTTCTTCTGAAACAGCAAGGATAGTGCTTTTAATTGGAACAGATACTTGTCCAACTTTTTTAGTTTTATCTTTTGAAAGACCGTAAATGTATGGCCCATCAACTGACGGCACTTTGATGATACCAATCTCATTCATGTCGCGAGAAATGGTAGCCTGTGTTAAAGTAAGTCCTTCAGCCTCAAGTAATTTAAGTAAATCATGCTGCGTTTCAACAGCATTTTCAGCAACAATCTTTTTAATTAATTCTAAACGTTCACTCTTTTTCATCTTTAAATTCCTTATGCGCTTTTTCAACAACTTCTGGAATCATAGCAACTACTAAATTTTTCGCGTCATCTGATTTTTGCAAATGTGCCAAAAATTCAATATTACCATGTCCACCTTGGATAGGTGAGAAATCAATCCCTTTAACTGTAAATCCGAAATTGACAGCAAAACTTGTCACAGTTTCCAAAACTTTTTGGTGCACAGCGTTATCACGAATGATTCCATTTTTTCCAATTTGGTCACGTCCAGCTTCAAATTGCGGTTTAATAAGAGCTACCACTTGACCATCATCAGCCAAAATATTATGAAGTGCTGGCAAAATCAAATTCAGCGAAATAAAGCTGACATCGATACTAGCAAAAGTTGGTTGCCCTTTGGTAAAATCAGCTAATTCAGCATAGCGGAAATTATATTGTTCCATACTACGCACACGTTCGTCTTGACGTAGTTTCCAAACCAATTGATTGGTTCCCACATCAACAGCATAAACCAATTTTGCACCATTTTGTAGCATCACGTCTGTGAAACCACCTGTTGAAGCACCAATATCAATCGTTGTTTGACCATTAACAGAAATCTCAAAAACTTGCAAAGCTTTTTCAAGTTTTAGTCCACCTCGGCTGACGTATTTTAATTTTTCACCCTTTAGTTTTAATTCTGTTGCATCATCAATTTTTTCACCTGGTTTGTCGTAGCGCTCGCCGTTAATAACATTGACCACTAGACCAGCCATTACTCCACGTTTTGCCTGCTCACGTGTCTCAAAAAGCCCTTGTTTATAGGCTAGTACATCAACTCTTTCCTTAGGCATTTAGTCGTAACCTTTCTATCATTTCTGTGATTTTTTCTGCATGTAAGCCATGAGTGACTGAGAGGTTTTTGAAAATCGCTAGCGCTTGGTCAAGCGACTGATTTAAAATCTCATAAGACTTATCTAAACCAAGTAAGCTTGGGTAAGTCGCTTTGTCAGCTAGTAAATCTTTTTTCGGTGTTTTTCCAATTTCTTCAAAACTTGCTGTCACATCTAAAATATCATCGCGAACTTGGAAAGCAAGCCCAATCAAGCTACCAGTTTTACGCAAATTAGCAAGTTCTTCATCTTCAACACCAGCAACAATTCCTGCTGCCACAACAGGGAAAGTCAACAATTTTCCTGTTTTATTAGAATGAATCAATTGTAATTCTGAAAGGCTGAGCTTACGCTCTTCACCTTTCATATCAAGCATTTGACCACCGACCATACCATAAGTTCCTGAAGCATGTGATAATTCTGCAATCAAACGAATTTTGATGTCAGCTGTTAGCGCAGCATTTGCCAACAAATCAAATGGGTCTAAAAAGAGACTATCTCCAGCCAAAATCGCTGTTGCTTCATCAAATTTTTTGTGGTTTGTTAAGCGTCCGCGACGGTAATCATCATCATCCATGGCAGGTAAATCATCGTGAATCAAACTACCTGTGTGAATCATTTCAAGAGCGGCAGCCACATCATAATGAGCATCTGTCAAAGAAATTCCAAAACCTTCTAGCAATTCTAGAAAAATCAATGGACGGATACGTTTGCCCCCAGCATCAACAGAATACAAGATTGACTCAATCAAATCTGGTGATACTAAATCTTTTTGTTCGTAATATTGATGAATGGCTTGACCAATTTTACTTACTTTATCCATTAGGCATCCATTTCTGTTTCAGTTCCGTCAGCTTGCATCACTTTAACAAGTGTTTTTTCAGCTGAATCTAGTGTTTTTTGCAATTCTTTTGAGAGAAGCATTCCTTTTTGGAATTCAGCAATGGCATCTTCAAGAGCCACATCGCCGTTTTCAAGTTTTGTTACAATCGCTTCTAAATCTTGTAAATTTTCTTCAAATGTTTTTTTACTTGGCATCTTTTACCTCCACTTCGAGTTGACCGTCTTTTAATTGAACCGTCAATTTGTCTCCTAGATTGACATCGGTCACACTTGAGATGACTTTATCATCTTTTTGCACCATCGCATAGCCCCTAGCAATAATACGGCTAGTATCAAGGGACAATAAGGCATCTTGTGCCTTTTCAAATCGAGCTAACTTACTATCGTATTGACTAGTCATATTTGATAACAATAAACGTCTTAAACTTTGCAAATTGTCTTTGTAATGCTTAATCTGACTATCAAAATCCAAAGCAAGTAAACGCTGGTGTAATAACTCTTGACGTTGTTTAGCTTGGCTAAATTGATTTTGCATGGTATTTATCAAGGACATGACCAAGCGATCCAGTTTTTGAACATAACCATCATATAAACGCTCTGGCTGTCTAAAAATCACTGAATTAGCTAATTTATCAAGACGTTCTTGACTTTGCTTAATGCGACGTAGAGCAGCTTGATAGATACGATTATCACGTTCAGCAATCCAAGAAATAATATCAGCCTTAGTCACAGGTGTCGCAAGTTCAGCAGCCGCTGTCGGAGTCGCTGCACGACGGTCGGCAACATAATCTGCCAATGTCGTGTCCGTCTCGTGTCCCACACTCGAAATGACTGGCAAACGAGATTCAAAAATCGCTTGAACAACAATTTCTTCGTTAAAAGCCCATAAGTCCTCGATAGAACCTCCACCACGACCAATAATCAAAAGATCTAAGTCATCACGTTCGTTTGCTTTGGCGATATTAGCAGCCACTTCCTGACTAGCACCTTCTCCTTGAACCTTTGTCGGGAAAAGTAAAATCTCAACCCCAGGAAAACGACGAGAGACAGTCGTGATAATATCTCGAATAACCGCTCCACTTGGACTGGTTACCACACCGATTTTCTTCACAAATCGAGGCAGTTGACGCTTATGACGCTCATCAAAGTAGCCAGCTTCTGCTAATTTCTTCTTCAACTGTTCAAATTGCAGCGCTAAAGCACCAATACCGTCTGGTTCTGCCTTTTCAATAATAATAGAATATGACCCACTCGGTTCATAAAGTTGGACACGTCCCACAACATTGATTTTCATACCTTCTTCAAGCTCAAAACCAAGTTTTTTAAAAGTCCCTGCCCACATCGTCGCTTGAATCACTGCATTTTCATCTTTCAAAGAAAAGTATTGATGCGTTGGACGACGTCGAAAATTGGAAACCTGACCTGTCAAATAAACCCGCTCCAAATAAGGATCACGATCAAACTTTAATTTAAGATATTTAGTTAAGGTCGAAACACTTAAATAATCTGACATGACAGGCTCCTTTCCATAGTATTTTTGACTTCATACAAATTTTGCATATCATTTACTATTATAACAGAAAAAAACTGTCCAGTGGACAGTTTTTTCTCGAGCCTAGAAATTCAAAAGCGAGTTATGTCCAGTGGACAGTTTTTTCTCGAGCCTAGAAATTCAAAAGCGGCTCTATTGAAAATCGAAAATTTTTTCTAATTCTAGGACCTCTAACTAATGCACACTAACGATAACTCCTTCTGGCATATTCTCAAAAAGCCACTTGGCATCTTCTTTTGATAACCTTACATTCCCATCAGTACATGCCTTTCCGAGTTTTTTCGTCTCTCCTTTCAAGACCTTTCCTTTCCAATCAGTCGGAAGACTTTGAAACTGACACGCTCCATGGTCTTTAAAGGATACCCAGTAACAAACACCTCGGTTCAAACTATCATCATAAGAAAAGTCACCACGTTCTGCCTCAATAGCAAATTTCCCCGTTGGTGTTGGCGTATCTTTAGCGCCAGTCGATACTTTGGTTTTAAAAATGACATCATTTTTAGAATAAACAATCATTTTCTGCTGTGAAATTGACACTAAAATACTTAAATGATCATACTTTGACAAGTCAGGATAAATTTTCTTCTGAGTTTTCTTCATGCTTTTTTCAAAAGCATACTCATCAAGTTTAACCTCAGATTCTTGATGAGTAACCATCAGTTGTCGACACAGACCATAACCAACCACTAGGTTAGTAAAAGTCAAAAGTAAGATAAGAACCTTTTTTGAAAACTTCTTTCCCATTTTCCCTTTTCCTAAACTCTACCTCTACCAGTTTAAGCACTGGTAGAAGCCCCTTCTCCTTTTAATCTATTAAAACGTAACGTCTTAAACTACCATAGCTAAGATAAGAAATCCATTGATGACCATCCGCATACAAAGCCTTGTCATAGCGGACTTGGTAACCTGCATCAAGCGTGAATTCTGTTGGTGCTGATAAACGCGGTTGACTCTTGACCTCTTTTAAACTTGTAAAAGTATAAGTCCCACTTTGTGGCATTGCTGGTGTCTTAGGTGCTTCAAGGGTTGTTTTAACACCACCGACCCCCTTCAGAGAACCATCTGCTTGCTCATAATAAAGGTGGATATTGTACTCACCATAATTATTTTTATGGTCACTAACATTAACCCTTGTCTTATAACTACCATCAGCTTGTTTAGTTGCAGTGTACCAAATAATGTCATCTTGTCCTCCCTGCGTTGACCAGACAGGTACCTTAACTGCTTTCAGTGAACCAGGATGAGACACATTAGTTACCAAAATATCAAAACCTGCTGCAGACTGATTGCTAATGTGTAAATCGTCCGACAATCTTGCTTCAGGAATCGTCACTTGAGTTCCCGCAATACCTTGCAGCTGACCATTTGATTCTACATAATAAAGGTGAATATTATAGGCTCCTCGTTCATTACGATGGTCTGAAAGTTTGACAGTTACCTTATAAGTCCCATCATTTTGTTTGGCACCATCGTACCAAATGATATCGTCTTGGTTATTCTTAACGGCCCAGATAGGAACCTTGACGGCTGATACATCGTTGGCATCTGAAATATTCGAAATAACCACATCAAAATCACCGTTAGCATGATTATTAACCGAAATATCTCCTGTTGGTTTTTGATTTGTCAAAGTTGCAATTGGAATATAGCGACGAACACCACCATAGCTGACGTAAGAAATCCATTGATGATTATCAGCCTCTAAAACTTGGTCGTAATAATCTAATTTATAACCCTTTTCAAAGGTAAATTCTGTCGGTGCTAACATACGGGCTTCATTTTTTACTTCTATTGTATTTTGAAATACGTAAGAACCTTGAGCTGGAATCGTCTTGGCACCAGCTGTTTTTTCTGGTAAAGTTACTTGCTTAGCCGCTACCCCTTGAAGATGTCCATCGCTTTCTTGATAATACAAGTGAACATTGTAGGTTCCTGTTTCACCTTTATGATCCACTATATTCACACGGACTTTGTAATCACCATTACCTTGTCTAGTGGCGTCGTACCAAATAATATCATCTTGATCGTCCTTAACAGTCCAAACAGGAACTTTAACACTTGTAATCTCCTTAGGATCTGAGATATTTGTTACTAGGACGTCAAAGCCTTGGCTTGTCACATTTTGAAAATTAAGTGAGCCAGATAATTTTTGAACCACTTCAGCTGTTAATTTAGAAATAGCAGCATAACGGCGTTGACCTAAATAAGAATTATAAGAAATCCATTGATAACCGTCTCGTGTTAAGACTTGGTCATAAAAGACACGGTCACCAGCGTCAGCATAAAAAGCAACTGGAGCTGAGGCACTCGGTTCATTTTTTACTTCTGTCTTTTGAGAATAAGTGTAATAACCTTGGCTTGCCAAATTACTTTGAGCAGTAACAGACACTTTTGATTCTCTAACAAATGACTCTTGATTGGCTTTTGCTTCACCTACTAAATCAGCCGCATCAACAGTGACAGTTTCAGGAAAGTCCGCTGACTGATTAATTTCTTCGCTAACAACTGTCTCTTGTTCTGGCTGATTTTCTTCTGTAGATACTTGATCATCCTTTAAAGCTAGGTCTTGTTCAGCATTCACATTTTCTTCTTTGTCACCGATATCAGGCACTTCACTAGGCTGATTGATTTTAGAAACAAGTTCTCCCTCACTTGTTTCCTACTTAGTGTTTCCGTTAGTTACTACCTGATTATCACCTGATTGAGTGACTTGTTCTTGTAACATGGCATCTGCTGACACCATATCCTCAGCTACTACAACCTCTCCTCCCATAAACAGCACACTTGCAATCAAAACGGATGCAACTCCAATGCTATATTTACGAATTGAAAAGCGTTATGCTCTTTGATTAAAGTTACCTTTTTTCATAATATCTTTCCCCTTTGATAAAATAAACATTTCCCAAAAACTTGCTTATAACCAGTTTTTTGTTACAAAAAGATTACACTGTTTTTTCTAAAAAAATCTTTTGGATAATTTTAGAAAAAAGCTAATACAGCGTGATAAATAACCTTTTTAATAACTATTGTCATCTTAGAATCGGCCAATTCTGCCAATATTATAGAGTAGTTTTTTACATAAGTCAATACAAAGTTGTAATATTTGTAACATTTTTGAAATATTTTGTTTTGTAAGTATTTTCGAGAGCAAAAAAGTACACTTTTTATTATAAAAAATGTACTTTGCTATTTTATTCTGATAATTTTTTCATTGCTTTTGGAAGAGCTGCGCTGATTGTCGTTGGCAAAACAACATAAGCTTCCTGACCAAGTTGATCAGCGATTGCTGAGTGCAAATACGTTGCTACTGCAACACTCTCAAAGAGATTATCCTTAAACTGAGCCACAAAACCAGCAATCATTCCACAAAGGGTATCACCCATGCCACCAGTTGCCTGATAAGGACCACCAACGGTTAATTCTCCAACTTGCCTACCTTGTAAGATTTTGGTGTGATGACTTTTAGCCACTAAAATCGTCTCTTTTGGAAAATTAGCTAGAGCTTTTTGGGTCATTTCAAGACTTTGGTCAGCAATCACCAATCCAGACAAACGTTCCCATTCTTTTTGGTGCGGTGTTAAAATAATGTGACCTGCCTGACAAAAAACTGGCATGGCTTTGGCAAGAAGATTTAAAGCAGAGCCATCAACAAGCAAAATCTGATTTTCAGAAACTTTAGAAAGCACTTCTTCAAACACACGTTTAGCTTTGCTATTTTCTCCTAAACCAGGACCAATCAAAACCACATCTGCCTTAGTAAGATTTTCTGCTAAAAATTCTTCGTCCTCACAATCAAAAGCCATAGCTTCTGGTAACTGAGTGTGAAGTGCTACAATGTTCTCACGTTCAGTTGCTACTGTCACTAGCCCAGCACCGCTTTTAACAGCAGCTAAAGCACTCATGATAATAGCCCCGCCATAAGGATAAAAGCCACCAATCAAGAGTACGCGCCCATAAGTCCCTTTATGGGAATCCGCTTGACGTTTGACAATAACCTTGCGTGCTAAGCGTTCGTCAATGATCATGCTTTCACACTTCTAAGAGCTGATTGATAAGTTTGCTCCATCAGCATGGTAATTGTCATTGGACCAACGCCTCCAGGAACTGGTGTGATGAGACTAGCTACTGGTTCAACTTCATCAAACTTAACATCCCCGATTAATTTGCCATTTTCATCACGGTTCATACCAACATCAATGACTACAGCGCCTTCTTTGACGAATTCCTTAGTCACAAAATGTCCTTGACCGATTGCCACAATCAAGACATCAGCTTGTTTTGTTACACGCGCCAAGTCACGAGTACGTGAGTGCGCTAGTGTCACTGTTGCATTTTTATCAAGCAAGAGCTGTGCCATTGGTTTTCCGACAATATTTGAACGACCGATAATAACTGCCGTTTTTCCTTCTAAATCAACTTCGTAAGCACGCAATAATTCCATGATTCCAGCTGGCGTACATGGCACCATGACAGGACGTCCATTCCAAAGGTGTCCTGTATTGATAGGGTGAAAACCATCTACATCTTTTTTAGGATCAATTGCCAAAATCACACGTTTGTCGGTAATGTGGGCAGGAAGTGGTAACTGTACCAAAATCCCGTGGAAGCGATCATCGTTATTATATTGCTCAATGACTTGAATCAATTCTTCCTCACTAGTTGATTCTGATAAACGAACCGTTTCACTCAAGAATCCAGCTTTCTTAGCAGAGCGTTCTTTATTACGCACATAAACCTGACTAGCGGGATCATCACCAACCAAAATCACCACCAAACCAGGTACAATACCAGCTTCAGCTTTTAATTTTTCAACCTTCTCAACTAATTCATTTTGCATTTTAGCAGCTAAAGCTTTACCATCTATAAGTTTCGCCATGAAATTCTCCTGAAAATATATTTCTTTTATTATACCAGAAAGCGACTTCATAATAAAATATTTTTTGATAAATTATCAGAATATTCTATAAAAATACAACAAAAAAATACCTGCCCAAATGAGCAAGTATCTCTTTTCTTATTTTACTTTTACATTTTTATGCTGGCTATCTTTTATGGGACACGAACAATTGCAATCACCACAAGAGCCTTTACCCTTGATGAAACTTCGTAAGCCCATAAAAACAGCAAATGCAATTAGCAATGCAATAATAATAGTCGCCATAAACATTATTCTCCAACTTTTTCTAGATTATCTAATGTAATCACTTCTTCTTTTTCTTGAGCTGGTTTTCTCACGATAAAGTAGATAATCACAATTAATAGAACAACAGCTACAATTGTCCAGAAGTTAATACCTTTACCGTAGAAAGCAACAAGTCCAAGTTGATAAATAATCAGACTAACAACGTAAGCGAGACCTGTTTGGAAACCAATAGCTCCAAGTGTCCACTTAGCATCACCCATTTCACGTTTGATAGCTCCCATTGCGGCAAAACATGGTGCACAAAGAAGGTTGAAAATCAAGAACGAGTAAGCTGCAAGAGCTGAGTAATCCAATTGCAATGCATGGTACAAACTATGAGTTGTACTATCGTTATACAAAATACCAAAAGTACCGACAACAGCTTCTTTAGCAGCAAGACCTGTTGCTGCAGCAACTGTAGCCTTCCAGTTACCAAATCCAAGTGGTTCAAAGAGCCAAGAAATCAATTTACCAAGTGAAGCCAAGATAGAATGATCAGTATCAACCGCTTGGAAAGTGAAATTATATGTAGACATGAACCAAATAATAACTGTCAAACTAAAGATAACTGTACCTGCGCGTTTAACAAAGCTGAGAGCTTTTCCAAAAGCATAACGAAGAACACTCATCATTTTTGGCATGTGATAAGCTGGTAATTCCATGATAAATGGACTCACATAACTACCAAGTAATTTCGTTTTCTTAAGCGCAATCCCTGAAAGGATAATTGTAATAACACCAATAAAGTAAGCAGATGGTGCAACGATTGGATTATCAGGGAAGAAAGCACCTGCAATCAAAGCGATAATCGCTAATTTAGCAGAACATGGCATGAATGTTGCTGTCATAATAGTGATGCGGCGGTCACGTTCATTTTCAATGGTACGACTTGCCATAACAGCTGGTACACCACAACCTGTTGCAATCAACATTGGAATAAATGATTTACCTGACAAACCAAAACGTCTGATGACACGGTCCATAACAAATGCAATACGACTCATGTATCCAATATCTTCCAAAATGCCTAGACAGATAAAGAGAACAAAGATTTGAGGCAAGAAACCAAGAACTGTTCCGACACCAGCTACAATACCATCGATGATAAGTGATTCAAGCCATCCTGAAACATAAAGAGCATCAAGACCAGATTGAACCCACCCAGGAACTAACTCTCCAAAGAGAGCGTCGTTAACCCAGTCAGTTCCCATTGTACCAACAGTTTGAATTGATAGGTAGTAAACCAAGAACATTACAACAGCAAAAATTGGTAAGGCCAAGATACGATTGGTAACAATTCGGTCAATTTTATCTGAGACTGTCATTTTGAAATTGCTATCTTGGTTTTGAGCCATTTTAGCCACACGTTCGATAAATTCGTAACGTTCATTGATAACGATTGATTCAGAATCCTCTGTAAAGATTTCTTCTGTAATCTTAATCACTTGGTTAATTTCACCTTTTTGGAAATCAGACAAAGTAATTTCTTCTTGTACCAAAGTGTCACGTTCAAATAATTTAATGGCATAAAAACGTGCTGAGCGTTCTGGAACGACATCTCCAAGAATATCAATAATTTGTTTGATAGCAGCTTCAAACTGATCGCTGTACGTTGGGTATTGAATAAGATCAGTACTAGCTTTTGTCGTATTAGCTGCTTTTTTGATAGCTTTATCAACACCAGTATTTTTAATCGCACTTGTTGAAATAACTGGCACACCCAATTGATAAGAAAGTTTATCAATGTTAATTGTTTTTCCTTGAGCTTTCAAAGCATCACTCATATTAAGAGCAACAGTTACTGGAATTCCTGTTTCAATCAATTGAGTAGTCAAGTAAAGATTACGTTCCAAGTTTGTCGCATCAACAACGTTAAGAATGCTGTCAGCATCATTACTCAATAAATAATCACGCGCAACTTTTTCTTCAGGCGTGTAAGGTGACATTGAATAAATCCCTGGTAAATCTTGGACTTTCCAGTCAGCGTGTTTTTTGACTGTTCCGCTTTTACGCTCAACAGTAACACCAGGCCAGTTACCAACACGTTGACTTGTTCCTGTCAATAAGTTAAATAGACTTGTTTTACCACTATTCGGATTACCGATTAAGGCTATCTCTGTCATTTTTCCTCCTCGCTATCTACTTTAACGACACTAATCATTTGTGCTTCAGACTTACGAAGTGTCAATTCGTAACCGCGTAAACTAATTTCAATAGGGTCTCCTAAAGGAGCAACTTTACGTAAGTAAACTTTTGTGTGGCGAGTCAATCCCATATCCATAAGACGACGTTTTGCTTCATTCATTGCATAAATACCGTCAACGTAAGCATACTCACCTACTTTTAATTCTGAAAGAGGAAGAGATAAAAGAGCACCTTCTTCTTCTGTGACATCAATTTGACTTAAAATCGATTGATCAAAAGCCAAACGGCTTGATTTAAGCATAACAATCGCACTAGTTGGCGTTTTAGAAATCACTTTAAGTGAGGCACCAACCTTTAGCCCTAAATCTGACAAGTGTCTAACACTCTCATCAGGTAAATTAATACTGACAATAGTGTAAGGAATACCAACTTTAGCATTCTGCAAAATCAAATTTCTTGACCTCCCCAAATTTTTTTGATAAAATATTTAACCTTCCGTCCGAATCATTATATCATAAAGATGAAAGAAAAAAACCATAAAAATTAATTTTTTCTTTATTTATGCACTAATTAGAATAATTCCAAATAAAACTAACCTTTATTTAGAATCGTTATAATATAGCTGTTTTCACGACTCTTTCATAGACTAAAGCACTCTTAAAATAACTAAAATATAAAAATTAAGTGTACTTAATGCATAAAAATCACTCATTTACAGTTAATGTTTTGCTCATTTTTAAGTACCTTTAACTTTCTTTTTTTATAACAAAAAACCTCAGCCGAGTTTGTAACTCAACTGGGGCTATTTTTTATCTTACAAAACTTTACTCAAGAAATCTTTTGTACGTGCTTCTTTAGTATTTTCAAAAACATCTTCTGGTGAACCTTGTTCAACAATCACGCCACCGTCCATGAAAATGACACGGTCAGCAACTTCACGCGCAAATCCCATTTCATGCGTTACAATTGCCATTGTCATACCAGATTTCGCCAAATCTTGCATAACACCAAGAACTTCACCAACCATTTCTGGGTCAAGCGCTGATGTTGGTTCATCAAAAAGAAGAACATCTGGGTCCATGGCAAGACCACGCGCAATAGCAATACGTTGTTGTTGACCACCTGATAGACTTGTTGGATAGGCATCAGCTTTATCACGAAGCCCAACTTTATCTAGCAAATCATAAGCTTTAGCTTGCGCTTCTTCTTTAGAAACACCTTTTGTCTTAATTGGTGACAAAGTGATATTATCAAGCACTGTCATATTTGGGAAGAGATTAAATTGTTGGAAAACCATTCCCATTTTTTCACGCATTTTGAAAATGTCATTTTTCTTATCAGTAATATCGACACCTTCAAAGGTAATCACACCCTTAGTAGGTGTTTCAAGCAAGTTCATTGTACGAAGGAAAGTTGATTTCCCAGATCCTGAAGGGCCAATGATAACAACAACTTCGCCTGCTTTAATATCAAGATCAATGCCTTTAAGCACTTCATTTTTTCCGAAGTATTTGTGAAGGCCTTTAATTGAAATAAGAGTCTCTGACATTAGTTGCTACCTCCATTTTCCATACGATTTTCAAGTTTTTTAAGTAAGAATGACAAGACTGTAGTCACCATGAGGTAATAGAATGCAGCAAACAACAATGGCGTAATTGGTAGATATGTAGCTGTTACGACTGATTGTGCACCGTTCCACAATTCCATAACACCGATTGTTTGAAGAAGTGAACTATCTTTGATAATCGTAATAAATTCATTACCAAGAGCTGGTAAAATATTTTTAAGGGCTTGTGGCAAAATAACATAACGCATTGCATTCACAGGGCGAATTCCTAATGAATAAGCCGCTTCAAGTTGCCCTTTTGGCACTGCTTCGATACCAGCACGAACAATTTCAGAAATATAAGCTCCGCTATTTAGCGAAATAATAATAATACCTGGAAGCAAACGTGAAAAGTCAAGGTCCAAAACGCCAAAACCTATGGTAGGTGCATTACTAAAATGCATCCAAGCAAAGGCAATCATGATTTGCACGACCATCGGAGTTCCACGAAAGACCCAAACATAAAAACTAGCAATCCAATTTAAAATTTTAATATTTGTACGTTTAACTAAAGCAACCAAGATACCAATGATTGTCCCAAAAAAGACAACACAAGCTGAAATCATGATGGTTACAAGGACACCGTAGTTAAAATAAGCCCAATACTTTGGTAAAAATGAAAAATCCATTTGTGTCTCCTATAAGCAATAATCAATTAATTATAACATATATTGAATAAAAATACCAATCAACACTAAAGGATGGTTTGGCTTAAAAAGCTTGATATATAGGGATTTTAGACACTTCTAGTCAAAACGATTAAAAAGAATTTTTACCTAAGTATCAAGCATTTATAAAAAACAAAAAAGTCTAGAAACTCCTAGACTTTTATCAATTCAAAATAGCAATATAAGAAAGTACAGAAACCACACTTAAAAATAGGATGGAAAGGACTAAAAATCCTTTGCCCTTATACTGTGTCTGAATTTTTTCTTTATCTTAGTAAAGAAGATCGTAAATTTCCATTGCGATCAAATCAATGCTGTCAAATGAGTAAGACTCACGTGCTTCAACATCACGCAAAGTGAAAACTGGACCATTTTCAGGGTCATTGCTAAAAGACACTTCTGCCACAATGACACCATCACGTTCAAAATTACGTTTAAGATTGCTACCATCAGTCGTCATTAATTCAAGACGATTGATAATTCTCACCAAATGTGATTCCATGACTATTCTCCTCTTCGTTTATTGTCCATACTATTTTAACATAATTTCTCCTAAACAAACAACAAGAGAGTGCATTTTCTCACATTTATCACAATTTCTCGTCAAAAAAGAACGTTTTAAATCTCTTTTAGGGAATTATACATAATCGCTTTGATGGAATGCATGCGGTTCTCAGCTTCTTGGAAAATGACTGAGCTGTATTTTTGGAAGACTTCATCTGTAATTTCAAGTTCTGCTAAACCATATTTATCATAGATAGTTTGACCAATTTCTGTGTTTAAATCATGGAAAGCAGGCAAGCAATGCATGACAATCACATCTGGATTTCCTGTCTTTTCAACCAAATCAGCATTAATTTGATAAGGCAACAAAAGGTCGATACGTTCTTTAAAATCAACTTTTTCGCCCATTGACACCCAAACGTCTGTGTAAAGCATATCAACGCCACAAACGGCATCAAGCTCATCAGTAATAGTTAACTCAGCTCCGTTATTGTGTGCTTGTGCAATCTCGATGATTTCTTTTTCTGGCTGTAAGCTAGCTGGTGCAATGATTTTTACATTCACGCCAAGAATAGCTGAAGTAACTAACAAAGAATTTGCCATATTGTTGCGTCCATCGCCAACATAAGCGATTGTCAAACCTTCTAGTTTTCCAAAAACTTCTTTTAATGTCATAAAATCAGCAATCATTTGCGTTGGATGCCAAGTATCTGTCAAACCATTCCAGACAGGCACACCAGAGAATTCCGCTAAAGCTTCAACATCAGATTGCTTGAAGCCACGATATTCAATCCCGTCAAACATTGAACCTAGAACTTTTGCCGTATCAATTACGGATTCTTTTTTGCCAAGTTGAATTTCACTGCTTCCAAGATAAGTCACATTCATCCCTAAATCTTGTCCAGCTACTGTAAAAGCAGAACGTGTTCTGGTACTTGTCTTCTCGAAAATAAGAGTAATATTTAAGCCTTCTAAATATTTATGAGCAATTTTCTTCTTTTTCAACTCTTTAAATTTCAATCCCAAATCAATGAGATTAGTTAGCTCTTCCTTAGTAAAATCAATCTCTTTCAAAAACGAATTATTAAAAACCATAGGCCAACCCATCCTTTTCTTCTTGAATAATATACCTAATTTTAGCATAATTATACACCTTGTCAAGCCTATTTTGAATAAAAATAAATTTTAATTCAGAAAAACATGTCATTTATAATTGACATGTCACATATATTCTACTATACTTGGTACAAGAAAGATTAGGATGGAATAATGAACCGAGTTAAAGAATTTCGAACTAATTTAGGTATCTCTCAGCTGACCCTTGCTAAGCAAATAGGAATCGCAAGGCAAACTGTTAATTTAATTGAAAATAACAAGTACAATCCTTCACTTGACCTTTGCATCAAGTTAGCCGAGGCATTAGGAACTGATCTAAATACACTATTTTGGGAGACTCGCCATCTTTAAAAAGGAATTTGGAATTAGGAGATTTAGTCATGAAAAAAAGTAAAGGGCCGCTATGGCTACGATTCATCAAACGATTTTATGGTATTAATGGAGCATTGAACGAATACCGTGAACAAGAAGTAACCGTATTGGAAATAAATTATTTATCTTGCTCTTACTTTTTGAATTTATTTCAACAGCTCTTACCTTTCTCTTGAGCACTGTCTGGAAAGTATCTGCTGAAATTTTTCTCTACTGCAACGCTTTTGTCATTATTTTTGTCATGCCAATGGTTATGATGACAATGCTGACCAATAGAGACTTACAGGGACCTCTTGAAGTCCCTAGAGATAAGCTTGAGAAAGAGCGTCAAAAAGCTAAGAAAAAAGGCTGGCTTAATGGAGTTGTTTTTGCCATTTTTATGCTTGTTTTTAACATGTTTTTCAAATGGCAAGAAGGTGAAAATCCTTTTGAAATCTTGTTCAATCCTCTCTTCTTAAGTATCTTCATTTTTTCTGGTTTTATCTTTGGAGCTATTATGGGGTCTATGGCTGCTAGTCAAATTGATCCTGAAAAAAATTAGCACTCTTTTTATTAAGAGTGCTAATTTTTAATGCTTTTTACTTGATTTCCTAGTGGCTAGTGCTATAATGTAAGTATGAAATCTGACTATCTTTGACCTTTATTGTTTTAGTCAGACATTACGAAAGGAGGGTATTTTATATGCTCTGTCAAAATTGTTATTTAAATGAATCTACTATTCACCTGTATACAAATGTCAATGGTCAGCAAAAGCAAATTGATTTGTGTCAAAATTGCTATCAAATTATGAAAACTGACCCAAATAACGCTATTTTAGGAGGATTAGGAGGTAATCCTCAATCATCTTCTAACCAAACAAACCAATCATCGAATCCTTTCGACGATTTCTTTAGTCATCTCAGCGACTTCCCAGCATTTGAAAGCCAAGGATTCCAAAATACTCCTCTAACTCAATCTGGTGGAGGCAATAATAACGGACGCGGTGGCAATGGCAACAACAATTTCCGCCCAAACGGACCAGCACAGCAAGAACCTAAGGGCTTGCTAGAAGAATTTGGTATCAATGTTACTGATATCGCACGTCGTGGTGATATCGACCCTGTCATCGGACGTGATGCTGAAATTGTTCGTGTTATCGAAATTCTTAACCGCCGTACAAAAAACAATCCTGTTCTTATCGGAGAACCTGGTGTTGGTAAAACTGCCGTTGTTGAAGGATTAGCCCAAAAAATTGTAGACGGTAACGTTCCACAAAAACTCCAAAATAAACAAGTTATCCGCCTAGACGTGGTAAGCCTTGTTCAAGGAACTGGTATTCGTGGTCAATTTGAAGAACGTATGCAAAAACTCATGGAAGAAATCCGTGAACGTAAAGATGTTATCCTCTTCATCGATGAAATCCACGAAATTGTCGGCGCTGGTAATGCTGGTGACGGTAACATGGATGCTGGTAACATCTTGAAACCCGCTCTTGCTCGTGGCGAGCTACAATTAGTTGGTGCAACTACTTTGAACGAATATCGTATCATCGAAAAAGATGCTGCGCTTGAACGTCGTATGCAACCTGTAAAAGTTGACGAACCAAGCGTCGAAGAAACTATCACTATTCTTCGTGGTATTCAAAAGAAATACGAAGATTATCACCATGTCAAATACAGTGATGATGCTATCGAAGCTGCTGCTACCCTCTCAAATCGCTACATTCAAGACCGTTTCCTTCCAGATAAAGCTATCGACCTTCTCGACGAAGCTGGTTCTAAGATGAACTTGACACTCAACTTTGTTGATCCAAAAGAAATTGAAAAACGTTTGGTTCAAGCCGAAAACCTAAAAACTCAAGCTACTCGTGAAGAAGATTATGAACGCGCAGCATATTTCCGTGATCAAATCGCTAAATACAAGGAAATGCAAAAACAAACCATCAACGAAGATGATATTCCAGTGATTACTGAGAAAACTATCGAAGCAATCGTTGAAGAAAAAACAAACATCCCTGTTGGTGACTTAAAAGAAAAAGAACAATCACAATTAATTCACCTTGCTGATGACTTGAAAGAACACGTTATTGGGCAAGATGAAGCCGTTGATAAGATTGCCAAAGCTATCCGTCGTAACCGTGTTGGTCTTGGTACACCAAACCGTCCAATTGGTTCATTCCTCTTTGTCGGTCCTACTGGTGTTGGTAAAACTGAACTTTCAAAACAACTCGCTATTGAACTCTTCGGTTCAGCTGATAGCATGATTCGCTTTGACATGTCTGAATACATGGAAAAACACGCCGTCGCTAAACTCGTCGGAGCCCCTCCAGGATATGTTGGTTACGAAGAAGCTGGTCAGTTGACTGAAAAAGTTCGTCGAAATCCATACTCACTCATCTTGCTTGATGAAGTTGAAAAAGCACACCCTGATGTCATGCACATGTTCTTGCAAGTTCTTGACGATGGGCGTTTAACTGACGGTCAAGGACGCACTGTAAGCTTTAAAGATACAATTATCATCATGACATCTAACGCTGGTACTGGCAAATCTGAAGCTTCTGTTGGTTTCGGTGCTGCTCGTGAAGGACGTACAAATTCTGTTCTTGGTCAACTTGGAGACTTCTTCAGCCCTGAATTCATGAACCGTTTTGACGGCATTATCGAATTCAAAGCTCTAAGTAAAGATAATCTCCTTCATATCGTTAACCTCATGCTTGACGATGTTAACAACCGTTTGGCAACTAACGATATTCACCTTGAAGTAACAGATAGAGTTAAAGAAAAACTAGTTGACCTTGGATATGATCCTAAGATGGGGGCTCGTCCACTTCGTCGAACTATCCAAGATCACATTGAAGATGCTATTACAGACTTCTACCTTGAACACCCAACTGAAAAAGATTTGAAAGCTGTGATGACAAGCAATGGTAAAATCATCATCAAATCAGCTAAAAAAGTTGAAAAAGAAGAAACTGTTTCAGTAGAATAATAAAAGCAAAGTCTAGGAAGTTTTTAGCTTTCTAGGCTTTTTTAACAATCCAGAAATCAAAATATTCCGACAATTTTCTAGCAAAAAACAGCTTTTTTTAGTATAATAACAGCAATAGCCTCTCTTGCAAATCTATCTTAGAGATTGATAATTTTATCTCCACTCTTTCTGGCACAACATGTTTATAGGAGAATTTTATGTCTAACCCAACTTTTGGTGAAAAACTTGATAACGTTGATTACAAAACTCGCTACGGAGTGTATGCCATTATTCCAAATGCGACTAAAGACCAAATCATTTTAGTTCAAGCCCCTAACGGCTCTTGGTTCCTTCCAGGCGGAGAAATCGAAGCGGGCGAAGATCATTTTTCAGCTTTAAAACGCGAACTTATTGAAGAACTCGGATTTTCAGCTGAACTTGGTTATTATTACGGACAAGCTGACGAGTACTTCTACTCACGTCATCGTGATACTTATTTTTATAACCCTGCTTACCTCTATGAAGTCACACATTATGAAAAAATTGGGGCACCGCTTGAAGATTTTAATCACCTTGCTTGGTTCCCAGTCGATGAAGCTATTGTAAAATTAAAACGTGCCAGCCATAAATGGGGTGTTGATGCTTGGAAAACAAATCATCATTAAAATCTCATAATCTAAGTTTTTCACCTAAAATAGTGTTATAATAATTGTAGAAAGTTCATAGGAGGAAATTTATGAGGTTAATCAACACAACAAGTAGTCATTCCGAGCTAGTTCGTAACCAGCTTCGAAACACGGACGCTAAGCTCGTTGAGACTTACTCTGCAGGAAATACCGATGTTATTTTCACTAAAGCACCAAGTCATTACGAACTGTTGATTTCAAACAAGTATCGTGCTATCAAAGAAAGTGAAATCGAAGCCATCCGGGAATTCTTCCTCAAACGCAAAATTGACAAATCTACCGTTCAATTAGATCAGTTGAAAACCTTACATACAGCGAATCTAATTGAAATTTCCTTCCCAATAGTTCACTAATCAGGTTTTTAAAACCTGATTTTTTTAGTTTACATACAAAAAAACGAACTCAAGTGAGTTCGTTTTTAGTTATTATAGGTTATCGCATTATTTTGCTTTAACTTCAAAGCCTTCTGCTACTGCTTCTGGGAAGTTAGCTTCAACGATTTCAGCACAGTGGTCACAAATTGTGACACCGTAGGAACGTTCTTTAGCTGTTGGATCTACGCGACGGCAACGATCACAAACTTCACCTTCAGCATGCGCTACTGTAAAGGCAACACCATCAAAGGCAACTGCATCTGCTGGAGCAGCTTCGTCAGTAACAGTCAATTGTGATACGATCAACAATTGAGCAATGTCGCTATCAAGGGCAGCAAGAAGAGTTTTCACTTCTTCACCAGCATAAATTGTCAAGTGTGCTTCCAATGATTTACCAATAACTTTAGCGTTACGAGCTTCTTCCAAAGCTTTTTGAGCTTGGTTACGAAGTGTCATGAAGGCATCCCATTCTTCAAGAATATTTTCTTGACCTTCGAAGACTTCAGCATCTGGTAATTCAGACAATTGAACGAATTCTTCTGGTTCGAATTCAAGGTATGACCAGATTTCTTCAGCTGTGTGTGGAAGAATTGGAGTCAACAATTTAGTGATTTTAACCAAGATATCGTAGAAGACTGTTTGCATTTGACGGCGAGCAATATTGTCTGCTGCTTCGATGTAAACAACGTCTTTAGCGAAATCAAGGTAGAAGGCTGACAAATCAACTGTGATGAAGTTAACAACAGCTTTGTAGATAGCCATGAAGTCATAGTCTTCATAAGCTTTACGGATTGTTGCTACCAATTGGTTGAATTTAACAGTTATGTATTTATCAACTGAACGCAAGTCTTCGCAAGCGACGGCATCTTCGTTTGGATTGAAGTCTGTTGTGTTAGCAATCAAGAAACGAAGTGTGTTACGGATTTTACGGTAAGTTTCTGAAACTTGACCAAGGATTTCCATAGAAACACGTACGTCAGCGTCAGTATCTACTGAAGCAACCCACAAACGAAGGATTTCAGCACCGTATTGTTTTGCAACGTCGTTTGGTGAAATGATGTTACCTTTTGATTTAGACATTTTTTCACCTTTACCATCAAGAACGAAACCTTGTGAAAGCACAGCTTTGTAAGGTGCATGTCCGTTAACAGCAACTGAAGTGATCAATGATGAGTTGAACCAACCACGGTATTGGTCAGAACCTTCAAGATAAAGATCAGCTGGATATTCCAAACCTTCACGAGCATTCATAACACCATTCCATGAAGAACCTGAATCGAACCATACATCCATGATATCATTTTCTTTAGTAAATTCACCATTTGGTGAACCTGGGTGAGTGAATCCTTCAGGAAGAAGGTCTTTAGCATCACGTTCCCACCATACGATTGAACCGAATTCTTCGAACAAGTCAGCTACGTGATCAGTCACTTCTTTAGTCATGATAGCTGTACCATCCTCAGCATAGAAGATTGGAAGTGGAACACCCCATGCACGTTGACGTGAAATTACCCAGTCACCACGGTCACGAATCATGTTGTAAAGACGAGTGCGACCCCATTCTGGATAGAATGTTGTGCGGTCAATTTCATCAAGAATATCTTGTCGGAATTTAGAAACTGATGCAAACCATTGTGGTACTGCACGCCAGATGATAGGTTTTTTAGTACGCCAGTCAAATGGGTATGAGTGAGTGATAACTTCGCTAGCAAGCAAAAGATCACCAAGTTTTTCTTTAACAGTTGGAACAACTTTATCGTAGAATTGACCTTGGAATTCAGGGCCAGCATTTTCCATCATGATACCACGTTCGTCAACTGTAACAGCAACTTCAAGGTTGTATTTAACACCAACATTGTAGTCATCTTCACCAAAACCTGGGGCAGTGTGGACAACACCAGTACCAGAATCAAGTGTAACATGATCACCCAAGATAACAAGTTCGTCTACTTCTGTATCCCATGGGTGTTCAGTAACGATGTATTCAAGTTCAGTACCTTTGTGTTTTGCAAGAACTTCAAATGATTCCCAACCGAATTTTTCAACAAGGCTATCAAGAAGTGCTTCCGCAACAACAAATTTACGATCATCGTTAGCAGGTTTAACAACAACATAATCCATATCAGGACCAACAGTCAAACCACGTGAAGCAGTTACTGTAAATGGAGTCGTTGTCCAAACAACAATGTATGTATCTGTATCAAGAACACCTTTACCATCTTTAACTTTGTTAGCATAGTAAAGTGAAGTTGAATCAATATCATGATATTCAATTTCAGCTTCGGCAAGAGCTGATTCTGATGACCATGACCAGTAAACTGGTTTAGCACCACGGTAGATATAACCTTTATCAGCCATTGCACCAAAGACACGGATTTGTGCAGCTTCATATGCAGGGATAAGTGTTACATAAGGATTTTCCCAATCTGCAGACACACCAAGACGTTTGAAGTCTTCACGTTGTTTGTCTACTTGGCTAAGAGCGTATTCACGACACATTTCAAGGTATTCAGTCAAAGGAATTTCTTTGCGTTTTACACCTTTTTTAGCCAATACTTGTTCAATTGGAAGTCCATGTGTATCCCAACCAGGAACATAAGGAGCACAGAAACCAGACATTGACTTTGAACGCACAATAATGTCTTTAGAAATTTTGTTCATGGCGTGACCAACGTGGATATTACCATTGGCATATGGAGGTCCATCGTGGAGGTTGAATGAAGGTTTGCCTTCGTTTAATTGTTGACGTTTAGCATAGATGTCTGCTTCTTCCCATTCTTTTTGCCATTTAGGCTCTTTGTTTGGGAGTCCAGCACGCATTGGAAAAGCAGTTTTTCCAAGATTAAGCGTTTCTTTTAATTTCATGACTACTCCTTATAATAAATAATATTCAACTGTCCATGATTAACTCATTGACAGAAAAATGACATTTTTTAGTGGTAAAACAAAACGAGCCTTCGTCTCAGTAAGGACGAAAGCTCGTGGTACCACCTTAGTTTAGAAATTTAGCTACACTAAAAATAGGGTAGAAAACTAAATTTCCCTCTTTAACCCGTAAGGTGAGTTTCTCCCTTTTATCTTACTTCATTCAGATAAAATCTTAGAAAAGGATAACTGATATCCCAGTGATTGCAGACCTCGCACCATCGTCCACTCGCTGTTAATATAGCATATCAATCGCATTTTTCTTATTCTTCAATATTTAATTTAAATGTTTGTGTTTCGTTAAGATTGATGTCATCAGCATCATCAATAACAGGAAGTTTTTGTGTTTCTTCAAGGTGTTTGTTTCCTTCTTCTACACGACGTTGCAATTCTTCCATTTCTTCTGGAGTAAACTGACGTGTAGCATCCATTGACAATTCATCATCAGCTTCAGGCATTTCTTCTTCCAAAACTTTCTCAACAACTTCGCGGAAAGCTGCATCAGAATTTTGAAGGTAAACAGCAGTTGGTTGCAACAATTCTGTCCATTCTGGTGAATTTGTCAAACCAAGTTGACCTTCGATAGCGGCAACCAAACGTTGGTGGAAGACACGAGTTTGACGTTTCAAATCTTCTGTTTCAACCGCAACACGTTTAGCTTCATCAGTTGCATCGCGCAAGATTTGGTTTGCTTTTGATTTTGCTTCATCAATCAAATGTTGTGCATCGTAGTTAGCTTTGCTAACAAGGTTAGCAGCTTCATCATTAGCTGATGTTTTAACTTTTTCAGCAGTTTCTTGAGCAAGAATAACAGATTGGCTCAAAGATTCTTTCATCTCATCGAAGTAAGCAAGTTTGTCTTCCAAATCTTTGATTCTGTTTTCTTGTTCATGATTGCGACGAACCAAGTCTTCGTAGTCATCTACAACGATATCAAGAAATTCATTAACTTCTTCTTCGTCGTATCCACGAAATTTTACTTTAAATGTTTTATCTTTAATATCAAGTGCTGTAAGTGCCATCGATTTCTCCTTATTTATGTATCATCTTATCTACGGTCAATTTGTATTTTCCATTCTTCGTAAGCCCATTTTCACTTAAGATAGAAAACCGACCAAATCCTCTAACACTAATCAAATCTCCAAATTGAAGCATTTCTGAAGGTCTATCAAGCGTCTGATAATTAACCTTTACCTTTTCAGCACTGATCAACTGAATAGCTTGACTTCTAGAAAGCTTCAAAACTGTTGCCAGAACTTTATCCAAACGCATACTTGAAACCATGATATCTAGTTGATGAGATTCTTTTTCTCCCTTAATTAACTGGTCAAGCGAAATCTCTTTTAGGCTTACACTTGCTTTTGCAATCTTAGTAACATTAACTCGAAAATAATCAACCATACTTTTCGTAACTAATAACTGTGCGTAGCCTTGCTCAACTAAAATATCTCCAATAATCGTTCGCTTAACTCCAAGCTTGTGAAGCAAAGTTCCCATTATTTGAGCGTGAGTTAATTGATTAAACTTCGAATTATAATTCACTTCTAGCAGTGCTAACTCGAAATCTTCCAAATTTAGCTCATAGTAATCAGGTGCAACTAGTATACGTGCGTACTCTGCAGGATAATAATCACTCGAAATAAAGTAGCGCAAGCCTCGATTCCCAAGAATACTTTTAGCAATATCAACTTGGCGAGGATTTAGAAAATCTGTTAATGAATAAGCGTATGTCTCTTCTACCCTCTGAGCGATGTCATCCATTTTTTCAATGAAATCATACTCTTCAGGTCGAAAATGTTGGTAAATTTCTTTTTTCATCGAACTAATAACATAATAAGAAAGCGACTCAAGAGATTTAAGGCAATAACCGCGGCCCAGATCGTAAAGTCCAATCCCATAAATTGAAGATTTAAGCGTTGAAAAGGTTTAATTACTGGCTCAACAATTTGAACCAGTAAACGACCAAATCCAGTGTTATACGCACCTGGAAACCAAGATAGGAGCGCATACGCAATTAGCAGATAAGAGTAAAATTGAATGGTTTTTAATAGTACAATTAATACAAAAATCATATATTAACGTCTCTTCATGTCAAAGTCGAAGCCAACATCTTGTCCCGCATTTGGAATTGGAAGTTCTTCGAGATTGACGATAACATTTGATGGTGTCAACAAATACATTGAACTGCCAACTTTTTGAAGACTACCATAAAGAACTTTACTTGCACCATCAATAAAATCAAGACAACGACGTGCTTGAGCATCAAGCATATATTGAAAATCAATCAAAACACATTCGTTAACAATCAACAAATCAACAATTTCTTGAGCATCCTCATATTTACGAGGGTATTTCAAGGCAATTGTTGTAGTCGTTTGATTGTTTCGAACTTGCAATTGTTCTTCACGACGTTGATTCAATGAATGAACGTGCGGATTTTCATCAACTGCACGTTTTTGTTGAAGTTGCACACGTTGACGAACAGCCCCTCCAACAGCTTGAGCTTGTTGAGCACGTGCTGATGAGAATTGCTGTTCTGCGCGTCGAGGTGCTTGCTGTGGCTTAGCCTCAACTTGTTGTTGAACACGAGGTTGTCTAACCTCATCTTCAACAGTTTCTTCAACATCACTTACCTCATCAGTATCGAAATAAGAGATTAGTTTGTCAAATTTATCTTTAAAAGCCATGTTTTTCTCCCGTTATTTAAAGAATGATGAACCAATTCTGACAAAAGTTGCCCCATTGCGAATAGCAATTGGGAAATCACCACTCATCCCCATACTTAATTCGGTAAACGGCATATGAGCTAATTGTCGTGCCTGCAACTCTTGTCTAAGTTTGTCGGCTTTTCCAAAAATGTCGTCAATTTCACTTTCAGAAGCATTCTTAGGCGCCATCGTCATCAATCCTACAATTTCCACTTTATCAAAGTCAGAGATTTCAGCTAAAGCTTCATCAATTTCTGAAACTTTAAAGCCGTGTTTACTCTCTTCCTCGGAAATATTAACCTGTAGGAAGCATTTAATGGGATGCTCTGCTCTTTTCTGGATTTCAGCAGCTAATTTAACAGAATCTAAAGCGTGAAAATAATCAACGTAATTAATGACATTTTTTACTTTACGACGCTGTAGAGTACCGATTAGGTGCCATGTTAAATTTTTATCTTTTAACGCTTCATACTTATCCAGAAACATATCGACCCTATTTTCACCAATATGTTCAATACCTGTGTCAATAAGACGAGCAGCAACACCACTATCAACATACTTCGTCACAGCAATAATCTTGACACTTTCTTGTGAACGATTGGCTGCTTTTGTTGCTTGCGCAACCTGTTCAAAAACAAGGTCTTTATTTTTTTGAAAATCGGTCATTAACGATTTTTGAAGAATGGTGGTGTTTCAAGTTCATCATCAGCATCGTCATTAGCTGTAAACGTTGACATGGTCAATTTGCTATCAAGTTCACCTTCTGTTGGACGAGCGATGTTATCGCGACGAAGGTCCCAATTTCCAAATGAATTATCTTTTTGTTGTGATTGATTTGCTGTTGGTTGTTGTGGAGCTGGCATTGCATGGTTTTCGCTCATATCATAGTCAAAGTTTGAACGACGTTCAAAAGCGGCTTGACCAGGTTGTTGAGCACGTTCTGAAGCGTATTGCGCACCAGCTGCTTGTTGTGCGTTGTTTTGAGCAAATGAACGAGTTGCTTGTGGACGGAATCCAGCGACTTGTTCTGCACGGTCTTGGTGAACACCTGTAGCTACAACAGTTACACGGATTTCATCTTTCATAGTATCATCAATAGATGTACCAAGCCAGATGTTAACACCTTTACCAGCTGCTTGACTGATGATTTCAGAAGCTTCTTCTGCTTCAGTAAGAGTCATGTCAAGACCACCAGTTACGTTAACGATAACATCTTCAGCACCATCGATTGTTGTTTCAAGAAGTGGAGAGAAGATAGCTTTACGAGCTGCTTCAGTGATACGTTCTTCACCAGAACCGATACCGATACCCATAAGAGCGTTACCTTTGTTAGCCATAACTGTTTTAACATCGGCAAAGTCAAGGTTGATAAGACCTGGATTTGTAATCAAATCAGTAATACCTTGAACACCTTGACGAAGCACGTTATCTGCTTCTTTAAGAGCTTCAAGAAGTGGAGTTTTCTTATCAACGATTTCAAGAAGGTTGTTATTTGAAATGATAAGCAATGTATCAACTTGTTCACGAAGTTCTTGGATACCTTCTGCAGCGAAGTTACCACGTTTGTTACCTTCAAAACCAAATGGTCGTGTTACAACTGCAACTGTAAGAGCTCCAAGGCTTTTAGCGATACGTGCGATAACTGGTGCAGCACCTGTACCAGATCCACCACCCATACCGGCAGTGATGAAGACCATATCAGCACCTGTAAGAGCTTCAGTCAATACTTCTTCGCTTTCTTCAGCGGCTTTACGACCAACCTCAGGTTGTCCTCCAGCACCGAGTCCACGAGTCAACTTAGGGCCTAACTGAATAACAGTTTCAGCTTTTGAAGAGCTCAATGCTTGGATATCAGTGTTTGCTGCGATAAATTCAACACCAGCAACACCTTCATCAATCATACGGTTGATAGCGTTACCTCCGCCACCACCGACACCAATAACTTTAATAACTGCACCTTGTACTGATGCTGTGTCAAATGAAAATGCCATTTTTATTCCTCACTTATTATTAGTCAAACATACTTCCGAAAATACCACGAACACGTTCACTAAATTTTGATTTTGGTTCTTCATGTCTTTGTACAGGCTGAACTGGAGCTGGCTGTGGTACCATGTTTTCATTAACTGGTACAACAGGTTCGTTATTATAAACCACTCGTTGTTGTGCTTGTGCTTGTGGCTGTGGTTCGAAATCAACTGGTTTACGACGAAGTAATTCTTCACCAGATACCGCACGTTGAGCAATAACATCAACTTCGCTCATTGTCCCAACGTATTCAACTAAGCTAATAACATTGGCAAACATTGGGTTGCGGATACCAACTTGAGTTGGAACGTGTAGTTTGACAGTTGTTCCAAAAATTTCTTGAGCAACTTCTACCACACCTGGCATAATTGCCCCACCACCAACAAGAATAATTCCTCCAGGTAGGTCAAGTAGACGTCCACGTTCTAGATCTTGTTTAACACGATCTAAAATGTGGCGAACTCGTGCAGAAATGATTTCTGATAAGTATCGTTCACTTACTGAAATTGGAGATTCACTACCAACAACATCTACTTGAACAGTTTCTGAAGAGCTTGCTTCTTCTAAGTTTGCTTGCCCAAAGTTAAATTTAAGGGCTTCAGCAATCTCCATAGAAGTTTTCAAGACTTTAGAAATGTCTTTAGTGACATACTCGCCACCTTCTGCATAGATGTTTGTATATTGCAATTCTTGTGCTCGCATAGAAGCAACGGTTGTTTGACCGCCACCCATATCAATCACAGTAGCACCAAATTCACGTTCACCTTCGTTAAGAACTGATTTTGCCAAAGCAAGTGGTGAAATAATAACATTTTCAACACTGATACCAGCTCGTTCTACTGTTTTACGAAGGTTATGAAGGATTGTTGTTGGTCCAGTATAAATTAAACCACGCATTTCTAAACGAATTCCCATCATGCCACGTGGGTCACGAATACCTTGGAAACCATCAACGATAAATTCTTCTGGAATCAAAGAGATAACTTCACGTTCTGGAGTGATGCTCTTAGTCAATGCTGATTTAACAACGCTATCAACATCTTCATCTTTTATTTCTTTTGATTCACTTGGAACTGGAATCATACCTTGAGTTGGTTCGATTTGAAGAAGATTAGCTGGAAGACCAACATTAATCTTATCGATTGTCATTCCAGCTTTTTCTTCTGCTTGTTCAATCGCTGTTTTGATTGCTTCTGCAGCTGCTTCAATATCTATAATAATACCATCTTTTACTCCCGTGCTGGGAACGTTACTCACACCAATCACGTTCATTTCGCCAGAAACAAATTCTGCTACTAGAACTTTAATCGAGCTTGTCCCTATATCTAATCCTGTAAAAAAGCCATTTCTAGCCATTCACTCGACCTCACTATCTTTCCAATCATTTACTATTCTAAAATCTGCATAAAATCAGAATTATTCAGAAAATATTATATCATAAAAAAACGTAAAATGTTATCATTTTACGTTTTTTGTTATAGAAATTTATCTACATATTAACATTGTAAAAAACGTTACAGTATAAAACACATACTAATATTTATAGGCAGAATATATTAATTACGATAAAATACACGTAACAAAAAACGTAACAAATTTATGAGTTCAGCAGGCAGGAAAAAAGCACCTTAACGGGTGCTTTTATGATATAGTGAAAATGTTCGTGCTGTTTTTTGAGGTTTTTGAGGTTCTTTTTTTGTTACCATTCTGTTAGCTCTTCCAAAACGTCTGCTACTCGTTCAGTAGTAACTACCTCATAGGGGTTTACTGGCTCATTAGGTAAAACATAATCAAATACTATCCCATTCTTTCTCGCAATTTGAACAGTATCACCTTTTATAAAGCCTCTATCGATTGCCTTTTTTAGTTCATCATAATATAACATAACGATAACTCCTTTACTTATTTATTCGTAAAAGAAACAGAAAAAGTACTAATTTTTACTACATTCAGCGCCTTATATTAATCATTTCAATAACCGCACGTGTATGACTAACATAAGCCATTATGTTATAATATTAGTATACTTAGATAGATATATTGTGATTTTCTTCCGTGGTTTATTCCACGGTTTTTATTTAGATAAAAAACACCCTTAATCTTGGCGGATTGATATGCCCCCTGTCAAGTAGATAGGTTAAATATCTAAAAAAGTGTCTGTTTTTGATGGTCAGTCGTACAAAATAAATGTACGGCTGTTTTTTTATGCAGACCACTTAGACTTGTACTTTTCAATTTTGTTATTCTTAGCGATTGGGTATGACAAAGGATGTTCTGATGATAAGGCAACGTTTCTTACTTCTAGAGGCGTTTTACAGTCATACCTACTTTGTGGACGCTCTTGACAGTAAAATCGGATATAGTCTTTGATGGCATATCGGAGGGAGGCCTCATCTGAAATCTCATACATCTGATACATTTCCGATTTTATAATTCCCCAAAAACCTTCTATTGGTCCGTTATCAATACAATGGCCTACTCTTGACATGGATTGAATCATATCAGTATCTTTCAGCTTTTTTTGAAAGTTCTTATTGGTATATTGGAACCCTCTATCGCTGTGAAATATAGGCTTCGCTGCGGGATTCTTTTCAATGGCTTTGTCAAATGTTTTGAAGACTAGCCGATTGTCATTTCGGCCACTTATGACAAAAGCAATAGGATAGCGGTCATATAAATCAAGTATGGCACTAAGATAGAGTTTCTTATGGGAGTTAGGAATCTTAAACTCTGTAACATCTGTTACCCATTTTTTGTTCGGAGCAGTTGTATAGAAGTTTCTTGCCAACTTATTTTCTGCAGTTTCTTCAGGTTTAACAGTCTTGTATTTTTTCTTTTTCTTACGGATAACGGCGTGAATATCGAGCTTTTTCATAATTCGGTGAATTCTCTTTTTTGAATAGTTCGTATGATTGAAATGATTGATCCAATCGGTCATTCTTCGGTATCCCAAGATATGTGAAAAACGTTCGTCATATTCTTTAATTAACTCCGCAATTTCGCTGTTTAATTGTTCTTGTTCTGGAACTATTCTATGTTTCCATTTATAAAATGCAGACCTCGTAATGCCGAGCTGATGACACATCCAGCTAATGCCCCAACCTTTATTGGTGTTGAAGTCTTCAATCGCTAAGTATTTTGATTCGTGGCGCTGTTTGCCTAGCCTCACATCCTTCCGAATTCTTTCACTTTTTTTAAGAGTTCAACAGCCATATCCTTTTCTTCTAACTGACGTTTTAAGCGCACATTTTCTCTTCGTAAACGTTCTAATTCATCAACCTCATCATCTAGTTTGTGATGACCCCTTTTGTCAACTAAACCTTCTTCACCATCACTGTCATACTTTTTCACCCACGAATACACTTGGCTATAAGAAACATCATAAAGTGACGCCGTTTCCTTATAATTGCGATTGTGTTCAATACAATAGTTGACAATCTCTTTGCGTTCATCAATAGTGGTTTTACGTCTTGCTTTTGCCATATAGACCTCCCGTTTTGGATTGTAATCCTTAAGTTCTATATTGGCATTATACATCCTAATCCACTTTCTTAAAAGTCCTGAAGAAATATCATACTGATGACCTAAATCAATAGATGAAGCCTCACCACTAATACATTTTTCTACAAGTTCCATTTTAAATTCTTTTGAATAGGAACGGTTTTTTGTTTTCTTTGTAAATCCTAAAATCCCATATTTTTTATAGATGGCAGCCCAATCTTGAATCGTTCTTGTGGAAATATGGAGACAATTACATATCTCAGATCTGGAACTATTACCATTAATATAATCGAGACAAGCTTGTTCTTTCTCGTATGGGGTGAATCTTTCTCTTCTAGACATAAAAATACCTCTTAAGTAGATTTTAGGTATTTACCTTGTCTACTTAAGAGGTATCATATCAGATAGGGTGCTTTTCTTATGCCTAGAATGCTATTCTAAACATTCTCCTTGTTGTTGACTACATTGTAGCATGAACTAACTTTTATTGCCAAAGAAACACGCTTAAACCATAGGGGGTAACTGTTAAAGGGTTTTTTTATGTACTTTGTATAAATACACTCTAGAATATCCCAAATTATCGGCTACCTTATCCCAATTATAGCCATTGTAGCAGCGTTCTATAAGCACTTTACGCTGTAACTCATTATCTAGGCTATTAATTAAAGCCATAGTGTTTTTTTGGTCTTGCTTAAGCTCTGCTATTTGTTGTAATACCTCATTATGTCCTAACTCTTCTAACAGTCTAGGAAAGTTTTTGAACGTTTCTCTATCACGTTTTATCATGTTTTCTAAGCTTTTAATCAATAAAATAGTCACCCTTAGGTTTTTAAGTTTATCTTTGATATTCATATTTCTATTATACTATTGTGAACAATTTTGATATAATAAAAGTAAGTTTTCTATGTGAATGTTCCTGCTTATACGGGCAGGCTTTTTTATTTAAAATGATTTAATAAAGTCATAACGAATTCATACCACAAAAACTTGCGTGAGTGCTTACAGGTTCGCCCTGTGGGCTTTTTTAATGCAATAAAAAAAGACGGCTATCAATAGATAACCGCCTATGGGTGTTTGATTACTTTAATAATTGGAAAATGGAGAAACACCCACGTCTCAAGTATACCAAAAAGCAATATCAGTAGCAATTTAAAAGCTGAACAGATAGAAAGTTAACTGGTAAACAAAATACAATCAAAATAAGGCTTTTCAAGGTTACATGACACCCTTTAAAAATCTCAAAAAATGGTCTGCGGTGTAAGAAAACACCTTGTGGTGGCTCTTCTTGGTACGAGATAGAGGGACGGGTCATTTTAAAACGTCTCGAATATAATTATATTCCCGAGTATTAAAACGCCATACACACGCTTTTAGGAGGGTTCTCGGACGTGCTGAATATTTTAAAAAGGGAAAAGCACGCGCAAAAGACGGTGGCGTTGTTATACCCGAATGTTACAGTCCCCTGATAAAAATTTAAGGGTATTTCCAAATAAAAAGAAGCTATCAAAATAGCTCCCCTTAAACGTTAAGAAATTTTAATAATATTGACTGCTTGAAGTCCGCGTTCTCCTTGTTCAACGTCAAACTGAACTTTCTGACCGTCCTCTAAAGATTTAAAACCATTAGATTTAATTTGAGAAAAGTGTGCGAACACATCAGCCCCATTTTCTTGAGAGATAAAGCCAAAACCTTTATCCGTATTAAACCATTTTACTGTACCTTGTACCATTGAGTTACCTCTTTTTTATATAAATTTGTAAAAATATTCAAGAGGAAAAACAAAAGATACCACTTATTACTTAAACTCTCAATCTTATTTACACTTATTACTCTAACATTAAAGTCACTATAAGTCAAGACTAAACTCTCATTTACCAAATTATAGAGAACTATTGAGTGATATATTTTAAATTTGCTTAGCTAATTCTTGGAGTGCTTTTCGTTTTAAAAGGGTTTTAAGGTTTTTGTTAGCCAAATAGCGAAAAAACGCAAAAGAAATTTAAGTTAATTCTTATACCCCTATATACCCTATTACTATATATATTTATTTTTTTATTAAAAATATTACTATTTTACTACCATGAGCATGTAACCCCTTGATAAATAAGGAATTAGGGCGGTAGTATACTTGGTAGTAAAGGTAGTAAAAGCGCTATTTTTGGTAGTAAAAATTATTGTTTAAGATATCCGTCTGTTCTCCGCTCGCTACCAAGGGGTATTTTTTTACCCCCGACCGCATTCTTTACCCCGAGATAAATCCAATATTATCAAGGGTTTAGTTAGTCTTAGCGGTAAAAACGAAATAAATCGGAAAAGAAAAATAAGTAATTTCTATAACCCTATATACCCTATTACTATATATATTATTATTTATTATTAAAAATATTACCCTTTTACCTCTGACTGCTTATAAAACCTTACATATCAAGAGTTTTCACGGGGGTACTTTTAGGGGTAAAGCGGTAAAAAGTGCTATTTCGGGGTATTTTTTTGCTTAAGATAACCACTGGTGTCTCGGGGGCTACCGAACATACAAACTTAACCGACTTACTTCTATACCATTGGTCTGAATTATCAAGATAAAGCTTGATTTTATTCCTAATTGTCTTCGTTTGTTCGATATCATCATCTTTAAATATTTCTTTCATAACGTCCTTGATGGTTAGGCGGTCACGTTCAACAGTTCCGACCCATTCAGCACCATTCTCACGGTCTACCTCATTTCTATATCCTACGCCATAGTTTTCCATATCTGTGTAATACTGTTTTCTTATATAGTCTTGATATTTTGGACTATAAAAATCTTCGGCGATTTTAGTAGCCAAATACCACTCAAAGCGCTCAATAACGTCATCTCGGTATTTGTGTTTCTCACGGTTTTGGGTGATAAGTTTGCCCTCTTCGCTATTTTCATGGAAAGTTCTAAAATGAAGTTAGCCACCTAAGGGTATCAAAAAACATCTCAGAGAGATATAAGGGAAGCAAAAATGCGACTCAACAACAAGTCGCATTTATTGAAAACTGGATTAACAACTATCCAAAGAAACTATTCAATTATAAATCTCCCAAAGAGTTTTTACAGGCTGGCTAATTTGAACTTGAAATTTGGCTTTTATTGTTGAGCTACTTGTTCAACTACTGCGGTTTCGTTCGGATGCTCTTCATTTGTAGCTTCTGGAGCTTGATTTTCTGCGCCTTCAGCTTCGCTTGATTCCGTTGCTGTAGCTTCCTCACTCGACTCGGTTTGAGAGTTTTCTTCGTCAGATTTAGAATCAGATTCTGATTCTTCTTTGTTTTCGTTTTTAGCCTTTTCTTTATCCACTGCAACAGATGCTTCAATGGATTCAGAAGTTGCATAAATTCCCACTTCCATATCAACAATGCTGTTTTCTGGTAAGCTATCTTTTATTTTTAAATAATATGGTAATTTCTTAGCTACTTCAGATAATGGTACACGAACAACATTTCCGTCATGCATCTCTAGTTTTAGCAAATCTGATGTAGTCGCAGAATCTGCTGAGCTGACAATTTGAATTTGATTAACCAAATCTTTGTCTAATTTTGAAAAAGCCTTAACGAGTTTTTGAATATCTTTTTCCGATGATAAATTAATCGTCAAGAAACTATCTGGCAATTCAGAAGCTCCTACAAGACCAATACGTGTCCCATTTTCAAGGATTGGCTGATAACCATCATCAGTTTGAGCATAAGCAATAATGCTGTACTCTTTAACATTAATGTTCAATTTATTTGGGAAACGGTAAGTAAACTTAGCGCTTTTAACCATTTTATTCTTACTAATAATATTTTTTTCATAAATTGAATGGCGGAAAATTAATGAAAAGAGGTAGTTTGACGTTTTAATTCCTGAATCTCTAATCACTTCTTCTTGATTAACCGTTGATGTCCCCGTAACTGTAATGATTTTCTTTTTACTAAATGGGGTTACTAAAAAGATTGAAATCAACAGAATAACTGTAGCAGTGATGATAACTGGTAGCGCATGATGAATCGCTTTTTGAAGAGGTGTTTTCTCTTTTTTGGCTTCCAGTTTTTGTAATTTTTTAGCCTCTTTGGCTTTTCTAGCTTCTTCTTTTTTAGCTTCTTTAGCCTTTTTCTTCTCTTCTGCAGTCAAAGCTTTTTCTTCGACTTTTTCAGCTTTGGTATCAGTATCTGTTGCTTTCGGCCTACGCTCTAAGCGTAATTTTTCTTGGCGTTTTTTCTTTTCCGCTTTTTCAGCTTCTTTTTTCTTTAGAAACTCAATATTACGTTTTTGCCATTCCGTCAAAGCTGATTTTTTTTCTGATTTAGCTTTTTGACTTTTTTTAGGCTCTTTCTTTTTTGTCATTTAAATTCCTTTTGCAGTCTTAGAAATATCTTGTTTAAGCAGATCATAAAATTCTTCTTGTGACTTGATTTCAGTGGAATTTTTCATTTGTGTGTGATAGCTATTTTCTTGTTCAAAAAGCTGTATTAATTCTTCTTCTAAATTTGAGAATGTTAACTTGTCTTCAGAAAGTTGGCGGGCATAACCTTTTTTCTCAAAGTATGCTGCATTTTCTAATTGATCTCCTCGACTAGCTTCTTTTCCAAGAGGCACAATCAAGTGTAATTTATTCATAGCAACCAACTCAAAAATAGTATTTGAACCACCGCGTGTCACGACTGCATCTGCCATATCCATCAAAGGCTGATAAAGATCTGTGACATAATCAACTCGATAGAGATTTTGACTCAATCCGTTTAAACTTTTATCTCCTGAAATATTGATAACATTGTAGTGCTCAACCAATTCAGGGGTATTTGTAATAAAGTCATTAAAAACACGTGCACCTGCAGAACCACCGATGAAAAGAAGTGTTTTCAATTCAGGGTTAAAGTGTGCTTTAATTTCTTCAATTTTGCTGCTATCATAAGCAACTTTGCTACCAACTTTTGTAATCGCACCAACGTGTTTTGCTTTCACCAAGCCTTTGGCTTGTTCAAAGGTTGTGTACATCGTTGTCGCAAATTTATAGGCAATTTTATTGGCTAAGCCCATTGATAAGTCAGATTCGTGCACAAAAACAGGAACTCCAAGTGTTTTTGCCGCAATGACTGGTGGGACAGATACAAAGCCACCTTTTGAGAATAAAGTTTGTGGACGAATTTTAGCAATAATTGCAATTGATTGAAGAATTCCAAATGAAACTTTGAACACATCAAGCATGTTTTGCCATGAAAAATAACGTCTTAATTTTCCTGTTGCAATAGAATGAAAGGTTACATCTAGACCTGATTTTTCAATTTGTTTGTGTTCAATTCCATGTTTGTCACCAATATAGTGAACTTCCCAACCATCTTTGATAAATTTTGGGATAAGAATCAAGTTCAAGGTAACATGGCCAACTGTACCACCACCGGTAAATACGATTTTTTTAGCCATGCTTATTCTCCTTTAATAGCTTCAAAGGTTGCGATAAATTCATCACCACGAACTTCAAAGCTCTTATACATATCCCAGCTTGCATTAGCAGGGCTCAAGAGAACAACATCACCAGCTTCAGCTTTACTGTAAGCAATACGAGCAGCATCTGCGACATCTTTAGCATCAACGTACGGAACTTGTGCTTTATCAGCTGCGCGTTTCACACGAGGAGCTGATTCTCCAAGAATAACCATCAATTTAACACCTGTAATATCTGGAACAAGTTCGTCAAATTCATTACCACGGTCAAGACCACCAGCAATCAAGATAACTTTTGAATTATCAAATCCTGAAAGAGCTTTTTGAGTTGCTAGAATATTTGTTGATTTAGAATCGTTATAGAATTTAATGCCGTTAACTTCACCAAGAGCTTGAAGACGGTGTTTAACCCCACCAAAATGTGACAAAGTTTCTTTAATAGCTTCATTTGCAATACCTGAGAGTTTTGCAATTGCGATTGTTGCCAAAGCATTTTCAACGTTGTGGTTACCAGGAACACCGATTTCAGATGCTTTCATGATAGCTTCATCTTTGAAATACAAAGTATCACCATCTAGGTAAGCACCGTCAACTTTCTCAGTTGTAGAGAATGGGATAACTTGTGCTGCTGTTTTTTGTGCTAATTCTTTTGCCAAATCTTGGTTAAAGTTAAGTACCAAATAATCTTCTGCTGTCATATTCTTTTGAATATTCCATTTTGCAGCAACATATTCTTCAAAGCCACCATGGTAGTCAATATGTGTTGGCATAAGGTTTGTAATAACAGCCATGTGTGGGTGGAAAGTATCTGTTCCCATCAATTGGAAAGAAGATAATTCCATAACCAAAGTGTCTTTATCTGTAGCAGTCTGTGCCACTTCAGAAGCAGGAAAACCAATATTTCCTGAAAGAAGACCTGATTTACCACCATTGTTCAATGTTTCAGCAATCATAGTTGTTGTTGTTGTTTTACCATTTGAACCAGTGATACCAATAATTGGGGCATCTGAAATCATGTAAGCCAACTCAACTTCTGTGATAACTGGAATATTTTTTTCGATAGCGCGAGCCACCATTGGATTATCGTAACGAATTCCTGGGTTTTTAACCATCAATTCAAAGTTTTCATCCAAAAGTTCTAGTGGATGACTACCACAGATAACTTTGATGCCTTCTTCAAGAAGAGATTGTGCAGCTGGATTTTCATCAAATGGTTTACCGTCGTTAACTGTGACGATAGCACCTAATTTTTCAAGGAGACGCGCTGCAGCTTCTCCAGATTTTGCTAAACCAAGAACTAAGACTTTTTTATTTTCAAATGTTTCAATTTTTTTCATAATATATCCATTCTAACATTGCAAATATAATAATATTCTACCTTTATTTAAGGCGTTTTTCAATCATTCTACGGCATTTAAGACAATCTTAGTGTCGCAATGTCTGATAGAGTGTTTATGACAAAAAAAGCTGAGTAAATACTCAGCTTCTTTCGCTATATTGCTCATTTTTATTTTTCTTAACAGGTAAGCGATAGACATCCCTTAGCGAGAAAAATCCCAAGGCAACCATAGCAAGTGCAAGAAAAATTTCTGGTGGTGATTGCATGATTTTAACAAAGCTCATTACTGCTAAAACAAGTAGCATTGCAACTAAGCCAACCAAACCAATCATCCCAAGAGTATTACGAATTGTTTTAGGTGCCATGAAAATATAGTATGAAATAATTAAGATTGCAATAATTAAATAAAACATTTCATGATTCCTTCCTACAATTCAAATTTATGTGTATCGTTTTCTGAGTTTATTTTAAGTTTGGAACTAAAATAGTCTAGCAGACTATTTTACTCTTCAGCTGATTTTTTCTTTTTAGCTGCTTTAGCGCGCAAGTTTTTATCAAGAATTTGTTTACGCAAACGGATTGATTCTGGTGTAACTTCCATGTATTCGTCATCGTTCAAGAATTCAAGTGATTCTTCAAGAGTCAAGATACGTGGAGTTTTGATAACAGCAGTTTGGTCTTTCGTAGCTGAACGAACGTTTGTCATTTGTTTAGCTTTAGTGATGTTAACTGTCAAGTCGTTTTCACGTGAGTTTTCACCAATGATCATACCTTCGTATACTTCAGTACCTGGGTTAACGAAGATTGTTCCGCGTTCTTCAACAGACATGATTGAGTATGTTGTTGCTTTACCAGTATCGATAGATACAAGAGCACCACGACGACGTCCACCGATTTCAGCGTTGATAACTGGCATGTATTGGTCGAATGTGTGGTTCATGATACCGTAACCGTGAGTCATTGAAAGGAACTCAGTTGGGTAACCGATAAGTCCACGAGCTGGTGCCAAGAAAACAAGACGTGTTTGACCGTTACCAGTTGATTGCATGTCAATCATTTCACCTTTACGTTCTGACAATGATTGGATAACTGAACCTTGGTATTCTTCTGGTGTATCGATTTGAACACGTTCGAATGGTTCGCACTTCACGCCATCAATTTCTTTGATGATAACTTCTGGACGTGATACTTGAAGTTCATATCCTTCACGACGCATTGTTTCGATAAGGATTGACAAGTGCAATTCACCACGACCTGATACAGTCCATTTATCTGGAGAATCAGTTGGTTCAACACGAAGTGATACGTCAGTTTGCAATTCAGCAAGCAAACGTTCTTCAACTTTACGAGACGTTACGAATTTACCTTCACGACCTGCAAATGGTGAGTTATTTACCAAAAATGTCATTTGAAGAGTTGGTTCATCAATGTGAAGGATTGGAAGTGGCTCAATGCAATCAGTTGGAGTGATTGTTTCACCAACGAAGATATCTTCCATACCTGAGATAGCAATCAAATCACCAGCTTTAGCTTCTTGGATTTCACGACGTTCAAGTCCGAAGAAACCAAACAATTTCGTAACACGGAAGTTTTTAGTTGAGCCATCAAGTTTAGAAAGAGTAACTTGGTCACCAACCTTAACAGTACCACGGAAGATACGTCCGATACCGATACGTCCAACGAAATCGTTATAATCAAGAAGTGACACTTGAAATTGAAGTGGTTCTTCTGAGTTATCAACAGGAGCTGGAATGTGGTCAATGATTGTATCAAAGACTGGAGCCATTGTGTGTTCTTGATCAGCTGGATCATCAGAAAGTGATGATGTACCGTTGATAGCTGATGCGTAAACAACTGGGAATTCTAATTGATCATCATCGGCACCAAGTTCGATGAAAAGTTCAAGAACTTCGTCAACAACTTCTGCTGGACGAGCTGATGGTTTATCAATTTTGTTAACAACAACGATTGGTGTCAAGTTTTGTTCAAGAGCTTTTTTCAACACGAAACGTGTTTGAGGCATAGTACCTTCGTAAGCATCGACAACAAGAACAACACCATCAACCATTTTCATGATACGTTCAACTTCTCCACCGAAATCCGCGTGTCCTGGTGTGTCCATGATGTTGATACGAACACCGTTGTAAGCAACTGCAGTATTTTTAGCAAGGATTGTAATTCCGCGTTCTTTTTCAAGATCGTTTGAATCCATTGCACGTTCTTGCAATTCTTTACGTTCGTCAAGTGTGTGTGATTGTTTCAACAATTCATCAACAAGGGTTGTTTTCCCATGGTCAACGTGGGCGATAATCGCCACGTTACGAATATCTTCTCTTAATTTAGTCATGATTCCTCGATTTATTTTTAATTTATTCTAACTTTTGAATTATATCATATTTCACCTAAAAAAAACATCGTTAAAAGCTGTGTAAATGTTTTCAGAAACGGATTTAGCTTCTATAGTATGTAAAAAGATGGGAACCATGTCCCATCTTTTGTAATGTTTTAACTATTTCTCATCTTACTCGACATAAGCGGTGCTGACAACGCTCCAATTGGTTGCTTCGAGTGTGCCTTGTTCAAGATAGCCGTCTGCATTAACACGATATAGGGCTAGACGTGTTTTGCTATCGCTATTTTTACGAACGCTAGCATACACTAAATTGTCATCATAAGCTTTAACATTTACGAAACAATCATCTTTTTCTGCGTCAGATAATTGATTTTGTGAAGCATAAATAGAAAGAACCCAAGCTTCCACTTGCTCAGTCGTTAAATTTTTAGTATTAATGGCATCAGCAAGAGCTGCTTGGTCGGTTGGTACTAATTTGAGATTAGTGTTTAACGAATAAGTGAATTTACTAGAGGTTGTTGTCCAGAATTGTGGATAAATATAGCCATTTTTGACATAAATTCCCGAAGCAAATTTTGGTGTTGTTTGGTAACTACCACCGATACCACCAAAAATAAGTGCCCCGATGGCTTCACTATCACTTCCATCAGCAGGATAAAAACGATAAACACCTTGCGCCACTTCTTCATAACCAGAAACACGCTCTGTAACAATATAATTAGACTGATTTTTGGTCATTGTGCCATCTTCACTGATTGTCAGAATGACTCCGTCATAATCAGCTGTTTTCCAATTCCCAACAAGCTCCGCAGGGACACCTTGTTTTATCGTTGAAGAGGTCTTGGTCTCGCTCGTGCTTGATGAACTTGATGTACTTGTTGACGTAGCCGTTGTAGATGGCGACCATTCCGCCTTATTATTGGCGGTTGTTTCGCGATTGAAAGCTGTGACGAGATACAAAATAATTAGAGCCAAGAAAACCAATGGACTGATTAAAAGAATCCTGATTAAACGACGTTTCTTGTTTTCTTGCAGCCTCTCGACATAAACATTGCGTAACGCTTCAAGTTTCTTTTTCTCATCTTCGTCTGTTACTTGGCTTAATTCCAAATCCAATTAAAAAATCTGATTTTTGAGGTATTTTGATTTCAGGGTATCCTTACTCTCATCGTTTTTTCTCTTTAAATTTTCTTTTTCAAATTCCATATTTTGGTAAATGATTAACTTTCTTTAACTTTTCCTGTCCAGTAGTCAAAGCCGTCTTTAAGGACGTAAAGATTTGTGTAACCAGCTTTTTTAAGTGTTTTTATAACACGTGGAAGAGCAGCACTTCTACTGCTGTCGTATAAAAGAACTGGTTTGTCTTTACGAATAGCTGAATATGACATTTGAATTTGACTAGCTGGGAGATTACGTGCTCCCATAATATGTTTTGTTTTAAAAGCAGCCGCTTCACGAACGTCAATTAATTGACTAGTGTGAATCATGCTTTCAAACTCCGCGTTATCAATGAATTTTGCTGCGCGACGTACACTAATGTATGTCCATGCGAACCACCCTACGATAACGACTAGAGCAATTAGAAAAACTATCCAGTTCATTTTTTGCCTCTTGTTAATCTACGAATTGACTTGCAAGACTTGCAGCACCGATGATACCTGCATCGTTACCAAGTTCAGCGATTTTCACTCTAGTTGTTTTACGAACTTGTGGGAATGCGTAAGTAACGAAGTATTTTTCAACACGGCTACGCAAGAATTCACCTGCAGCAGATACACCACCACCGATAACAACTGAATCTGGGTTCAAGATGTTTGCGATGTTTGCAGTTGCTTGTCCAAGGTAGAAACCTACTTTTTCAACAACTGAATCTGCGAAATGATCACCAGCTTCAGCAGCTACAAAGATATCTTTACTTGTTACAACATCACCATTGTCGATAGCTGCTTTAATTTTTGAATCACCTTCATATTCTTCTGCCAAGTGACGAGCCACACGAACAACACCTGTTGCTGAAGCAACTGTTTCAAGACATCCTTTATTACCACATGTACATTCGAAACCATCGACTGGTTCAACATTCATGTGACCAATTTCTCCACCAGCACCAGCAACACCGTGGATAAGGTTACCGTCAGCGATAACACCACCACCAACACCAGTTCCAAGTGTTACGAAAACAACATCAGGGTTGTTAGCACCAGCACCTGTCCAGCGTTCACCAAGTGCGGCAACGTTAGCATCGTTATCGATGGCAAATGGAATACCAAGTTCACGTTCAATAACTGAACCAACTTCTTCAGTGTGTGCCCAGTTCAAGTTGAATGCACCTGTAACAGTTTTATTTTCACGATCAACAGCACCTGGTGACCCCATACCGATACCTGCAAAATCATCTTTTGTCAAACCATAAAGATTCAAACGGTGTTTGATTGACTCAACGATGTCAGGAACGATGTGTTTACCATCTTCAAGTGTATTTGTATCGATTGCCCATTTTTCTTGAACTTCACCTTCAAGAGTTAGGATACCGAATTTAATCGTTGTTCCACCTAGGTCAATCCCTAAAAGTTTTTTAGTCATTATTTTCTTTCTCCATTTCTAAACGGTGCTCGCGACGCAAAATTAATTCTGCATTCAGGTAATCAGCCTTGTCAATCAACCCATTTTCATACAATTTCTCGAGCTCAAGTTTCATGACCTCTATATCATAAAGACGTTTACCGATATAGACAAAAATACCGAACCGTTTTAACAGTTGCTGCACGTCAAATAAAGTTTTCATACAAAGCATTTTATCAAAAATAAGACGTTTTTTCAATAGGACATGCAATCGTTTTCTTTATTTTCACGTTTTTATTTGTTTTCATGAAAAAATAGCGGACCAATCAGCCCGCTATTTGCTATTTTTTAGAAAATTATTTGATTCCAGGAGCTTGTCCACGTTGTGCTTGCAACATCCAGATTGTTTTTTCAGCATCAGCTTTTGCTGCTGTGAAAATGTCATTTGATGGAGCATCGCCTTCTTCATCAGTCACGTCTAGACCAACTTGATAAAGAGCTGAAAGATAAGTGTAAACTTCAACCAAACGAGCCAAATTTTCATCCATTGTCTTGTCAAATGAACCTTTAGTTTCTTCTAACTTGGAATTGTCATCGAATTCTTTAAGAGTTGAGTATGGTGCCCCACCGATTGTAATCAAACGTTCGCTGATTTCATCCAAGTTAGCATTAAGAGCATCCATCAATTCGTCCATTTTTGGATGAAGATATAAGAATCCTGCACCACGCATGTACCAGTGAATTTGGTGAACAATAGAAGCAGCTTTTGAAAGGTCTGCTACTGCTTGATTAAGCACAGCTTTTGTTTTAGCATTTTTTGCATTTTGTGAAATGTTATGTGTTACAGATGCATAAATTGTTTCAGTCATTGTTTGAGTCATAAGCGACCTCCTCTAAAAAATAAAATCAATGGTTTTAGGAAATATTTCCTTTTCTTTATGATTATATTTTAGAATAATTCTAAATAAGTAGCAAATAATATGCTCATAACTTTTAAAATTTTTTTCGAATAATAAGGTATGGACACTTTGTTATTCTTTTTTCTTGGAGCATCGCTTGCTTCATTTATCGGATTAGTTGTTGATCGTTTTCCGAAGGAATCTATTTTATTTCCTGCTAGTCATTGTAATACCTGTGGTAAACAACTGAGACCGCTAGACATGATTCCAGTTCTTTCTCAGGTTTTTAACCATTCTCGCTGCCATTTTTGCAAAAGTAAAATTCCTTTATGGTATAGCATTTTTGAATTTGTCTGTGGGCTCGCAACTGCTCTTTATTACCACGATATCATAGCTCCATCTAGTCTCTTTATTTTCTTCTTTAGCATGACACTTAGTTTATATGATTTAAAAAAACAGTCCTTTCCTCTATTAATCTGGTTACTACCCAGTGCTTCTTTACTCCTTTTTCTTCCTCTTAATACGGTAAGTATTATTCTTCTTTTACTTGGGATCATAGCTGAGCTCTTTGACATAAAAATCGGTAGCGGTGATTTTTTCTACCTAGCCAGTTTGAGTCTTTTTCTTGATTTGGAGAGCATTTTATGGATTGTTGAACTGGGTTCTTTGGTAGGAATTCTGTATTGCCTTTTTGATAAAAACAAACGCATTCCCTTTGTTCCTGTTCTATTTTTAGGCTATCTTTTAATTATGATTTTTAAGTGAACTTAATTTTTTTGTTAAATATAGTTAAAAATACTTTATTTTTAAAATTCTTCTGCTATAATAGACCTTAAATAAGAATTTTAGAAAAGAGGGATGCTTTTGGAAACTATTGTTACTTCTCAAAAATCACTTAGTGAGGTCAATCAAAGTATTGCGGTTCCAAAAAACGCCTCATTTTGGCAAACACTTCTATCTTTTATTGGACCAGGAGCTTTAGTAGCTGTTGGTTACATGGACCCTGGTAACTGGATTACTAGTGTTGTCGGTGGGGCTACTTATAAATATCTCCTTTTATCAGTTATACTGATATCATCTCTGATTGCGATGCAGTTACAGCAGATGGCGGGAAAATTAGGAATCGTTACAAGAAAGGATTTAGCTCAGACGACTGCTGCTCATTTACCTAAGAAACTACGTATTCTTTTATTCATTGTCATTGAATTAGCCTTGATGGCAACAGACTTAGCAGAAGTTATCGGCTCTGGGATTGCGCTCCATTTACTATTTGGATGGCCGTTGCTATTTTCCATTTTAATAACTATCTTAGATGTTTTTATTCTCTTATCCTTGATGAAGCTTGGCTTTCGTAAAATTGAAGCTCTGGTTTCAACCTTGATTGCAACGATTTTGATTATCTTCTTATATCTAGTCTTGTTATCAAAACCAAGTTTCTCAGGTATTTTACATGGCTATATTCCTCAGCCGTCTATCATAGATTTGCATCAAAGTGGTGTTAATATTAAATTGACACTTGCTTTAGGGATTATTGGTGCAACCGTAATGCCACATAATCTCTATCTTCACTCATCCATTTCACAAACACGTAAAGTTGATTATTCCAGTCAATCTTCTATTAAACAAGCGGTTCGTTTTATGACTTGGGATTCTAATATTCAACTAACAGTTGCTTTTGTGGTGAACTCACTTCTTCTTATCTTAGGAGCATCACTCTTTTATGGACACGCTAATGACATTAACGCTTTTTCACAAATGTATGATGCCCTTCAAGATCCAAATATTGCAGGAGCTGTTGCTAGTGCTGCTTTATCAACTCTCTTTGCTATTGCACTTTTAGCTAGCGGACAAAACTCTACCATCACTGGTACACTAACTGGACAAATTGTCATGGAAGGTTTCTTAAAACTGAGATTACCTCAATGGTTAATCCGACTAGTCACACGCCTAGTTGCCTTAGCTCCAGTCTTGATTATCGCACTTCTTTACGGTAGTCAAGAAAGTGTCCTTGATCAATTAATTGTTTACTCGCAAGTCTTCCTATCTCTTGCACTTCCTTTCTCTATTTTCCCTTTGGTGTATTTCACATCAAATCGCAAGATTATGGGAGACTTCGTCAATAGCAAATGGAATTCTATTTTAGGCTACTTAGTAGCAATCATTTTAACTGTCTTAAACTTAAAATTAATTATTGATTTGTTTTAAATATCATAAAAACCACTCAATCGAGTGGTTTTCTTTTATTTTTGATAATTTGAGCCATATGTTACAAATGCTGCGACGTCATCTGCTTTACCTCCGTGTAAATCTCGAACAATTTTAGTTCCGACAATGACGCCATCTGACACCTTATTAAAACGCTCGATATCAGCTTTTGTTGACACTCCAAATCCTGTTAATACTGGAATGTCAGCAACAGCTTCAAGATTTGCCAAATGTTTATCCAAATCATCACGATAATTACCAGTTTTACCTGTAACACCGTTGATAGCAACCGCATAGATAAAGCCTTCAGCGTTTTGACACAAAGTTTTCTGACGTTCAATGCCAGTAGTCAAGCTGACCAGTGGAACAAGGGCAATATCTGTATTATCAAGGTATGGCTTGATAAGATTTTCATGCTCATGTGGCAAGTCAGGAATAATCAAACCTTTAACAGAGGTATTGGCCAAATCTTTAACAAATTTTTCAATGCCATATTGATAAACAGGATTGATGTAAGTCATAATGACCAAAGGCACTTCGACTGTTTTTTCTTGTAATTTTTCAACGATTCCTGTCAAATTAACGCCTTTAGCAAGACTTCTTTGACCAGCTAATTCAATAACTGGGCCATCAGCGACGGGGTCAGACCATGGAATCCCCACTTCAATGGCAGAAGCTCCGCTATTTTCCAATAAATCAATCGTCTCAAATAAACCATCAAGACCTTTATCATGGTCACCTGCCATGATGTAAGGAACAAAAATTCCTTTGCCGCTAGCTTTAATCTTTTGAAGATGTTTTGTAAGTGTCTTAGTCATCGTTTACTTCCCTTCTGCTTCCAAACGTTCTTTTACTTGAACAACATCCTTATCTCCACGTCCTGATAGACAAACAATAATTGATTTGTCTGGGCCAAGTTCTTTAGCCACTTTTTGAGTAAGGGCAACGGCATGACTTGATTCAAGCGCTGGGATAATCCCTTCAAGTCGTGACAAAAGCATAAATGCTTCAAGTGCTTCTTTATCCGTAATTGAATCATAGGTTGCACGGCCGATATCTTGGAAGTGACAGTGTTCAGGACCAACCCCAGGATAATCAAGACCTGCTGAAATTGAGAAAGCTTCCATGATTTGTCCGTGACGGTCTTGGAGAACATTCATCAAAGCTCCATGCAAGATGCCTGGACGACCTTTGACAAAAGTTGCTGCGTGTTCTTCAGTATCAAGACCATGTCCTGCAGCTTCTGCACCATAAAGGGCAACAGATTCATCTTCAACAAATGGATAAAAGAGTCCGATTGCATTTGAGCCACCACCGATACAAGCTAGAACAGCATCTGGTAGTTTACCACCTGAGATTTCTGCGTATTGTTTTTTAGCTTCTTTACCAATAACTGATTGGAAGTCACGTACGATTTCAGGAAATGGTGCAGGTCCAAGTGCTGACCCCATAATATAGTGAGTATCTTCGATATTTGCTACCCACGCGCGAAGAGCTGCATTAACAGCGTCTTTCAAAACACGTGAACCATCTGTGACAGCGTGTACTTTAGCACCGAGCAGCTCCATACGAAAAACATTGAGGGCTTGACGTTTGACATCTTCTTCACCCATGTAAATAGTACATTCCATGTCAAAAAGTGCAGCTGCTGTAGCTGTTGCCACACCGTGTTGACCAGCTCCAGTTTCGGCAATGATTTTCTTTTTACCCATGCGTTTTGCAAGGAGAACTTGACCAAGGGCGTTGTTGATTTTGTGAGCACCAGTGTGGTTAAGGTCTTCACGTTTAAGGTAAATCTTAGCACCACCGATATGCTTAGTTAAGCGCTCTGCGTAATAAAGCGGTGTTTCACGTCCAACATAGTTTTTAAGTAGTTCATCAAGTTCTACTTGAAAACTTGGGTCAGCTTTTGCTTCGCGGTAAGCTTTATCAAGTTCGATAACGGCTGTCATCAGCGTTTCAGGGACAAACTGTCCACCGAATTTTCCATAAAATCCATTAATATCTGGTTGGTTATAGCTCATTTTTTCACACTTTCTATAAATCTCATAATCTTCAATAAATCTTTTTTACCATCCGTCTCAACACCAGAAGAAACATCAACAGCGCAGGGTCGAAAGAAAGTTATAGCTTGTCCGACATTATCGACAGTTAATCCACCGGCTAAAAAATATGGCTTTCTAATTTTAGTATCTTTTAGCAATTCCCAATCAAATGTCTTTCCGGAACCAGCTAGGGGGGCGTCAAATAATAGAAAATCCGCTTTAGTGTGAATTTCTTCCAGTGTTTTTTGGACAGGAATGGCACGAATACTTGGAACTCCAATTTTTTCAAAGTCCTCATCAGCAAACTCACCATGAATTTGCACAAGATCAAGAGGTACTTGGCTAATAGCTTCTTGAAGCTCCAAGAGGGTCGGACTTACAAAAACACCCACTTTTTGGACAGTTTCTGGAATCAGCTGAGCTAAATGGCTAGCTTGTTTTATGCCAACTTGACGTTTACTTTTAGCAAAGACGAAACCAATATAATCAGCTCCGCTTTTAACCGCTTGTTCAACAGCTTCTTTGGTTGAAAGTCCGCAAATTTTAACCTTTGTCAATTTGCAACTCCTTCACTTTCTCGGCTACATTTTCAGCGGTCATTAAAGCCGTACCAACTAAAATACCATTGAAAAACGGAGCAACGAGCTCAGCATCTTCTTTAGTAAAAATCGCTGACTCTGAAACATAAACTGGACCTTCTTTAAAATATGTTGATAGCTCCAAGCTTGTATTGATATCCGTTTCAAAGGTCACCAAGTTACGATTGTTAACTCCGATAATCTTAGCACCAATGCGATGAGCCACTTCCAACTCTGCTAAGTTATGCGTTTCAAGCAGAACTTCTAGTCCTAATCCTGTTGCAAAGTCATAAAGTTCTTTCAAACGCGTCTCAGAAAGAGCTGCCACAATCAGTAAAATAACAGTTGCTCCTGCATTTCGACTACGAATAATCTGTTTTTCATCGATGATAAAATCTTTTGCCAAGGTTGGAATTTTTACTTGATTTGAAATCTGACGAAGATAATCAATGTCCCCCTTGAAAAAGAAAAGGTCTGTCAAAACAGAAATCATCACAGCACCGCTATCTTGGTAAATTTTGGCTTGCTTAACAATATCAACTTCGAGATTAATGTCACCAAGACTGGGACTGGCTTTTTTTACCTCAGCGATAATTTGCAGCTTATTCGCATTATTTTTTAGGTAATCGTAGAGCTTATAAGTCTCACGAAGAGGTTGCAGTGGCTCAAGTTCTAGAGAGGCAACTTCTTTTTCTTTTTGCTTTAAAATGGTTGGTAAAAATTCTTTACTCATACTTGTACCTCTTGCAATTGGTGAAGTTTAGCAAGAGCAGAACCATCCGCGATTAATTGGCGAGCAAGGTCAATCCCTTCTGCTAGACTATCAACTTTACCGTTAGCATAAAAGCCAAGACCAGCATTTAGCACGGTTGTTTCAAGATAAGGGGTAGCCTGATTTTCAAGAACGCTGACTAAAATATCTGTATTTTGCTTAGCATCTCCACCAACAATGTCATCTAACTCAACTCTTGGCATGCCAAGGTCTTTGTAAGTAAAGCTGTGTTGAGTGATTTGACCGTCTTCTAACAATGTATAAGTATTTTTACCGTAAAGAGCTGCTTCATCCATGTTATTTGGACCTGTGACAATAATGGCACGTTTGCGTCCGAGTTTTTGCATGACTTGCGCTGCTGTTTCTTGGAAGTCTGCCCGATACAAGCCCATCAACTGCGTTTCAAGGTCAAGCGGATTTGCCAAAGGACCAACGATATTCATAATAGTTGGAATTCCAAGTGTTTTACGTGCGGGACCAATAAAACGCATGGCTGGGTGCATGGTTTGTGCAAAGATAAAAGCAAGTCCAACTTCATCAAGAGCTTTTGATAATGTTGCTGGTGAAGCAGCAATATTAATGCCTAGCGCTTCAAGAACATCAGCAGAACCTGATTTTGATGACACCGAACGATTACCACCTTTGGCAATACGAATACCACCTGCTGCTAAAATAAAGCAAGCTGTTGTTGAAATGTTAAAGCTATAAGACTGGTCACCACCTGTTCCGCAGTTACACATAGCATCCCCAAAATCCTGTGGTAAATCGACAGCGTGACTTTTAAGAGCTCGTACAATACCAGTAATCTCAGAAGGTGTTTCACCTTTCACTTTGAGTCCCATCAAAAAGGCAGCAATCTCACTTTCTGAAATCGAGTTATTTAAGATACTATCAAATAAACTTTCAACTTGTTCTTCCGATAAATCTTCCTTATTTGCAATTTGGTTAAAGAGTTCTTTCATTGTCCATCCCTCGCTTTACTTTTCAACAACTAATCGTACAAAATTTTCAATCATTTTAAGCCCATCTGGTGACCCAATACTTTCTGGGTGAAATTGAAGGCCATAAATCGGTAACTGTTTATGCTGGATAGCCATGATTTCTTGATCATCGGTCGTTTTGGCGGTTACCTCAAAATCATCTGGCATGTCTGTCACCACAATTGAGTGATAACGCATAATTGGCATATTTCTGGCAAGCCCAGCAAAAATAGGTGATTGACTGAGAACATCAATATCACTTTGCTTGCCGTGCATGACATTTTTAGCTAAACCAAGCTTACCACCAAAACTTTCAGCAATCGCTTGATGCCCCAGACAAATTCCTAGCATTGGCTTTTTCCCAGCAAATTTCTGAATCATTTCTTCTAATTTTCCAGCGTCAGCCGGCCAACCTGGACCCGGTGATAAAACAATAGCAGATGCTTCTTTGGCTGCTTTTTCTAATGCGTCAGCATCATTTCGCAAGACCTTAACTTCGGCAAAAGTCCCAAGGTATTGCGCTAGGTTATAGGTAAAAGAATCGTAATTATCAATTAATAAAATCATTTGCTATCCCCTATCCGTGTCATGGCTTTGGCTTTATTGATGGTTTCGTAAAATTCGTTTTCTGGTACACTGTCGTAAACAATACCTGCTCCTGCTTGAACATAAGCTTTTTGATTTTTGAGAATCATAGTGCGAATGGCAATGGCAAAATCCATATCTCCAGTTGCCGAAAGATAACCAATTGCACCAGCGTAGACGCCGCGTTTTTCACGTTCTAATTCATAGATACGTTTCATCGCACGAATTTTTGGTGCGCCAGAGACTGTACCAGCTGGCAATGTTGTTTTTAAGGCATCAATACTTTGAACACCTGGTAACAGTTGCCCTTTAACCACACTGGTCAAATGCATGACATAGCGGAAATACTCCACTTCCATATATTTGGTTACTTTGACCGTACCATTTTGAGAAATTCTTCCAATATCATTTCGTCCTAAATCAACTAACATGCGATGTTCAGCTGTTTCTTTGATATCAACTTGCAAGTCTTTAACTAGCGCAGCATCCTCAGCATCATCACTACCTCTTGGACGAGTTCCTGCAATTGGATTAGTGGTCACTTCACCATTTTTCACAGAAACCAGACTTTCTGGACTTGCGCCAATAATCTGATAGTCACCAAAATCATAGAAATAAAGATAATTTGATGGATTAGTCACACGCAAATTACGATAATAATCAAGCGGGTCTCCATCAAATGGACTTGAGAAACCTTGGCTCAACACACATTGGAACATATCCCCTTGTCGAATCAATTGCTTGGCTGTATCAACCATGCTTTCAAATTTTTCTTTTTCAATGTGGTGTTTAAACTCAAGAGAATGCAATTCCTGTGGTGAAAATTCGTTTGGCGCTTGCGTCTGCAAATCTTTCACTACCTTACCAAGTGCTTGACGTGTCGCATCGTTGTCACGATGGCTGTAGATGTTATCTTCAACCACGTAAACTTTTTCAGTTTTATGGTCAAAAATCAAATAAGATTCATAAACAAAGAAATGCATATCTGGCGTTCCAATAGTATCTTCTGGAATCTCACCGATATTTTCATAAAGACTAATCATGTCATAACCAACAAAACCAATCGCGCCACCACCAAAAGGCGAATCAGTAGCTTCTCCTTTGACCGTTACGTGATTAAGATAGTCTAGTGGATCACCAGCAATCACTTGACCATTTTCGGTTAACTCGCCATTTTCATATTTGATTTCAAAGACTGGGTTATATGCCACGATTGAAAAACGTGCATTTTCTTTTTCTCGTGGAATTGATTCAAGAATAACTTTGTGCTCACCCTGAACTCGCATATAAGCAAGAATAGGTGTTAAAGTATCAGCAGTTAGAATTTTTCGCATGTTATGTCCTCTCTACATGAATTTTTAATGGTGATTAATTTTTTAATTCTAGCAGCTACTTCGCCAGCCTTTATCTCTTCTTCTCATGATTTCCTCCCAATTAAACAAAAATCCCCACACAGAAAAAACCTTCTGTGTGAGGGCGTCTAATGATAGCGCGGTGCCACCTCAATTTAACGGAAATATATACTCCGTCATCTCTATCTCCTCTAACAAGGAGCTGCACGATAAGGGGTGCCTACCCTGAGACTTACCACTGACAACTAGTGTTTATCTCACCTGTATCTTGAAATCTTTTTCACTTCCACTTAATTCACTAAACAAAAAACCTCACACAGAAAAAACTTCTGTGCGAGGACGTCCAATGTATAGCGCGGTGCCACCTCAACTTAACGGAAATACTCTAATCCGCTATCTCTATCTCCTCTAACAAGGAGCTGCACGATAAGGGGTGCCTACCTGAAAAATATTTCTTATCTTCAATAATATACCATCAGCCCAATTTCACAACCACCTGCTACTCGTTCACAGTAACCACGAGCTCCCTGTAAGCAAATCCTTGCTACTATCTGATTGGTTACCATTATAAACACCTGATTTTGACTTGTCAAGTATTTTTTATGAATTTTCTAAAAATTCAACATTTTTTATTGTTTTGTTGATTTAATTAAAAAATCTCTAAGTTTTTCCTAGCAAGAACGCTAAGTCAAACTCAGAGATTTAGAATTTATTCAAGGGTTAAAGTGATTTCTTTTGTTTCAGGGGATAAGAGTCCTTCTAAATGGGTGATTAATCGAATCAACCAAGCAAAAGCAAGTAAGAAGGCACTCAATTCAAAAGCTGTTAAAGATAAGTAATGAATACCCTGAAAGGCGATTTCTAATCCAACCAACATGCCACAAATAGCATAAGACATAATCAAGAAATCTCGCGTTACTTCTGGCAAAAGCCATTTAACACTGATAATTAAGGCAATGATAATCAAAACCAGATACCCTGCTACTCTGGTATGCAAGAGATGTGAGCTAGCGTCATTCGGGAAAAAGCCAACTGCTCCCAAATCAATCCCTAAGATGGTCAACATGATACGTATAGCTCTTAATTTCCAGTTTTTACCATATTTTTCACCTAAAGCGACAAACAAGTAATCCACCAAAGCAACCAAAACTAAGGCTGACAAAATCAAAGTCAGATTAAATTGCCAACTGTCCTTAGCAGCTTGTGTTCCCAAAAAGCTTAAGTTGAAATGCCACCACTGCAAAGATCGATTCGTCGCCATTGCGACAAAGACACCACTGACCATAATCACTGTAAAAACAGTTGTCAACCAAGTTGCCCTAATCATCTCTGCTATTTGCCCCCAAAAAAGACTGACCGCATAGATTGATGCACCTAAAATCAAACTCGAAGTTAACTTGTCAAAAGAAGCACCCGTGAAAATCTGCTCCAGCAGCCAACCAAAGCCGAGAAGAGCTAACAGTAAAATCACTGCAAACGAGGCAACAATAACAGGAAGCATGCGCCAAAAAACTCGTGCTTTGATGCCACCAAGAAAGACTGTCTGGTTGCGAATGAGCGTTGTTGTAAAAATGGTCATTCCAAGTATCCCACCAAAACCAATCAAGAATGTAATAATAGAATAATCTCCAACCAACAAAATCTGATCCATCTTCTGAATAGAACTCACTGCATAAAATAAGACACATAAAATGACAGTTGATAAAATTAAAACCCAGCTTGATAAACGTCCTTGTTTTGGTTTTCCCTCTTTTTGAAGAACCAATTTATCATTGTATAATTCAGCTTTTAATTGCTGTCCTTTACTCAGATTTAACTGATCGACAACTGCCTGATCTAGCACAATACTTAATTTTTTATTTTCCATACCTTCATTATATTATGCTAATGAAATCTTGTAAAACAGGAACTGTAAACAAAATGTCAAAAATCAGAAATCGTTTTTTAATTAAGGAAAATAAAAAAGAACCCATTTGACCGAGTTCTAATTTACTTTATAACCAACCTTTGTCTTTAGCAATTCTAGCCGCCTCAACACGATTATTGGCTGATAATTTATTAAAAATTGATGATGTGTAATTTCTCACCGTTCCATTTGAAAGATAAAGGGTATCAGCAATATCTTGATTCGATTTTCCAAGTGAAATCAATTGTAAAATACGCTTTTCTTGAGGACTCAACGGATTATCCTGGCTTATCATAGATTCCATCAATTCCGATGAATACTCTTTTTTGCCTGCAAGCACTGTGTGGATTGTTGACATCAACTCAGAAGTTGAACGGTCTTTCAACACATAAGCATCAACACCAGCTTTTACGGCACGTTCAAAGTAACCAACTCGTTTAAAGGTAGTCACAATAATCACTTTCAAATCCTTATGCTCTCGAATCCATTCTAAAACATCAAGTCCTGATTTTTTAGGCATTTCAACATCAAGAATCGCCACATCTGGAGACTCCGTTTTTAATATTCCAATAGCTTGTTCACCATCACTGGCTTGTAAAATCTCATCGACATCATCTTCCATGAGCAACAATTGGCACAAAGCATCTCGCAGCATGGATTGATCTTCAGCAACTAATAATTTCATCCTATTTCTCCTTTAACCCCAATTCAGCTTGGATAAGTGTCGGTTGAGCTTGTGACAGAATCTGAATTTTTCCCTCAACTAAGAGAAGTCTGTCACGAATAGATTGGAGTTCATTCCCTGTTAATTTTTCAAGACCAACACCATTATCTTCTACTCTAACAAATACCTTTCCTTCTTTTTCAAATAAATGAAAACGGCATTGATTAGCCTGACTATGCTTAATGACGTTATTGCTTAGTTCTCGCAAAATCATGCACAAAGTCGATTGCAAGACAGGCACCATAGTTTCTAAATTCAAATCATTTTTCAACTGATAATCAATCTCCGTCATAGCAAAGAAATGCTCCAACTGCTCAATCTCTTCTTCAAGTGTTCTAAACTTGAGATTATTGATGATATTTCTAACATCATGCATCGAAGAGCGGCTAGCTTGGTTTAATTCTTCTAATTGCTTTTTGACAAGGTCGTATTTTCCTTTCTCTAATTGCTTAAGTGCTAACTCTGTTTTTAAAGTCATGGCAGCAAAGACATGACCCAAGGTGTCATGCAAATCACGTCCAATGCGGTTTCGCTCATTTTCAGCTAGTAACAAATTAATGGTGCGATTCTTTTCCATGATAGCTTTTTCTTGTGCTTCATTTTTTCGAGCATTCATCCAGTGAAATAAAATGGCATAATTCACAACAGGAACAAGAAAAATCATCACACGAGTCGCTATGTCCTCTGCCAAAGTCATTCCTACAAACATCATCAAAAGCATGGCTAAATCATAGGAAATAAAACGAAATGAGCGATAATCATCTTGAAATTGAAAAACAAGCAAACTATTAAAATAAAAAGTAAACCACATCATGCCACCATCAACACAAAGTGTCATGTAGATAATATAAGATAGCATGAGTAACCAGCAAGAATTGGTTAAGGGATTTTCTTCAAAATTGACAAGAAAAAGGTAGCCAAGCAAAAAAGCCGCTGTTATCCCCAGAGTCCAAACTGGATAACCAAAAAAGAAAACACCCAAAACAGGAAAAGCTAAAAAAGCTAATGGCATATAAAATAAGGAGTGAACATTCCTAATCCTTTTCAACATCATTTAACCTCAATTTTATTCTTAATCATAAGCGCTAACGCTGCTATTATTATGGCATAGCCAAGCACGATAATCAAGGACTGCCAATTTAATTGAGCATTTTTAGCAAAGTCCGTCACCAAGATATTCACATGATAAATCGGTGTTACTTTGGCTAGCTTTTGCATCCACTCTGGAAAGGTCCCGATTGGCATCCACGAACCACCGATAATAGCCAATCCAAGAAAGGCAATATCACCGACAATTGTCATTAACTGTTGTGATTTCATTTGTGAAATCAACAAACCAAAAGCTAGAAATAGTAAACTTGACAATAACAATAAGGTTGCTGAACCCAACCAGCGGCTAAGCGGCATTGTCACCCCACGAAAAATCGCACCAAATAAAAACGTTGCTAAAATAGACAGTAAAAAGCAAACCAAAACTCGAATCACTTTTGATAGATAATACTGCCAAATTGAAACCGAAGAATGTTCAATATAAGTCAACCAATAGCTAGTCTTATCTTCCACAAGCATAGCTGGAAATGAGAAAAAGCCAAAGCTTGACATTGAAAATGCTGTCATGGTTAACATAGAACTCATCACCAGCACCTTCTGCTCTTTTAAATCTGGAGAGAGCTCCATCCCAGAAAAGAACAAGAAAAAGAAAACCGGCATTCCAATAGATAATACAAAGGTTATCCAAGTACGTTTCGTTTTAATCCATTCAACTTTTAATAAAGCAATCATTTTTCATTCTCCTGTGTTTGGTCAAATAATGTATTTAATAAGGTTTTATTTTGAATTTCAATATCAGAAATCTGGCAACCTTGTTTCTGTAATTTCTGCCAGACACTATCAATCTCTTTTGTCATAAAAGTAACTGAGTCATTCTTTACTTTAATGCGATAACCATTTGCTAGACCGTTAACAAATGATAAAAATGTTTTTGGCAAGGTAACTTGTTTTTCATGTTCAGCTTCTCTCATAGCAAATGGAGTCGTATCACGTAGCAACTTTCCATGATGTAAAACTAAAATGCGCTCAGCCGTATGTTCGACTTCTTCAATGTAATGACTCGAATAAAAAATCGTTACACCTTTTTCTTTCAGGCTTTGGATAATTTTCCAAAAATGTTGTCGTGTTGAAGTATCCATTGCTGCTGTTGGTTCGTCTAAGAAAAGAATTTTGGGTTGGCTAATAAGGCACAAAGTAAAAGCCAACAAGCGCTTTTGACCACCCGATAATTTCTCAGTTAGCTGATTTTTTTGTTCCTTGCTAAATTGCAAAATGTAATCAATCTCTTTATCAGTTAAAGGGGTCTTGCTAATCGCTTTAAAAAATGCAATTAATTCACATACTCTCAATTTTTCTGGCAAGCGATTTTCTTGTGGTAAAACAGCTACTGAATCTTTTAATCGCTGACTATTTGGGGCTAAACCATTGATGACAATCTTTCCTTTACTAATTTTCAAATCTCCTAACAAGCATGACATCAAAGTGGTTTTCCCGGCACCATTTGGACCAATCAGAGCCACACAATCTCCGTCAGCCACTTCAAACGAGATGTCCTGTAAAATGGCTTTTCCTTTAATGGTCTTTGAGATATTTTCAACCGTAATCATTTCATAAGCTCCATTTTTCTCTTTATTTGATGATTTTATTTTAGAAAAAAATAGCTGAGCTTTTTAGCTTATAATGTCATGACATTACATGACTTTTGTCATGTTTTTGGCAACAAAAAACCAATCTGCTCTTTAGCAAATTGGTTATCAGTTTAATTTTCCATCATACCTGCTTGCAGTTGATACATACGATGGTAAGTTCCTTTCAAACTTAGCAATTCATCATGAGTTCCTGACTCAATAATCTTACCTTTGTCTAGGACATAGATACAGTCAGCATCTTGAATGGTTGATAAATGGTGAGCAATGGCAATGGTTGTACGACCTTGACGCATTTTCTTCAAAGACTCTTGAACAGTGTTTTCCGTTTCTGAATCAATGTTTGCTGTCGCTTCATCCAAAATTAAAATCTTCGGCTGACTGGCTACAGTTCTTGCAAATGCCAAAAGTTGACGTTGACCTGCTGAAAAACTTGAACCACGTTCTGTCACTTTTGTCTCATATTTATCAGGTAATTTTTGAATGAACTGATCAGCATCCACAAAGGCTGCGGCAGCTTGAACAGCATCATCAGAAATATCCTGATACATTTTAATATTAGATTTCACAGTACCATGATACAAGAATGGTTCTTGCAGTACCAAACCAACATTTTTATGCAAAGCTTTTTTAGAATAATCACGAATATCTTTACCATCCAGTAAAACTTGACCTGATTGGAACTCGTAAAACCTCATAAAGACATTAATAATTGATGACTTTCCTGATCCAGTCGATCCTACAAAGGCAATCGTCTCACCTTGATTAACCTTAAAGGAAATATTGTCTAAAATCCGGCGTTTTCCATCATAAGAAAAACTCACATTTTTAAACTCAATATTGCCATCTTTCACAAAATCTAACACACCATTTTGTTCAGGTTCATATTGCTGTTCATCAATCAAATCAAACACCCGTCCAGCTGAAACCATTGAGGTTTGCAAAGTTGAAAAATTCTGAGTCACTTCAATCAAAGGATCAAAAAGACGATTAACGTATTGGATAAAGGCATACATCAAACCAGCAGAAATACCAATTTCCATTCCACGAAAACCAAAATAAGCCATTAAAATAGCATATGCTAATAACTTCAGAAGTGACATAGCAGGGCGCAAGAAAAGACTATCTAATGCCATCGAACGATTAGCATAAAGCACATGCTCTTCATTGATAGCTTCAAATTCATCTTTCAAACGCTCTTCTTGACTAAAGGATTGAATAATTCGGATCCCTTCGATGCTCTCAGACAATTTACTGTTAATATCTGACAACAATGCACGTGTTTTTTCAATCACGCTTACCGATTTTTTGCGATAAAGATTAACCAAAACAAAGATAAATGGCAAAAAAATCAAAACCCAAGCTGTCAATGTTGCATTCAATTTCAACATGGTTAACAGAGTTACTGAAAAGATAAAAATAGCCGAAATAAAGCTTGATAAAAGGCCTGAAAACATATCACTGATAGCTTCAGTATCATTTGTAATACGAGAGACAATAGAACCCGCGGGAGTTTTGTCAAAGTAAGCCATACCGAGTTTTTCCATGTTTGCAAAGGCATCTCTTCGAATATCTCTAACAATGCTATAAGACACACGCGCAAAGAAGAAATTTCCAAAATACTGGATAAGCGTCTGCAAGACATACATGAGGTAATAACCAACTAAAATCAGCATGGCAGTCTGATTCATATCCGTCAAAAAATGATCAATAAAGTAAGAAGCAATCAGTGGAATCAGACTCTTAACAACCGTTGTTAGTAGTAAAAGACCTAGAGCTAAGGCGGTTAAGAATTTATAAGGTTTGAGATAGCTCATGAGGCGCTTAAATACGCGCCACTGATTTGCATTATTCTTCATCACTATCTCCTTCCATTTCTAATTGCTGAGCTTCATAAGTATCTGCATACCAGCCACCTTGCTTAATAAGATCCTCATGACACCCTCGTTCAATGATATGCCCATCTTGCAAGACTAAGATTAAATCAGCATGAACCACCGCACTCAAACGATGTGCTGTGATAATTGTTGATTTATGTTGACGAGTTTGCTTAAGGTTCTCAATAATAGCATGTTCTGTCTTAGCATCTACTGCCGACAAAGAATCGTCCAAAATCAAAATTTCAGGATCAAGAATCATGGCACGACTCATAGCAATCCGCTGTTTTTGACCACCAGAAAGACTAACACCTTTCTCACCAATCAAAGTTTCAAAGCCATCCGGTGTTGCTATAATGTCATCATAAACTCGAGATAACTTCGTTGCTGCTTCAACCTTTTCTAAAGAGGCATCGGGATTTCCAAAACGAATATTTTCTAAAATACTAGTGGCAAATAAAAATTGATCCTGTGGGACATAACCAATCAAACGGCGTAAATCAGATAACTTGTAATCCTTGATATTGTTGCCATCAAGCATAATCCGACCATCAGTCAAATCATATTCACGTAACAACAAACGAATCAAGGTAGTCTTACCAGAACCGGTCTGCCCAACTAATCCCAGCGTTTGTCCCTGTTCTAGAGCAAAATGAATATCTGATAACGTCTCCTCATTTTCATAATGAAACGAATCAATATCATAAACCAAAGTACCATTCTGAATAGTCTGCAAAGGCTGTTTACTTTCTTGGACATCAGATGTTTCTTTCAAAAGACGATTAATACGATTATAAGAGACAGAACCGCGTTGAATCATATTAAAAAGAAAACCAATTGCCATTAAGGGCCAAACTAGCATATCTAAGTAAGTGATAAAGGTTACTAAATTACCAACCGTCACTTGACCGGCTGATACCATAAAAGCTCCCATCAACAATGACAAAACATAACTTGCCCCGATAAATAAAAGCACTAAAGGATCAAACATGACATCATATTTCATGGTTTTCATGTTCTTAACAAAAGTCATGTCATTGATTTCTTGAAAAGACTGAAGTTCATCTTCTTGATACCCAAATGACTTGGTTACTTTGATACCTGACACAGACTCCTGAACCTTATTATTTAATTCTGAAAAGGCAGCTTGAGATTTTCCAAACGCTTGGTGAGTCTTTCGTCCTAAACGACTTGTTGCATATGCCATAAATGGCAAAGGAATCACTGCTACCAAGGTCATTTGCCATGAAATACTAAAAGCCATTGTCACCAAGGTCACAAAAGCCGTAATTGTCGCATCTACTGCTGACATAACTCCAGCGCCTGCTAAACGTGTCAGCGCATTAATATCATTAGTAGCATGCGCCATCAAATCACCCGTACGATGTTTTTGATAAAAACTAGGTGACATTTTTGTAAAATGATCAAATAAGCGAAAACGCATAATCTGACCAAGACGATACGACGTTCCCAAGATATACATTCGCCAAATATAACGTAAAAAATACATAGCAAAAGCTGATAAAACCAACAAGAATAAGCTCATCAGCAATTGCCCTTGTGTTAACTCACCAGATGTCACTCGATCAATAACTCCGCCCATAACTTTTGGAGGGACAAGGTTTAAAATTGCCACCAAAATAAGAGCAAGAATTCCAATAATATACCGTTTTTTCTCCAGCCTAAAAAACCACCAGAGATCCTTTATAATTTTCATTAAAACCTGCTTTCTAGCTGATATTATACACCCTTGACTAGACTCTAAGTCAAGTTTCCTGCCCTAAGCTTCTCATATGAAAAAGGTCAGGAGTTTTTCCTGACCTATAATAACTACTTGTGATATTTTTTGTAAATAACTGTGTAAAGCCCCAAAGCTAGTAAGCCACCTAATGAATTAGTCCAAAGATCATCAATTTCAAAGACCCGATTAGCATTATAGAGTAAATCTACAAGCAATTGAGTCGTTTCAATCACTAGACTCACTCCAAAAGCAAATAGCCAAGCTCTCTTCCAATGACGTAGTTTTAGAAACAGCCAAATTAAGCCAAACATCAATGGAAAAACAAGAAACATATTGGTGACATTTTGTGCAAAGACCCAAAATAATTCAAAGGCACTATCCAACTGCCCAATGCCAATCAAGCTGTTAAATGGAACTAGCAAAAGACGCAGACGTCCATAATGAATAATATTGGGTGTCTCAACCCCATCAATCTTAAAAGGTTGCGGACTAAAACACAAGAAGCAAAGGGCAAGGATGTAAATCCCCACCAAAGTTATTGCCACCTTACGCCCTAAGCTTGTCAACTCAAGTTCTTCATCAAATAGCCTTCTCATTTTACCTTCTTATTTTGCTTTAGCAGCTTTTTGGCGGTCACGTTTCATTGTATTTGAACGCAATTGACCACAAGCGGCATCAATATCAGTTCCGTGTTCTTGACGAACGACACAGTTAACACCATTTTTCTTAAGAACATCGTAAAAGGCTGCAACGTGTTCTTTACTTGAACGACGATATTGGTCGTGTTCAGAAACTGGGTTATATGGAATTAAGTTGATGTAAGACAATTTGCGAATTTTTTTCGTCAAATCAGCCAATTCTTGTGCGTTTTCTGGTGAGTCATTAACATCATTTAACATGATATACTCAAATGTCACACGACGATTAGTTGTTTCAATGTAGTATTCAATCGCAGTAAAGAGTTTTTCAAGTGGGAATGAACGGTTAACACGCATGATTTGTGAACGCAATTCATTGTTTGGCGCGTGAAGCGAAACAGCCAAGTTAACTTGCAAGCTTTCGTGAGCAAATTCACGGATTTTGTGTGCCAAACCTGATGTTGAAATTGTGATGTGACGCGCACCGATAGCTAGACCATTGTCATTGTTAATCGTACGAACAAAGCGAAGCACGTTATCGTAGTTATCAAATGGTTCACCAATCCCCATAACAACGACGTGACTCACGCGCTCATCTTGACCACGTTCATCAAAGTATTTTTGTACCATCATGATTTGTGAAGTGATCTCACCACTTGTCAAATCACGTTGTTTTTTAATCAAACCGCTAGCACAGAATGAGCAACCAATGTTACAACCGACTTGTGATGTTACACAGACAGACAAACCATAATGTTGGCGCATCAAAACTGTTTCAATCAGCATGCTATCGGGCAATTCAAACAAGTATTTGACGGTACCATCTGATGCTTCTTGGACGACCCGTTGTTTTAATGGGTTAACGCAGAAATTTTCATTTAAAATAGCGATAAAATCTTTTGAGATGTTTGTCATTTCTTCAAAAGATTGGACACGTTTACGGTAAAGCCAATCCCAAATTTGTGTTGCACGGAATTTCTTTTCACCGTGTTCGATTACCCATTCGATAAGTTCATCGCGTGTTAAACCGTAAATAGAGGGCTTCATGTCCTTAGTTCCTGTTTGCATTCTGTAAATTTATTTCCTTCCTATTTCTCTTTCCGGCGAATGACAAATTGTTTTGCCGACTGAATTTCTTTTTGTTGTTCACGTTTTCGGTGACGCTCACTGCCTCCTTTGCTTTCTTTACGTTTTTGACTGGTAAAATGTTGATGTCCTGAACGGTTAGCTTTTTTCTTACCAGACGAACGTTTTTGTGATTTATGACGTCTTGTTTGTTTTTCTTCTTCAGACTTCACAGCACGTGGCTCTTTATTTTCAAGAACAAAATAAGCACAGCCAAAGTTACAATACTCTTTGAGGTAATCATCTAAACGTGAAATACGATTAGCCTTTTTAACGTCGCGGTCATCTTTGTAAAAACCTTTTAGACGTAGCTGTTCATTTCCCCAATCTCCGACGATGTAGTCATATTTAAGCAAGATATCTGAAAAACGTTGACTAAACACTGTTGCGTTAAAAGCATCTTTTTCATTGGCTAAAATCAACAACTCGATATCATCGCTTTTGACACGATCAGAAAATGCCACGAATTGTGGACCAGGAAATTTATTGTAATTGTACATTTCAGGAGAGATATCTTTTCTCATCGGTCTCCTCTCTTCATCCATCGTAAAACTTATTCTTTATGTCTGAGGTAGTCTTCTACCAGTTCTCGAAGCAATTCAGGAAAAAGCAGCTCAGCTTGATGTGATTTAATACTTTCAAAATAACGGGCAAAATAATATTGATCAACCAAGACTAGACTAACAGTCTCCTTTTCATTCGTAACCTTTTCATTATACACTATTTTTCCGTTTTTGTAAGCAAAGCCACTCGTTAAAACGGCCCCAAATTCCTTACCGCGAAATCCCATGCCACGGATTTGTTGTCTTGCTAACAATTCTGCTTGCGAATAAACATCTTGACAGATTTCGGCTAACTCATCAGTACTTACTTCTAGCCTTGCTAGTCGCATTTGATGCGGAAGCGAATGGTGCAAAGTATCTTTAGTAATGTCCTTAGTAAAAGGCTCTACAACCAAGCCAGAATTTATCATGGCAATATCTGCTTTGGCATAATCTTTCATGGCATCCATAACCAATTGACAAGACTCATCTAAACTCAAGTCCTCATCAAATTGCTTCACCATTTCTTGCCCTAAAAGCTTGCGACCATCTGAAACAATTTTTTCAATCCATTCTTTATCACCTGGTTTACTTGCCATATGACTAGTTTCATGAGCGTGGATTGTGATATCAGTCATTTCATGATTGTCAAAGCTGAGATTAATTTCACCGACAAACTGACCGTATTTTCCTGCAGCTGCCATGTAAGTGCCATTAAGGCATGCCCCATCTTCAAAGACATGATGTGTATGAGCCCCAATAATCAAATCAATTTCTGGACAAGCAGCGGTGATTTTTTCATCCCAAGGAAGACCCAAATGGCTTAATAATATTCTAAAATCTGCTTCTTGCACTTCCTTAATAGCAAGGTCTCTTTTTAAACACTCTAAAGGGTCAAGTACCTTCCAACCACCTGGTTTATAAGTCAGATAATAAGGAAAAGTATAAGCTAAAAAAGCAATCTTAGTGCCTGCTTTCGTTTCATAAATCTTATAAGGCTCAGCCCAAGCTGGGCGACCATTGTCATCTTCAAGATTACCTAAAATAACATCAAAGTCAGCCTCTTGATAAACCTCATTTAACCAATGTTTTGCAAGACCAATTCCTTCATTATTACCAATGGTCGCAAAGTCAATCTTAAACTCGTTTAAAAATTGAACATTACATTTTCCCTTACTGATATCTGTCATCGGATGCCAGCGGTCGATATTATCCCCAATATCAAGTCGAATAACTTCATTTGTCTCAGGATATTCTTGAAAAAAACGTTTGATTTTTGGATAATTTTCAAAATGAGAATGCCAATCATTCAGATGCAAAATCGTTAGCTTTTCTGTCATAGCAATATTATAGCATTTTCCACCCCAATAGTAATATTTCAGTGCCTTTACAAATCTATTATCAACCAAAAAAGCTAGATAAAAAATCTAGCTTTTCAATACTCAGCGACTATTTCGCTGTTCTTTTGCCAAGGAGAGACGTTTAACAAACATATAAGCAATTCCTTGGAACATCCATAAGGAAGCATAACAAAGTACCCAAGCTGAGAAAGTCAGCCACTTCATGCCTAAGGTCTGATAAATACCATGACCATTTACAGATCTAATAAAAATTAACAAACTAACATCTAAAAAGATAAACAGGGCTGCAATATTAAAGCCAATCACCAAACGTTTCTGCCAGTTTGTCATACACTCCTCCAATCTATTAGTATTCCACCTCTTCATTTTAAATCATTGTAAACAATAAAGCTTAAGAAAAAGTTAACTGATGCATCAAAAAACACCTCTTTTAGCTAGTCTAAAAGAGATGCTTCTTGTATTAATTTGTACTTCTTAGGTAATCAATCGCTTCTTGGACATTCTTGACAGGGACAATTTTCATGTCTGTATCAAGGTCTTTAGCAGCTTCTTTGGCTTCTTCGTAATTTGTCTTAGCATCAGGATCTTTTTTCAATGTTTCTTTATCGACTGGATTATTTGGAACAAAGAAAATATCTGCACCAGATTTGGCAGCTGAGACAACTTTTAAGCCTGCTCCGCCGATATCACCAACAGAACCATCTGATTGAATGGTACCAGTACCAGCAATTTTACGACCTTTACGAAGGTCTTCGTTATTAACTTGATCATAAATATCAAGGGTGAACATCAAGCCTGCACTAGGTCCACCAACACCACTGGTATCAAAAGTCACATCGACATCAGATGACACCTTGGTATGATCGACTAAACCAATACCGATACCATTTTTACCATTTGGCAATTCAATGATTTTACCAGAAACCTCTTTTGTTTTACCGTTTGAAATTTCTTGAACAGTGACTTTAGAGCCAAGATCCAAGTCTGCTACATAAGCCATCAATTCTTGTGAACTCTTGAACGTTTTACCATTTACACCAGTAACCGTATCAGCTAGATGTAAAAGTCCTTTAAAGGTTGAATTTTTGGTTACATTTAGGACATAGACACCTTGATAATCAAGCTTAACGTCTTTTCCTGCTAGGGTTAAAGCTTGGTAAGTCGCTGTATTTTGTGAAGTTTCCATATAGTATTGATTAATACGCATGTAATCTTCATTACTGTAGCCACCTGTAGTTGCAGCTGCAGTTGAAATTTCTGTATGCGGTGTTAACCAAGCATAAATTAGTTGAGCTAAGGTTGCCTGACTCACACTCACGGCTACAAAGTTGTAAGAGCCTTTGTCCTTATCAGCCTTTTTATTAACCGTTAAAACACTACGAACATCGTAGGCACCACCTGGCATTTCAATGTAATAATCAAGTGGATAAAATAAACTAAAGATGAGAAAAACTAGTTCCCACAGCCCCTAAAATCCACCATTTTAAGCGGTATAAAATACGACCTAACTTTTTCAAAATCCCTTTAAATGCGTTTAAGATTGTCATATTTTTCCTCCACTTTTTTCACAACACTGTCTGGGACAAATGCTGAAATATCAGCTTGAAAATGTATCAATTCACGCACACGACTGGATGACACATATTGCCATTCTGGAGAGGTGAGTAAATAAACACTCTCAATATCACTAGCTAGATGATGATTGAAGAAATCCATACCCCCTTCATATTCCAAATCTTTAGCATCTCGAATTCCTCTGACCAAATAAGCAGCCTTTAATTCTCTTGCCACATCAACAGCCAAAGAATCATGTGCTGTCACTACGCTAACATTTGAATAAGGTTCTACTGCCTCTTCTAGCATCTGTTTTCTCTCAGCAATCGTGAACAGACAAGATTTATTCCTATTATATAAAATCCCCACGTAAAGCGTGTCAAAGAGCTTACTAGCGCGTGCAATGATATCAAGATGCCCATTTGTCACAGGATCAAAAGACCCAGTCACCAAACCAATTTTAGCCATGTTGCCTCCATTAGTGAAAAATCATTTCTGTTTATCTAATATAAACTGTTACTTTACTAATTCCATAAGTTTTTTGCTTCCAGATACCAAAGTTTGAAATCTTTTCTGGCAAATCAACTGATTTATCTGTTTCACAGACGATCATGACATCTTCAGATAACAAGCCTGCCTCTTCCAAGTCAGTAATATTTTTGACAATTTCTTCTTTAGCGTATGGTGGATCTAAAAATACCAAATCAAACGGTCCTTTGACCACTCCAATCGCTTTATTGGCATCCATTTTCATCAAATGAAATTGCTTTTCAGCTTTCGTCATTTTGATATTTTCTGTGATAATCGCTTGCGCTTGATGATTACGTTCCACAAGAACAGCCTCGTCCATTCCGCGTGAGATAGCTTCAATTGCTAAACTACCACTACCAGAAAACAAATCCAAAACACGTCCACCCTCAAAGAATGGACCAATCATATTAAAAATAGCGCCCTTAACCTTATCAGTTGTCGGACGAGTAGTTTTTCCATCGAGCGTCTTCAAAGGACGCCCACCAAAATTTCCTGCTACAACTCTCATAAGAACCATTATAGCAAAAATCAACTAAAATGCCTTAAAAAATCTTCAATCATATTTACAGTCAAAATAAGATTTGATATGATGAGTGGGATATTTTTAATTATCAAAGTTTTTTTAGGATAAAGAAGTATGAATTTTAAAACATTCTTTAAAGACAAGAAAAATCTTGCCATTACCATTTTATCGGTATTATTGATTGCTAGTTTTTCTAGTCAAGGTAACCAAAGTCAAGAATTATCCCAAGCAGAGGATAAGATTGAACAGCTTAGCCAAGATGTCAAACAAGCCAAATCAGACTTAAAAGATAGCCAAGATGAACTGGCTGATTTTAAAGAAGAAAACGCTGATTACATTGAAGTCGGCAAAAAAGAAGTTCAAAAGACTAAAGAGATTGAAAACAGTGCAGAAACTGCCGTAAAAAATCTCGAGAAAGACCAAACGCAGGCTAATCTTGATTTAGCAACAAGTAAAGTTGACGCTGTTACAGGCGCTGACAAAAAAGAGAAATTTCAAAAGCGTATCGTAACTGTCAAAACAGCCATTGAAGCTAAAAAAGAAAAAGAACTAGAAGATAAAGCAGAAATTGCGGTTAAAAACCTTGAAAATAACCAATCGCGTGATAACATTGATGACGCTAAAAATAAAGTTAATGCGGTAAATAATTCAACTAAAAAGGAAGCCTTCAACAACCGTATCAACGCTGTCGTTTCAGCTATCGAAGCCAAAGAAGCCGAAGCTGCTAAACAAGCTCAAGAACAAGCCGCTGCTGAAGCTGCTGCTCAACAGGCACAGCAACAACAAAACCAAGCAGCTGCCCAACCAGGAGATACCACAACAGTTTACATTACAAGAACTGGTAGCCACTACCACCTCAATCCAAATTGCCGTGGCTTAAATCGCTCAAAAAACACTACACCAGTTAGCTTATCAGAAGCACAGGCCTTAGGCTTAACACTCTGTGGTTTTGAATAATAGATTATTTTAAGTCGTTAGAGATTACTCTAGCGGCTTTTTTATAGTATTTTTTACGAAAACATTTTTTGCTTAATTTTTCCTTAAAAAGAGATTTACAGAATTATTCCAAAATGGTATTCTTTTAGTGTAAAAATTTTATCATTCAAAGTTTTTTCAGGAGGAATCAAACATGAAGAAGAAAATGAAACTCGCCATATTATTAATGGCAACTGCCATCATCGGAGTCTCTCAAGACCAAGGATTTTTAACAACATCAGTCGAAAACAATCATGTTGTTTTAGCGGATACTAAGTCTAAAAGTAAAACCACCAAAAAAGACGATAAAGCTACTAAAGCAGCAAAAAAAGCTGTTAAACAACTTGAAAAGGATCAGACCCAAGAAAATCTTGATTTAGCTACCAAAAAAGTTAAAGCCGTAAAAAATAAGAAAGTCAAAAAACAGCTTAAAAAACGTATCGCAACTGTCAAGACTGCAATAGAAACACAAAAACAAGAAGAGACAGCTCAGGCAGCGGCTGAAACTGCTGTTGCAAACTTAGAAGCTAATCAAACTCGTGAAAACGTTGATGACGCTAAAAATATGGTTAATGCTGTAGCAGATTCAGCTAAAAAAGAAGCCTTCAATAACCGTATCAACGCTGTCGTTTCAGCAATTGATGCCAAAGAAGCCGAAGCTGCTCGTCAAGCTGAGGAAGCAAGAAAAGCTGAAGAAGCTAGACAAGCACAAGAACAAGCTGCCGCTGAAGCTGCTCGTCAAGCACAGGAACAAGCCGCTGCTGCCGCTCAACAAGCGCAACAACAAGAACAAGCTGCTGGTGGATATAAAAGAGATTATCGCGGTAGATGGCACCGCCCAAATGGACAATACGCTTCAAAAGCTGAAATTGCTGCAGCAGGTCTTCCTTGGTAAGCAATTTAAATAATTTTACAAAAGTTGTTAGAAAATCGCTCTAACAACTTTTTCTATTTCCAAAATCAAAAAGCCGACTAGTTATCCTAGCCGACTTTTCTTAGTCCTTAAAATAAGATTTCTTCTACTTAAAGAATATTTTCGTAAGTGTCACGAACTTCTTTTGGCCAAACACTTGATTGAACTTCACCAATGTGTTTCTTACGAAGTAAGAACATTGCCATACGTGATTGACCGATACCACCACCAATTGTAAGTGGGAAGAGACCATTGAGAAGAGCTTTATGCCATTCTAATTGCAAACGGTCTTCGTCACCAGTGATTTTAACTTGACGTTTAAGAGCTTCTTCGTCAACACGAATACCCATTGATGACAATTCAAAAGCTGAGCCAAGCACTTCGTTCCAAACAATAATATCACCGTTAAGACCATGGTATCCATTTTCAGATTCAGAAGTCCAGTCATCGTAGTCAGGTGCACGACCATCGTGGCGTTGACCATCTGGCAAAATACCACCAATACCAATAAGGAAAATCGCACCGAATTCTTTAGCAGCAGCATTTTCACGTTCTTTTGGTGTCAAATCTGGGTAACGTTCTACCAATTCTTCTGTGTGAATAAAAGTGATTTTCTTAGGCAAAACAGCTTCAATATCAAAACGAGCTTCTACTGCCAATTCTGTCAAACGAATAGCTTTATAAACTTGTTCAACTGTTTCTTTCAAGTATTCGATGTTGCGACGACCATTTGGAATAACTTTTTCCCAATCCCATTGGTCGACATAAATAGAGTGGATTGGGTCTAATTCTTCTTCATCTGGACGGAGAGCTTTCATATGTACGAAAAGCCCTTCTCCTTCATTGAAGCCGAAACGTGCTAAGGTATGACGTTTCCACTTAGCAAGTGAATGAACAACTTCATATTCAGCATTAGGAATACGTTTAACGTGCACAGATACAGGATGTTCAACGCCGTTCAAATTATCTTGCATACCATCCCCGACCTGGCTAAGAATAGGTCCTTGCACTTCAACGATGCCAAGTTTATCAATCAAATATTGAGTAAAAGTATTCTTGACAAAAGAAATCTCCTGCTGTTGATGAATAAAGCTTTTCTTCATATGCTCCTCCTTAAAAAATTTTTTTAAATTTGAAATACCAAAATGATAGTGAGTAATAGTGAGGTTTATTTTGTATTTCGTGATCGCTTTACAACGATAGAGCTATTATACACCTATGTTTTTAAAAAATAAACACTTTTTTCAAATTTTCGCAATATTTTTATTTTTATGTTAGATAATCTAACAAAGAATGGAAATTTGGCCATTTATAGGCATTTTTTAACCTCAAAATTTACTTGAAAGATTAAAAATATTGAACCATCAAAACAAAAAAACAGCTTTAATTTTTTCTAATAATTAAACTGTTGTCGAAATAGTATTTAAATATAGAAAGTTATCCATTACTTTGTAATAACCTCAAGAAAATAAGGCTCAGTATCATAACAGAAATGCCAAGATAGAGAAGATTTCCAGGATTGCTTGGACTAAAAATGATTGTAAAAAGAGCTGTTCCAAGGGGCATAAATAAAATAGCAACCGTAAAAACAATTCCTAACACTCGTCCCAGATATTCACTAGCGACTTCTCTTTGAACTAAAGAAAAAGAATGAATGTTAAATAAGGTCATAAAAATCCCAGAACCAACAGGCGATAAAACCATTAAGAAAAGCTCTGCTTTCACAAAATAAAGTACAGGAGCAAGTGCGACAAAACCACCAAAGACAAATAATATAGCCATTAATTGACCAGTTGATAATTTTCGTCTCATTTTTCCACTAACCACCGCTCCAATCACTCCGCCAATAGCTTCTGCGGTCAAAAAAGTAGCATAAATATCTCCAGTGATTTTTGGAAACATTTGATTCCCATAAGGAAGTAGGAGGCTGTAACCTGCCATGAAAAAATTGACTCCAGCTGATAGAGCAATCAAGAGATAAATCTGACGATTACAGATAACATACTTAAAGCCACTAACTAAATCGTCGAAGATGACCTTGACTGAAAAATCATCGTTCTTACTCGTCTCTTCTAAAATGGGTTGAACAAAAACAACAATCAAAGCCGATAATAAAAACGACATGCCATCTAAAATCAAAGCACCATTGATACCAATCACATGATAAATCCCTAAAGCAAGCATTGGAACAATGATTTTAACCAGCGTAGCAACCGTTTGTAGATAAGAATTAACTAATGTAATCTGCTCTTTTTCAACGATTTCTTTGGTAAAAGCATTATAAGCTGGTGTCGAAAATGCTGACAAAAGTGCTAGTAAAGCATTGGTTAAAATGACCGCATAGATGAGCCAAGTTTGCTTGGAAATAAGAGACAAGCACAGACAAATTAAGCCACTCAAAAAATCACTTAAAATGATAATTTTCTTTCGTCTGAAACGGTCCGCAATCACTCCACCAAATAAATTAAACAGGGCTCCAATGACATTTTCAAGTGCTTGATAAACTCCTACCAAAACCATTGATTTCACGTTCATACTCGCTAAAAACGAATTATTCACATAATCAAATAAAGTATCACCTATCTTTGAAATCGTACTGCTCGTTACTAAAAGACCTGTATTTTTTCGTTCGATTTTCCTCATAAACACCTCTCGATTGTTAGATAGTATACTCTTCAAAAGTTATTTTTGCAATATTCTTTCAATTTTATTTTCAAAAAAAGACCGCACCTAACGGTACGGCTTATCTATTTATTTCTGAGTGAATCGATTTTTTCAATTAATTCTTTTGTCATACGACGTGGACCACGAACGGCTTTGACGCCACAAAATTTTAAGGTATCAAACGTCACTTGCTCATCAGAAAAAGTGTGGAGTAGCTGAATCTTCATTAATTTTTTAATGGAGGGTTCATCTCGATAAGCATCATTTGGCAAATCAGCTTCTAAGACTTGGCAAAAATACCGCACTGCCTTAGTCGGTGCTGTCATGTAAATTGCCACGAAATCACCTTTTTTAATGCTTGCTTTTTGTGTCCATAAAATAACCTTGTTTGCTGCAAATTCAGCATCAATATCATAATACTTGGGGTTGGCTGGAATAATCCAATAATCTGGACCACTACTGCTCCCCAGAGCCTTTCCAGCTACCAAAGCTCTGCTATTATCCACTAAAGAAAAAAGGAGCTCATCAGGAACTGTCTCATCTAAAACCACACTCACCCAAGACTTCTTATTCATGTGGTAAGACGGATAAACGCCCGTGATTTCAATCAATTCAGGCAACTTAGCTTGTTCAACCTTAATATTGATTATTTCAACTTTGTCATCCAGCGCTTCTTGCGACCACTGCTCCTCACCAAGATTTAATTTACCACGCGCAATCGTCATCACAAGCCCGTACCACTTCTGATTATCAGGATAGCGAAATGAAGAAAAATCAGGATATTTCTCAAAAGGATGATCAAAATCATCGCCATAAGTTGCCTTTAGATGATTTGCAAGACGATTCATTTGGTCACTAGCAAATGGCAGAGCTTCAAAGCAAGCTTCAGACACTCTTTCAAGAACCTCTTGATAAGCTTCTCTGACTTGTCCGACAAAATTCCCACTCGCTGCTGGCACATGAAGAGCAAGATACTCTTCATTTAAATCAGTATCAATCACCTTTGCTGACACCTGACCATCCAGTGAAACATGAACTCGCACTTCAAAATCGCCATTCAAAATCAGCTCCGCGTAGTCATATCCAGCCTCAGATTTCTCAAATCCAAACGCCACCAAGCGCTCCAAGACCACCCGCTTCTTAGCAAAAAAATTTGACTCAACTGACATAGAAGCTCCTTTCAAGTATATATACAAATTCATTATAGCAAAAATCTTAACATCATTCATTTTCTATTTGCCAAGTTTTATTGGCAATTTTATAATTATTATGACAATAAAACTTAGTAGGAGGACTCACTTATGAATAAGGAAGTTATTTTAAAAATAGCTCAAAGCGAAAAAAGAGATGAAATGGAGTTACATATCAAAGATAAATCAATGATGTGCCCATATCTTGTTATGGTCATTGTAGCAGCTCTTTTCAACTTTATTAAAGCTCTTCATGGAGTCCCTATAACTGATTTAACTGCTACGGTTTGTGCTTCCGTTGGTACAACATCAGCTTATCGTTATGCTAAACTTAAAGATAAACAAGATTTATTTATTGCAATTATTATGTTTATTATTGCACTGATTTCTACAATTTATTTCGTTATAGGATATTAAAAAATAACTGATAAACTTGAATTAAAAAACAATCTTAAACAGGCTCGATTAGAACATCGTTTATCACAATCAGCACTTGCAAAACTAGTTGGAGTTTCTAGAAATACCATTAGTTCAATTGAAACAGGACAATTTAGTCCGACGGCCAAATTAGCTCTACTTTTATGCATAGCTCTTGATAAAAAGTTTGAAGACTAATTTTACTTTTAGTAGTTAACATACCACCCCCCCACCTCAATTTCTTGAGATGGGGGTATTTTTTGATAACTATTTGGATTTACGTTGTTTGTAGTTATCTGTGAAAAAGAAAGTTAACTAGGATTGTTTATAGTATAGATTTCCTTAATTAAGGCAATCTTAACGAATCCTTGTAGAAAGCTTAACTTATTTCACCAATTTTTTCATATCTTCGATACGAGCGACTGTTGCATCGTATTTGGCTTGATAATCGACTTGTTTGTCGCGTTCTTTTTGGACAACTTCTGGTTTAGCGTTAGCGACGAATTTTTCGTTGCCGAGTTTACGTGCGACCATGTCCAATTCTTTTTGCCATTTAGCAAGTTCTTTGTTAAGACGTGCCAATTCTTCTTCAACGTTAAGAAGGTCAGCAAGTGGCAAGAAGATTTCAGCGCCTGTGATCACACTAGACATTGCCAATTCTGGTGCTTCAATGGTAGAAGAAATTTCTAGTTTTTCAGGATTTGTGAAGCGCTTGATATAGTTCACATTGCTGTTAAAGAAGTTTTCCAATTCTTTATCGCTTGTTTTCACAAGAAGTGTAATTGGTTTACTTGGAGCAACATTTACTTCGCTACGTGCGTTACGGACAGCACGGATAAGGTCTTTAAGACTTTCAACACCTTTATGCGCAGCTTCATTTTCAAACGTTGGGTTAACTGTTGGGTATTCAGCTGTTACGATTGAACCTTCAGAAATTTGTTCAAAGATTTCTTCAGTAACAAATGGCATAATTGGGTGAAGCAAACGAAGAATCTTATCAAGGGTGTAAAGAAGAACTGAACGAGTGATAACTTTTTCATCTTCATTGTCACTGTAAAGCACTTCTTTTGTCAATTCAACGTACCAGTCAGCAAATTCATCCCAAATGAAGTTGTAAAGGATATAACCAGCCACACCAAATTCAAATTTATCAAAGTTTTCAGTAACTTTGGCAATTGTTTCATTCAAGTTGTGAAGAATCCAGCGGTCAGTTACGTTACCACCCGTACCAGCAACAACTTTGTCAACATTTGCGCTAGCTTGGTCAAGCGTAAGGTCTTCATTGTTCATCAAAATGTAACGAGAAATATTCCAGATTTTGTTGATGAAGTTCCAAGCAGCGTCCATTTTTTCGTAAGAGAAACGAACGTCTTGACCTGGTGCAGAACCGTTTGATAAGAACCAACGAAGAGCGTCAGCACCGTATTTCTCGATAACATCCATTGGGTCAATACCGTTACCAAGTGATTTAGACATTTTACGTCCTTGCTCGTCACGAATAAGACCGTGGATAAGCACGTTTTCAAATGGACGGCGTCCTGTGAATTCCAATGATTGGAAAATCATACGTGACACCCAGAAGAAGATGATATCATAACCAGTTACCAATGTAGATGTTGGGAAGTAACGCTTGAAGTCTTCTGCTTCTGTGTCAGGCCAGCCCATTGTTGAGAATGGCCATAAGGCTGAACTAAACCAAGTATCAAGAACATCTTCGTCTTGAGTCCATCCGTCACCTTCTGGAGCTTCTTCACCAACGTACATTTTACCTTCAGCATTGTACCATGCAGGAATTTGGTGACCCCACCATAATTGACGAGAGATAACCCAGTCATGAACGTTTTCCATCCATTGTAGGAAAGTATCGTTGAAACGTGGTGGGTAGAATTTTACTTCGTCATCAGTGTCTTGGTTAGTAATAGCATTTTTAGCCAATTGGTCCATTTTAACGAACCATTGTGTTGACAAACGTGGCTCAACTGGCACACCAGTACGTTCTGAGTGACCAACGCTGTGAACCATTTTTTCAATTTCAACAAGTGCACCGATTTCTTCCAATTTTTTAACGACAGCTTTACGAGCTTCAAAGCGGTCCATACCAGCAAATTCACCAGCAAGTTCGTTCATTGTACCGTCATCATTCATGACGTTGATTTGTGGCAAGTTATGACGCTGACCAACTAAGAAGTCATTAGGGTCGTGTGCTGGAGTGATTTTAACTACACCAGTACCAAATTCTGGGTCAGCGTGTTCATCACCGACGATTGGAATAGCTTTGTTAACGATTGGAAGGATAACATTTTGGCCAATCAAATCTTTGTAACGGTCATCATTTGGGTTAACCGCAACGGCTACGTCACCAAACATTGTTTCAGGACGAGTTGTGGCAACTTCAAGGCTACGTGAACCATCTTCCAACATATAGTTCATGTGGTAGAAAGCACCTTCGACATCTTTATGGATAACTTCGATATCAGAAAGGGCTGTACGAGCTTTTGGATCCCAGTTGATGATAAATTCACCACGATAAATCCAACCTTTTTTATAAAGTTCAACAAAGACTTTACGAACCGCTTTTGACAATCCTTCATCAAGTGTAAAACGTTCACGTGAGTAGTCAACAGAGATACCCATTTTACCCCATTGTTGTTTGATTGTTGATGCGTATTCATCTTTCCATTCCCAGACTTTATCAAGGAATTTTTCACGACCAAGGTCGTAACGTGAGATACCATCTTCAGCAAGACGTGCCTCAACTTTTGCTTGTGTTGCAATCCCCGCATGGTCCATACCAGGAAGCCATAAAGTATCAAAACCTTGCATACGTTTTTGACGGATAATAATATCTTGCAAAGTAGTATCCCAAGCGTGACCAAGATGAAGTTTACCAGTTACGTTTGGTGGTGGAATAACGATAGAATACGGATGAGCTTTCTTATCGCCAGAAGGCTTGAAAACATCCTCATCTAACCATTTTTGATAACGCCCAGCCTCAACCTCAGCCGGGTTATATTTTGGTGAAAGTTCTTTTGACATAATGTGTCCTTTCTACATTTTTTCAATATCATTTAATTTTTGTAAAATAAGTTGTGCTGATTCACGAGCGGATAGATCAGTATTATTGATTTTATAATAATACTTAAGAAATTCTGGTGACTTCTCTGGATTAAATTGGGCAAATGTCATCGTTGACAGAATATCATTTTCAGACCATTCTAAATCACGTTTTAATGGTTTGCACTGCAAGCGATGCTCAGTACGATTACGCCGAAGCCGTTCAGTTAAATCCGTTTCAAGTTCTACAAACAAGACCTCTCTATTAAATGAGTGAAAAACATCTTGAATCTGTCTCAAAAAATCAATATCATTTGAATCATTAAAATCAATTACAACAGTAAAAATAAGAGGTTTATTGCTCTGAGCAAAAGCTTCAAAAAAATTCATTCTAATTTTTCGAATGAGTTCAGTTGAGATAGGTCCATATTCCATAAAACGCATAACAAAATCAATGCTATCGTGATTATGAAACAAAGTCATACCAGTCATCTTTTCAATTTCTTGACCAATCGTCATCTTACCTGAAGCTTGTGCACCAATAATGACAAGATTCATCATCTCCCCTCCCACTCACTTTTCAACAATCCATAGCGCAACAGGTCACAACGTTTCCCTTGTGCGTCTTTGCGGTCGCGGATTCGAGCTTCGAGGGTGAAACCTAGTTTTTCAGCAATACGTTGGCTTGCTTTATTGTAACCATAACATTCAATTTCAATTTTGTGGAGATTGAGTAGGGTAAATCCAACTTCCAACAGCGCATGCGCAGCTTCTGGCACGAATCCTTTCCCCCAATAATCTAGATGAAGCAGATAGCCCATTTCAAGAACATCATCAGCATGGCGCTTATTAAAATCAACCGAACCAATGACTTTATTTGTCCCTTTTAAGCAAATACCATAACCAGACGGTACCTTTTGCTCAACCCAGCGCTTTGGCATAATGTTTTCAAGATAATGTGCCTCTGCTTCTACGCTTTCTGCAGGTGGAAAACCAGCTGGCCAAGTCACTTCTGGCAAGCTCGCATAAGCAAAAATATCCTCAGCATCTGAGACCAGACGTGGGCGTAAATATAGCCGTTCTGTCTCAATATCAGGAAGTTTACTGTCCTTAATCTGACCTAAAATTTTAATCATAAGCTCTCTCCTATTTTGGTGGTAAAAAATCGCCCCTGTCTTTCGACAGGGACGAACTTTTTATAAATCCGCGGTACCACCCACATTCGAGTGACTAGCACTCGCAACTTGATTATTCAGTTACAACGTTCAGCAACCAGTCTTAATATTTGTACGGATTTCTCAACCACACCGCTCTCTGTAACAAATGGTTTTTAAGACACCTCTGAATGTTTTTATTTTAACAGATTTAGTCAGCTAACGCAAATAGATTAAGCTTTGAAAGCTACACCATTTTCTTTCAATTTATTAACAGTTGCTGGACCAACTCCTTTAAAGGCCAAAACGTCTTTTTCAGTAAAGTTTTTGAAATCGGAAACTGATTTAATCCCTTCATTATAAAGTGTTTCAATAAGTTTTGGTCGAATGCCCTCTACGGCAGAAATCGCTGAAAATTCTTCCAAACTAAGAGTCGCTTTTGAAACAACATTAGTAGCTACTTTAGCAGTTGCTGTTGCAGCAGTTTTGATAATGCCTGCGCGTTTCAATTTCAATAAGTACTCTTTTTTTCGATTCTTTTTCTTTGCCATTTTAGTAATTTCTCTCCCCTAAAAGATTATCTGGTAATTCGTGGAAACCTTTTCCGGATTTATAATTAGCAAATTTGCCTTGGATAAATTTGTAAGCATCTAACTTACTTTCATAACGGATGTAGGCATCAGCTGCGCGTTCATCCTTATCTTCTTCCACAATCTTACGACTAGCTTCCATCGCCATTTCGTTGATTGCGATTTGTGAGTCTACCCAAGCTTCAAATTCTTTTAAAAATTCTTGTTCGTAAGTCATAAATACCTCTCGTCTGATTTCCTAGGTCATATTATAACACAAACCTTGAAAAAATGAGAGCCTTGTAAAGGATTTGTAACATGATTTCCATGAATCATTTCTTTTTACAGGGAAATTTTCAGAAAAACTATCATTTTTAGTGAATTATCTTGTTTTTTCCAGAGTTTTTAAGTAAAATGTTAAAAATATTTTGAAATTCAAGGAGGATGTGTTGGCATGATTTTATCACAATTTGACCATCAGCAAACGGCGATTATTAACCCAGGGGATGTCATCCAAGCTTTGCCAGATTTTCCAAAGACAGCTGTAACCTGTTTTGCAAGAGGAACTTTCGCACGGATCTTAGCTGAATTTCCTCACCGTGAAATCGCAAAAACAAGTGTCGCAAATTTGGAAATTCCAATCTATGAGCTAAATTTTCAGGGTCAAAAAATTGCTTTTTTCAACTCCTATGTTGGGGCAAGTGGCTGTGTTGCTATTTTAGAGGATATTATTGCTATGGGCGCTGAAAATATCCTTGTTTTTGGTACGTGTGGTGTCCTAGATAGCAGTATCAAAGAAACCTCAATCATCATTCCCACAAGCGCTATTCGCGACGAAGGCACAAGCTATCACTACGCTCCGCCAACAAGTGAAATTGCGCTCAATCACACCTATCGCAAACAGTTTAAACAGTTTCTTGACGCGCAAAATATCTCCTATACAGAAGGAAAGGTTTGGACAACTGACGGCATTTACCGTGAAACCCATCAAAAGACGGCAAATCGAAAGACACAAGGTGCTATCGCCGTTGATATGGAATGCTCTGCGATTGCCGCATTTGCCAACTTCCGCAAGATTAATCATTTTCAATTCTTTTATTCGGCTGACAATCTAGACGCTGAAACTTGGGAACCTCGAACTTTGGCTAACGATGCTGACCTTGAAAGAAAAGACCGCATCGCTAGTGTCGCCTTACACTTTGCCACCCAAGTCTTCAAATAAACTCAAAAACTCTCAGCTTTTTTAGCTGAGTTTTTTTGAGAATTTTTTTGCTTACGCTCAGGGCCTGATTTTTAGCCATCTTTGACTTTTTAGTCAAAAATAATTGAGTTTTAGCTCTTGTCAAACACAAAATATAGTGCTACTATTTTATCCGGGCACAAGATGTTGTGCTTGAATCATTTATTATGACAAATACAAGGCCTTGACTTTGTCACATATAGATACTCTACTGGGAAAGGAGAACTTGTTTCACCTATTTTCAAACCATAATAACTCACCAAACAGACATTTACTAACCTTACTCTAGACAGATAGCATTGCTATCAAAGATACATTTTACACGTTACATTTTTAAACAAATATTACTGAATTAGCATATTGGAGGTGCATTACCATCGTGATTATTCTAGCAGGAATGATAGGAGTCGGAAAAACTACCTACACTTCTCTCTTAGCCAAAGAACTTGGCACAACAGCATTCTTTGAACCTGTTGACAATAACCCAATTTTAGATAAATACTATGAAGACCCTGAAAAATACGGCTTTGCTTTACAAATTTACTTCTTGAATAAACGCTTCAAATCAATCAAAGAAGCTTACGAAGCAGACAACAATGTCTTAGACCGCTCAATCTATGAAGATGCTTTATTTACTTACATTAATACCCTTCAAGGAAGCATCAGCGATCAAGAATATAATATCTACTTGGAATTGCTAGACAACATGATGGAGGAAATTGACGGACTTCCTAAAAAAGCCCCTGATTTGCTAATATACCTCGAAGGTAGTTTTGACCACATCATGTACAACATCAAAAAACGTGGACGTGATTTTGAACAACCAGATGACGAAAATGGTCTAACAGATTACTACAAACTCCTTCACAAGCACTACACAAAATGGTATGAAGATTACCAATACAGTCCAAAAATGAAAATTAACACCGACAACTTCGATGTTACAAAACCTGAGGATTGGGATAAAGTGTACCAAATGATCCGTCAAGAAATGAAATCAATTGGAATTGGAGATTAACATTTTTTGAAAAAAGAACTTTCACTCAAAGAATCATTTAACAACGCTTGGAATCGTTTTGACTTAAAAGAAAAGATTTTCGTAATCTTTGCCTTCTTAGTCTCTCTCGGATTTACCCTATACGGGATGATTCCGACACTCTTTTCAGGAGACCTTAACATCTTACATGTCCTCTCAATTATCATGTCTATTTTTGGTTTTATTGGGACATGGACACTAGCGATTCAATGGCAGCACACCTTTAAAGCAAATGGTGTTCAAAATGTTGCTGGTATCTTAGTCGCTGGTATTCAAGGTGTTTATGGTGAAATGTTCAAAAGTTGCTATTACCTCTCAACCGAATTTATCGGACACTATAACTGGAAAAAACGCCGCAATGACGATGGTGAATTAGTCGTTGATAAAAAATTCAGTCTAAAAGACGTGCTTATCGCTGTCTTCTTCTGGACATTTGGTTTAGGATTTATTTCTTACTGGATGGGCGGACAAAAGATTATCCTAGATGCCATCACAAATGGTCTTTCCTTTACTGCCCAACAACGTCAAGTAAAAGGACACCTCGATGGCTACTACATTTGGCTAGTTGTCGATTTGCTTAGCTTTATCCTTTACCTATCTATCGGAAACCCAATCGTTGCCTTTAGTTACCTAGGTATGGTGGCACAAGGTTTCGTAGGCATTATCATCTGGAAGAAGAGCCAAGGCCAAGAAAGTCTTACTCAAGAAAGCTAAAAATAAAAAACTCTGAGACCGTAGTCTCAGAGTTTTTTGATATCATAAACAAACATGATAAAAAGCCTAACTCATAAAAGTTAAACTTTTTTTGTAATTTCATGAATGGACTTAACTGGTGCAACGTCCGCTCCATGCTCTCCAAGCATTTTTTCCATCCAAATCATGTCATACCAACGGTTGAATTTATAACCCGAATCATGAAATTTTCCAACCGATTGATAACCAAGTGCTCGATGGAATTTCTCGCTTCCATTTGTCAGGTAGGCATCTTCAACATCAGTTGAGGCAATACAAGCATTAAGATTGAGGATACCCATTTGAGTTAGATAATCTTCTAACTTTCCATAGATTTGACGTCCTACACCCTTACCACGCGCAGCCTTATCCAGATAAACCGTCGCTTCTGCTGACCAAGCATAAGCAGCTCTAGGATGGAATTTAGAAGCATAAGCATAGCCAAGAATCTTGCCATCTTCTTCTGCCACGAGATAAGGATAAAAAGCCATGATTGAGCGCATACGCCCCGTAAATTCCTCTAAAGTCGGCACATCATATTCAAAAGTAATAGCTGTTTCTTCAACATAATAACGATAAATATCCAGCAGAGCTTTTGCATCATCTAAGCTTGCCAAACGAATCGTAATGGCCATTCTCACAAGTCCTCCAAAAATAATCAATAATTTAGTATAACGATAAAGTAGCCCAGTGTCAAAATAAACATAACACCACTTGTCAAATTCACGATTATTAAAAAACGCAAGGAGCCCCTTACGTTTCATCATTCTCTTATTTCTTGACTAACTTAACAACTGCTTCAACCGGTGTATTATTGTCCAAACTAATTTCTAAGTCTTCCTCAATGATTGGAAGCTTGAAATGAATGGCTTTTACCCAACGTCCTGCCTTATTTTTGTCATCATAAATTTCGACTTTTTCAATCAACATCTGACACAATCTCTTCTTGTCGATATCTTCCATGACATCCATTAATGATGCAAAATTGACTAATATTTTATAAATATTGTCAGCGGTCATTTTATCTTTTAGGATTACTTCTCGTTTAGATTCACTTGTCTCAATTAGTGTTTCGACATCTGCTATTTTATCATAAATAGTATTTAATCTCATGTCTAAATCAATTGACTTTTGCTGAAAATGAGGAACTTCAAAATTTAAGGAGTCAATCTGTTGGATTAAATTCATTTTAGTTGCACTTAATTGACGAAAGAGACTCTTATATTGTTCAATTTCACTGTCTATCCTACTTGTATCAACTTGAATATTAATTTTTTCCTGCAATTTTCTTGCAAAACCAGGTCTAGAAACTAGTTTACTAATGATTGATAATACTTCATGGTCTAAATTTCCTGTTTTAAGCTGTTTATTAAATGTGCACTTATGACCATCTACCTGCTTTCTATGTTTACAAGCATAGTAGTAATAGTTTTTATAGTATTCATCTTTCTTGTTTTTATTTCTCTTGATACTTTTATTTCCATAAAGCCCAGCATTACATAATGGACATTTTATCAACCCCGAAAGTACATAGATTGAATCGCCCTTATTTGGGTTTTCACGTTTATACTTATGGGCATTAGCTTCTCGTTTTTTCCTCACTTTTTTCCAAGTCTCATCGTCAATAATTGCTTCATGTATTCCGTCTGTTAGAATATAATTTTCAGACTGTTTGACTTTCGTTTCACCAGAAACTTTATCTCGAGTGCTTTCACGCCGTCCAAATGCAATTTTGCCATTGTAAACTGGATTATCTAAAATTCTTGCAATGCCACTAGATGAAAAATATGGAAGGGTACTATTCTGTCGAATTGGTTTCTTTATATCTAGGTTGGCTAAATGTTTGGCAATTGCTATAGTGCCCATATCACTATTGGCAAATAAATCAAAAATCATCTTTACAGATTCAGCTTCTTCATGATTTACTTGCAATTGACCATTAACAAGGGAATATCCTACAGGCGCAAATCCACCATTCCATTGACCAGCTCTCGCTTTTTGTCTACGACCTTCCATGGCTTGAGAAATAATATTCTCCCTCTCCATTTCAGCTACTGCTGACAAGATTGTAATGACTAACTTCCCTGAATCCTTTGAACTATCCAATCCATCATCAACACAAATCAGATTTACACCATGAGATTCCATAATAGCTAAAGATTTTAAAGTGTCCGCTGCATTTCGACCAAAACATGATAATTTGAATACAAGTACATAATCCACTTTATCTTTCTCTGCTTCGATATCCGATATCATGGCCATAAATTCCGTTCGTCCTAACATGGTTTTACCAGATTTCCCAGCATCCTGATAGGTTTTCACAATCTCAATATCAAAAGCATTTGCATATTGCTGAATTCTTGTTTCTTGAGCGTCTAATGAAAATCCTTCAACTTGCATATTTGTAGATACCCTTGTATAGATATAGGCTTTCTTTCGCTTCATTTAATTTCTCCTTGAAAAGTTTGATCAAAAAATACCCTTATAATCTTCAGGGGATTTTAACTCTTTTTAGAAAAGAATACAAGTAACTACTCATCAGTATATAGATTTTCTTCTTTGATTGGAAAAGTAGAGAAATCAATGTTATCTCCATATTTCAGAAGCATTTCTTCCAAAAATCTCACTAGTTCATCCATAGATGACCTCCAAGTGAATTTATTTGACTCTGATTCTCCATTGCCAAAGGCAGAAGAAGTTGCTTGTAGAAATGTAAATCATGTACAATCATGATAAACTCCTTCTATAACTCAACTATATTCTGCCATTTTTTGGAAATTATAAAAAAACGTAATTACTTTTCTGCTGATGTGAACTTTCCGATTATAAGTGCTCTAAGGATAGAAGGTAAGAAGAGGGATTAATAATCTTTCCCATTTTGGTAAAATCACTTGGATCAATTATTGAAAACGGCTTACAATATCCCATTTTTCTCACAAAGTTGAATAAGAATATCAATAGAATTATATTATTTCCATGAATCTTCCGCTAATTCTCCCAATATTCGGAAAAAAAATAATCTTGGTCAACTTGCATTGATATTAAAAATGATTATGAGTGGTAAAAAGTGCAAAATACTGATACTTATTTAAACTCTATTGAATGTATTACTTTTTCTGCCATAAAATACTGGCGTTTCTTGAGTTTCAAAACAAGAATGTTGCTAATACAATTTTCTGTAAATTTCATAGATTTAAATAAAAGTCTCCAAATAAAAAATAGTCTAGAGCTAAGAACTCTAGACAAAAATAATTAATTCTGTATATAAAGATTTCTAACATTTCTTTTGAATGAAGGGAAAAGTGCTTTTCTAAAAATATTAGTGTGATACAGATCTTACTCCAACCATCCTTCCACCTTATCAGGGTTTAACTCAATCCAGTCCTTTGCAGCCTGACTTGGAGACTGCCCTTCTGCAATTGCCAACATAACAGATTGCATATCCTCAGGTTCCCAGGAAAACTTGTCGATTATGTTGAATGCTTCTGCTTGATCTTCTTTTAACCCTTGTCTTACAATCGTATGAATTTCTTCCGATTTCCCAAAGATTCCTTGTGAATCTTCCAATAATACCAAGTCATATTTTGCAAACATCCAGTGAGGCTTCCAGGCAGTTACTACAATATCCTCTTTATTTTTTAGTGCTTGCTCAAGCGATGTTACCATTGCACCAGTTGATGAAGAAGTGAGACTCCAATCATTTAAATTTGAATAACTGTTCAGTGCATTTTCAGAACTTGACATAATTCCAGCTCCTGGCTCGATACCTATGATTGTTTGATTGGCCTGTGAAGTTAACTCATCAATACTTGAAATATTCATGTAACTTGGCACTGCAAAGCCAAGGCTTGTGCCTACTAAGTTTGCTCCCAAGTCTTCAATCTGATTTTTATATTGCTCATATTGGGCTTGGTGTGTTGTTGGCAGCCAAGCTGATACAGATGCATCTGCATTTCCATCTGCAATTGCTTTCCATGTAACTGCATTGTCTAAGGGAATAAGATTTACTTCATAACCTTTCGTCTTCAAGACTTCTGCCAATACATTAGTAGAAGCCACCTCTGAATCCCACTCTACATAAGCAAGTGTTATCTCTTGTTTACTTGTTACTTGAGTTTGTAAAACAGCTTGTGTTATACCGGTCACAAAAAATAAAATTACTAAAATAGGAGCCAATAATTTTGAAAATGTTGATTTTTTTACATTATCTCGTTGTGGCTGATTCATATATTGTATAAAGCGATCAATGATGATAGCAAGAATGACTAATGCCAAACCTGAAACAAATCCAGCACCGATTTCCGCATGTTGCAATGCTGATAATACGCCATTCCCTAATCCAGGAGCTCCAATCATTGATGCCGTAACAACCATAGAGAGTGCTAACATAATAGTTTGGTTCACACCCGCTAATATGGTATTTTTTGCCAATGGAAGTTCTACTTTGAATAGTCTCTGACCTTCTGTCGAACCAAATGACTCGGCAGCTTCAATCAACTCCTCTGGAATTTCTCGAATTCCTAAATTGGTAAATCGAACAGTGGGCGGAAGTGCGAAGATCACGGATGCAAAAACCCCTGGAACCATACCGATTCCAAAGAATGCAACTGCTGGAATCAGATATACAAAAGCAGGCATGGTCTGCATGAAGTCCAAAATTGGATTAACAATAGAACGAACACGATCACTCTTCGCCATCCAAATTCCAAGAGGAATACCAATCACAATAGACATCAAGCTTGCTATTAAAACTAAAGTAAAGGTATTTATCATGCCATCCCATAATCCTTGATTATAGATAAATAATAACCCTAGTGCTACTAACAAAGCAAAATTTTTCTTTTTATTTGAAATAATGTAAGCTAATAATGAAATGATAATGAGTAAAAGTAGCGGTGGAATAAAGGATAGAGTGTCTGAAATAAAATCCATTACGCTATTACCAACCAGCTGAGTAAAACGAAATAGTTCAGCTAAATTTTTCGTAATCCAATCAATCCCCTTATCAACGATATCTTCAATCGGTAAACTATTTTGTAAAAAATTATCCACATTAATCTCCTATTCCTCTATAACAATTCCTTGTTTCGTTAATGCCTCAATAATACGACCCTTGATTAGGACACCGATTAAACGCTCATTTTCAACAACAGCAATGGGAGCTGCTGAATCGTAAATGAGTGGTAGAATGTCCTCTAGCAAAGTATCCTTCGATACAGTTCGAATATCCTTATCTATGTAGTCAACCAAACTATGTTGCTTAGCATTGGCCTTAAAGGCAGCCTCTGCTGATATTGCCCCTAGAAGTCGCCGTTGGCGGTTTATAGCTAGCAACATACTGACTTTTTCCACATCCATTCGTCTTAATGCAACTTTAGGACCATCAATATCAATATTAGTTGTAATTGGCTTAATCATGATATTTTGTGCAGTCAATACTTTTGAACGGTCAACATCTTCTACAAATTCACTGACAAATTCATTGGCTGGATTAGTTAGTATTTCTTCACCAGTACCGATCTGCATAATCTTACCATCTTTCATCAAGGCAATACGATCGCCAATACGAAGAGCCTCGTTCAAATCGTGTGTAATAAAAATAATTGTTTTCTGTACCCGTTCTTGCAAATCTAATAATTCGTCCTGCATCTCTTTACGAATCAATGGGTCGAGTGCAGAAAAGGCCTCATCCATCAATAAGATATCTGGATTATTTGCCAAAGCCCTGGCAAGACCAACACGTTGTTGCATCCCTCCAGAGAGTTGATCAGGATACTGATCTTTAAATGGCAACAGTGAAGAATTTTCCAAAGCTTGTTCTGCTAATTTTTGACGATCAACTTTATTAACTCCTCTAATCTCAAGTCCATACTCAGTATTTTCTAAAATTGTTTTATGAGGAAACAAGCCAAATTTCTGAAAAACCATGTTTACTGAATGTCGACGAATTTGCCTTAATTCTTCCTTGTTCATTTTCGCAATATCATGACCTTCTATATAAATGCTACCATAACTTGGTTCTATCAATCTATTTATCAGACGAATCAAGGTGGACTTTCCACTCCCAGATAATCCCATAATGACAAAAATCTCACCTTGCATAACCTCAAAACTAGCATCATATACTCCGACAGTACAACCAGTTTTTTCAAGAATATCTGTCTTTGTTTGATCTTGTTTAACCATTTCTAAAGCTTGTTTCTGCTTTTTTCCAAAAATTTTTGTCACATTTTTTACTTTTAATAACGATTCCATATTTTTCCCCTTTCAAAGTGAACATAATTTATTTTACTATATGTGGTCACTTTTGTTGTTTAAAAACCTGTAACATTGTTACAGGCTTATTTCTAATAAGTTACGAAAATAAATTCTTCATACGAGAGTAGGTTAGCTCGCTTCCCACAAAATAAATCGTATCTCCTTTTTCAAGAACAGCATAAGGTCCAGGAGACAACATGATTTCACCGTTGCGCTCAATAGCAATAATGGTTGCACCAGTCGTCTGCCAAAGATTTAATTCTTTAAGTTGTTTTCCATACAATTCTGAAACTTGATTCAAGTACAATTGAAATGGTTCAAATGGAAAAGAATTATTAATGTCGCGAGTATGAGCTACAATATTATCGATTAGCTTTTCAAAACCATCTAACTCTTGTCTTTGCTTCTGAATTTGTAATCTTAATTCATTTCTTAACTCTTGCAAGGAATTTGTGGACTCGAATTTTTTTAGAAACAATTGAGCCGCTTCCTTAGAAGTAACCGTCACTCCACTTCCGTGTTGAACTGCAACTATTTCTAAATCAACTAATAGATTAATTGCTTTTCTCGCTGTTTCCGGGGATACATTAAAGTTACTAGCAATGGTTGAACGTGCTTTTATTTTTTCTCCAATGCTGTATTTCCCATCTGCAATCTGCTTTGCTAACGCAACAGCTATCTGCTGATAGCGAGAATTCTTTATACTCTGCATATTCATATCCCTTTCTTTATAATCTTTAATTATCTAGTCCTTATACTACTACAAATTTGAAATTTTTTCATTGAAAAAATGTATATAGAAAAAATTAAATATCTCACTCTATTAAAAAAATAAATTTTTTAACAATAGTATTGTCAAAGGGTTGAAAGAAAAAATTAGCCAGTTGACAGGCGAATTAAAAAGAGCTAGGTATCAGCTTCAACCTGAGAGGTCAGTACTAATTTCGGTCTTATATTGAAATCTAGACGGAGAGTATTCTCTCTGTAGCATGGACTTGCCAGAAAATATCGTTACTCCAAAATAAATAATATTCCTCTATTTTCACAAATCATAGACTACTTGCTGATATATAAAGAATATTATAAAGTGAGCCCTATGGGGCTCTTTTCCTACATCCAAAGAAGAAAGTAGACTATCTAATATAAAAAAATATTTTTCCAGTTATTTATTGTTTCTTGAATTAATTGCAGCAGATATTATTCGACAAATACCTCTAGAAAAGGATTATTGTATAGATACCGTCAATTACCTTTTTCTTGAAAAGGTATATGCTTGGTACCAAAGGGGAATGGTTGATTCAGCTGAAGACATACTTAAACATATTAAACAGTAATTATCTTCTTATATTTGTTACATGTGTGCCGTCTGCAAGACCCTTCGGAGAGCGTTTGTAGTTTTGATGAACCGTAGGGTTGTCAAAACTACAAAAACGTTACTTTTTGACAAAAAGTAACAAAAACCTCTGTTATTTGCTTCTCAAATTTTTTTAAGGAAAATCATTGAGTCTAATTTATTTGGCGAGGAATAGCGAAGCGCCTCGCCGTTGCTCGCTATTCGAGCAATCATAACACAAAATTTTCAGTTATTGATAATTTAGAAATTAACATACCAATCTTACAGAATCTCTTTTCTACTAAAATAATGGGATTATTTATCTATCCATTTTTTATAGTCATAATGGGTAACTTTATAAAACCATTAACTGTTAAAGAATGGCTTACTTTATTGGTCCGCTGTTTTTGAAAACATGGACTTCTTTAATTAGTCCATTATTTTAGAGAATATGGACTAGTTTATTCAGCCATATATTATACAATTATGGACTACTTTACTAGACCGTTCATCTTACAAACATGGCTTACTTTATTAGCCAATGTTTTTCAATCATGGAGTAGTTTATGAATCCATGATTAAAGCCAATTTGGTCAACTATACAAACCCATTATTCGCTTAAAAATGGCTTACTTAAACAGTCAATACCTTTTTCTATAATGGACTCGTTAAGTAGTAAATTTCATTCCAATAGTAGGAGATCGGTCCCCATAGATTTCAGTTCTAAAGAATAAGACATCAGTAATTAGTTACTTGGTTCAGGGATAGCTCCCAACTAAATTCATTCTCAAATTTTTAAAATGAGTTTTTAAGGCGTACTGTATTAAAGAAAAATTTTTAAGGAGTATACGTGATGCCAGATTTAACTATTTCATTTAAAACAAATCCGAGAATGACAAACATTCGACATAATAATCGAGATTTAACAGAAAAAGTATGGAAGAGTCCAGAACATTCACACATTCTTAGAGATAAAAGTCATCAAAATATTGTAGTTAAACAATTAGATATTCGAGAGCTATATGAAAAGGAATTTGGACCTGCTTTGAAGGAATATAATGAAAAGCAGGAAAGAAATAATCGAAAAATCAAGGATTATTATAAACATGTTGGTAAACTTGATACCTTAGATCAACAGAGAGAGTTTATCATTGGTATTGGATCAAAAGCTGATTGGGATAAATTACCAGAAGGATATAAAGTCAACATTGGAACATATTTAGCTAAATATGCACAAGATTTCGAAAAACGTCATCCACATTTTCGTGTCTATAACGCAGTAGTGCATCTCGATGAAAAAGGTGCACCGCATTTACATCTCAATGTCGTTCCCATCGCAGACGGTTATAAAAATGGTCTCTCTATACAGCCCAGCTTTTCAAAAGCATTGAAGCAAGAGGGATTTACAGAAAAAGGAAAGTTTCAATTGATGGCTTTTCGCAACAACGAAATTAAAGTCCTTGAGGGCATGTTAAAAGAAATGGCTGTTGAACGTAAAAAAGTAGGTACAAACAATATTAAAGACATGCGTGAGTATAAAGAAATGATGGCCAAACTTGAAGAGGAGAGAGAAAAGAAACTGAATGAGATTAAAGCTGAAATCACTTCTGAGGTCTCAAACGTAGAAAAAGAATTAGCAAAAAAGAAAGAGATGTTGAGTACACTTGATAAAGAGATCAATAGAAAAGAACAATCAATTGAACAATATGATAATATCATCCATTCAAAGCAAGAATCTGTTAATAAGTTAGATGAAATGTTTGAAGCTTAAGCTGACAAACTCGAATTATTATTGGCACAGAAAGAAGCAATAAATGCTATCAACGAACAATTATTAAAGGATATTGGAATTAAAGAGGATAAGAATTATCTATTTACAAAAGACTTTAAAGTAGAAGAACGTGGATTAATTGGGAAAAAAGAAAAATTTGCTGTTGTACCTTTAAAAATTTTTGAAAAAATGTTGTATCAAGTAAACTCCAAACCTTTAAAACAAATTTTAGACGATTTTATTGATAAAGTCTTTAATAATAGTATTGTCAAAGGATTAAAACAGAAAATTAGCCAATTAACTGGTGAATTGAAAAGAGCTAGGGATCAGCTTCAACATGAGAGGTCAGTACGAATTGCTGAATAGAAAGAAGCTGAGAAAAGAATGGATTCACTATTGAAAGAAGTCCAACCTGCAATAAACCTTTACGACGATTTTCAAAACTATCTCACAGACAATGATAAGAAAAAAGTATTTGAACGCATTGAGAAACATAAACGTCTACATAAAGAGCTGGAACTAAAAGACCATAACTTTAATGATTTTGATCGTTAAACTTAAAAGTTCAAAACACATAACCGCACCCCAGAAGTTAGACATAAAAATCTAACTTCTGGGGTGCGGTTCAATTCTGCACTTTTTAATTTATTTAATTACTCAATCATTCCAAACCAACTTAACGCATCGAGGATAGCTTGTTCTTTTTTGGGTGGACAATTTGGTACTCTTTGATTTTTGAATAAGTGGCTTCCTTCTTGACAGAAATATCTTTGAGGTCGTCTTCATTGATTTCAAGATCAATATGATGGTTGATATCTCGTTTGGACAATTTAACAACCGCCTCAGTTCTTGCTGTATGCGGAAACATATCCACCGACTGAATGTAATGAACATCGTAAACTTTACTTAATTTAACCAAATCACGAGCTAAAGTCGCCGTATTACATGACACATAAACCATTTTAGCAGGTTGATATTTCAAAATAGTATCCAAGAGTTTATCATCAAGACCAGTACGAGGTGGGTCAACAATCAAAGCATCCGCACGATAACCTTCCTTATACCACTTAGGAATAATCTCTTCTGCACGCCCAGCTTCATAGTGAGTATTATCAAATCCCATACGCTGTGCATTTTTCTTAGCATCAGCAATTGCCTCTGGAATAATATCCATACCACGAACACTTTTTACCTTATCAGCAAAAGCAAAACCAATTGTCCCAACACCACAATATGCATCAATGACATGGTCATTTTCAGTCACATCAAGCGCTGCAACAGCTTGACCATACAAAACTTGTGTTTGTTCAGGATTCAACTGATAAAAGGCACGTGGTGACAAGCTGAATCGGTAATCCAACACCTCTTCAGAAATATCTGCATCACCCCAGATAACTTCTGTTTTTTCGCCATAAATATCGCTTGATTTTGAATGATTATAGTTTACTGCAATTCCTTTAATCTCTTCAAATTCTGCTGTTAAAGCCTTAATCACAGGTGCCAAGAAGATATCGCGGCTAGTGATAAAAATAATTTGAACTTGGTTGCTTGACTTTGCCTTACGAATCATTACAGTTCGAATACCAGCAATCTTGCGTTCATCATAAATAGGAATATGATGCTTTTCTAAAAGTTCTGTCACACGGTTGATAATTGTTTGCGTCAACTCATCTTGTACCAAACAATCCTTGATATCAACAAGACGGTGACTGCCTTCTTCAAAAAGCCCAGCCTTCACATTACCTTTAAAAAAACGTGTCTGGAACTGCAACTTAGCACGGTAATGATAAGGCACTTCCATCCCAAGTGTATGACGAATTTCGAATTTTTCATAACCAACAGGCTTAAATTTCTTCAATGACTGTGCAATCAAATCGTCTTTAAATTCCAATTGCTTGTCATAACGCAAATGCATGATTTGACAACCACCACATTTTTGATAAATCGGGCATTTTGGTTCCACACGAAATTTTGATTTCTTATTGATTGTCAAAAGTCTTGCCTGAGCAAAATTACGCTTAACCGCCGTAATCTGACAAAAAATATCTTCCCCCTTCAAAGCACCTGGAACAAAGACTAAAGTCTTCTTATAAAATCCAATTCCTTCACCATTAATTCCCATGCGCTTGATTTTCAAAGGAATTCTTTGTTTTACTTTCAAATTCATTAGTGACTAAATATAACTCCTACTTCTTTCAATTTTTTTAAAGTTGCCTTACCGAACTGAGGTAAAGCTAAAATATCTGCTTCTGTCCAAACTTGAAAATCCTGCAAATCATAAATATCATGCGCCAGCAAGATTTCAATTTGGTATTCTGATAAAAAGGCTAACGATTCAACTTCTGCCTGACCTGCCTTGTGCTCTGAAAAATAATCATTCAAATAAGCTTGCACATAATTTCCAGCAGTCATCAGTAAAGGTAAAATACGATAAAGTCCTACATAGACCGCTTCTAAACTATCTGGACGATGAATGACAGCTGCGCCGACAGACATAATATCATCCATCAAAAGCTCGGGTGATTGACAAAAAATAGCAAAATCCTTAACATCAGCATTCAAAACTTCAATCAAATAGTGTGCCATCTCATCATGACCATCTAAAATAGCCCCAACTAACAAAGGGATTTCTAGTAAAATATCATGTCCAATATCAGACTGCTTCTTAAAGAATACCAAAGCCTTATCATATTGTGACGTCAAAATATACAATGCCATTATCTCATGACGACAAGCAAACAAATCCGATGAATCCAGCTCATAAACCGCTTCAAATTGCTCAAGAGCTCTCTGATAAAGTCCATTTTGCTTATAAAGCATACCAAGATTAACCTTTGAAAAATAATAATCTTTCTCAGATATTTCACCCTTCTCATGAAGTTCTTCATAATAATCAACACATTTTCTAAGCTCTGTTAAATCCTCAAATAAATTCCAATTTTCAGAGTCTAGCTCATCTTCTTCATCTTCTAAAAAGTCATCATCAAACGGAAACTCTTCAAGGTCATCACTTAAAGACTTAAGCATGCGGTATTCATCTAAATCAACGATTTTACTATCTTTCACCATACCACCTCCCTACACTTTAATCACTACTATTTTAACATTTTTGTTATAATGAATGTATGAAAATCACTAAAATCGAAAAGAAAAAAAGGCTATATCTTTTAGAAATTGATGAAAAAGATGAACTTTACGTAACAGAAGACACTATTGTTCACTTTATGTTAAGTAAAAATATGGAAATTGACGAAACAACCTTAAAAGATATTCAAAGATACGCCCAATTTTCATATGGTAAAAACTTGGCACTTTACCAAATTTCTTTCAAGCAACGTACCGCAGACGAAGTCAAAAAATACTTAGAAAAACATGAAATTGATAGTCAGTATATCCCAGAAATCATTGAAAACCTCAAAAAAGAAAACTGGATTAATGATTCACAATATGTTGAAACCTATTTATCACAAAATCTAACATCAGGTGATAAGGGTGGCTACGTTTTAAAACAAAAATTACTTCAAAAAGGAGTTGATGCTCAACTCATTGACCAAAAATTAGCTGAATTAGACTTTTCAGACCTAGCTGAAAAAACAGCTCAAAAACTTTTACGTAAATATCAAAACAAGCTCTCAACAAAAACACTTAAAGATAAAATCATCCAAAATATGATGAATAAAGGCTTCTCATACACAGAAGCAAAAGAAGCCTTTGAAACACTTGATATCGAAAAAGATGAACAACAAGAATTCGAACTTTTAAATAAAGAACTTGATAAACAATATCGAAAATTTAGTAAAAAATACGAAGGATATGAACTAAATCAACGATTAACGCAAGCTCTCGCTCGAAAAGGTTTTTCATATGATGATATTAAGAGCGCTCTTAGAGATTATTTGTGAAATAAATTGCATTTCTAAGTGTCCTTTTTCAGAAAATTATGATAAACTAGAACAGATAAGTTTAATTGTAGAAAGTTGGTAAGGCATGAAATTACCTAAGGAAGGCGACTTTATTACAATTCAAAGTTATAAGCATGATGGTAGTTTGCACCGAACATGGCGCGACACTATGGTACTAAAAACAACAGACAATGCTGTTATAGGAGTTAACGATCACACACTAGTAACAGAAAGTGATGGGAGACGTTGGGTTACGCGAGAACCAGCCATTGTTTATTTCCATAAAAAATACTGGTTTAATATCATTGCGATGATAAGAGATAACGGTGTTTCATACTACTGCAATCTTGCCAGTCCATACGTCATGGATGAAGAAGCTCTTAAGTATATCGATTACGACTTGGATGTCAAAGTCTTTGCAGACGGTGAAAAAAGGCTACTTGACGTCGACGAGTACGAAATACACAAAGCAGAAATGGGCTATTCTCCAGACATTGATTTTATTTTAAAAGAGAATGTCAAAATCCTTGTTGATTGGATTAACAATGGAAAAGGACCATTCTCAGAAGCCTATATTAATATTTGGTACAAACGTTATCTTGAACTTAAGAATCGTTAAAGTTGCGAGCACTCCAATAGGGGTGCTTTTACGCTAAAGAAAGGAAGTTTTATATGGCATTTGAAATCAGTAAAGAAAAATACGCCAGTTTTGGCGTAGCAACAAGCCTTCCACACGAAATCATTGATACCTTTTGGGATATCTTAGATAACTACCTAAAAGGTGTTATCCCACTAGAGTCAATCATCAGCTTTCGCTTAACTGAGAAAAAAGGAAAATTAACGATTTGCTACCAAAATCAAAAGCAGCAAACAACTATTGCTTTTGATTATAATTACCCGTATGACCCATTCTTTCCAAATATTGTCTATCTGATTGATCAATCAGGAACAGAAACACTTTTATTACCACATGAACTAGACTAAAAAAGAAGGCTTTCGCCCTCTTTTTTAAACCTTTTAAAAAAAATAAATAAAATAGTCCGTACGGGATTCGAACCCGTGTTACCGCCGTGAAAAGGCGGTGTCTTAACCCCTTGACCAACGGACCATATTAATAAATGGGCACAAGTGGACTCGAACCACCGACCTCACGCTTATCAGGCGTGCGCTCTAACCAGCTGAGCTATGCGCCCTAAGCTAATACTATTAACAAAAGGTTATGCCGGCTACATGACTTGAACACGCGACCCTCTGATTACAAATCAGATGCTCTACCAACTGAGCTAAGCCGGCAACTTTTTAATGCGGGTTAAGGGACTTGAACCCCCACGCCGTTAAGCGCCAGATCCTAAATCTGGTGCGTCTGCCAATTCCGCCAAACCCGCATATTAATATGACCCGTACTGGGCTCGAACCAGTGACCCTCTGATTAAAAGTCAGATGCTCTACCAACTGAGCTAACGAGTCAAACGGTCCCGACGGGAATCGAACCCGCGATCTTCGCCGTGACAGGGCGACGTGATAACCGCTACACTACGGGACCTTTTGGTTTATATACCATTGTTAATGGGAGTTAACGGGATCGAACCGCTGACCCTCTGCTTGTAAGGCAGATGCTCTCCCAGCTGAGCTAAACTCCCTTTTGCTAAGCGACTACCGTATCTAACAGGGGGCAACCCCCAACTACATCAGGCGTGCTAGGGCTTAACTTCTGTGTTCGGCATGGGAACAGGTGTATCTCCTAGGCTATCGTCACTTAACTATGATTGATTATCCAATCAAAATTGAATACCTATATATTCTAACAAGAAA
>NZ_DS572687.1 GCF_000154985.1 Streptococcus infantarius subsp. infantarius ATCC BAA-102
ATCTTAGGGTTCCAGCGACGAGTTTGGTGACCGAAGTGAACACCAGCTTCAAGAAGTTGTTTCATTGAAATTACTGCCATGAGTAGTTTCTCCTTTATAAAATGTTTTTTCCTCTTCCAGACTTCATCTTGCAAATCCACTCATAATGAGCAACAGACTCACAATACATCCAGAATGAGTATTTGTTGCATAATACAACTATCATAGTTTACCATAAAAGCAAGCTATTGGCAAGCCATATACGGCTTGAAAGAGTTTTTATTTTAGGCTTTTTGGAGCCTTTTGATAACTAAAAATAACCACTATATTTTCACGATTTTTTCCAAGATAAAAACAAAAAAACTCGATTAATCGAGCTTACTTTGCATTATGAAGGCGGTAGACGGATTTGAACCGACGATCAAGCTTTTGCAGAGCCGTGCCTTACCACTTGGCTATACCGCCATAACAGATAATATTTTACCCTAAAATCAAAAACACGTCAAGCCTATTTCGTGAAATTCTGAAAGAGGATTATGAAAATAAAAGAATTCACGGCTTTACCCTTGAAATTTCAACAATCTATGCTATAATACTAAAAATCTTTGGAGGTGTTTTATGAAAAAACTAAGTCCTAACAGTCATATTCGTATCCTTAGTCCGTCATCTTCTATTGCTCGCTTAGGCGGAGTTGAAGCCAATCTTTCTGCCAAAGAAACCTTAGAAAATCTGGGATTTCGTGTGTCATTTTCAGAACATTATTTAGAATCTGATATGCTCTATTCTTCTTCAATCAAGAGCCGTGTTGCTGATTTGCACGCTGCTTTTGCTGATGACTCTGTTGATGCCATTCTGGCTACGATTGGTGGTTTTAATTCTAACGAACTGTTGCCCTATCTTGACTACGACTTAATTGCCAAACACCCCAAAATTATCTGCGGTTATTCTGATTCAACAGCTTTTTTAAATGCTATCTATGCTAAAACTGGAATGCTGACATACATGGGACCGTCATATTCTAGTTTTAAAATGAAAGAAGGTCAAGATTACCAGAGCAAGGCTTGGTTAAATGCCATGACAAAATCAGTTTATGACCTTGTTCCAAGTCAGGAGTGGTCAAGCGACCCTTGGTATGACCCAACACAACCACGTCATTTTATGCCAACAGAATGGAAAATTTACAACGCAGGGAAAGCTTCTGGAACCATTATTGGTGGAAATTTGTCTACTTTTGGACTTCTTCGCGGGACACCTTACGCCCCTCAAGTCAACGATTATGTCCTTTTCTTAGAAGAGGCAGAAGAAGATGACTATCATGATTTTGACCGCAATTTAGCAGCCATTTTACAAGCTTACCCCAATCCAAAAGCAGTGCTTATCGGACGCTTCCCAAAGGAATGCCAAATGACACTCGAAATATTAACCTATATCCTAGACAAGCACCCACTTCTTAAAACCATTCCTGTCATGTATGACCTTGATTTTGCCCACACTCAGCCACTCTTTACAATCACTATCGGCGCCCAAGCAAGCATTGACACTGATGAATTATCTATCCATATCAAGGAATAAAACTCCCCTGTAATGAATCACAATTCAGGAAACTAAAGAAGTTACAATAAAAAATAGAATAGTTGATGTTAAAAACCTCAATTCAAAAATACGCCCTTTCGTTTTAAAACGAAAGGGCGTATTTATTTATCTTTCAGCTTTGACTAAATGCAATCATTTTATCTAGGATTTTAACTAGACGTTGTTCTTGATCTTTAGTCATTTTATCTTTAGTGGCATCATGGTCATCGACCATACCAACGTGAACTTTAACATCTTCTGAACTATTAATTGCAACGACAAAAGGAACGTATAATTTGTCTTCTTTGGTATAAGTTTGAGAGAATTTTTTCACGATAGCATTGTCAGCGTCGCTATAATGTTTACCTCGAACATCGACTGTATAGGCTTTACCATGGTCTGCTTGTAATTCCTTGTCTAAGACAGGCAATAACTCAACACACCACGGACAGGTTGGAAAGCCAGAATAATACATGCCTTGTTCTTTAGCTTCTAAGCGACTAACCACATCATCTTGATTATCTTTAACCAGCTGAGCCGTTTCATCAACATAAGCACTTGTTCCGTTTAATTTATTGGTAACGATATAACTACCACCAAAAATAATCACAAACAAAATGATAAAGAGACCAAGTTTCACAGTTTTTTATTTTTCACTATTTTTCTCCTTTTGAATCAGTTGAACAATTGACAGTAAAATCACCTCGCCATCTGCTGTGAATGGTAAGAGGTTAAACAGATTCATTAGACAAGTTACCTTCAATACGAGGGTGTAGTAATTTAGAGGGATTAAAATGCCAATTAGAGTTAACAGAAATGGTGATATAAAAGCAATTAAGAAATTGTCTAAGGGACGGTTTTGATTTCTATACTCTACTTGAAAAGCCAGAACACCAACGTGTTTAAAACACGCTTGGTAATGCAATGCTCGTGCCACCAAGTAATGCAATATCTCATGTAATCTGACCGCAGCATAAACTGACAGAATCGTAACAACGACTAGAATGAATAACTCAGTCATGTTTCTTTTCGCTGAATTTATCAGTGAGATAAGTTAAAGCACAGACAAGGCAAAAAGAAATGATAAATGCAATTAATGTTTGCCAAGACAAGCCAAACGTTGTGGAAATATTATGCTCAGTAATTTTGTTATCAATGGTGATGCCTAACAAAGTTTTTACTGAAGCTGACGATCCGCCAAGCTGAAATAATTTCCAAAGGCTTGTAAACACAACTAAGGCAGCATAGGTCACTACACTAATCCCAAGACAACGACTAAAATCTTTCATATCTTAACCTCCTAAGAAGACTATAGTGAATACCTGCTAATAGGATAATAACTATCAAACCCAAGCTCGCGTTTTTCACAACAAGCGTGACTAAGATAAAAACAATCCCTAATAAAAACATTGACGTGATCTCATTGAGATTTCCGCGTGATTTTGGGAAAAGATAGCCCAGCATAAAAGCAGATTAAACAAAAGCAACTGACACCATCACTTGGTTAATGGTAGCTCAATGAAAGGCAAAGCAAATCAATAAAGATATTTCCAACAATACAAGAAGTAAATACTGACCAAAGTATTCTTCACATACTGTAATCCTCAGGAGATTATACTGATTTCGGAAATTCTCTGTGCTATCGCCATGTGAAAGTAATAATAAGCCATTAAATGCAAGTAATGTTGGTAAGACTGCCAGAACTGCTTTTACACCACTCTGATAAGCCATAATGTCAATAACAATCACAGGAAAAATCAAGTAATACCAATTTGTTTTATAACGAAAGGTGACTTTATCAAGAACAGGTACTTTAATAAAGCGACTGCGACTAGTAACTAAAGTGTCAGCCAAAGGCAAATGTAAAAGCAAATAAACAACGAAAACTAGACAGCCAAAACTACCAAGGAATGCCCCTAGAATCAACTCATGAATGGAAAATGGAGAAGAAGCTAATCGTGATTCTAGTGCATAACGCCATTGAAAGAAATAAGCCAAACTAGTTATTAAAATTAAATTTGCTAGGAGTAGTTTAATCACAAGCAAGTGTTTTATCTGATTTTGCAAAAGCCTGTCTAGCCCTAAAGATAAGCATTCTAAGCTGATGATAACAAGAAAGAACGAAAAATGTTGACTAAGGAAAAACAAGCCAAAATCTCCCACAGAAGTTGTAACCAACTTGATAGCAGGCGTTGCAATGATCATGACTAATTCATAAATCCCAACCATTAACAACAAACGAAACAAAGAGTAAGCCCTTTGAATATCACGCTTTCGAAATGGTAAAGCTTTAACGAAATACAAAGACGTCTTGTCCAAAGCCAAGGTTGCCTCAACGAAAAGGAAGGGCAAGCAACCCAAGACAAAAGTATTGCTGAAATAGCTAAAAAAGATTTGCTTTTGCCCTGTTTCCAAAATAGCAAGAGGAACATTTGTTCTGATGGATGATATTTTTGCCAGCTCTTTCATGTTGTAGAGATAATACAAAATATAAAGCAGGCATAGGAAAGTGACAAAGGAACGTCTTACCCATTTTGATTTGAAAATCGGGCGATTTAAGAAACCTTTCAAAGCATTATTCAGAAACATTGTCATCAAAAGTTGCGTATCTTTGAATGAACGTGATTTTATCATGAACAGACTCCGTGCGTAACACCTCTGCTTTCAATTGACTAGCATCGCCAGTAAAAGGAACTAATTTCCCATTAGACATCAAAAAGATATGGTCACAAAAGTGATTGATTATGGTCATATTATGTGAAATTAAGACAAAACTGCGATGATCAAGTAAAGCCTGAAATAGTTTTACTGTAATCAAAGTGGTTTCAAAATCCAAACCATTAAAAACTTCATCTCCCAAAACATAAGGAGCATTTGATAAGACAGCAGCGATAATTTGAACTTTCTTTTTCATCCCAAAAGAATAAGATTCTAAAAGCTGATTCTTAGCTTCCTTTAAATTATATAATTCAAAGAAAGAATCGACCTTATCAAGGTCTGCATTTTGATAACGCGCCAAAACAAATTGAATGTATTCATCTCCTGTCATGTAATCCGGAAGATAAAAATCAGATGGAATGTAAAAGACTTGCTCCTTGAAGGGATCAGATTGATTATGGTGACTATCAATCCAAATCTCTCCTTCACTCGGGCGTTTCAAACCAACGACACAATCTAAAAATGTCGTCTTACCGCTACCATTAATACCAACAATAACACTCACTTGTCTTTCAGGGAAAGTCACTGAAATATCATTTAAAACCAAGCGCTTATATGTTTTAGATAAGTGTTCAATCTTAATCATAAATTCCTTATTCTAACACCTTCTCTTAAAAATAAAAAGAAGAGCGATATTATTTAGTACAGTTAAATGTTACATGAATAACATCAGGAACACCTAACTTGATTCCACCAGCAAAATTCCCTGATTGTGACGTACAATAAGCCGCATAACCAATGACAGCAATGACAGAGACAAGAGCGCAAACTGCCCAAACCCACTTAACAGTCACTTTTGAAGCATATTTAGCTTGCAAAGCAACCAAGTAGTTATCCATAAATCCCAACATAATCTTATGTTTTCCTTTCAACTTTTTAAAAATAAGTGGACAAAAAATGCCCATACAAATGGCAAATCACTCTTATCTATCAGGTGTTCTTTTTCGAAAAATAATTACCGATAACGTAAACTATCTAAACAGATTACACTAACATCATATCATCCTAAAGTTAAGATTTCTGAAAATTGTATATTTTCTTAACAAAAAAAGTTTATTTGCGTATTTGCAAATAAACCGATTTTAATATTTTCGCTGATACAATGAAGACATAACATTAAGGAGGATACTACTAATGCTTAAACTAACCCTTAAACAATTACTTAAAACAGTCGTTCTGGTACTTACATTCTTTGTACATTACCCGTAAAACCTATTCAAAATAATCAATCAGCCCCAAGTAATAACATTCATCCCTTCCCCTGCCCTAATAAATGTTATTACTCACAAAACTTATGAATAATACGTAATATATAAAATTTGGAGGATACTTATTATGTTCACATTGAAAAAAACCGCTAAACAATTGGTTAACTATGCTTTGATTGGTCCTGCTGTTCTTCTCCCCATTATCTTTATGTTTTAGAATCCAGTCAATATCATTTCTCACTATTATTAGTAATTCTTAATAAATTCATCTTGAGATACGAAGCAACTAAAGGGTTCCCAATCTCTTCAACACAGACAATAAAATGCTCCAAATCCGATAAGTCATCTGTCCCGTCTTCAAGATTAGCAATTAATTTTTTTAAAAAATTAAGATAAGTCATGGCAAGCATGTCTTGGTAAGTAATTATTTTTTCTAGAGATTCAATAAAATAAGTAGCTTGATAAAACTTTCGATAAGTAACCAATAAGACAATTAGGTTTAAGAAAACAACTTCTGCATTTTTTTTATGACTTGTAAGTGATTGATAAAGCTTATCTCGATCCACAAAAGCTTTTCCCAAAAAAATCAAATCCGACTCTGATAGAATGGACATAGTATTTCCAAAAATAAATAATTCAAATTCTGTCCATTCTTCAATTTCGTAAAGATACGAAGTCAAAAAATTTGTCTCTTCTTCAGGTATTACATAAGTGGGATCAAGATTATAAATATAAGCTTTTATAATCAATCCGTTTAAACGCTCATAAACATCAAAAACTTCAGATCCTTTTTCACTTTCAAGTAAAGCTTTAAGACCTTCAATATCTTGTTTGTTATATAACTCAGCTATTTTCGTTGATAATTGAAAATATTTCGGTTCTTGATAGTTATTAATCGCGTGGCCAAATTCTGAGAAGGTCATGTGGATTCCTGAGATGGCGATTAAGAGTTTATCTGCGGCAAGCATGGATTGTCCATTTTCAAAACGTGAGAGTTGAGATACAGAGAGGTTTTCTCGTGCAACGTCTTTTAGTTTCAAACCACGCGCGATTCGCAGTTCGCGATAAAGTTCACCCAATTGCATTGATTTTTCGAGTTTCATACAGTCTCCTTTTTTGAATCTATGATTTTCAAATTCTCCCAGCAAAAAAGGTCTTTAGCTGTTATCCTAAACAACTTAGAAAAATCATAGTCTATATTTCTATTTTAAAAATCTAGGTATATTCTAGGTATACTAATGTTTATTGTATCACATTTTTAAAAAAGGAATAGCAAAAAACAAGAACTTGGTTAAACCAAGTTCTTGTTTCTCACGATTTTATCGATAATAGTTACCAAATAATAACTCGATTTTCTGGTGCACGCCACATTGGGTCACCTGCTTTGATGTCAAATTCTTCATGGAAGTCATCGAAGTTTGGCAAAGTGACATTGGTACGAAGTTTGGCTGGTGCGTGCACATCAATGCTTGCTAGCATTTGCATGTATTCATCACGCGCCTTCATGCGCCAAATGGTTGCAAAGTTGATAAAGAAATCTCGTGCTGAGAAATCGTCATCCTGTTTTGCTGCTTCAAGCGCACAAGCCACACCACCAAGGTCAGCCACATTTTCAGAGACTGTCAATTTACCATTGACCTTAGCGCCATAAGAATCTAGCCCATCAAATTGTTCAACGATTTTATCGGTACGTTCCGTGAAGGCTTTGTAATCTGCCTCAGTCCACCAGTTGTTTAGGCTACCATTTTCATCAAATGATGCTCCATTAGTATCAAAGGCATGTGAAATTTCATGGGCGATAACCGCTCCAATCCCACCATAGTTAGCAGATGAACTTTGTTCCAAGCTATAAAATGGAGCTTGTAAGATAGCCGCTGGGAAGACAATTTGGTTTTGTTGTGGGTCATAATAAGCATTGACCATGTGAGCTGGCATGTGCCATTCACTACGATCAACAGGCTTGTTCCACTTGCTCCAGCTGTGTGCGATAGAAATCTTAGCAAGGTTTTGCGCATTTTCAACGAGTGACAAAGACTCATTAATGATTTTCTTCGCATAAGTTTCTGGTAATTTTTCCGGATAACCAATGTGAGGCGTGATGACATTGAGTTTGACAATCGCTTTATCACGTGTTTCTTTAGCTAACCAATCTGCAGATGCGAGACGTTTCTTGTAAACATCAATCATCGTTGCAACCTTATGTTCTACGTCAGCTTTTGCTTCAGGTGAGAATTTTTGACCTGCATACCAAAGACCAAGGGCTTGGCTATAGGCACCAGATGCTAGATAGTAAGCTGCTTTCTTCTTATCCATGGCTTGTGGTGTTCCTGAAAGAGCACGACTGTAAGTCCCTGAAAGCACTCGAATCTCATCTGTCAAATAGCTATTATAACTTGTCGCTGCTGAAACAATCAAATCTGCTTTAAGCAATTCCCAGTTCTTTTCAGAATAATATTCTGCCGCAAATTCTTTCCAAAAACGTTCTTCTGGAACATTGACTTTGTCAGGAATTTCCCCAAGAATTTGTGTGAAGATGCTATCCAAAGGAAGATTTGGTGCTAGTTTGGTAAAATCAGCCCAATCATAAGGGTGATAAAGCTTAACATACTCAGAAGATTCTTCGCGTGACAAGACATATTTAGCTAATTTGGCATCGAGTTCGATGGTTTTATCCAGCAAATCTTTGATTTCTTCTACTGAAAAATCAAATTTTGCTAACAATTCTTCTTGCATCTGACGCCATGTCGCTAACAATTCTTTACCTTTTTCGTTGTCTTCAGCGTAATAAGTTGTATCAGGCAAAATTGTTCCAGGTGCGTCTGCCCACAAAACATTAAGCTGCGCATTCATAAAATCTGGTGCCACACCAAATGGAAATTCATTTGGTTTTCCAGCCATTTCAAAATCCGCAATTTGTCCGGCAAAATCCGCAAAAGAAGACAATTTCTTATATTCTTCAATCAAAGGAAGAACTGGTGCTACACCAACAGCTTCACGTTTTTCATAATCTGATGTCATGCGGTGGAATTTAACAAAATTTTGCAAAATGCTATCGTCTGGAAGATTTTTACCAGCCAACCACTCATCTGTGGTTGCTAGCATTAAGTCTTCAATCTCATCAGCTAAATCTGAAAAACCTCCAGTACGCGGTTTATCATCAGGAATGACAGCTGTCTTTTCCCATTCGCCGTTGACGGCTTCATAAAAATCATCTTGGTATCGAGTCATAGGAATCTCCTTCTAATCTGTTAAGAACATTCTATCAAAAATTCAGAAGAATAACAGTTACAAGGATTTTTAAAAATAAATTTCCAAGCTCTGCTTTTATCGCCCAAACAAAAAAATCCAAAAGCCAGCCTATCTCTAAGCCAACTTTTGGATAACTCACACCTTAGTACCGCAGTTTACGATAAACGGCAATCACCAACAAAAGCAAAATGAGGATAAAGATTGCTAAAATCGGTGCAACCAATAACGGTTCAACACGACTAGCCTCAGAAATCACACGCGCATTCTTAATTTTATTTGGAATACGGTGACCACGCACCAAGAGACGGTGACTATTAACACCATAAGGCGTACACGTCACCAAGGTCACATAATCTTGATTTGGGTCAATGGCTAGCGCTGAAACATCATCTGGCAAGACCGTCAGAATTTGGTCAACCTCATAAGTCAAGGATTCATCTAAGACCTGAATCATGAAGGTATCACCATCAACCAAACGGTCGATGTCTGTAAAGAGCTTAGCCGATGGCAAACCACGGTGACCTGAAATCACAGCGTGTGTTCCCTTGCCACCAACCGGTAAAGATGTTCCAGGAATATGACCAACAGCGACCTGCAAAATCGCATCATCCGTACCATGGTAGATTGGCAAAGTCGTGTTAATCTTTGGAATATCGACATAAGCCATAATTCCTGTACCAGTCACATCAAGGGTTTTATTATAAACAGACTTCTCAGCATTTGATAAATTCAAATCAGGCATAACACCCTTAGCCAAGGTCTGATTATAAGACTTAGCTGCTGCCAACATGTCATCTTTCTTTTGCTGACCCATGTCCTGAACCTTCTGGACATATCCTGCTACCGCTTCTGATTGGTGAAATGAGTTCCAATAATCGCTAACTGTCGGATACAACAAGAGAGACAGCCCGATTATTAAGATAAAAATAAGTGAATTTGTCAAAAAATTTTCTTTGAATTTTTTCAACATATTAAAGAGCTCTCCCCACCGTTGCAAGAGTAAAGGGAGCAGAAAGTGAGCTCGTGCTCCTTGCCACCATCAGTGATAAATGAAATATCATAAGAATGTGCTTGTGACAAGCTTTGCTTGCTTTCGCTTAAAAGCGATGTTAACTTGTTATCAATGGCAGTCGTGTCAGAAACAGGCTTTACCTTTAATTGAACTGGCTCTGTAAAGGTATCTCCCTCATACGAGACCGTTACCGTCACATCTGACGTTTCAGTAGTCAAAGTACCTGCTTGTGACATGTCCTTCTTTTCTTGACTTGAGTCAGTCGGACTGGCTTGTGAAGAAGCTTCTGTCTGGTTATTTTCTTTTTGAGAATCATCCGTCGGAGACTCAACCTGCGAGGAGGTACTTTCCGAGGATTGGAAAACAGATGAACTATTTCCCGTACTAATTGTTAGGGCTGGTAATATTAGAAAGTAAGTCGTACAAAAGACAACGACTAGAGATAGCACCAAAGCAATCTTTGCAATGATACTATCTCGGACTCGCTTTTTTACTAAAATTGCTAACCTTGCCCATAGCTTTAACATCCAAACTCCTTTCTAAACATAATTTTTGTTAACTCTCTAATCGATTGACCCCATACGGTTAAGTGGCCAAATTCTTAAGATTAGTTTCCCAACTAACTATTCACTGTCTACTGGGCCGACAGCTTCATTACGTGAATCGACTGAAACCTCACGGTGGTCTCCCATCACAAAGTACTTTCCATCTGGTACTTGATAAGGTAACTCGATATTGGTTTCTCCATAATTTTTTTCACCGCTTTGTAGGTAAGGCTCATTAATCTTTTTCCCATCAACAAAGACATTACCTTTTTTGTCAATGTTGACCCACTGTCCTGATGTGGCAATAACACGTTTAACCAAAACTTTATTGTTATAATAAAAAGCGACCACATCACCTTGTTTCAAATTCTTTTTACTAACAGAAACAACCATGTCTCCAGCTTTCAAAGTAGGAGTCATCGAATTTCCATAGATTTGCAAAACAGGTAACCAAATTGTCGCAACCAATACAGCCAAAGCTGCTACGGTTACTAGGGTGAAAACAGTGCTACGTAAGGTGCGCATGTAGCGCTCACGATACTTAATTTTTCCTAACTCTTTTGAAAGCTCCTCAGCTTTCGGTAAGTCAGCTAAGGCAATTTTCTCTGATTTTTTCTCAAATAGTGGTTTCATTTAAAAAGCTTAACCCCTTAGGCCTCATCCTCAGTATTCTTTTTTGCATCCGCCATACGTTTGACGTTATAAAGATACGTGTCTGCCGCAGCCTGAACTTCTTCAAAAACTTTACTAATTGCCAAGGCTGCTTCAGCGATGGAACCCTCATCAGTGACTTCTAGCTCACGACTCTCAAGTTTACCTTCAAGTTCTTTTACTTGATTTTGAAGCTCTTCAATTTCTTTAGCTTGCTCTACAAGCAGCTCAAACAAATCTGAACGACGAAGTTTTCTTAATTGTTTAGCATCAAGCACGTTAGGGCCTTCTTTTTAGTATTCGTTTTCACATAAAACTCACATAATTTTAAATGTATATTTATTCTAATTTTGAAAAAATAAAGACTAGATAAACATTTTTCATTTTGTCGTTTTATATATAGGCGTTTTGAAGAGCATTATAATATTTTTCGCGATTTTGAAAAGGGATTTTGTACAAGTGATACTTTTTTAAGATTTTGTTTCCTAGTTCTAATTTTCTTAATATTTCGTCCTCTATCATTGTTAGGAAAGCTAACAATGATAAATATCTAAAGTCATATATTGTTAATTTCGTAGGATTGATGTAGCTTAATTTTTAGCTTTATGTTACAATGCTAAATTGATTAGGTATAATTTTTTGTCTTTTCAGAAATATTACATCATTCAAGTAGAGGATTGTTTATGACAAATTTATCAAAAAAACACCAACAAGTTTTAGAAACTAAACACCGTTTATCAAAAGCACTTTATCTACTGATTACTGAACGACATTATGACAAAATCACTATCTATCAAATCTTAGATAAGGCCACTATCTCACGTCGAACATTTTATCGCTACTTTGATGATAAAACTGATTTAATGGATTTCTGTCTAGAAAACTTTGTCAGAGGATATTATCTTCAGCGAGATAATTTTATCTTGGCGAAAAAACCTGAAGATGTATTCTTAGTTACTTTGAATTTTATGTATGAAAACAAAGCCTTTATTTCATCACTTGTTGAAAGTGGGCACTTTTCATTACTAACAAAAAAATTCAATCAAAAATCTGCTCAAATCTATAAAACCATCAATCTGCCATGGTGTGTTGATGATACTGTAGATAGCAATATCGATTACATTTCCAAAGGTTTATTCGGTGCTTATCTTAACATCCTACAATTTTGGCTAAGTAAAGACGAGCCTGAAGAACCTGAACTCATTGCAAAAAACTTATCCCTTCTTTTTAATTCTATCCCTAGTTACTTCAATGCCCCTTCAGAAGAACATATAAAGATAAGAAATAAAAGATAGGGATATTTATTTTCTGAAATTTTCGTAATCATGCCTATACCCACCTTTCTTGACATCTTTTTACCATAAAGTTGACAAGAAAAACGCTAACATTGACAGATTTACCGTTCCCATTTTCCTATAAGTTGACACTATGCCATTGTTAGTTGACAAGAATTCAATACTTAGTTAGCTAAGCAATCACTAATAGTATTAACTTATTCATAGTTTAAAAGGAAATCGTTCAGTAAAACTTACTTGATAAACTATTCTTTATTTTCTGTTCCCGTTTATAATAAGTCTCTTTGGAGATCTTAAATAGATAAAAGTCGGTAAAAACTTCTTTTTGCCGGCTTTTTTACATGAAATTTTCATATCATTTAAGCCTATTTTATTAAAAATGGTAAAATATCTTGAAAATTCGCTTATTTTTACACAATTTACACAGAGTTATTCACAAGTTGTGGATAAGTATGGCTATATATTGGGGATAACTTGTGTATAAACTAAGAACAAATACCTTTATATCAAGCTTTGAGAGCTATCCACATTTTTGGAAAACTTTCTGTTAATAACTTCTATTTTTAGGTTATTTTGGGCAAAAAAAAGGAGCCAATTCTTGAAAATCAGCTTCTTTTTCCACATTTATAGTAAGTCATCACGACTAACTTGTTCAAATTTTTGATCGCCATCATTTAATTTATCCCAAATCACAACTTTTCCGGCTTTCAAAGATTTCTGAACATCAATGATACGTTGGTTAGATGACCCACGGAATTGTAGCATCAAGTTTTTCTTAGTGATATCAAAGCGACCATCTACCAAAATATCAATTAGGCTTAGCATTTCTAGTTTATCTGGTGTTTCTTGCATCATTTCTTCCCAAGTATATCCAGTCCAAGACCAAATATCTTTTTCAGGAAGTTCACGGCGAACACGCTTAATTAGTGGCAAGAGAAAACCTGTATTTAAGAAAGGTTCTCCACCAAGAAGCGTCAAGCCTTGAACATAAGGCTGCGCCAGGTCAGCCATAATTTGCTCTTCTAACTCTTGTGTGTAAGGCTGCCCTGCCTTAAATGACCAAGTTGCAGCATTATAACACCCTTTACAGTGGAACATACAACCTGATACGTAAAGTGAGTTACGCACCCCTTCACCATCAACAAAGTTAAAGGCTTTATAATCGATAACGCGACCTTCACTTAAATCTTCTGACTTCCATTCACCAGGCTTGGGAGTATTCCAGTTTTTTTCTTCCATCCTAGCCTTCTTTCTACCTTTTTATTTCTATTATACTGATTAATCAGTCTCCAAAGTTATCCAGTAACGCTCAACAGCATCTAAAACATCTTCAAGCTGGCCACCATTGGCTAATATTACCTTACGACTACTTTCATTGTCATCATGACATGTGACCAAAGCTTTGGTGATATTTTTCTTCTTCGCTTCTAATAATCCTAAGCGTAGCTGTTCTTTAGCATATCCTTTACGACGTTCAGATGGACGGATAGAATACCCAATATGTCCACCTTGCTTCAAAAGATTCTCATTTAAGCGTAAGCGCAAATGCAAAAATCCTAAAGCCCTGCCATCATCAGAAAAAGACACAAACTGAACGGCTGGAACAAAGTTGGCAGGCACATTAATCCCCATCTCACTCAGGCGATTGCTTTCAAGCCAATCCTCGTAATCAAAGTTATCCACATCCCAGAAACCACCATCGTGGGCAGACTGGCTCATTTCAAACTCTTTCATCATCTCAATAACGGCTGCTTTATCTGATAATTCAGGTCTTCGTAATTGCATAAGCTTACCTCTTATTTACTTTTTTTCTTCGCTTTTTCCAAAAATTGTGCTTTCAATTCATTGACACGCGCTTTTTTATTACCTTTAGCAGTTGAATGTTTTTCATGAAAACGCTCAACCTGTTGCATGCCTTTATAATCTAATTGGTATTTTCCCACGATTTTTTCCTTTCTTCAAGTTTTTTATCAATATAATAAAGAAGCTGGGACAAGCGTCTCCAGCTTCAATATGTCATGAAACTGTCTAAACCATAATTATTGGTTAACGAGTCTTATTAACAACTCTTATCTTTGTGCATGTGGTAGTCACCAGAATTTTTAATTGTTGATCCGTTCATGTGTTTTACACGAGCAGAAATTTCTTTGTGACGACCATTAACCATTGGACGAGCTTGTGGGTTTCCAAGATAGCCACAAGTACGTTTAACTACATCTACTGTTTTAGGATCGCTGTTACCACAGTTTGGACAAACAAAACCTCGTTCAGTTGGTGTAAAATCACCCTCAAATCCACAATTATAACAATGGTCAATTGGCGTATTTGTTCCAAGGTAACCAACACGGCTGTAAGCATAATCCCAAACAGCTTCTAGAGCTTTTGGATTTTGTTGAAGAACTGGGTATTCACAGTAGTGAATAAATCCACCTGTTGCACCTGCTTCTGGATAAGCTTTTTCAAAGTCTAATTTTTCAAATGGTGTTGGGTTCTTACGAACATCATAGTGGAATGAATTTGTGTAATATTCTTTATCTGTAATGTCTTTAACGATACCGAATTTTTCTGTGTCAAGACGGCAGAAGCGGTCTGTCAAGCTTTCAGACGGTGTTGAATAGATTGAGAAATGATAATCAAATTCATCTGACCATTCTGTACACAATTTTTTCATCTTACGAATGATATCAACGGTGAATTCTTTGGCTTCTGGATTTGTTTCCCATTCTGGACCATAAAAGACTGTACCAACTTCGTAAAGTCCGATATAACCAAGTGAAACCGTTGCACGGCGATGACGGAAAAGTTCATCAACATTATCATATCTGCCGAGACGTTTACCAAAAGCACCGTATTGGTAAAGAATTGGCGCATTTGCTGGTGTCGCTTCTTTGACACGTTCTACACGATAAACAAGTGCATCTTTAGCAATACCCATACGTTCGTTGAAGATTTCCCAGAATTTATTGATGTCGCCATTTGATTCCATAGCAATACGTGGAAGGTTTACAGTCACAACACCAAGGTTCATACGACCTGAGTTAACTTCGACACCATTTTCATCTTTCCAACCTTGTAAGAATGAACGGCATCCCATTGGTGCTTTAAATGAACCTGTCAATTCAACGATTTTATCGTATGAAAGAACGTCTGGATACATACGTTTTGTCGCACATTCCAAAGCTAATTGTTTAATGTCATAGTTTGGTGTTCCCACTTCAAGGTTAAGACCACTCTTCAAAGTGAAGATAAGTTTAGGGAAAATAGCTGTGCGGTGTTCGCTTCCAAGACCTTTTATGCGGATTTCAAGAATCGCTTTTTGAATTTCACGTTCAAACCAGTTCGTTCCTAGACCAAATCCAAGAGAAGTAAATGGTGTTTGTCCATTTGATGTAAACAACGTATTAATTTCATATTCAAGACTTTGCATAGCATCATAAATATCTTTTTTCGTTTTTGTACGAGCATAATCTTCACGACGGTCTTCTGCTACCCAATCTTGAGCATCTTTAAGGTGTTTTTTATAGTTAAGTTCAGCATATGGTGCCAAAAATTCATCTATACGGTTAGCTGTACAACCACCATATTGGCTTGACGCAACATTCGCAATAATTTGTGAAATTTGCGCTGTTGCAGTTTGGATAGATTTTGGACTTTCTACCTCAGCATTACCAATCTTGAAGCCATTTGCAAGCATACCCTTAAAATCAATCAAACAGCAGTTTGTCATCGGAGTGTATGGGCTGTAATCAAGGTCATGATAATGAATATCACCTTTTTGGTGAGCATTGGCAACGTGAGCTGGTAACATTTTAAGGCCAATTGATTTACCAACAATACCTGCAGTCAAGTCACGTTGTGTATTGAAAACTTCACTATCCTTGTTAGCGTTTTCATTTACGACAGTTTGGTCTTTTTTCAATAGTTTATCAATCGTAAAGTTGATGTCTGTCGCTTGAGAGCGCGCAAAATCACGTTTTGTACGATAATTAATATATTCTTGTGCAATCGCGTATTCATTTGCTTCTAAAAGTTCATGCTCAACGATATTTTGAATTTCATAAATTTTGACATTATCTTTGAAGCGATCAAAAATTTCAGCAATGATATTATCTGAAATAGCTTCCAATTTTGCTTCAACAACTGGTGACATTTTTGTCACATTATTACTTGCTTTAACCAAAGCATTATAAATTTTATCTGCATCAAAGTTCACAGAACGTCCATCACGTTTGATAACTTTGACAGCTGGTTGAGTCGCAATTGTTTCTTTTTCTAATGTAATCATATGAACACTCCTTCTTACTCGTCTATTATAACACGCAAGAAAAAAAAATCAATATCTTGTGGTCGTTTTTTTATTAGACCACAAGATATTGCGTTTAGTCTCTATTTTTTATGATAGACGGTAAAGCCTGATACACCGCTGATTGAGACCTCTTCATAGTTTGAAGAAATATCATTTTTTATCGTATCAGAAATTTTTTCATCATTATTAACCACAATATATGACGCTAGATTTTGTAACAACTCATCTTCTAATATTTTTTCATTAGATGTTTTAGTTGTATTCACAACAGGTGATGTAAATTGTGAACTACTTGCTAATTGACTCTTAATACCAATCTTAGATGACGTATCCCAGACATAAATCTTATCGTTACTAGATGTTTGTTTTTTCAAATAGCTTGCAATAGTCGAGCGTTCACTATCAGTACCAGATGATAAGAAATAAGAAACCACAGGTTGCCCTACACCGATAATAAGCAACAAAATCGGAAAATAAAGATGACGACTTAGATATAATCCAAAAATGCCTTTGTCATCACTAGATGATTTTTTACGACGATGTGATATTTTCGTTAAATGGCGTTGATAACATTCACTCAATACCATTGCAGTTAACAACAAACCAAAAGGCAATACTATTAATAAATGATAGAAATGGTAACTTTGTGACAAAAGATCTATGATTAAGAAGCCTAAAAAAACAAGAAAAATAAGCCATTTAGATACCTTGTCATTAGCTCCCTTGATGATTTTTCCAAAAGAAAAGGCACCAAGTAAAATCCCTGAAACTAGAGCCACAACAACTTGGAATAGCAATGTCAAGATAAAATTACTATCACTTGTCGCAAAATACGTAAATTGATAAACAATTGCTTGAGAAATATAGGATGATAATACCTGCAAATTTAGGATAAAGTAACCAACTGTGTAAAAGACAAGAATTGTTCCGAAAATGATACACAATAATTGATAAAATCCTCGAGCAAAATGTTTTTGTGTTAAATTATAAACGATAATAGTTAGGAAAGAAATTCCCCAGAACACCAAAGTACGTGGCTCTAAAAGCATTGCTGCTGCGCCAGCAAATCCATAAAGGATAAAGGCTTCGTCTTTGATAATATCCGCAAAATATTTTGTTAGGAACCACAAAGATACCATGACAAATGGCATCGCAAATTGGATAGGGTACAGACCACCAAAACCAAGAGCAATGTTTAATAGGTAAAAAATACCACTAAAAGCAACTGCTACACGTTGACTGCTAGTAAAGTAATTGACCAATTTATAGAAATAGATTCCTGACAAGTAGAATGTTGCAATTTGAATTGGCACCAACCACAACGTAGAACCAAGATAGTAAGCCAAAGCAATCAAAGCATAATAAAGAAAACCACCTGTCGCAAACATATCTGTAAACGGAAGTTGTCCTTTAGTAAACATTAAACCAATGTAAAGGTTTTGAGATTGCACACTATTTGCCATATCTGTAAAGACTGGCATTGATACAGACAAACAACTAATAACAACACTCAATATTAAAGGTAAAGTTTATGAGGTTGTGGGACTTTTGTTCTTCTAGACGCCTCTTGGTGACTTTTGTTCTCACTAACCTTACGAGCTGAACGACTTGAACAGCTGTAAGATTGTGCAGTACTCTGATCTACATTTACTTGTTCTGATGTATTCACTTATTCTCTCCTTGAATTATCATACTTTAAGTATAACAGAAACTAATCATTAGTCAATTTAGGGAGTATAGCACAGTAAACTAAAATTTCCCTAAAACGGTGATAAGGCTTGGTTTTATAGCGCTTCAAGAAGCTTCTTTCTTCTTGGCTCAAACACGCTTTCTTTATCATGATTCACACCTCCTTTACTTAGTATTCGTAAAAGAGCATGAAAAAAAGCATAGGCACAACCTACACTTCCCTTCAACATATCAAGACAATATCAGTCCTCATCTAAAAAACTATTGAAAACTTCTTCAATCATATCCCACTCAGCATCTGAATCTTCAGGAATTGGTTGAAGGTCTCCTTCAGTTCCATCTTCATTTTCAGTAAATGAGTAAGCTTGAATTTCAATTTGTCCTTGTTCATCTTCTTCAGCACCCGCTGGTACCAAGAGAACGTAGTTTTTACCAAATTCTTCACGACCATCAATAGTCAAAAGAATTTCAAAAAGTGTTTCATTACCTTGTTCATCTACAAGTGTAATAACTTCATGTTCGTGATCATGATTATGATCGTGATTATGGTTATGTGCCATAAAGTTTCTCCTTTAATGAATTAATGATTAGATTAAAACATTCTATCTAAATAATTTTGCAAAATAAGCTGTGCAGCCAGTTTATCAATAACTTTCTTACGTTTTCCACGGCTAATATCAGCTTGTTCAACCAGCATTCGCTCTGCTTGGACAGTTGTCAAACGTTCATCTTGATAATCAACAGGAATATTGAAAAGTTTGTTGATTTTATCGCCGTATACTTTACTAGCTTCCACGCGAGGGCCTTCTGTATTATTCATATTTTTAGGCAAACCAACAACAAACTTATCAACCTTATACTGTTTAACTAACTCTCCAAGTCGTTCAAAACCAAATTCGCCAGCTTCTTCATCAATTCTGATAATTTCTACGCCCTGTGCTGTAAAGCCTAGCGGATCACTGATAGCAACGCCAACTGTTTTTGAGCCAACGTCTAGTCCCATGATTCTCATTTCAAGTCAATTCCATTTCCTTTGAGATAGTAGCGGACAAGCTCTTCAACAATTTCATCTCGTTCGTATTTACGAATTTGATTTCTGGCATCATTGTAACGAGGAACATAAGCAGGGTCCCCACTTAAGACATAACCAACAATCTGATTGATTGGATTATACCCTTTTTCATCGAGAGAACGATACACAGTTGTTAAGGTTTCACTAATTTCTTTCTTGTTGCTATCGTCTAAATTAAAGCGTACAGTTTCATCTGTAAATCCCATACTTACACCTTCTTTCTAAAATAGCTGTCACCATTCATTATAGCTTATTCACAAAGATTTCACAAGAATCTGACTTTATTTCACCAAAGTTTATTTTCATTTTCAAATCCTTCGTTTCAATTGTCCCATTAAGCAACCTTTGCTCCCCATACCTCAACTATCACCGAACTTTTTACTATCTTTATAAAAATAAAAAAGAGCAAAGCACTCGTTTTTTCCACGCGCAATCAACTACTATAACCTTTAAAAATTCTTTGGTTCTAACAATCCACGCTAAGGAAAATATTAAAAAAGCTCCAAAACGGAGCTTTTAGATATTTATTACAGTGCTGCACGAAGGCGAGCTTCTGCATTTTCCACATTACGAATGGAACGTGGCAAGAAAGCACGAATATCATCTTCTTTGTACCCTACTTGAAGGCGTTTATCGTCAATCAAAATTGGACTTTTTAGGATACGTGGATTAGCTTGGATAAGGTCGATAACCTCACTTAAACTTAATTCCTCAATATCGCAGTCAAGTGCTTTTGCATAACGGTTTTTAGATGAAACAATACTTTCAATACCGTTTTCTGTTTTTGTTAATATCGCTAAGATTTCTTCTCGTGATAGTGGTTCTTTTCCTAAATTCTGTTCTTTATAAGGGAGCTGATGAGCGTTGAGCCATGTTTTGGCTTTCTTACAGCTTGTACAACTTGAAATTGTGTAAATTTTAATCATGTGCACTCTCACTTTCTATCCCATGATAGTTGTATTATAGCACACATACATAATGGAGCACATGGGACCTAAGACCTATTTTTTTCGAAAAGTCAATTAAAAAGATTTATTTTTTTGCAAAAATTAACGACTTTTGAACCACAGATAACAAAAAAAACCTGAAACGCATCGTTTCAAGCTTTAAAGTGCTTTCAAAATTATTCTTCAATTTCAATCGCATCATCCAAATCAAGAATAACTTCATCTACATTTTCAGTAGTTACTGCTGATTCTTCAGAAAGTTTTGCTGCTTTTTCATCTTCAGTTTCTTCAACAAGTCCATAATGAACACGAACTTTGTGGTCGATTTCGTCAAAGATTTCTGGGTGATCTGCCAAATATTTCTTAGCATTTTCAGAACCTTGACCAATCTTCTCACCATTGTAAGAGAACCAAGCACCAGCTTTTTTAATGATATCCAAATCACTAGCGATTTTAATCAATTCACCAGTGCGTGAAATTCCTTCACCATACATGATTTCCACTTCAGCAGTTTTAAATGGTGGAGCAACTTTGTTTTTAACAACTTTGATTTTAGTTTCTTTACCAATGTTGCTATCTTTTTGATCACCAGTACCTTTGATTTGTGTGTTTCCTCGCACATCTAGACGAACTGAAGAGTAGAATTTAAGGGCACGTCCACCAGGTGTAGTTTCTGGGTTACCAAACATAACACCAACTTTTTCACGCAATTGGTTGATAAAGATGGCAATTGTTTTTGTTTTATTGATAGAAGCTGATAGTTTACGCATAGCTTGACTCATCATACGAGCTTGCAAACCAACGTGGTTATCACCAATATCACCATCGATTTCGGCACGTGGAACAAGAGCTGCAACAGAGTCGACAACAACAAGATCAACCGCACCTGAATCAATCAATTTTCCAGCGATTTCAAGACCTTGTTCTCCTGAATCAGGTTGTGACAAAAGAAGTTCATCAATATTAACACCAAGGGCTGCTGCATAAGCTGGGTCAAGGGCATGTTCAGCATCGATAAAGGCTGCGATACCGCCTTCTTTTTGAGCTTGTGCTACAGCATGAAGGGCAACAGTTGTTTTACCTGAACTTTCAGGACCATAGATTTCAATGATACGTCCTTTAGGGTAACCACCTGCACCAAGAGCGATATCAAGAGCCAAACTACCTGAACTCATCACTTGAACTTTTTGTTCAGCGCGTTCGCCAAGGCGCATAACAGCTCCCTTACCAAAATCTTTTTCAATTAATTTCAAAGCATCATCAAGTGCTTTTTTACGCTCATCACCGAATTTCTTCGTGATAGTTTCTGTTTTCTTTGTCTTTTTAGCCAAATTTTTCCCTTTCTGTTTGTTCAAACTAGCTCTATTATAGCAGAATTTAATCTTGTAATAAAGCTTGACGTACTAAGTTAAATGCATACAAACATGCAATATGACGCACATCTGAACGGCTTCGTCCACCTATGAGAACACGAATAGAATGAACTTTTTCTCTAGTAGCAATACCAATGAAAACTGTTCCCGCTGGGTGACCTTCTAAGCTATCTGGTCCTGCAACTCCTGTCAATCCAATCCCAAAATCAGCATCTGTTAACTTGCGAGATTGCTCAGCCATTTTCTCAGCTGTAAAGTGACTAACAACCCCGTGTTCTTGCAACTCTTCTAATGGAATCTGAAGCATTTTTGATTTTTCTTCAATGCTATAAGTCACAAAACCACCATTAAAGACTGATGAAGAGCCTGAGAAGTCTGCAATACTTGATTGAAATAGCCCTGCTGTTAAACTTTCTGCAGCTGTGATAGTCTTGTGTTTTTTCTTAAGCAAATCAAAAACAACACGCGCCATACTATTGTCATCACCATAACCATAAAGCAAATTCTCAAGCGGAATGCTATTTAAAGTCTTCTTAGAAAGAATTTTTTGCTCTAGCTGGTCTAGTTTTTCCTTAGCTGATTCAATGTCGTCTGCTTTCGTTGACAAACGCAGCGTTACTTCACCTGTCTTAGCATATGGCGCAATGGTTGGATCAGTTTGGTTGTCAATCAAATCTGATAAAACAGTTACCAGTTGGCTTTCTCCTATGCCAAAGAAACGCAAAACACGTGAATAAAGTTGCTTATGGTCGCTAGATAACAAAGGCACTAAATAATCCCAGACCATGGGCTTAAGCTCACTTGGTGGGCCAGGAAGAACAACATAAGTGACGCCGTCAACTTCAATCACTCCACCTACAGCCAAACCAGTGCTATTTTGCAAAGGAGTTGAACCTTCAATCAGTTGAGCTTGGCGTTCATTGTTAGCTGTTCTTGTAAATTGAGGACGTGTCGCAAAGAACTCATTTAGACGTTTACTTGCCTGTTCGTCAAAGACCAGGTTACGCCCTAAATATTTTGCTAAGGTTTGCTTTGTCAAATCATCCTCAGTTGGTCCTAAACCACCACAGAGAACAACTAAATCGCTACGCTTACTTGCCAAATCAATGATAGACAAAAGACGCTCTTCATTGTCCCCAACAGCTGTTTGGAAAAAAACATCAATCCCTAACTTGGCAAATTCTGCAGATAAAAATTGCGCATTGGTATTTGTGATTTGTCCTGTTAAAATCTCTGTTCCTACAGCGATAATCTCAGCTTTCATAATTGCCACCTACTTATCTATTCGTAATTTAGTTTTATTCTATCAAAAATTGCTGAAAATTAACGTTTTTTTGCAATAAGCTTCACGTAAACAAGTGTAAAAATGTTGTAAACTTACTTTACATCACTGTCAACGACAGTTTTTTTCATAATTATCACAGACAAGACTACAAGCAAAACCAAAGATAGCATAAAGTTGATTGCCATGACTGCTGAAACAGACATTTGCTTCACCATAAAACTTAATATGCATAGTAGTAAAACACTTCCTATACGACTTACTGTTGACTTAAATGAAATCAAAGAAGAAATATTCTCAACAGAAACCATTTTGTTAAATTGATAATTTAAAATAAATTCAATCACATAAAAGACAAAAACAAATATGAAATAAGCTGTCAAGAAAATCTCAATCTTCCCTAAAAAGAATGTCAACGGTAGAAAAACAATCAACGGACTGAACTTAAGCACACCAGCATACTTTTTAACACCATCAATGTTGATAGAATATGAAAAAAGCGTGATGACTTGAAAAGTAATATAAAAGAACGGAAAATACTGACTATCAATCCCCTTGCTTAAGAAAAATGATTGCCAAAGCTGAAAATGTGTCTGAAAGAAAATCTGAGTTAGAAAATCAAAAATTAGAATTAAACTCAAACGTGGCTGCTTGCGAAGTTCTTTAAAACTATCAGTAATTTGCTTTTTCAAAACCATTACATGACTATCTTGTAGTAAGTCTGACTTTGTTGTTTCCTTAAAAAAGAAAAAACTGATAAGGGTTGAAGCCACAAGAAAAACTGTTCCTAAGACATAAATGTTAATCCCGATAAAGTGATAAAGAATCCCACCTAAACTACTTCCTAGTAAGAGTCCAACGATTTCTAGACGATTACTTAAGGCCAGAAATTTTCGAAGTTCTGCTCCATGGTGTGCTAATTTAAGCTGATTAATAATGTAAGCATCAAGCGTTCCACTATCTAAAGCTGCGGCAATCCCGTAACAAAACCAAGCCGCAAAAATCAAGTAAAACTGATTGCTAAATAGCACAATCAAAAACATGATGATTAAAAATAGCTTTGACAGGCTGTAAAGATTTTTTCTGGAATAATTATCTGCTAATAGTCCACTTGGAAATTCAAATAAGACGATAGCAATACTATAAGCTGACTGAATGATTAGAATTTGTGATAAACTTAAACCTTTTGCTAATAAAATTACTGTCAAAATAGAATGCGGCAGCGAATAAGCCACACTAACCAGAAAATTTGATAGTAAAAAAACTAATGTGTTCCTTTTTATACTTAAACTTTCCATATCCCCCACCAATCCTTCACAGAATTTTCTTTACAAAATACCTTATTTCACTAATACTGTCAAGATGTTTTACAGATAATTGACAAGAGTGTCAAAAAAAGCCACCTGACACTATCAGATGACTAAATTGATTTAAAATCACAATCTACTTCATGGTCATTTACCAAACCTGCTGCCTGAAGAAAAGAATAAACACAAACAGGACCTACAAATTTAAAGCCACGTTTTTTTAAATCCTTAGAAAGATTTTCAGATAAAGGCGTGCTAGCTGGAAAATTCGCGTAATCCTCCACCTTATTTACGATAGGAGCGTAACCACCCCAACGCCAAAGATACTCATCAAAAGAGCCAAACTCTTTCTGAATCTTGATAAAAGCTTTAGCATTTGTACGTGTCGCATAAATCTTACGACGATTTCGAACGATTGCTGGATTTTGAAGAAGAACCTCAAGTTCATCATCAGACATCTGCGCTACCTTTGCCACATCATAATCATAGAAGGCTTGGTTAAATGAGGCGCGTTTATTAAGAATGGTCCCCCACGAAAGACCAGCTTGATAAGTTTCAAGGCACAAAAGTTCAAACAATGCTTGATCATCATGCAATGGTTTTCCCCACTCCGTATCGTGGTAAGCAACATATAAAGGATTACTTTCCTTTACCCAACTACAACGTTTCATGTGAAACATCTCCTAAAATTCCTTGATTCTTAGCCTTTCATCAGCATCTTAAGGCTTGATTTGATGTATTGTTCTGCTGTTTCATTTGTGCCTTCAAAGAACTTACGAATTTTCTTAAGCTCTGCTGCTTTGTAGCCAAGTGCCAAAAGAGCTTCCATGGCTTCTTCAAGCTGCTCGTTTGCTGCCGCTTTGGTCTGAGAAACTTTGCCATTTTCCACAGAAACATCGACGAATTTTCCTGCCAAATCCAATACCATTTGTTGGGCAGTCTTTTTCCCGATTTTCGGAAATTTCATCAAGTATTTGATGTCGCTTGTGTCGATAGCATTGACCAAACCTTCATTATCATCCACTGCGATAATAGCTAGCGCAGTTGTAGGACCAATCCCAGAAACTGAAATCAGATTAAGAAAAACAGCCTTTTCGTCTTCAGTATGAAAGCCAAACAAAAGTTGAGCATCTTCACGAATTACTTGATGAAGGTAGACTTGGATATCCTGATTCATCAAATCTGAAAAGCTGTAAGGATTAGCAACATTGACAATATAGCCTAATCCCCCTACTTCAATGACAATGTATTTCGCAGTAATTTTAGTTAATTTTCCTTTGATATAATCGTACATTTAGTATTTTCCTAACTCTCTTAAACTTGTGTGATTTTCTTGAATACGACGGAACATTTTTTCCATGTCTGACTTGGTAAAATTAACAAGTACTGGACGTCCGTGTGGGCAGTTATAAGGGTTCTTACATTGAGATAATTGAACAATGAGTTGTCGGGCTGAATAGTCATCAAGTGTATGGTTAGCCTTGATTGATCGTTTACATGACATCATAATCGCTAACTCAGCGCGGTATTTCTTGACAGAAACTCCATTGGTCAACAGCAACATGTCGCACATTTCATAAACAGCTGTCTCAATCTCCTCTTCCTTCATCCAAATAGGATGCTCGCGAAGGATAAAAGTATTATTGCCGTATGGTTCTAAATTAATGCCAACTTGCTTTAGAAGCTCCATTTTTTCTTGAATTTTGATGAAATCTGCCCCAGAAAACTCAAATAGATATGGCATCAGCAACTGTTGTAATGAATCATCAACTTCGCCAATTTTGTCACGATAATACTCATACTTGACACGTTCCTGAGCCGCATGCTGGTCAATGATATAAAGCCCACCATTGCCTTGCGCAAAAAGATAAGTGCCGTGCATTTGCCCAAAGTACTCTAACTCAGGGAAAGTAGAAACTTCCTCCTTATCAAGACTTTCAATCATGCGATTGATTTTCGTTTTATTTTTAAAATCAAGATCATCATGCTCATCATACGCTTGACCTGCCAATGAACGCTGTGCATACCTAACTGAAGATTGCTTGTCAACTTGCTTGACAGCTTTGTCAACCTCATTAAATAACTGCGCTGGCTCTTCTTCAACCGTATCTGATTTCACAAAGAAATCGTGACGTTCCTTATCATAGTAAAGGTTGGTTTGTTTTAAAGGCAGACTCGTTTGCTGAGGTTTTGAAAAACCTCGAGTACTTGACTTAGCTAGATTTTCAAGAGCATCTGGAATCAAATCTTGCTCACGCAAACTCTCTGCAATAGCTGAGCTAATTAAGCCCATGAGTTCTTTTTCTTTTGAGATACGAACTTCTTGTTTAGTTGGGTGAACATTGACATCGGCAAGATAAGGGTCGATTTGAATGTCAATGACCGCAATTGGGAAACGACCAACCATCAATTTTGATCCATAACCATCCAAAATCGCACGGTTGAGCAAGAAGTTTTTGATGTAGCGACCATTAATTAAAATGGTAATGTAATTGCGATTTGCACGCGTCAATTCTGGTAAACTAATATAACCTGAGACTTCAAAATCAAGGTCAGCATTTGAGATTTCAATCATTTTCTTAGCTGTATTTAAACCGTAAATACCAGCGATGGCTTGACGCAAATCACCTGTCCCAGAAGTCGTTGTCATTTGACGACCATCATTAATCAAAGTAAAGGCAATTTCTGGGTGAGCTAGGCTCAAGCGATTAACCACATCAACGATATGAGCCAACTCTGATTGCAAGCTCTTCATATATTTGAGACGAGCAGGAGTGTTGTAAAAAAGATTTTCAACGGTAATTTTTGTCCCGACAGGTGTTGAAATTGCTTCTTGTCGCTCAATCTCGCCCCCCTTTGCCACTAAAAGCGTTCCATAGTGTTCATCAGCAGTCGCTGTTTTCACTGTAAAGTGGCTAATTGAGGCAATGGAAGGAATGGCCTCACCGCGGAATCCCAAAGTTCTGATACGAAAAAGGTCAGCTTGGCTTTTAATCTTACTTGTAGCATGGCGATGCAAACTTAAAGCCACATCCTCTTGAGAAATTCCCTCACCATTATCAGTGACTTGAATATTCTTAAGACCTGATTCTTCAATCTCGATGGTAATCTGACTACTTCCAGCATCAATCGAATTTTCAACCAATTCTTTAACCACACTGGCCGGTCGTTCAATCACTTCACCTGCAGCAATCTGGTTGGCCAAAACCTCTGGCAACTCAATAATTTTGCTCATAATTTATCTGATAGAATGCAGTTTTGAAGCGGCATTCCTTTTCCTTTCATTCAGGATTGTTTACCTTTAATTATAACACAAAGTAAAAAGGCAATCTGCTTTTAGATTGCCTCTTACTTTTATAACATGTTTTTCAATTCATAAATGACATTCATAGCTTGCATTGGTGTTAGATTCATCAAGTCCACTTTTTTAAGAGCTTCAATCACTTCTTGGTTACTTGAGTCATCTGCAAATAAGCTAAGCTGCTCTGCAACAGGTTCTGCCGCTTCTGTCTTCACTTGAGTTTTCTCTTCAGTTTCTGCTGTCAAATGAAGCTGCGCAGCACCTGATTCGAGATTGGTTAAAATACTATTTGCTCGTTGCAACAAATCTTCTGGCAAACCTGCAATTTTCGCAACGTGAATACCATAAGATTTGTCAGCTGGTCCTTCTGCGATTTTATGAAGGAAAGTCACATCACCATTACGTTCAAGCGTTGCAACATGGACGTTGACAAGGTGTGTCAAGGCAGTTGACAGCGATGTCAACTCATGATAATGGGTCGCAAACATGGTCTTAGCACGAATGTGATCGTGGATATACTCAATAATAGATTGTGCTAAAGCCATTCCATCGTAAGTTGCTGTCCCGCGTCCCAATTCATCAAAGAGAATCAAAGATTTTTCACTGGCTCGTTTGATGGCTTGGTTGGCTTCCATCATTTCCACCATAAAGGTTGATTGACCTGAAATCAAATCATCCGCCGCACCAATACGTGTGAAAATCGCATCAAAAACGGGAAGACTGACACTCTCAGCAGCAACGTATGACCCCATCTGCGCCATGATAACCGTCAAAGCTAACTGACGCATATAAGTTGACTTACCACTCATATTTGGACCAGTAATCAGCTGAATATTAGTATTTCTGCCAAATGTGATGGTATTTGGGATATATTCTTGCGTACCCATGACTTTTTCAACAACCGCATGGCGACCTTTTTCAATCTTTATTTCATGGCTATCATTAAAGCTTGGACGAACATAATGGTTGTTTTCCGCAACCACTGCCAAACTTTGCAGAACATCGACTGTAGAAATAGCTTTTGCCAAATCTTGCAGACGTGAAATATAACGTTCCACCTGTGCGCGAACGCGCATGAAAATATCGTATTCCAGACTCGCTGATTGCTCACGCGCCTCAAGCATTTCACCTTCAATTTTAGCTAATTCTGCCGTACCAAAACGCTCTGAATTCTTCAAAGTTGCTTTACGGAAGAAGTAATCTGGCACCAAAGAAAGGTTAGAATTTGTTACATGGAAATAGTAACCATCTTTTTTATTGTAATCAATTTTTAGGTTTGTAATACCACTTGCCGCACGTTCTTTGGCTTCAATCTCAGCAATCCAGCTTGTCCCTTCGCGCATGACTTTACGATATTTGTCCAAAGTCTCATCAAAACCAGTTCTGATAATACTTCCTTCCGTAATCACTGCTTGAGCATCTGGGTCAATAGCAGAGCTAATCAATGACTCTAGCTCTGGTAAAGTGTCAATGCTGTTGACAAGCTTGTCAAGGTAAGGACTATCAAAAGATTCCAAGATAGCTTTAATAGTTGGCACTTGTCCCAAAGTGTGACCAAGTTGAAGCAAATCTTTTGGATTGGCTTTTCCAAATGACACACGACTAGCCAAACGCTCAATATCATAAACGCCTTTTAGACTGTCCGTCAAATCACTACGTTCAAAGAAGTTGTCTAAGAAAACTTGGACAATATTTTGGCGTTCCTCAATTTGTTCTTGATTAACCAATGGACGATCAATCCAGTTACGCAACAAACGCATCCCCATAGCCGTCTTAGTTTCATCAAGCAACCAGTAAAGACTACCGTGCTTCTTGCTTGTGCGGGCATTTTCTAGTAAATCAAGACTTGATTTTGTCGTATAAGACATTTGAAGATAGTCTTTGATTTCATAGTGAACCAGCTTTTGCAGGTGACTGAGTTCACGTTTTTGTGTCGTATGAACGTATTGAAGTAATTTTTCAGCAGCAGAAATCTCTAACGCTGTTAAATTCAGGTCAATCAAATGCACATCTTCATAGCGCTCTTGCTCAAACGATAATAAGAGATTGAGTTGTTTAACCAAGCTGTGTTGCTCATCTTCAGAAAGGTCATAACCAACCACGATTTCACGAGCCTTGAGGTTTAAAATCTCACTTTTTAGGCTTGTAAAATCAGACAAACTTGTCGCGTAAAACTCACCCGTTGACACATCCATATAAGCCAAACCAAAGTTTTTGCCATCAGAATCAATAGCTACCAAGAAATTATTAGCATTATCTGGCTTAGAAGAATCAACCGCTGTCCCTGGTGTAATCACCTGAACGACTTCACGCTTAACCACACCAACTGCCTGCTTCGGATCTTCCATCTGCTCAGCAATGGCAACCTTATACCCCATCTCAACTAAGACATCAATGTATTGTTGGGCTGAATGATAAGGAACACCAGCCATTGGAATAGGATTGTCAGCATTTTTATTACGACTAGTTAAACTAATCTCTAAAATCTGTGCCGCCTTAACAGCATCCTCATAAAATAGTTCGTAAAAGTCTCCCATGCGGAAAAGTAAAAAAGCATCTGGATAGTCTTTTTTGACATCCAAATACTGTTGCATGCCTGGAGAAATTTTATCTTTTGCCATTACTTAACTCCTCGTTAATTTTCGTTTCCAAGCTATTTGTAATATATTGAACTAGGTCACTGGCATCCTGCATTTTTGCACGATAATCTTTGACAATTGGAAGGTCTGATAGTTCTTCTTGCAACTGGTCAGCTTGCTCACCAGCTTTTTTCTCAGCGTGCGCTTTATCAATCTTGTGAAAAAGCACAGCCTCCTGCTGATAAGCCTTCATATCTTTGATCAATTCTTCTAGTTCTGGAAAGTCCTTTATTTTTTCTTCAGCCTTTTGAAATTCGATGACGCTATCATGCTTTTTTATGACTTCTAGCAATCGTTCTACGGCTTCTTCATAGTTGCTCATAAGCCTGTTGACAAGTCACTTTCAAAGGCTTTTGCTGTTTCTTCATCTTTACAAATGACCAACAAAGTATCAGCGCCAGCCACAGTTCCTAAAATTTCAGCGATATCGCTGCTGTCAATCAAGTTGGCTAAAACATCAGCTTCCCCAAGATTAGTATGAAGCACAAGCATGAAACCAGCACGAGCCACTTTCAAAATATATGAGCGAATGTTAGCTCCAAAAGTGGTCTCTGACGTTTCAGACAAACTGTAATAAAGTTTTCCAGAAGCATCGCGCAATTTCAACAGTCCAATTTCACGAAGGTCACGTGACAAGGTCGCTTGAGTGACGTTAATGCCTTCTTCCTGCAAATGTCGCTTGATTTCCTCTTGTGTGCCGATATGGCCTGATTGAATCAAACGTTTGATTCGATTTTGACGTTCTATTTTATTCATTTAACTTTCCCTTTGTGTATATTTATCCTTAAAATTATACCAAAAAAATGGAATTTTTTCACCTTTCCTTGGGCTATCTTCCTTATAAAGTCTTAATTTTTACTCCTTCAAACGTTTTCTTGTCACTTGCCTCGTTTATTTCTTATTTTTATGTTAAAATAATGTGACTAACTAATTTAGGAGAAAATCATGGATACTAAACGTACAATTGCAGAACGCATTCACACTATTGTTCCAGAATTAGACCAAGAACAAATTGTTAATCTGCTTGAAGTGCCAAAAAATTCTGATATGGGGGACCTTGCCTTTCCAGCATTCTCATTGGCTCGAATCCTTCGTAAAGCACCACAAATGATTGCAGCAGAAATTGCTGAAAAAATGGACACAGCTGGTTTTGAAAAAATCGAAGCTGTTGGACCATACATCAACTTCTTCCTTGACAAAAAAAGCATCTCTGCTGATGTCCTAGGGCAAGTTATCGCAAACGGAAGCGACTACGCTAGCCAGGATGAAGGACACGGCCGCAATGTTGCTATCGATATGTCTAGTCCAAACATCGCTAAACCATTCTCAATTGGACACCTTCGTTCAACTGTTATCGGTGATAGCTTGGCTAACATTTTTGAAAAACTTGGTTATAAAGCTGTTAAAATCAACCACCTCGGTGACTGGGGTAAACAATTCGGTATGTTGATTGTTGCCTACAAAAAATGGGGTGACGAAGAAGCTGTTAAAGCTCATCCAATCGACGAACTCTTGAAACTTTACGTTCGTATCAACGCTGAAGCTGAAACTAAACCAGAACTTGATGAAGAAGCTCGCGAATGGTTCCGTAAATTGGAAGCAGGCGACGAAGAAGCTATCTCACTATGGCAATGGTTCCGTGACGAAAGTCTTGTAGAATTCAACCGCCTTTACAATGAACTTGGTGTTTCATTTGATAGCTTTAACGGTGAAGCTTTCTACAATGACAAAATGGATGAAGTTGTCGATATCTTGACTGAAAAAGGCCTTCTTGAAGAATCTCAAGGTGCTCAAGTTGTTAACCTTGAAAAATACGGTATCGAACACCCAGCATTGATTAAAAAATCTGATGGTGCAACACTTTACATCACACGTGACTTGGCTGCCGCTCTTTACCGCAAACGTACTTATGACTTTGCCAAAGCTATCTACGTTGTTGGTAACGAACAATCAGCTCACTTCAAACAATTGAAAGCCGTTCTTAACGAAATGGACTTTGAATGGAATGAAGACATCACTCACGTGCCATTTGGTCTTGTTACTAAAGAAGGTAAAAAACTTTCAACTCGCAAAGGTAACGTTATCCTTCTTGAACCAACAATCGCTGAAGCTGTTAAACGAGCTGAAGATCAAATCAACGCTAAAAACCCTAACCTTGCTGATAAAGAAGCTATTGCTCATGCTGTCGGTGTCGGCGCTATCAAATTCTACGATTTGAAAACAGACCGCTTGAACGGTTACGACTTCGACCTTGACGCTATGGTATCATTTGAAGGTGAAACTGGACCTTACGTGCAATACGCTCACGCTCGTATCCAATCAATCCTTCGTAAAGCCAAGTTTACACCATCTGTAAACGACGTTTACAGCCTTGATGATGCTGAAAGCTGGGAAATTGTGAAACTTATCCAAGACTTCCCACGCATTATCAAACGTGCAGCTGACAACTTTGAACCATCAATCATTGCAAAATTCGCTATCAGCCTTGCACAAAGCTTCAACAAATACTACGCACACACACGTATCCTTGACGAAAGTCCAGAACGTGACAGCCGTCTAGCCCTCAGCTACGCAACTGCTACAGTTCTTAAAGAAGCACTTCGTCTTCTTGGCGTTGAAGCACCAAACGAAATGTAATCATTTCTGACAATATATAAAAAAGAGAGTTGGAATCTGTCCACTCTCTTTTTTCTTGATCTTTTTGAGCTAAAATAATAAACTATTGCCATAATCATAAAGGAGATTTTTATTATGACAAGGGAAAATCATCTCATGGAATTGCTCGGTAAAGCTTATGCTAGCTTACCTGATAGCGAACCGAACCTCTAAAAGCAGACATCTTTGCACTTGCTAAAGATTTGGAAAAAAACGAACACGATCAACTAGCACGTACCAAACTGGCTCATGCCATTTCTATGTATTTGCTAACGCATAAACTCAAGACATCACCTGAAATTACAGCACTTTACAAAGAAATTGCTGACAGCCCTGAAAAATATAAAGGTCATGCCGCTACTGCTATTATGCTAGGCAGCCTCTTTCATCCATAGTCAAAAAGACCATTTTAACGGTCTTTTTTTACGCTTTCTTCTGGTCATTTAACCAATCAAAGATATTGTGATAGGTTTTCCCTGAGACTTTAGTTGTGCTTGTGCCGCCTTTTCCTTTATTACTTGGAGAAAAGCCTGATAAGTCTTTCGCACTTTTGATAGCAGAGGCATCCTGCACCCCTGACACTTGGTCTTTAAAGAAATAAATCCAAGACAAATGCCCAATGTAAGAGACACCTTGCATGTCTGTTCCCTCGACACTTTCAAAGTAAGAAAACCACTTGTTCTCAGCTCCACTATCTAGCAAAGTCTTATAAATAGGCAATGAATAATCCTTTGGATTGACAATAGTGTCATTGGCTGCGTGAATAAACCACATTGGTGTCTCTTTTAACGCTAGCATTTTTTCCTCATCAAAATAAAGGGCATCTTTACGAATGAAGCTATTAGAAAAAGGTGAAGTGGCGTATGAACCGTCAGCGTTTCTCTCATATTGATAATAAGAATAGGCTGCCGCTTGAGGAACTAGAGCCGCAAAATAACCAGGATTTGAAATAGCAAGATTAATCGTCATGTAGCCACCATTTGAACAACCTGCTAGGTAAATGCGATTGGTATCCACAGCAGGCGTACTCGCAACATAATTTTTGATGATATCCATCAGAATCTCTGTGTAACACGAATCGCCAGCGCCAGCACCATTGTTCCCATCGCCCTCATCCATCCAATATGTTGGGGTTTGAACCGCTAAAACATAAAGTCCTTTTTGATCATTTATTGAAAAATGCGATTGAATCTCAGGTCTTGCAAGAGCTACAACTTCATTTCCAAGAAGGGTAATGTCCGTGTCTACCCCACCTTCACCTTGACCATGCAACCAGATTAACAAAGGAAAACTTTCTCCCGATTTTAAGTGCTTAGGTTCGTAAGCCACATAATGAAGGGTGAGTTTTTCTGTTTGCTTCGTTAATGGATTGAGGTAAGTCCCAGAATAAAAGCCACGCTTATTAAAGACATCAGTATCAGGTGATAGACGGTTATGAATAATATCATAGCTTCCAGATAGTTCAGCCACTTCACCGTCACAAATTACCTCTAATCCATTTATAGTAACTGGATAATCTTCCAACCAAGTGTTATGCAAGGTTTCTAGATTGTAATAAAATGGACAAGCTATAGCTGCATTTTTCTGATTATCAAAAGTCACTGGCATTTTGATAACTAGATACTCACTGGCACTGCTGACTTCTTGTCCCTTATCATCTGACAAGTACACTCTACTAATCTGACGTTCTTTACCTGCAGTCCTGACTAGGAGCTTATCAGCAACAACTCCTGACACTTTATGCGTTAACTGTACCAAAAGTTTTGGAACACCTGGTCCACATTCATAACCTTTAATAATCATGGAAACTTTGGCAATTGTGATATTAATTCTTTTTGCCATCTCAAATCACTCCTATGCATTGTAATCGTTTTCTTTAGTTTATGAATTTTCCGCACTTATGTCAATCAAAAAAAAGACGGGTGAAATCACCTCGTCTTTTTGACTATTTATCGTAGTTGTTTCTTCTGATTTTAAAGTCAGAAGAAACAACTTCGTCAACATCTATAATGGAAATAAAAGCATCTGGATCCAAATCAGCCATGATAGCTTTGACATTACGAACTTCACCTGGATTCAAAACAACGTACAAGATATTTTTTTCATTTCCTGAGTAAGCCCCTTGTCCATTTAGGTAAGTGACACCACGGTTAATACCATTCAAAATAGCATCCGCAGCTTCTTGCGATTTTTGGGTAATGATAATCATACCACGTACTGTATAACCACCATTTTGCACAATTGTTAGCACTTGGCTGTACACAAAACTTGCTACCAAAGTGTAAAGCATGTGTTGCAAATCAATGTAAACAAGTGACGCTGTCAATACAAGGGCATCCACAAATAGAAGCGTTTGACCTAATTTAAAGCCAAATTTTTCCTCAATCACGCGTCCAATGATATCTGTACCACCTGTCGTTGCACCATATCGAAAAACCAGTCCACTACCTGCACCAGCAAATAAACCAGCAACAACAGCAACCAACATCATGTCATTTTGTAACACAATTTTCACTGGTACTTGTTGCCAAAACCAGATAAAGAAGGAAAGTAAAACTGTCCCATAAATGGTCAAAGCTAATGATTTTCGCCCCAAAACTCTAGCTCCCATGATAAACAAAGGAATATTTAAAATGAGAGAAGTATAAGCTGGGTCAATTTTATAAAGCGCATGGATAATCAAGGTTACCCCTGCAACTCCACCTTCAGCAAGAGCGTTTGCCATATTAAATTTAACAAAACCAAAGGTATACATTGCTACACCAAGAGCAATCAACAATAAACTTCGTACTTGTCTAAGCTTTTGAGCCATATTACACTCCTCCTAAAACTAATTATAGGAAATTAATCAAAAGGTTAGTCATCAACAAAACGTCCAATAATATGAACATTTTCAGCAACCGAAACAAAGGCCTTAGGATCTGTTTTCCTCATCAAATATCTGAAATCATTGTACTCTTCACGAGTAATAATAGCTAGCAGAACTGCTTTCTTTTCATGATTGTAAGTTCCCTCAGCATTATTTATCTGTGTCGCTCCACGATGAAGTTTAGTGTGAATCATAGCGATAACTTTTTCTGGGCAGCTGGTTACAATCATTGCCTGCATTTTCTTTTGTTTTGTGAAAATCGCATTCGTCACACGACTTGAGACGAAAATAGTCACCATTGAGTAAAGGGCATACTGCCAACCAAATAGGATGCCCGCAAAAATCATGATGACGCCATTTACCACAAGGGAAATACTTCCGACATCACGTCCCGTTTTTTTACGAATGGTCAAGCTGACAATGTCAGTACCACCACTAGAAATACGTGATTTCAAACTAAATCCAACCCCAGTACCCATAACCAAACCACCAAAAATAGCATTGACAAGTGGATCCGCTGTTAGCGTAATCTCTGGAACAATTTGGATGAAGAATGAACTCATAGAAACTGTAATCAGAGTAAAAACGGTAAATTTATGACCAATTTTATACCAAGCCAAGATTAATAGCGGCAAATTAATGGCATAAAAAACGATAGAAATCGGTAATCTAAAACCAATCAAACGCTCGCTAATCGCTGACAAAACCTGTGCCAAACCAGTTGCGCCACTTGAATAGACATGTCCTGGTTGGAAGAAGAAGTTTACCGCGATAGCTGAAAGCAAACCATAAAAAAGAGAAGCGGAAATTTTTTCCGCGTACTTCTCTCTTGAAATGCTTTGCATCGTTTTTAAAAGGCCATATTTCTTAGCCCAACGGCTAACGATATACTTTGTTTTCTTTTTTAAAGATGCTTTTTTAATCATTAGTTATTAGTTTTAGTTGCTAAGGCCAATTCTTCTAATTGTTTGTCTGAAACAAGGCTAGGTGCTTGTGTCATTGGGTCAGTTGCTTTGTTATTTTTAGGGAAGGCAATAACTTCACGAATGTTGTCTTCACCAGCAAGAAGCATAACGAAACGGTCAAGACCGATAGCAAGTCCACCGTGTGGTGGGAATCCGTAATTCATAGCTTCTAGCAAGAAACCAAATTGGTCAGCTGCTTCTTCAGCTGTAAAGCCAAGAGCTTTGAACATACGTTCTTGCAATTCACGTTGGTTGATACGTAGGCTACCACCACCGAGTTCATAACCGTTAAGAACGATATCGTATGCAACAGCACGAACTTTAGCAAGGTCACCTTCTAATTCGTGAGCTGATTCTTCAGTCGGCAATGTGAATGGGTGGTGAGCAGACATGTAACGCCCTTCTTCTTCAGACCACTCAAACATTGGCCAATCAACAACCCAAAGGAAGTTGAATTTAGAGTTGTCAACCATATCAAGTTCTTTAGCGATACGTGTACGAAGTGCACCAAGTGTGTTGTTAGCTACTTCAAGTGTATCAGCAACGAAAAGTACCAAATCATTGTCTTCAAGTTGTAAACTTGCTGTCAACTTATCTTCAATACTTGTCAAGAATTTGGCAACAGGTCCGTTAAGAGAACCATCAGTAAATTTAACCCAAGCAAGACCTTTGGCACCAAATTGTTTCGCGAATTCTGTTAATTTATCAATGTTCTTACGTGAATATTTGTCTGCGTTACCTTTAACAACGATAGCTTTTACAACTGGAGCTTGTGAGAAGACTTTGAAGTCAACATCCTTGACAACTTCTGTCAAGTCTTGTAAAAGCATTTCGAAACGAGTATCAGGTTTATCTGAACCGTAGTTGTTCATTGCATCATCATAAGACATACGTGGGAATGGCAATGTAACGTCGATTCCTTTAGTATCTTTCATGACTTTAGCAATCATTCCTTCAGTGATATCTTGGATATCTTTATCTGACAAGAATGAAGTTTCCATATCGACCTGTGTAAATTCAGGTTGACGGTCACCACGCAAGTCTTCATCACGGAAACATTTAACGATTTGATAGTAGCGGTCGAAACCAGCGTTCATCAACAATTGTTTTGTGATTTGTGGACTTTGTGGCAAAGCGTAGAAATGACCTTGGTTCACACGGCTTGGTACCAAGTAGTCACGCGCACCTTCTGGAGTAGATTTTGTCAACATTGGTGTTTCAACATCAATAAACTCTAAACCATCCAAGTAGTTACGGATTGAGTGAGTAACTTTTGCACGTAATTTGAAGTTATTAAGCATTTTTGGACGACGAAGATCCAAGTAACGGTAACGAAGACGGTTATCATCACTAACTTCCACATCATCTTTGATTTCAAATGGTGTTGTTTTAGCGGTGTTCAAAACTATCAATGCTGATACTTTCAATTCAACAGCACCAGTTGGCAAGTTAGTGTTTTCTTGTTCACGTTGTGCAACGACACCAGTTACTTCGATAACAAATTCGTTACGAAGGCTTTCTGCAGTTGCCATAACATCACTTGAAACTTTCTCTGGGTTGATGACTAATTGCATGATACCTTCGCGGTCACGAAGATCGATGAAAATAAGTCCACCGAGGTCACGACGACGTCCGACCCAACCTTTTAGAGTAATTTCTTGGCCAATATGTTCGCTGCGAACACGACCAGCATACATTGTACGTTTCATTTGATATGATTCTCCGTTTTAAATTTATTCATTCCCATCTATTATAGCAAAAAGCAAAGAAAAACCCCACCCATGTGGGGGAGTTTTTCAAATTCTTTTCTCATTAAGCCTTTTCATTAACAAAGAGCTCATAACTTTTTGCAAAGATTGCTTTCTTAGCTTAATTTAGCAAGGATTTCTGCAAAGTTTGTTTCGATATCTGCAAAGCTGACTGAAACTTCTTCACGTGTTTTATTATTTTTAACAGTGACTTGACCTGCTTCAATTTCGCTTTCACCTAATGTGATGACTGTTTTAGCATTGAAAGCGTCAGCTGATTTGAATTGTGCTTTAATCTTGCGTCCAAGGTAATCACGTTCAGCTGAGAAGCCTTGGTTACGGATAGCTTGTACCAATTCCAAAGCTTTAATGTTAGCACCTTGTCCCAAGACAGCGATGTAGGCGTCCATTTCTTTTTCAACTGGTAATTCAATACCTTGTTTGTCCAAGATAAGAAGCAAACGTTCAAGACCAAGTCCAAAACCAAATCCAGGTGTTTCTGGTCCGTCAAAGTATTCAACAAGGCTATCGTAGCGACCACCTGCACAGATTGTCAACTCAGATTTATCAACAGTTGTGATGAATTCAAAGATAGTGTGGTTGTAGTAGTCAAGTCCACGAACCATATTAGTATCAATTACATATGGGATGTTAAGTGTTTCAAGCATTTCACGCACGGCATCAAAGTGAGCTTGACTTTCTTCATCAAGGTAATCAAGGATTGATGGTGCATTTTCAACAGCTACTTTATCTTCTTTTTCTTTTGAGTCAAGAACACGAAGTGGGTTTTCATCCAAACGACGTTGGCTATCTGCTGACAATTTGTCACGCATAGGTGTCAAATAATCAATCAAAGCTTGACGGTAAGCAGCACGGCTAGCAGCACTTCCTAGAGTGTTCAAGTGAAGTGTCACATCTTTAATACCCAATGTTTGGAACAATTGGTAAGCCATAGCGATTGTTTCAACGTCTGTAGCTGGATTTGCTGAACCAAAGCACTCAACACCGACTTGGTGGAATTCACGTAAACGACCAGCTTGTGGACGTTCGTAACGGAACATTGAGCCAATGTAGTACATTTTAACTGGTTTTTGAACTTCTGGTGCAAATAATTTATTTTCCACAAAAGAACGAACCACTGGCGCTGTTCCTTCTGGACGCAAAGTGATATGGCGGTCACCTTTATCATGGAAATCATACATTTCTTTTGTTACGATATCAGTTGTATCACCGACTGAACGACTGATAACTTCATAATGTTCGAACATTGGTGTACGAATTTCACTGTAGTTATATTTTTTGAAGGTTTCACGTGCAACAGCTTCGATATATTGCCATTTAGCGCTTTCGCTAGGTAAAATATCTTGTGTTCCTTTAGGTTTTTGTAATTTCATAAATAAGATATACCGGCACCAAATTTTTGCAAATTCAGCCCATTAATTCCTTTCTACTATTGTAGCTATTCAATCACTCTTTATTTTATCATAAAAAGGGCAGCTAAAGAAGAAGGGACTATTTATTTTTCGTATTTTATTAAATCCAAACTCGCCTGAAAACGTTAAATTGCCAACTTTTTCAATTTTTTTGTCAAGTAACTTTACTTTACAAAAAAGATATGTTATTATGTTAAAGTTGATTCAAAATCAAGAACAAATTAAAAATATTATCGGAGGAAATAAAACATGGCAGTACCTGCACGTCACACTTCAAAAGCGAAGAAAAACAAACGTCGTACACACTACAAATTGACTGCTCCATCAGTTAAATTTGACGAAACTACTGGAGATTACTCACGTTCTCACCGTGTATCACTTAAAGGATACTACAAAGGACGTAAAATCGCTAAGGCAGCTAAATAATAGAAGGGAGATACCATGCGCGTAAATATTACACTTGAACACAAAGAATCTGGTGAACGCTTGTACCTTACTTCAAAAAACAAACGTAACACTCCAGACCGTCTTCAATTGAAAAAATACTCACCAAAATTGCGTAAACACGTAATCTTTACTGAAGTTAAATAAATAGGTCATTACACGTCAGTTGACGTTTAAAACCTTGATTTTATGCGATTATTGATTTTTTTAATTTCAGTATATTGCATTAAAAATCAACCAAATGACTACATTTTTTGTGAAATAAAATTAGAAATTTGAATATTCAAAAACACCCTAGCAATAATGCTAGGGTGTTTTTTATTTGAAAGATACAGCATATAAAGTAATTTAGTACTTTTTTCAACCTTCACTAATCTAATAGAATATGTCTTAGTGGATCCGCATAATCTAATAACTTTTGATAAGTAGGTAGTTGAGAATCATCAAAACTTCTAATAATTCAAAACCACTTGAAGAAAACAAATACAACAAAAAGTGATTGTCATATTCAGTTAATAGATATGCCTCAAAATCTGTGCCAAACAATTCCCTATATTCTGCTAATGTTCCAAACCAATACTGCAAATTCTTGTTAATTATCTTTAACATTTTATCAAATGCTATTGCTTCATCAGTATAAAAACGAAATGGGAAAAATAATAATAAATTCTTTTGGGTTTCCATCGTTTTTAATGTATTAAGGATATCATAGTCATGGATATCTTCAGAACTTATATTTTCTTCTTCGTTACGTATCAAAAGTAAATCATTTAATTTCTTATCTTTAAATAAATTATGAAGCCAAGTCATTTTCTGACTTTCTCTCGTTCTTGCATTACCATAACCAATACCCATTATAGTTTTTTTAATTGAATTACTTGTTAATCTCAACGCTTTACAACAAGATGGTGAAACTAATAACTTAAAATCTATACTATACTCAATAGAGATGGCATCACATTCTCCATTACTTTCCTTGACTGGCTTTTGATATAAATTATACTTCGATTTCCCTTGAAAATATTTAGAACGATTAAGAAACTCCAATAAAAACAACTAGTAATTGGAATCTTCTTCATTCTTAACAAAATTGTTCAACACAACCGCTGCTTGAATTGTTTCAACTCCCCATTTAGCATCATCCACTACACTAATAACCTCATTCTCTAAATTTTATCTTACTTATTATTTTATCACTAATGTAACTGCTTTTAATAGATTTATAAAAAGATAGACGAAACCCTTTATATCAGCTTTTGAAACGTTAGAAATTCAAAAAATCTATCATAGGAAAATTCGCTATCTTTTTTCAATTGAAATTCATATAATTAAAGTGGCAAGATTTAAATCTTGTAATTTTATTTTTTTAGTTAAAATTGATGCGCATCAAATGAACAGATTGAAACAAAATACAGTTATATGCAAAAACAGCTGTATCTAAAAAGTTTTTATCACTTGTTTGGTGCGCTTTTTGTGCTGCTTTCGTTTCTTTCTGTTCTTTGAACAAGAACAGGACAAAAATGACATATACAAAATTAATAGCATCAATTTACTGTAAAATTTTAGGTAAAACAATTAAAAATAAGTTAAAAGAAGCGAATATTTTGCAAAATCAGATTTGTTACACTGATACTGATGAAGAGACTGTATTGCTTTCTGAAACATCGGTTTGTCAAATTTTAAATGGTAATCGAAACATAACTTACAATGCTGCTCTTGCTTTTCAAGAAACGCTTAATTATCGCACACCAAAGATTCTTTTTTATACAAGATGATTCTTTTAAAATTAAGTTGCTAATTCAATTAGTGACACTTATTTTAATAGACTCTAACTTTAATAACACGTTTTTACGACAAAATTTAAGTCAAAAAATCGACGGATTTTCTGAAAAAAATATTCAAAATTTTATTCAATCTCACAAAAAAATATTTCTCACTTCTCTTTCAAATTTTTTCCCTGATTTTTTAGAAGAAGAAACTTCTTACGAAGTTGCTGAAAAAATAGCTGATTGATTTTCTGAGTTTGCTTGCTTAATATCACAACTGTGAAATTCATTGAAATATAATATCTTTAGTAGTCTTGACAGTCATATTCCATCTCCAATTCTTGATAGATATAATATCTCAAAACTTCTTGAAGAAGTAATTTGGTTTCATACATTTCATTAATATCTGTAATTAATTCTGAATATTTTTCTTTTGAATCTCCGTGAGTAAAATAATTACGTGTATCAACTAATTTTTTTATTAGTAGTTCTTTATCTCTATCTGAAAAAATTTTATCTTGATTAACTTCATCTATTGAATCAAATAAATTTTTCAAACGTTCAGCAAGCCTTGGCTCCTTTTTTTTAGTTTTTAGCCTACCTCTAAATTTTTTTCCAAATTCTTCTAAAATATGTGTATTTATAAAATCAATCAAAGATTGTCTAGCCATTTCTTCATCATCAGATAAACATTGTGGAATTTCAAAGTTTTTAAAATTCCTAGAGTAAACTTCTAAATTCCTAATAGTATCAACTAGTTGATCTTCCAAGTATAAATTACCATGAAGATTCTTTGAAAATTGTCTTACTATAAATTCAAGTTCCTCGGATTTATCAAACCATTGATTTAAAATTTGTTCAAAATTACCTCCTAATTTCCTCAAAGAAATATCTTGCTGAGAATTTATTTTCCATTTTTTTAACTTTCTGTCATGCTGCACAAAGAATTTTCCTGTTATAAGCGGTAACCGTTTATCTTCTACCATTTTGTAATGAACAAGAAATCCAATATTAGTAAAAGATAATGGTATATTTGATAAAATCTCAATAAAATCTTTAAATTTACGCGAAGCTTGGTAATATTCATCAAAACATCTTCTATCTGAATCAGCTGAGGTAAGTTTGATAAAATAGTCACTTCTAAAAAATTTAGTTGTAAATGAAGAATGTAAAGTCGCTGTATCTTCAAAATTCATTTTCAAGGATTCTATTAACACATTTGTTGATTGATATTCATCTACTGCACTTTCAAAAACAGTTTTGTTTTCACTAGATTTGATAGTCACCAATGATTTATCAATCCATTCCTCAATATGTTCGAAACTAAATTTATACATATCGATTTCTTCACGATTCAATTTATTAAGCAAATCTTTGAAAGCTTTCGAACTACCATCAAAATTTTCAAGTTCTTGATAAAAGACTTTATAAATTTTAAAATTCTTCACCCTATATTTAGTTATAGGAAATCCTGGATATGATAAGTTGGACATTGGTTCACCATAAGTATTTAAAATTAAAACTTCACCATTATTTGAAAATCCATATATTTTTTCCAAATACTTACTAAAACCGAATGGGTTTCCCTCTTCTTCAAACTCACCAAATAATTCTAGTACAATTTCTCTTGGCGAATAATGTAAAATACCACTTAAGTTATTCTTGTTTGCAATATCATCAGGAGATTCTGAAAAATAACCTTTTATTTTAAACTCCTTATCCCAACTATAATCTTTAAATTTCATATTATCCTTTCTAATAGCTTTTCAGAACTCTTTCATGACACTACTTTTTACATTAGTAATCACTATAAAATATACATTTCAACAAATACTATTTTTAAACATCAGTACTGATATTATACTCCAATTATCAAATTTCTATCAATGGAACTTCCTTATGTGTAGCTAACTCATATCACAATTATGAAAATAGACTGTCAGAAATTCTGACAGTCTATTTTGTCAAAACCAGATAAACTAAAAGTATTCTTAGCTAAGACAAGAAAATTTACGAGGTAAAAATTATGAAAACAAATAACCGAAAAATTGGATATTCTTCTAATACCGCCAATAATTATATTGACAACAAGCAAGCAATCTATTTCTTAAGTACTGAACTTGAACAACAAATTAGATTTGAAAATGGACAACCAACCCGCGAAATCATCGCCTACAAATCTTGGTTTTCTCAAAAGGGACTACCGCCATTTCAAGTGAAATTTGAATCTGAAGTGGTGCTTCCAGCTTATATGGCAATGGTAGAGTTTGATAAATTGGAAGCCTGTGAAGTGGGCTATAATGTCTATTTCCGTGCAAGTGGTATCAAGGAGATAAAATAATGGCCAGCAAGGAGATATCCCAGTATCTGCTCCAAAGTCTCGATATGGGACTTGGAGCTCTCATGCAGGGGGAAACAAGTTATACAAACAGTTTTGATATTAAAATTATGTCTAATGGCTTTCTGTTTATTCCTCGCTTACCAGCAGGCTATATCATTGATGATGACCTTTATCAGAAAATTTTTCTAATCGCTAATGCTGCTCTTTATCCACGTTATACCCTATTAAAGCAAAATTCAGCCTATTTTATGGCGCTTGATACAGATGATATTCACGTTCAGCGTGGTCTCTTCTTTCCGTGGAAAAAAGGAGTTTCCGAACGTCTTATCATCTCAGATTTAGAGGAATTTTCAAAAAAGCAAGAAAAAGATATCCTTCCAATTATGAAAAATCTCACTCTAAAATTTAACAAATTGACATCTCTAGCTATTGCTGGCAATAGTGGCTCTGGGAAATTATATGCGCTTACTTCTTTTCTGAGTTTATAGATGCCTAGTTTATCTTCATAAGTTAATTTCATACAAAAAGCACCCCAATCGTTAGATTTTGTGTCTAACTTTTGGGGTACGGTTCAATTTTCAAGCGTTTTTTCTTTTTGCCAAATAAGATATATTGCACGGTATTTCAATTCAAACTCTATCTTTTTCTTAATTGATTTCTGTTCATACTGAGCCAAGTCAACTTAATCATGATTAAATAATAGTAATTATATCTTATCTAATACTTTTCCTGTAATTAATATACTCGGTTAATGTCATAATTGACAAATTTCCAGATTTATCTTCAACAATATACAAATCATTTAGACCTTCATTGCTATTGTTATCGAGAATACATTTTGCTTCGATAATTTTTTCTATGGACTCTTGTAGTCCATAGTTAGGAATATCGCATGGCACTTCTAGATATATTGTTCCTTTATCGGTATTAGATTTAATGGTCAGTTTAACAGGTTTTTCATTTTGTTTAGCATCAAGTATCACTACGTTCTTTTTTTATTTTAGAAATAATCTTAATAATATCTTTCAAAATATCTACACATAGAGCTATTTTAAGTTCATTTAAAAAGTCATTATTAACCAATATCTCAATAAAAGAATAAAACGAAGCTTGAATCTGATCATCCCTAAGGAAAGCAACTTCAATATCATTACTTTTTAATCGTTCTTAAATTTCTAACTGTTCGTCAACTGTAAAAAGATCTGGAGCTTTAATTAGTATTCCCTTTGTCATAAATACCCTTCCTTAGATTAATTAAATAGAACTAATGTCTAATTATCAATATTAATACTCTATTCTTTCATGCCTGAAAACACTTCGATATGGTTCCCTAGTATTTTTATATCTACTGGAAGATTATCCGACTTATCTCCATCAACATCTGACTCTAACTTAACCTCTGAAGAAATCCTAATATTACGCGCTTTGATATATTCGATATTATCGTTACCTACTAGATCCCCTTTTAACAAATCTGGGATAGTCGATAGTTTAGAAATGATAGTTGCATCTTTTAAAATCAAGATATTTCCATATCCATCTGTATTTTCATCAAATAGTTTTTTGTCTGCATAGTAATTAGATAGAAGAACTAAGACCTGACTAGCTTCACCTTCATAATTGCCATTTTCGCTTTCAATACGAACATTAAATACATCGTCTTCCACAACGGACTTCATCGTATTGATTGCATATGCAAAGATACCGTACTTTGTTTTATCTTCAATATTAACGTTATGAATAGCTTCTGGTAAAGATCCAACACTAAAAATATAGCCAAAATAATTTTGATTAGCTTTTCCAATATCAATGGTTTTAGTAAAATTGAAATCAAGTTCTTCTATCGCTTGATCAATACTTTGGTTGATCTCTAAAAGCTTTGTGATTAGATTACCAGTTCCACCAGGAATAATACCAAGTTTTGGAATGTGATTTTTTTCAGCAATCCCTGAAATAACCTCATTTACAGTACCGTCCCCACCAAAAACAATTACTGCATCATATTTTTCTTGAGAGGCCCTTTCAGCAAATTGAGTTGCATCTTTGGCTTTTTGCGTAATCTTAGTTTCAACATAATCAAAATACTTTTTAGCCTTATTCTCCAGGCTCTCTTTATAATCTAATGCTGTTTCTCCTCCAGAAGTTGGATTAATAATTATCATTACTTTTTTCATTGATATTTTCTCCTATGGACTACTAGTGACAATACTTTTCAACGATTTCTTATGCTTATCAAATTAATATCTCACATTACTTGTTGTTATTTGAGGATTCTTTATACTTATCCTTTTCTATTTGTTGAAGATCATCATCATTTTTATATTGAATGATGTAGTCGACTAATTCTTTTTCAGTTAATCTATCATTTGTTAATTGTGAAACCTGAATCGAGATATTTTTCAAACCATATTCATTTTGTTTGTTAATGATACTTTGTAACTCAGATTCTGAAAGATACTTACCTGAAATGGTTAGCTTTAGTGTATTGTTTTCTTTACTATATTTCTTTTTCAAAATAGTATGGTTTTCAAATTGATCAGATAGATAATTATTGATAGACTCATTGATTAGTGTATCTCTAACTAAGGTAGTTGCAGAAGCCAAACTTGGAATAATAAGAACAAGCGAGACTAAAATTAATATTTTTCGCATTTTAGAGGCTTCACGATTATGTTTAAAATAAGGATTTTTAACCATCATCACATTAGTGCCGATATATGTAGCAATCATAATAAAACTGCAGTTAATGGAGAACAAATATGACGCCCCTATCATATACTCAAGATTTCCTGTGGCAATAGAATACCCCACGGTACAAACGGGTGGCATAAGAGCAGTTGCAATGGCGACACCAGGAACAATGTTATTAGCTTCTTTCTTTCGTGCTCCAATAATGCCGGCTAATCCACCGACGAATGCGATTACAACGTCCCAAATTGTGGGCGAAGTTCTAGCAATAATTTCCGTACTTGCGTAAGAAATGGGCGAAAGTAAAAAATAAAGTGTAGAGGCTAAAAGGCTTACTGCAACTTGAATAAAAAGAACTTTAAACGATTTTTTGAGAAGTTCTGTATCTAATATTGCTAACGCAAAACCTACTCCAAGGATAGGTGTCATCAATGGAGAAATCAACATTGCCCCTATGATTGTTGGAATAGAATTCATATTCAAACCAATAGATGCAATCAACATCGCACACAATAAAGTGGTTAAGTCACTTTTTGATAATTCTAAATCCTCATAGATTTTTTCCCTAAATTCAATTAAAGAATGAAGTTTATCATCCTTCAAAATTTTTTCCATAACAGTACTCCCTCTTTGTTAGTATAGTCACTTTTTAAGAAGTTAATCGGTATCATTTGATCTCTTTTGTAAGGAAAGGATTTCCTGAAGAAATAACTTTTTAGCTTCATCCTCTGATGATGTTTCTAAATCGTCAATCATTATTTTTGCAACTTCTTTACGAGAGCTTGTTCCATATTCTTCTTTCAATTCATAATCAATTCTCTCCTCAAAATTGGTATAAGGATAATGACCAAGTAGTGCATTGATACGTTGATCAAATTCATAATTAATCCACCACTTCTCAAACAATTCTTTGAAAGCTTGCAAATCTGGTTCAGAATCCCATAGGGGTAATGCATCCATAAAACCAATTTTATATCCATTAACTTATGAGCATAAACCAACGCCTCATCCTTATTAATTTTGGCCAATTCCTAACGCATTTCAAGCAAATCTTTGTCTGCAAAGAGTCGTTCAAAACCCTCAAGCTGTTTACTAAATTCGTCTAATTTAGTGTAATCCTGACGATTCAATGTTTCTCTAATATCCATAATTATCTGCTTTTTGAATTTTAAACTCCTACTGAAAATAACACAGTATCCTGTGTATGATTTAGGCTTTTCATTGGATGATACTTCATAAAGAAAAAGTATGTAATTGTTTATATATTTCAATTATACATTTTATTTCCACTTTCGTCACTCTCGCTTCTTAGGGAGTTTTTTTAACGTTTTAATTAACTAAAAATCTTATGGATATACCAACATAATCAAATGTTTTATTGATGAATCATTTAATTATCAGAATGGTCTGATAATAATAACTATATATTTAGAGTATTTACAAAACTGTTCAAAAAACTACAAGAATCATAACATAAAATACTTATAAATCTATGCAATCATTTGCAAAAGCGATTGATGCTTTTTATTCTATTTTTTTTTGTAAACGAAAACATTTTAATTGACTTATCATTTTGGTTGACTTATACTGTTGTCAACAGGTATATCTAACATTAATCTTATGATTGTTAAGATTAATATAAAAATGTTTTAGCTAAAATATAACTCTTTAGATTATTTGATTTTCCAAATAATCTAACTTTCCACAATTTAGAAAGGGGAAGACATTATGCTTTGGGCTATTATCGTAGGAGGACTTATCGGTCTTATTGCAGGTGGAATCACTAAAAAGGGAGATTCCATGGGAATAATCGCTAATATTATTGCAGGTTTAGTCGGTTCATCTGTTGGACAATCACTTTTCGGTGCATGGGGACCTAGTCTAGCTGGAATGGCATTAATTCCATCAATCTTAGGAGCGGTTATTGTTGTTTCAGTAGTATCATTTTTCCTAGGGAGAAAAGATTGAACTTGAACCTTTCTTGACAGGAATAGATTAAAATTCAAATTCTATTGATGAAAGGATTCAATATGTCAAAAAACAAAAAAATATTTTACCTTATTTTATGTATTATAATCTTGACAATTTTGATTCCTATTTTACTAGATTATCTTAAATTCAGTGGCTTAGGACTTCATTTAGTTGGTTGGAATAAAAATTCCTTTTTAGAATTTTATCTTTCAAGATATATTTTCTGGGGTGCTCTAGTACTTTCAGCTGTAGTGTTGTTTCTAATGCTTGTTACACTCTTTTATCCTAAACAATATTTAGAGATTCAGTTACCTGATGTCGATGGGAACCTAAAATTAAAAAATTCAGCTATTGAAGGATTTGTACGTTGTGTGGTTGCTAATCACAATTTTATAAAGGATCCTACTATTAAGGTAGACTGTCGTAAGAATAAATGTTTAGTTCACGTAGAAGGACAAATGCTTCCATCAGACAACATTATTAAACGAACTCAAATAATTAAAGATGAGATAGCTGATGGATTGAAACAGTTTTTTGGAATGAATCATCGTGTAAAACTGTATATTTCTGTAAAAGAATACAAGCCTAAACCACCACGTAAAAAAACTGTTAGTCGTGTAAAGTAAGGAAGTAAAAAAATGGAATGGTTTAAAAAATACCAATATCTATTTCTTTCCGGATTGGCGGGTGCTATCTTAGCGTGCTTCATCCTATCCTATGGTTTTTTTAAGACTTTATTTGTCTTGATTTGCGCCACTCTAGGAGTTGGAATTGGATATTATATTCAACAAAAACAATTATTTAAATAGTAAAGGTGATTTATATGTCAAATGTAGAACAAAAAGTAAAAGAAGTAAAAGAAGTAAAAGGCGAATTGACCTATGAAGATAAAGTCATTCAAAAAATTATTGGTCTTTCTTTAGAAAATGTTCCAGGTTTACTGGATATTGATGGCGGCTTTTTCTCAAAACTAACTGGAAAACTTATCAATACTGATAACGTTGCAAGCGGAGTCAATGTGGAAGTCGGTAAAAAGCAAGTTGCTGTTGATTTGAACGTAATTGTCGAATATCAAAAGAATATTCCTGAATTATACAAGAAAATCAAAGAGATTGTTGTTTCAGAAATTTCTAATATGACTAATTTGGAAGTAGTTGAAGTTAATGTAGATGTTGTTGATATCAAGACTAAAGAGCAACATGAAGCAGACTCAGTAAGCCTGCAAGATCGAGCAACTGGAGTTGTTGAATCAACAAGTAAATTTACTTCCGATAAGTTTGAAAGCGCAAAAGAGGGATTGAGTGATGGCTTCTCAGCTGCAAAGGAAAAAGTTAGTGAAGGTGTTGGAACTGTCTCTGAAGCGACAGCTAAAGCAGAACCAAGAGTTCACTAAATTCTTTTATGCCTAAAAAAGTTTAAAAACGTTCATTTTCAATAATCTAATTTCCCAATGGAGGATAACACTATGTCAGTAGAAGAAAAATTTAATCAAGCTAAAGGTACTATTAAAGAAGGTATCGGAAAAGTAACTGATGATAAAAAAACTGAAAAAGAAGGAGCTGCTGAAAAAGTAGTTTCAAAAGTTAAAGAAGTTGCCGAAGATACCAAAGAGGCTGTTGAAGGGGGTATTGAAGGCGTTAAAAATATGGTTAAAAAAGACGATAAATAATTCTAAAATCGATTGATTTTTCACTTAAAACATGGAAATTACTCTACAAGAAATTTAAGGTTGTTTTACTCCTAACTACTCACTTTTAAAACAACACCAAAAACTATGACAAATCCCTAACATTACATTATTACTCAGGTGAAAAATCAGCTTTCTTTAGTTTAATTTGATATGTACTGACCCCCAAAAGTTGGACACTTAATTATGATAAGGATTTAGTTCTGTATTGCACAGGACTGAGTCCTTTTAATTTTGCCTTGATACGTTTATTATTTTAATAAAAAATATAATCTGTAATGGCTTGTTCCAGCTTGTCAAGCGACTTAAGAGTCTTTTCATAACCGTAAAACATCTCAGATTTTAAGATGCCAAAGAAAGACTCTATTATCCCATTATCTGGGCTATTCTCTTTCCTAGACATAGACGGACGGATTCCCTTGGATGCCAAAAAATCATGATAAGACTCATGTTGATATTGCCACCATTGATCGCTGTGAAGAATAGTCCATCTGTAAGAGTCAGCTGGAAAGGCTTTTTTAAGCATGGTTTGGACCTGTTTTAAATCAGGTGAGCGTGATAAGGTAAAGTCAATAATCTCACTATTGTAGTCATCAAGAATAGGAGATAAGTAGAGCTTCTCCTTAATGTTTGGTAGAGCGAATTCAGTGAAATCTGTATAACATTTCTCATAAGGCTTAGTCTCTTCAAACTGAAGTTGAATTAGTTTATCAGCTCTTTCCCCAATCTCTCCCTTGTAAGACGAGTATTTACGCTTACAACGAGTACGAGTAGCGAGTCCCATGACTGTCATTAACCGTTGAACCTTCTTATGATTGATAACAAATCCACGATTTCTTAGTTCTAAATGAATACGACGGTAACCATAGTTACCCTTATAGTCAACGTAAATGGTTTGAATCATCTCTTTGACTTTCTCATCTTTATTAGCTCTATTAAACCGTTTCAACTGATAATAGTTGGTAGAGCGAGCTAGCTTAGCGGTTTTCAGTAAGAGGTCTAATCGAAATCCTCCTGAGACCAGTTCTCTAACTGTCTCCGCCTTTTGCGCTGTAAGGCCTCGTCCCTCAAGCATAATTCTCTCAACTTTTTTAGATAAGCATTCTCCGTTCTAAAACGTTCATTCTCTTCAAAAACACGTTCTAGTTCAGTTATCTCTTCCCATTTTTCTTGGGTTTACGTCCCATCTTACTTGGTCTCCCTCTTGTTTTCTCAACAATAGTATACCTGTTTTTCTTGTATTGTGCTATCCAATTTGTGAGTATAGACACTGGTGGGGAAGAGCATAATCAAGCGATACAGTGAGCTGAGATTGGCCTTCAATAAGAACTTTATTAATGATTTCCTGCTCTAAGTCTGGAGAATAATAGTTATTTTTACCTTTTCTAACCACTTCAACGCCATGTCTCTCCATAAGCCGTACCATGTATTTAAGATTGGAGAGACACACACCGTACTTTCGACTAATATAAGACTAGAAAAGGCTGTCCTGTCTTAACTGATATATTTCGAGTTTATCTTCATAACTTAATTTCATACAAAAACACCCCAATTGTTAGATTTTTTTCTGTCTAACTTTTGGGGTGCAGGTCACAATGCGATACCTTTTATTTTATTAAAATAAAAATGTTAACAAAGCTAAAATAGCTAGGCCACCTTGCTTAAGTATGATTTTTTTATCAGCCGTCAAGCTACCATAAATTGCTGACAAAATAACGTTCAAAAGAAAAATAACCACAATACTAATATTTTCTGTAAAGATACCGTAAAGTAAAAATACCGCAATCAAGCCATTGTAAACACCTTGATTTTTAAATAAAATACTTACAGACTCACGTTTTAACTCTTCTTGCGGTAGTCCAAAAACACGCGCTGTCGCAGGTGATTGTGTTGCAACTGTTTCTAAATACATAATATAAAAATGTTCCAAAGCAACCAATAATGACAAAATAATAGTAATAAGTGACATCGTTTTCTCAATCTAAATAGCAAATTAATTATTTACATCGCTGTAAATATATTGTAAAAAAAGGCTGTCTTAATCAGCATTCTCTAGTTAACTCTTTAAGTGTATAAAAGTTTCCTTCGTTTTTCAAATAATCTGATTGTAAAAACTGAGAACATCGTTTACAGCAAAAAAAGATTGAAGAAATTGTCCAAAATGAACGTTTTCCTCAATCTAGTAATCTTAATTTCCTGTTTTTGGTTGTCTGTAAATGATAAGTCCAAATATCATGAAAGCAACAAGGAATGCTGAAAGAACACCGACTTGTGTACCAATTGAACCTGTCATCGAAATGGTTTGACGTAAACCTGTTACAATGTAAGTCATTGGCATATATGGGTGAACAACTTGGAAGAACTTAGGACTAAGCTCGATTGGATATGAACCACCTGCAGAACCGACTTGAAGTAATAACATAACAAGCGAAAGGAATGAACCGTAACGATTATCCCAACCAACTAGAGCCGTTACAAGAGCCATTAATGTCCAACCACCTAAGATGATAAGGAAGATTGTTCTCCATTCATAGTTGGCCTCAAATCCAAGGAATTGAATAGCACCATACAATACTAATGAACCAACAGTTGAAATCAATCCATTAATAAAGAGTTTTTGTTTGGCCCATTCAAAACGATTTTTCACTGGGCGTCCTGACAATGAGCTGGCAAAGATAACGTTCGTTGAAAGGGCAACTACCATAAGTGATACCGCAATCATGTAAGGTGCCATACCAATACCATTTACTTTCACGTTATCATTGTCTGTTTCTTTTGTTGATACAGGATTGGAAACCAACTTGGCGTTCTTATTTGTTACAGAAACAAGTGATAATTGCTTACTTGCATCTGTAAGTGAAGAGGACAATGTTGAAAGACCGCTTGTCAAGGTTGTCAAGCCACTTGTCAATGTGCCACTGCCAGCAGCTAACTGACTTGAACCAGAAGCTAATGCTTCTGCACCAGATTGCAATTGAGAAGCACCACTTGTTAGCTGAGTATTATTAGCAACCAATTGGTTAGCACCAGAAGCGATTTGCGAGACAGCGTTTGTATAGGTTGTTGCCCCTGTCAACAATTCATTTGCACCACTACTTAATTTTGTGTTAAGCGTTGAGACTCCTGAAGCGATTTGACTACTTCCAGGAACAAGTTGTGTAGTGGTAACTGTATTAACCTTAGTTAAACCAGCAGATAATTTTGTTAAAGCTGCAACAGATCCAGGTAAAGCAATATTTGATTGGCTTGCAATTTGTGAAACTCCCGCCTGCAATTCGGTTACCTTACTTGATAAAGGTGATAACGCTGTTAAAGAAGCCTTCATTGTTTGAACATCTGTTAAAATTTGCTGTGCTTGTTGACTAACACTGTTTCCTGAAGTATTTAATGCATTAACCAGTTCAGCCTGCTGACTTGCATCTAAACTTTGGTAAGCAGCTGTTGCTTGAATAGCAGCTAATCTGTCTGAACTATCCTTTTCTTCTGCCTTCAAAATTCCCTGAGCTTGTGAAGCAATATCACTTAAAACAGTCGAAATTTGTGTGATACCAACATTAGTAGAAATCTCAGAAACTGAAGCATTTAATTGTTGAATTCCAGCATTTAATTGAGGTAAACCTGAAATTAATGACTGAATATTTGCAGATTCTTCTGCTGAAAGTGTTGTAGAGGTTGCCAGTTGCTGTAAACCATCTGTTAAACTATTAGCCCCATCAACTAGTCGTTGTACTTGTGTAGAACTTTCTTTTAGCTGAGCGATACCACTGATAAGAGCCACTGAGTTACTATTTAATTCATTTGCACCACTCGCCAAAGTGGATACTCCATTTGTATAAGTTGTCAAGCCGCTTGAAAGTGTTGCTGTTCCGTCTGCTAAAGTTTGGCTGCCTGATGCTGCTGTGTTGAGATTATCTGTAATGGTTTGACTACCAGATTCAAGCTGTTGGCTTCCCGAGAGCAATTCATTGCCACCGTCACTTGCTTCTTGTAAACCATCTTGTAAACTAGACATGCTCTTGAATACAGCTTTTGTATAAGTTTCTGTGATATTTTCAGAAACAGTATCTTTAAGCTTGGTCATCGCAGATTCGCTCATTTTAGAAGCGACAAAGCTACGTCCAGCTGTTGTTTGATACTTAATGTTTAATTTCTTCGGATTATCCGTTAATAAGCTAGAGGCTTTCTCTGACAAATCTTCTGGTAATGTGATAACCATGTAGTAATCGCCATCCTTTAAACCTTTATCAGCTTTTTTCTGGCTGACAAAGTGATAATCAAGGGCTTTATTTTTAGACATACTGTCTACCATGTCATCACCGATTGTCAATGTTTTATCATTTAGCGTTGCTGACTTATCCTCGTTAACAACTGCCACTGGCAAATTCTCTACATTCCCATAAGGGTCCCACATAGAGCCTAAGAATGACAAGTTATAAAGAGCTGGAATAAGCGCAACCCCAATCATTGTTACCCAAAGTTTGGGACTTTTAATAAGTGCTTTTAATTCTTCTAACATATTTTCTCCTAATTTAGACACACTGTTCAAAAATTATGATAAAATATATTATACAAGGATATGAAATAATTTCAAGACAAAAGAAGGAGATTTTGGACACTCTGTCTAAAAGTGTTCAAAAGAAATTGTTTATGGCACATGACAACCGCAAAGCAAACACTAAGAGGGCTATTCAAGAAGCTATGGTTAGCCTCCTAAAAACAGAAAGTTTTGATGATATTACAACGATTAAGTTGGCTAAAGAAGCTGGTATTAGCCGTTCTAGCTTCTACACTCATTACAAGGATAAATTTGAGTTGATTGATTCTTGCCAACAAACGCTCTTTAATCAGGTTGAATACATTTTTGAAAAGCACGAAGATAATAAAGCTCAAGCCTTTTTAGAAATTTTTGAATTTCTAAAACGTGAGCAGCTCTTATCTGCCTTGATTTCAGCTAACGGAACTCGTGAATTCCAAGCTTTTATCACTAATAAAGTACGTATTTTCATTAATACTGATTTACAAGACCGTTTTGGCCGTGATGAATTAAGTCCTGTTGAGAGAGAATACAGCAGTATTTACTTCGCCTATGCCTTTTTCGGCCTTTGCCAATCCTGGATTGCTAAAGGTAAAAAAGAATCACCATGCCAAATGACTAATCTCATCCTGAAACTTTTGCCGCTTTAACAGAAACCACCATAAAGGTGGCTTTTTTATATTCAATAAGAAAACAAAAAACCACGGAAAACCGTGGTTTTAAATACTTCAATAAACAGTGAATTAAAGCATTTTGTTGTAGTATTCAACGATAAGAGCTTCGTTGATTTCTGGGTTGATTTCGTCGCGTTCTGGAAGACGAGTCAATGAACCTTCAAGTTTTTCAGCGTCGAATGATACGAATGCTGGACGCCCAAGAGTAGCTTCAACAGCTTCAAGGATAGCAGGTACTTTAGCTGATTTTTCGCGAACTGAGATAACTTGACCTGGAGTTACGCGATATGAAGGGATATCAACACGTTTACCATCAACAAGGATGTGACCGTGGTTAACGAATTGACGAGCTTGACGACGAGTAGTTGCAAGACCTAGACGGTAAACAACGTTGTCAAGACGACGTTCCAAAAGAACCATAAAGTTGAAACCAAGAGTTCCACCTTTAACTTTAGTAGCTTGTACGAACAAGTTACGGAATTGTTTTTCACCTACACCGTAAGTGAAACGAAGTTTTTGTTTTTCAGCCAATTGCAAACCGTATTCAGAAAGTTTGCTACGGTTGTTAGGACCGTGTTGACCTGGCACGTAGTTACGACGTGCTAATTCTTTACCTGAACCTGTAAGAGACAAGCCAAGGCGACGAGATTGTTTCCATGATGGACCTGTATAACGTGACATTTAAAATGTCCTCCTATAAAATAAAAATTTTGTAGGAAATAACAATTTAGAGAATCCTGATTCGTGCAGGTGACTTTCATCTAAACAGCCAAGATTACTTTTCCGACTTCTAGAAGCTTTTCTATAGAAAGAAAAACTATAGAAGAGCCAACTGTTGACGAGCTTCATACTCTCCCGCTATTATTTCACACGGAATTTAGTTTAACATAAAAAAAAGGCTCTGTAAAGCCTTTTGTATGTTAATTCTTAGATAAAATTAATCAAAATAACGAATCAATGTTTTTTCAGTTAAAATGTCTGAATAAGTGTATGATTCAACGTATGAATTATTAATCGCACCTGGAACATCAGAGTTTTCATTGTATTCAACGATAAACAATGATGGGTAAACTTCAGTCAAACGACCAATTTTATTTTTTTCGCGTTTACGACCATTTTCGAGTGTCAATTCAACCAATTGACCTTCGTGGGCTTTAATATCTTCTTTGATTTTTTTCATTTTTGCTACATCTGCAAATGCATCACTCATCTTATCGTTTGCTCCTTATAAAAGTTTTTTTGCTTAACGCTCTTCAAATTGCGCAATACTAGAGAATTTATTATATTCCTTTTGAAAGATTAATTTCACCGTTCCACGCGCACCTGAACGGTTTTTCTCTAAGATAACTTCAATCGTATTATCCTCAACAGCATCATCGCTTTCTTCACCTTCACGACGATAATAATCATCACGGTATAAGAAAGCTACAATATCCGCATCCTGCTCGATAGATCCAGATTCACGAATATCTGACAAAACTGGTCGTTTATCTTGACGTTGTTCAACACCACGAGACAACTGACTCAAGGCAATAACAGGAACCTTCAATTCCTTAGCCAAAATCTTCAATTGACGAGAAATATCAGAAACCTCTTGTTGACGGTTCTCAGGACGTATCCCTGTAATCAACTGAAGATAGTCAATTACAATCAAACCAAGACCACCTTCGACCTCTTGAGACAACTTGCGGGCACGTGCACGAATTTCAGTAATCTTGATACCAGGCGTATCGTCAATATAGATTGGTGCATCAGCCAAAGCTCCCTGAGCAATGGTAATGTTATTCCATTCTTGATCGGTTAGCTGACCAGTTCTAAGGTTGTGAGAATCAACCATCCCTTCAGCAGCCAACATACGGTCAACCAAACTTTCAGCACCCATTTCCAGAGAGAAGATAGCTACAGGTCTATTTTGCTTAGTCCCAACATTTTGAGCAATGTTCAAAGCAAAGGCTGTTTTCCCGACGGCTGGACGGGCAGCTAGAATAACTAACTGATCTGGATGTAAACCTGTCGTAATCTTATCCAAATCACGAAATCCTGTTGGTAAACCAGTAACATCACTCGTTTGACGTGAACGAATTTCCAAGTTTTCGTAGTTAACTTTCAAGACATCCGAAATCTTACGGAAACCACTACGGTTGCTGTGCTCATTAATTTCAATAAGTGCTTTTTCAGCCCCCGCAATGACATCTTCTGAATCAGTTGCCCCTTCATAAGCAAGGTTTACAGTCTCTGTCAACCTAGAGATGATATTACGCAACATTGCTTTTTCAGCAACAATCTTAGCATAATATTCAGCATTGGCACTTGTCGGTACACTGTTGACCAATTCAACAATATAAGACAAACCACCAATATTTTGTAAGTCTCCTTGGTCATCAAGAATCGTTCTTACAGTCGTTGCATCGATAGCCTCATTACGATCACTCAAAGTAATCATAGCTTTAAAAATTACGCGGTGCGAGTATTTGTAAAAGTCATCTGGGCTAACAAATTCACGAACAGTAATGAGTTTATCTGGCGAGATAAAAATAGAACCTAAGACAGATTGCTCTGCTAATAAATCCTGTGGCTGAACTCTCAATTCTGGCTCTTCTGCCAATTTTTTCACCTCCCCTAATAAGCTCAAATATTATTATGCTTCTTTAATATTTAATTTGATTTCAGCAGTAACTTCTTTATGTAATTTCACAGGTACTTCAACAGAACCAATTGCACGAATTGGATGATCCAAATTAATCGCGCGTTTGTTGATTTTTAGACCAAATTGTTTTGATAATTCTTCAACAATTTTCTTAGCAGTAATTGAACCAAATGTACGTCCATCAGGTCCAACTTTTTCAGTAAACTTAACAACAGTTTCTTCTTTTTCAAGCTCAGCTTTAAGAGCTTTAGCTTCAGCCAAGACTTCAGCTTGAGCTTTTTCTTCTGATTTTTGTTTACCTTTTAGTTCACCAATCGCTTGGTTAGTAGCTTCTTTTGCAAGATTTTTCTTAATCAAAAAGTTTTGAGCATATCCTGTTGGAACTTCTTTGATTTCGCCTTTTTTACCTTTTCCTTTAACATCTGCTAGAAAAATTACTTTCATCTCTCTGCCTCCATATTTTCTCTTAAATCATTTTCAATCACATCAAGTAAAGCACTCTCTGCTTGGCTCACTGACATATTTTCCAACTGACATGCAGCTAGGGTAAAGTGACCACCACCACCGAGTTCTTCCATCATGCGCTGAACATTAATCTTACTACGACTACGCGCTGAAATAGCAACTTTATTTGGAGCAACTTGCACCAAAACAAATGTCGCCTCAATACCAGCTAAAGATAGCATGGTATCAGCCGCCTTACTAGCAACCACTTTACTATAATTGACACCATCACGCCCGCTAGCAATGATAATGTTATCGTAAATTTTTCGGCCTCTAAGGATTAATTCATTAACCAATCGATATTCCTCAAAATCCGTTTGAGAAATATTTTGAATTTCAATACTATCACTTCCGTGAGCTCGAAGATAACTTGCAACATCAAATGTTCGACTTGTAACGCTTGCTGAGAAATTCTTTGTATCAAGCATAATACCTGCCATCAAGACACTCGCTTGAATTTTACTCAAACGCTTCTTAGCATTCTGGAATTGAATCAATTCTGTAACTAACTCACTAGCACTGCTTGCTCCACTTTCAATGAAAGTGAGAACAGCATTTTCTGGGAAGTTCTCATCACGACGATGATGGTCTACAACAATCACATCTGTAAACTTATTGTAAAGCTTTTGCGATAAGGTCAAATCAATCTTAGAATGATCGACCATAATTAACAATGAGCGTTCTGTCATCATTGACATCGCCTGCTTAATAGTAATAAGTCGTGTCTTAGCATCTTCTTGCAATCTTTTAACAGCACGCGTAATATCAGGACTCATCTCATCTGGATTGTATACAACATAAGATTCTTTGTTGATATTACTTGCGAAAAATTGCATCCCTACAGCTGAACCAAGAGCATCCATATCAATATTACGGTGACCAACCACAAAGACACGGTCAACACCTTTGATATGGTCTGAGATAGCTGTCATCATGGCACGTGTACGCGTACGTGTACGCTTGACGGTAGATACTGAGCCACCACCAAAATATAATGGTTTCTTATGCTCGTCGTTTTCACAAATAACAACCTGATCACCACCACGAACAAGTGCTGTATTCAAATTCTGCAAAGCTACTTGTCCAATTTGTTGGTGATTGTCATCACCATAAGAAATACCCATACTAAGCGTTAATGGCAAATTATGTTCTTCTTTAGCTTGTTTTCGAAAAGCTTCCAAAACATCAAATTTATCGTCAATCAAACTACTCAACACAGCATAATCTGTAAAAAAGTAGAAACGGTCCATGTTGACACGACGATAAAAAATATTTTTTGACTTTGTAAAATTCGAAATAAAGTTGGCGATGAAGCTATTGATTTGTGAAATCTCAGCGTCTGATAAATCATCTGTCACATCATCATAGTTGTCGATGGAAATAATCCCAATAACTGGACGTAAAAAGGCCGCATCCCCCAACTGACGATTTCCCATAGATGTATCAAAGAAATAGAAAATCCCAGTTGAAGAATCGATGTAAGATGAGTACTTATTGCCATTTAACTCAAATGTCTGAGTGGCGTCCCCTTCTCGCTTAGCCCCAATAATTCTACGAATGACATCATCCTCAAACTCTCCTTCTTCACTAGTGAAAATGAGCTCTGCGTATGGATTGAACCATTCTACCTCATTTGTTTCTTGATCAAACTGAACAACCCCTACTGGCATTTGTTCCAACAAGTGTTTTAAACCAACTTCTGTTTGGTTGTTTAATAATTCAATTTGTTCAAGTTCCGATAACTCGTAATTTTCTTTTTGGTAGTAAAGCAAAGCTACAAGTAAAGAAAGCGCTAAAAAGATTGCAGCTAAAATAGCTGACTCCGTCTGAAAAAGTTTGACACAGATAGCCAAGATGCCAAATAAAATAAGGCCAATCATGACTAAGTGGATAGTTGCAAATCGAAATCTTTTCATTGGTTAACCTCTTAGCTTATAATTATACCATAAAATAGGCTTAATTTATAGTAGGAAAGCAGAAAAGCAACCCCAGTTAATAAGGGTTGCTTTCTTGTTTTAATGATACTTAATCTTATTGGTTACGATGGTGGTTTTGTTTACCTTCCAAGTAAACCATCAAGATAGAAATATCAGCTGGGTTAACCCCTGAAATACGGCTTGCTTGTCCGATAGTTTCAGGATTAATTTTCTTGAATTTTTGACGAGCTTCTGTCGCAATAGAATCGATATCATCCCAGTCAATATTAGCAGGGATGCGTTTTTCTTCCATGCGTTTCATTTTAGCCACTTGATCAAGTGCTTTGTTGATGTAACCTTCGTATTTGATTTCAGTTTCCAAAAGTTCAACTACTTTGCTATCCAGTTTTTCTTCCGCAGGACCGACAAAACTTGTTGCAATTTCATAATTGATTTCTGGACGACGCATGAATTCTTTAGCTGTCAAGGCGTCTGTCAATGGTTTGAAACCAAGTGCTTCAATACGTGCATTAGTTTCCTTGATAGGCTTGATTTTAAGACTTGACAGTCTTGTCAACTCCTTGTCAAATTGACGTTTACGGTTCAAGTAACGTTCATAGCGTTCTTCATCAACCAAACCAACACGGTGACCAATTTCAGTCAAACGCATATCAGCATTATCATGACGCAAAATCAAACGATATTCTGCACGACTTGTCAACAAACGATAAGGTTCCAAAGTTCCTTTTGTTACCAAGTCATCAATCATAACACCAATGTAAGCATCACTACGTTTTAGAATCATTTCTGGTTTACCTTGAACTTTAAGAGCGGCATTGATACCAGCAACAATCCCTTGTCCTGCAGCTTCTTCATAACCTGAAGTACCATTAGTTTGACCTGCGGTAAAAAGTCCAGAAATTTTCTTAGTTTCAAGTGTTGCACGCAATTGGTGTGGCAAAACGATATCATACTCAATCGCATAACCTGTACGCATCATTTCAGCATTTTCAAGCCCTTTAATTGAGTGAACCAATTCTTTTTGAACATCCTCAGGAAGACTTGTTGACAATCCTTGAATGTACACTTCTTCAGTTTCACGTCCTTCTGGTTCTAGGAAAAGTTGGTGACGTTCTTTATCTGCAAAACGAACAATTTTATCTTCGATAGATGGGCAATAACGAGGACCGACACCTTTAACAATACCTGAGAACATTGGGGCACGATAAAGGTTTTTATTGATAATATCGTGGCTTGTTTGGTTAGTATATGTCAACCAGCAAGGAATTTGATCTTTGAGATAATCTTCATCATTTGACATGAATGAGAAATGATTTGGTTTTTCATCACCTGGTTGAATTTCTGTTTCGTCATAATTGATAGAACTTGCTTTAACGCGTGGTGGTGTTCCTGTTTTGAATCGACCAATTTCAAGACCAAGTTCTTTTAAGTTATCAGCAAGTCCGATAGAAGCCAAGCTGTTATTAGGACCAGATGAATATTTGAGTTCTCCTAAAATGATTTCTCCACGAAGAGCTGTACCAGTTGTGATAACGACAGCTTTAGCTGAAAATTTTTGATTAGTAGCTGTGCGAACACCAACAACTTTTCCATCTTCAACTAAAACTTCTTCAATCATTGACTGACGTAATGTCAAATTCTCTTGCTGTTCAACAGTATGCTTCATTGTACGAGAGTAAAGCGCCTTATCAGCTTGTGCACGAAGAGCACGTACAGCAGGACCTTTACCAGTATTAAGCATTTTCATTTGGATGTAAGTCTTGTCAATGTTCTTACCCATTTCTCCACCAAGAGCATCGATTTCACGAACGACGATACCTTTGGCAGAACCTCCGATAGCAGGGTTACATGGCATAAAGGATAACATTTCCAAATTGATTGTTGCGAGCATTGTTTTACAACCCATACGAGCTGCAGCTAAACTAGCTTCTACACCAGCATGCCCAGCACCAACAACAATTACATCATAATTTTCAGCAAATTCATGTGTCATGATTCAATTACAATATCAAGTAAACCTTTGCCATTCTTTTTATCAAATTAAAATAATCAAAAGATTAGCTAAGCTACTCAAAGCATTCCTTTCCAAATATAAAATACGATTAGTAAAACAAAAAAACGATCAAAACCCTCGAAAACTGTGCGACAAAAACGCACAATTCTCATGAGCTTTGACCATCATGATTATTGTTATGATTATTGTATCAAATTAAGTTAAATTGTCAATTTAATCGCCGATAATTTTTCGAGCAATAGTTGATTTTTCCCATTAGTCATAAGATAGTTATAAAAACTTTCTCGACATAAGATTTTTCGGAGAAGGTTTTGATCGAGTTGATCTAGGATATCACTAAAAGAGCGTTTGGTGATAGTCGCTAACTTAACCAAGTTGTCAGCGTCTTGCCGTTTACGTTTAGCTTCTTCTTTTGGATATCCACAACCGAACTCATCTTCAAATAACTTATCTAGAGTGTACTGTAAATTTAGCTCACCTGACCACCCAAAATTTAAGCCTAATGGCAAAGAAACAACATTGCCATTATTAATACGACCAAAAAGATAAGCATCTTGTGGTGTTTGAATAAAGCCACAACACAAGCCAGGTAAACTATTACAAGCAAGCATCATCCCTTGACCAGATGAACAACCAGTCACCACAAAATCTAGACTTTGTGTTTCAATCAACAAGCTTACCATAACAGCCACTTCAACATATGAAAAGTTTGCTGCTTTATTTGGGAACATTCCAAAGTTAACAACTTCGTGTAGTCACTTTACAGCTTTCTGCACTGATTGAAACAAGAGGTCATTTATATCTGACCTTGTACTCGCTTGAATAACTCCCACTCTCATAAGATAATCTCCTAGCATCATTCCCAAAAGTAAACCTGTCAACTTATCTTTACACCTTTGTCAACTAGATATATTGGCAAGCAACGCCATTTTTATAAGCCATATCGATGATTCCGCCACCTAGGCATTCTTCACCATCGTAGAATACAACAGCTTGACCTGGTGTGATAGCACGTTGTGGTTCATCAAAGATAACTTCTGCTTTGTCACCTTTAACATGAACAGTAACTTTTGAATCAGGTTGGCGATAACGGAATTTTGCAGTAACTTCCATTGTAAATTCTTCAGGCATATCACGTGTAAAGTGAATACTTGAAGCATCAAGGCTAGTTGACATTAGTGACTCATGGTAGAAACCTTGACCAACGTAAAGAATATTTTTTGAAAGGTCTTTTCCGACAACAAACCAAGGAGCATTGTCGCCACCTTGTTGACCACCGATACCAAGACCTCCACGTTGACCGATTGTGTAATACATCAAACCAGCGTGTTCACCCATATCACGGCCATCAACAGTCATCATGCGACCTTTTTGAGCTGGTAAATATTGACTAAGGAATTGTTTAAAGTTCTTTTCGCCAATAAAGCAAATTCCTGTTGAATCTTTTTTCTTAGCTGTTACAAGTCCCGCGCGTTCAGCAATTTTACGTACTTCTGGTTTTTTCAAGTGACCAAGTGGGAACATTACTTTTTCCAATTGTTCTTGTGACAATTGACTCAAGAAATAAGTTTGGTCTTTGTTATTATCTGCACCACGAAGCATGTGGACTGTACCATCTTCATCGCGAGAGACTTGTGCGTAGTGCCCAGTTGCCACATAATCAGCACCAAGTGTCATAGCGTAGTCAAGGAAGGCTTTAAATTTGATTTCCTTATTACACATTACATCTGGATTTGGCGTACGTCCTGCACGGTATTCCGCAAGGAAGTATTCGAAGACACGATCCCAGTACTCTTTTTCAAAGTTAACAGAATAATACGGAATGCCGATTTGGTCAGCAACAGCTGCTACGTCTTTGTAATCTTCGGTTGCTGTACACACACCGAATTCATCTGTGTCATCCCAGTTTTTCATGAAAACACCAATAACGTCGTAACCTTGTTCTTTCAAAAGAAGAGCAGTTACAGACGAATCAACGCCTCCACTCATACCAACAACAACACGTGTTTTTGAATTATCTGTCATGATAATCCTCCCATCAAGATATTTTTTTCGAACATAGGCTTGAAGGGCCCTGTTTTTCAAAAATCGATTTGAAGGTCGATTTTGAGCGCAGAAATCCACGCGAAGACTATTATAACATGAATTTCCAGTTATGTAAGGCATTTAGACTTATTTTTAAATCTTTTTCTCATTTTCTATGAAAGTAAATGATTTATTATCGTTTACCCATTTCCTTTCCTTTGTTATAATAAGTAAGCATAGATTCTAGAAGGAGTAGATATGAAAAATCTAAAATTCCAATCCGTCTTTGATATTATCGGACCTGTTATGATTGGCCCATCAAGCAGCCACACTGCTGGTGCTGTTCGTATTGGAAAAATTGTTAACTCTATTTTCGGAGAAATTCCTGATTCCGTAACATTTCATTTATATAATTCATTTGCTAAAACTTACCGTGGACACGGAACTGATAAAGCACTCGTTGCTGGTATCCTAGGAATGGATACTGACAATCCAGATATTAAAAATTCATTAGAAAACGCTTACCAAAAAGGGGTACGCATTTATTGGGATATTTTAAAGGACAGTAATGCCCCTCACCCAAATACTGCTAAGATTACCGTTGAAAAAGGGGATAAAAGCATGAGTATCACAGGTGTATCAATTGGTGGAGGAAATATTGAAGTTACTGAACTCAATGGCTTCTCTGTTTCTCTTAAAATGAATACCCCTACTCTTATTATCGTTCACCAAGATATTCCTGGTATGATTGCTAAAGTAACAGATATTCTTTCTGAACACAATATCAACATTGCTCAAATGAATGTGACCCGCGAACGCGCTGGGGAAAAAGCCATTATGATTATCGAAGTTGACTCACGTGATTGTCATAAAGCTGTGGAACAAATCCAGCACATTCCGCACCTACACAATGTCAATTTCTTTGACTAGAAAGGAAAAGAATGTTTTATTCTATTAAAGAATTAGTTGAACAAGCCGATAAAGACTTTAACGGCAATATTGCTGAGCTAATGATTTCCACAGAAACAGAATTGAACGGACGTAGCCGTGATGAAATTTTTCATATCATGAAGAAAAATCTTCAAGTCATGAAAAATTCTGTTACTGATGGACTCACTCCTAGTAAATCAATTAGTGGACTGACAGGCGGAGACGCTGTCAAGATGGATGCCTACTTAAAATCAGGTAAAACCTTGTCTGATACAACCATTTTAACAGCTGTCCGAAACGCAATTGCTGTCAACGAACTAAACGCCAAAATGGGGCTTGTCTGTGCAACTCCAACAGCAGGCTCTGCTGGATGCTTACCTGCTGTCTTAACAACGGCTATTGATAAATTAAACCTCTCTGAAGAAGAGCAGTTAGAGTTCTTATTCACTGCTGGTGCCTTTGGACTGGTTATCGGAAATAACGCTTCTATTTCCGGTGCTGAAGGGGGCTGTCAAGCCGAAGTCGGGTCTGCTTCAGCCATGAGCGCAGCAGCTCTTGTTAAAGCTGCTGGAGGCTCTGCATACCAAGCTAGTCAAGCTGTGGCCTTCGTCATCAAAAATATGCTAGGTTTGATCTGTGACCCTGTCGCTGGTCTTGTCGAGGTTCCTTGTGTCAAACGTAACGCACTTGGATCTAGTTTTGCCTTAGTTGCCGCTGATATGGCACTGGCTGGCATTAAATCACAAATTCCAGTTGATGAAGTTGTTGATGCCATGTACCAAGTAGGATCTAGTTTACCAACAGCCTTTCGAGAGACTGCTGAAGGTGGTTTAGCAGCCACACCTACTGGTCGTCGCTTACAAGCTAAAATCTTTGGTGAATAGACGATAGTATTCGAATACTATTTGTTTGGTTCCTTGCTAATTGACGTATTTATCAATCATTGTTGACAAAATTTACAGGAGAGTAAACATGAAATCTATCTTGTTTGACCTTGATGGAACACTAGTAAATTCAAGTTCTGGTATTAAAGCAGCATTTAATTATGCCTTTGAAAAGTTACAACTACCTTTACAAACTGACAAACAATTGTCAACATTTATCGGACCACCTCTAGAAGTCACTTTCGGTCATTATTTTGAGCAAGCTGACGAGGTTAATCATGCTATCAAAACCTTTAGAGATTACTATGGTGAAAAAGGAGTCCACCAAGTCTCTCTTTACACTGGTATCGCAGAAGCTCTACAAGAATTAAATGATTTAAATTACTCACTATTTGTTACCACAAGTAAGCACCAACCTATGGCTAACTTGATGTTAACAGAGCTTGGTATTATTTCACACTTTAAAAAAGTCTATGGGTCTACTCCCGAGCACTTCCACAAAGCTGATGTAATTAAGGCCTGTCTAACGGAACAAGGCATTCAAGCGCATGAAGCTGTTATCATCGGCGATACAAAGTTTGATATGATTGGTGGACAAAAAACAGGAGTTCGAAGACTTGGGGTAACCTGGGGATTTGGTAGCTTAGAAAGTTTACAAGAACATGGAGCAGAAAGTATCTGTCACCATCCATACGATATTAAAAAAGCACTATCATCTTTATAGGATGATTAGTGCTTTTTCTTCTATTAAATTAGTATCCCCAAGCTGACAGTCCTTGAGTATTGTAAACTTTAATTGCTGTTGCAATTTGATCTTGAACTGTTGCAGTTGATCCCCAACCTGGCATAGTCTGGAATAAACCAGATGCTCCTGAAGCATTGGCAACCGTTGGATCTCCATTAGATTCACGTGCAATGATAACTTCCCAAGTTGATTGTGGAACACCTGTTGCAGCAGCCATTTGGGCAGCAGCATCTGAACCAACAGCACCTGCTGTATTACCATTTGAAGCTACTGATGGTGCCGTTTGGGATGTCGTTGAAGATGGTGTAGTTGCTGCAGCTACAGTCGTTGTATTATCATTAGCTGGAGCAACCTCAGCATAACTTGATTCTGATTCTTGAACCTCTTCGGTAGAAGATGCCTCAACTTCTTCAGTTTCTTCTGATGAGCTACTGCTAGACTCTTCTGATTCTGCTGTAGTTGAACTGATACTTGTTGATGACACTTCAGAGCTTTCAGAACTTGTTGACACAGCTTTCGCAGCTCCTGCCTCTGAACGAGTTGTAATAGTTTCTGCGAATGCTTCTATTTTTGGAATAAGGACAACAACCATCGCTACAACTAAAATAGCTCCAAGGATGCTGACAATAATATTTCTAATTTTTCTATGTTTTGCTTTAGTAATCCTACTATACATGTTAAATAAATATACCTCTCTAGAACTCCTGTTTCCTATCATATAATTTATTTATTACTCGCAGATTGAAAATATGTTAAAAATATTACAGAGATATTGAAATTAACCTCGTTTTTACTATGAAAACGCTAAAATTCAAGCTTTTGTAGACATAAAAAAGCTTGAAGATAAATTCTTCAAGCTTATCTATCTAATACTGGTAATTCGCTAAATAGTAAATAATATTAACTCTAAGAAAAGTCTCTTATCTTAGTACCAACCGTTGGCATTCCAGAATGCGAGGGCTGCTGACCATGAACCGTAACGTCCTGCTACGTATGAATCGGCAACGCGTTCTTGGTTTTCAGCTGACAAGTCACCATTTAGGTATGACATTGTCAATTGGTAACGACCATAGTATTGACCGTTTTGAGCTGTGTAGCTACCGCTTGATTCGCGTTGAGCAATGATTTCTTTAGCTTGAGCGTCTGAAGTACCCAAGTTTGATGAGTAAGAAGTAGTTGTTGTTTCAGCTGGTGCTGCTGCCACTGTTGCTGGAGCTGGTGCTGCTTCTACAGCTGCAGTTTCAGTTGTAGTTGCTGCTGGCGCAGTAGCTTCTGAATCTAGTTCCAAGATTTGACCTACAGTGATGAAGTCAACGTTAGCGATTTGGTTAGTTGAAGCCAATTTTTCAACTGTAGTGTTGTAAGTTACAGCAATTTTAGAAAGTGTATCACCTGATTTTACTGTGTATGAATCAGCGTTAGCAACTGCTGGGGCAATAAGTGCTGCTGCTGCTGCTACACCGGCAAGACCAAGTTTAATAGATTTCGATTTAGTTTTAAAAATATTTGTTTGCATTATATGCTCCTTTTTTGTTTCAAAAATTAGTACAGACTATATAATACAGACTTAATGTTACTCTGGCTTTAGAGTTATATTAAAAATATTACAATTAGATTCTTATAATATAAAGAAAACGCCTACAGATTAGACGTTTTAGCTTTCTTTAAGATAAAATAAGAGAATTCCTAAAATTATGACAAGCAAAATGGTCACTGAATCTTTGATTTTCCATTGTAAAATTCGGTATTTTGTACGCCCATCTCCACCTTGATAGCCACGTGCTTCCATGGCAAGAGCCAAAGCATCCGCACGTTTAAAGCTTGAAGCAAAGAGCGGAATAAGGATTGGAATGATTGATTTAACCTTTTGAATGAGATTTCCTTCACCAAAATCAACCCCACGCGCTCGCTGAGCTTTCATAATACGTGTCGTATCATCCATCAATGTTGGGACAAAACGTAAACTCAAAGACAGCATTAAGCCGATTTCGTGAGCAGGAATCTTAAAACGAACAAATGGTTTCAACAATGACTCCACAGCATCAGCAAGGCTTAAAGGCGTTGTCGTCAAGGTTAATAGCGTTGAAAAGAAGATAATCAAAACAAAACGCATGAAAATTAATATTGCTTGATTAAACCCGTAGCTAGTAATTTTCAAAATACCAAATTGGAAATAGGTCTCACCACCGTGTGTAAAGAACATTTGAAATAAGGTCGTGAATAAAATAATTCCAATCATCGGACGAACTCCCTTTAAGAAGAAGCTAAGTTTTATCTTCGATAAGAAGACAACTCCTAAAGTAAAAGCAATCATCAATAGATTGGTCACAAGGTTATTGGCCCAAAAAACAATGATAATGTATAAAATCATTGAAAGAAGTTTACTACGAGGGTCTAGACGATGAATTAAGGAATCTCCAGGTACATAACGACCAAGTATTAATTTATCCATGTTTCACCACCTCTGCAAATTCTTCTATAGTAATTGGTAAAGCATCTAAATGTAAGCCGCGTTTGACAAGTTGCTGAGCGAATTTCGTAATTTTAGGAACACCAAGTTGTTTACTTTCAAGAAATGCGACATCTTGGAAGACTTCTTTAGGATAACCTGAGCGAACCAATTTACCACCTTCAAGAACATTAACATAATCAGCATAATTGGCAACATCATCCATTAAATGAGTTACTAAAACAATTGTCATGCCATTTTGATGCAGTTCTTTAAATAAAGTCATCAATTCACGGCGTCCTTTAGGGTCTAGGCCAGCTGTCGGTTCATCTAGAACCAAAACCTCTGGTTCCATGGCTAGAATCCCAGCAATAGCCACACGACGCATTTGACCACCAGATAGCTCAAAAGGATTCTTTTCAAAAAATTCTTCATGAATTCCTACCATGGCAAGTTTTTCACGCGCTAACTGTTCAGCTTCTTCTATAGAAACACCAAAATTTTGTGGTCCAAATGCCACATCCTTAAGAACTGTTTCCTCAAAAAGCTGACTTTCAGGAAATTGAAAGACCAGTCCAACCTTTTTACGGACGGGTTTTATTTCCTTATTTTTTGAGTTTGCCGTAATCTTAATATCATCAACAATAACAGCCCCTTCTGTAGGGACGTTAAGACCATTCAAAAGTTGCATGATTGTTGACTTACCTGACCCAGTGTGGCCGATAAAGGCTGTATATGAGCCTTCTTTTATAGTAAGATTAATGTCAAAAAGGGCACGCCCTTCAAAAGGTGTCCCCGCTTGATATGTATAATTTACGCCTTCAAGAGTAATTCCCATAACTGATCTTCTAATTCCTTTTCCGTAAGATAATTCTCTGTAAATTCAAACCCTCTGTCTTTTAAAGTAGAGATAAGATTGGCTGAAAAAGGAATATCCAATCCCAAAGTCAATAATTCTTCTCCTCTTGCAAAAAGTTCGCGTGGAGTTGAACTTGACTCAACTTTTCCTTTTTTCATGACTAAGACACGATCACTAAGCACAACCTCATCCAAATCATGAGTGATAGACACAACGGTCATATTATATTGATCACGAATCTCTTTGATTGTTTGAATTAATTCTAAGCGTCCTTCTGGATCAAGCATACTAGTCGCTTCATCCAAAATAATAATATTAGGATGCATAGCAATAGCACCTGCAATAGCCACACGTTGTTTTTGTCCACCTGACAAACGAGCTGGTTCACGATCAGCAAAAGCTGACATGCCAACTAATTCAAGGGCTTCTTTGACACGTGCTTGCATCTCTTCTAATGGAATTCCCTTGTTTTCTAACCCAAATGCGACATCGTCTTCAACTGTCGCACCAACAAATTGGTTATCTGGATTTTGAAAAACCATTCCAATTTTATGACGAATGTTCCACACGTTTTCTTCAGTTAAGAGTTCTCCCTCAACAAAGATTTGACCTGATTCAGCTGCTAAAAGCCCATCAATTAAGCGAACTGTGGTTGATTTTCCTGAACCATTATGGCCAATAATGGACAACCATTCTCCCTGTTTCACGTGAAACGATAAATCATCTAAGGTGTAATGTTCTTGATGATCAGTATATTTGAATTTTAAATGTTTGACGTCAATACTATTTGTCATTTAAATGTGTCCTTAAAGAGGAATCTTGCCCCTTTGAAATAATCATATCCTGAGTAAATTGTGAAAATCAAAGCGACATAAAGCAAAAGTGTTCCAATCATTGAAAAATGCAAAAGTAAGAAAATAATTGAAAACATTTGAGTAAAAGTTTTGATTTTACCAGGCATAGCAGCTGCTAAAACTGTTCCACCATTTTCAACAAGTAGTAAACGAAGACCAGTTACTGCTAACTCACGACAAATAATAATCGCAGCAATCCACGCAGGAACCATTCCCAATTCAACTAACATAATAAACGCTGTCATCACTAACATTTTATCAGCCAATGGATCAGCAAATTTACCAAAGTTTGTAACAACTTGCCATTTTCTTGCAAGGTATCCATCTAAGTAGTCTGTAATACTTGCTAGCGCAAAAACAACTGCTGCAACAGCATGTCCAGCTACGCTATTCCAGATACAAAGAATCAAGATAAATACTGGAATCAAAACAATGCGACCTAATGTTAACAAATTAGGGATGTTTTCTTTTTTTGTAAAATTGATTTTCATTTTCCTACCTTATTATTGAATATTAATTGTAATGTAACTTAATGTTGTACTTGTCAAAGCTGATGTATCTACCGCTTGACCATTGATTGAAACGTTAACACCTGCAGTGACTCCTAGTGTAATCACAGATGTTTTTGTACCTGCAGGAAGGGTTGCTGAATAACTTGAAACTCCTGTTGAAGAAAGAAGTGTTCCTGCGTCACCAGCTTCTGAATTACTTACAGAAACCCAACTGCTATCAGCACCAGCTAAGCTGATGTCAACTGTCAAACTATCTGTAACATTTGATAGATTAACCGTTAAATTGCTTCCGCCTCCTTCAGTTTCCATCTTCAATGATTTTTCTTCAGATGAAGAAGATTCACTGGTTGATGAACTTTCTGGAGTTGATGAGCTACTTGATGATGAACTATGAACAACAGAGTAGCTTGGTTTTACTTGATTGCTATCACTTTGAAGCTGTGTCCAAGTGACAAATGAAACAAAAGCTAAAATTCCTAAAGCAACTAAGCAAAGCAGAATAATCGGAAGATAAGTTGCTGTTTTTTCTGAACTTTTATAACGACTTGAACGTGAACCAACACCAAAATCATCTGTTTGTTCAGGTTTAGGTTTAGAAACTGAAACTGGAGCTGTTTTAGCTACTTTTTTATGACTCGGTACGATTGTAATTTGCTCATCCTCAGCAACCACTGGTGCTGTTTCAATACTTGATGCAAATATTTGTGCTCGATAGCGCTTTAATAGTTCTGCTGCATCTACATCTACCAATTCCGCATATTGTTGAAGATAAGTTTCAACTTCATCTTTAGGAATTAATTTAAATTTTTCTAACTCTAATGCTAAAAGATGTGGTGAAGGAATTGCTGTTTTTTCTTCAACATCTTCTAGTGTCAAGTTTTTGGCAACTCGACCTTTTCTTAAGATTTCACCAATCGTTTCTTCTCTCATACAAGGTTTCCTTTAATAAAATATAATCAAATTTATTATAGCAAATTTTAATAAGTATTTCGATTTTATTTTGGAAGGATTGTGAATTCTGTCGCGTCTGATTGAATTAAGAAATCATTTCCTCTTTTAAGAACTTCTTCAAAACTTAAAGTCTTTAGTAGTTTAGGCACCGATAAATAAGTTTCCTCATCAGCAAGATGATTGATAAATTGCGCTGAAAGGTTATCAATTGAATCTAGACTCTTGAAAAAGTCTCCATACAATTCTTTTTTAACAATTTCAAAATGCTCTTCTGACAAATCTTCCAAATCACTAGACATTGCTACTTTACTTAAATATTGTCGCAGATTCGTTGCCATAGCAATCGGTACTGAAGTATCTAGAGAAATAATCAAGAATTGGAAATTTTGATAAACTTCAATCTCAAAATCAAATGAGTCATCAATCTGACCACTCTCATAAAGTTCTTGATAACGTCTTGAAGTCCAACCCAAAATCATCGCAAAAAATAATCTCAAGGCTAATTCTTGACGCAAGGTAGATTCTCCTTCTGATAAAGCAGAGCCTCTTAAGCCAATAGCTAGTTTAGGTTGTGTCACTTCCATTTGAACCGATGCCTTCGGCACAACAGATTCGTAAGCCAATTCTTGACGCTCAAGATGATGAGCTGTCTTATTTTTTCCTTTTTGACTTTCTTGAATTTGCTTAAAGATATCATCCTTATCAAAATTGCCAACAACTAAGAGTGTCATCTCCTGTGGAGAATAAAAGACATCATGATTTTCTTTCAAGTTCGCTACTGAAATATTGGCAATACTTTCTTGAGTTCCAGCAATATCTTGAGCAAGAGCCGTTTTAGGATATAAATTTTCAAGAATTCCTTGATAAAGTCGATAATCCGCATCATCTTGATACATGTCAATCTCTTGACCGATAATCGATTTTTCTCGCTCAATTGACTCATCTGTAAAGGCAGTATCTGCCACAAAATGCTGCAACAAGTCTAAGTTTTCATTTAAATGATCTACCGTTGAAAAATAAAAACATGTTTTGTCAAAGGTTGTAAAGGCATTACTGTTGGCACCGGCATTTGTAAATAGCTCTGAAACATCTTGACCATCTTCCAATTCAAACAACTTATGTTCTAGAAAATGAGCAATCCCCTTCTCATAGCATTTTTCACTTTTATCTAGTGTAAACTTATTGTCAAGGGAGCCAAAATTAACAACCAACATCCCACAAGACTCTTGAAAATCAGTCTTAGGAATCAAAAAAACTTTCAATCCATTTTCCAGTACAGCAGTATACAAAGTTTCACCAATTTCAGGGAAAACTTTTTCAACTAATTTTGTCACTTACTTTCCCTCCAAAAAATACAGTGCTTGCAGTTTAATCTTTCTAGTTAGTTGCATCACATCAGCTTTACTAACCTTGTCAATGTTGTCAATCATATCGTCAACGCTGTAATGATTCTTCAAATATTGACCGTTGTAACTACGCTCGATTAATACTTTTGGAGAGTCTCCTGCCAATCTTAAATTGACTTGTAACATTTTCTTCGTTTGTTTAAGAAGGGCTTCTGAAAAGCGACCTACCTTAATCGTTGAAAATTGTTTGTTAATTAATTGCATCGCTCGATTGCGATTCTTCTTGTCAATACCAGCGTAAACATTCAGTAAACCTGTAAAGATATCAAAATGACTTCCGATAGTATAAGCAAGTCCTTCTTTCTCACGAACCTCTGTAAATAAACGAGAATGAGCAAAGCCTCCAAACAAACCATTAAAGACAAGAAGTGTAAAGTAATCCTTGTCACCATATCTAGTTGGGAAAGAATAACCTAACTGCAAAACAGACTGATTAACTTCTCTGACTTCTAATTTTTCTTGAACAATGTTGCTAAATTCTTGTTGGTAGTCAAATACTAAATCTTTTTGACGGTCTTCAAAAGGAAATCGATTGAACAATTGTAACATGCGATAGTCATCAAACTCTCCCAATAAAAAGATGTCCAAGCGATCCTCACGAAGCATTTTCTGAAACTCTTGAAAAGCCGTGTAAGAATTTTCAGCAACTGCTAATTCAGCTGTCCCATATTTTGATGTTTGAAAAGCTGGGTTCGTAAAGAAAAGTTTTTTAAGACCTAGCTCACTACTATAAAAACTATCATCCTTATCAGCTTTTAAATAATTAATTAAGTTCGCTTGCTCAAGCTCAAATAATTTAGACTGATATTGCTCAACTGTTACAAGCGGTGAGAAAAGAACTTGATATAAAAATTCAATCACTTCTTCCAAGAGATTCTCTGTAGTCATCACATACTGATTCTTCATGAAAGTTAGTTCAATATCAACAATATGAACCAATCCCTTAGTTGATACCTTGGTTGACAAAGTCGCTCCATAAAGGCTTGCCAAACGCTCTCTAAAACGCTGTGCAGTCGGGTATTTCTCATTAGCTGTTGCTAAAATCTGCGCCACCAAAACACGTCTGGCTACCGTTTTTTGGCTGAACTCTCCTGAAAACCGAAAGGTAATGTGGTTCATTTTGAATTTCTCATTTTTGATTAGATGTAACTCAACACCATCAACTATTTTCATTACAAATTCCTTACTAAAACACTTTATTAGCTAAAATTATACCACGTTTATGTTATAATTACTTGAATTATAAAATGGAGAAAACGATGGAATACAAATTATTTGATGACTATATTACCTTACAAGCTTTATTAAAAGAACTAGGTATTATCCAAAGCGGTGGAGCTATTAAAGCCTATTTAGCAGAAACAACCGTTCTCTTCAACGGCGAAGGCGAAAAACGTCGCGGTAAAAAAATTCGTCTCGGTGATGTTGTAAGCATTCCAGAAGATGGTATCACTATCGATATTATCGCACCAACAGACGAAGAAAAGAAAGAACATCTTGAAGCCTTAGCTGAAAAAGCTCGTGTTGCTGCTATCGTTAAAGAATTAAACGCTAAAAATAAAAAAGATAAGAAACAAAATCAAGCGAAAAAACAAGCGAAGCCAACTAAAGAACGTAAACCCGTTCGCTTCCCAGGAACTTAAGCATGTGGATTCAAAAAATAGCCTTAAAAAATTATCGCAATTATTTAACCAATGAGCTTGAATTTTCTCCCAGGCTAAATGTCTTTATCGGGAAAAATGCTCAAGGAAAAACAAATTTCTTAGAAGCTATTTATTTCTTATCTTTAACACGTAGCCACCGCACACGTTCCGATAAAGAGCTGATTCACTTTCAAGAAAAAGAACTCCGCGTCTCAGGTATTCTGCAACGCTCAAGTGGGACAGTTCCTTTGGAAATCAATCTATCAAGTAAAGGACGAGTCACTAAAGTTAATCACCTCAAACAAGCGAAATTATCTGACTATATCGGAGTGATGACAGTCGTCTTATTTGCACCTGAGGATTTACAACTTATCAAAGGAGCACCTAGTCTCCGTCGCAAGTTTATTGACATTGATTTAGGGCAAATCAAGCCGGTCTACCTCTCTGATTTGTCTAATTACAATCATGTTCTTAAACAACGTAACACTTACCTAAAAACCGCTGAAAAAGTTGACATCGACTTTTTAGCAGTCCTTGATGAGCAATTAGCTGATTTTGGTAGCCGCGTCATGGAACATCGCTTAGATTTCGTCTCTAATCTCGAAAAAGCAGCCGACCGCTATCACTATGCCATCTCTAATGGCCTAGAACATTTTAAAATTCGCTATCTATCATCTGTGCCATTCCAAGAAAAAAGCGAAATCAAAGAATACTTCTTAAAAACATTGGAAAAGAATCGCAAACGTGATATCTTCAAAAAAAATACTGGCGCTGGACCTCATCGTGATGATTTAGAATTTTTCATCAACGATATGCCTGCCAATTTTGGTAGCCAAGGACAACACCGAAGTTTGATTTTATCTCTTAAAATGGCTGAAATTGAACTCATTAAGAATGTTACTGGTGATTTTCCAATTCTACTTCTCGATGATGTCATGAGTGAACTAGATAACTACCGACAAACAGAATTGTTAAAAATGATTATTGCTGAAAATGTTCAAACCTTTATCACAACGACAAGTCTTGAACACCTTTCAAAACTTCCAGAAGAGTTGAAAATTTTCACTGTTAATCAAGGAACTATTGAAGAAAACTAAAAAAGCTGGCCTAAGCCAGCTTTTTTGTGTGTTTACAACTGAATTGACAATGTTGTCAATGATAATTAGTAAGATTTAACAATTCCTAGTAATACAGCTCCAAGAACAAAGCATGCAATACCAATTACCAACCAACGCATTTCTTTACGTGTTTTAGTTTCACCCAAGAAGAGGATACCACCCATAATAGAAATGATAACACCAAGTTGTGAGAAACTAAAGGCAATAGCAAGACCTGCTTTAGCAGCAGCAAGAAGCATGAAGATGTTACCAACACCCCACATCAAACCAACGATAGCATTTTTGATAACAACTGTTTCAAATTTAACGTTAAATTTCATAAACATTACAGCACCTAAAACCATACCTACAGCCATTGGGAAGATAACAGCTAAAGCATCGAATTTCATGATGTTGTTAAATAGAATAGTGTAAGAAAGGTAACCAACTGTTGAGTAAGTCAAAGCACGGAAACCTTTACCAAAGTCAGTAAGTTCGCTAGTTTCAACTTTTTCAGCATCTCGTTTACTTGTGAAATAGAATCCGATAACCAAAAGAAGCAAAGCAATAATACCAAGTGTGTATTGAACTGGTTTGCTCCATTCACCAAATACAATGGCACCAATCAAGCTACCAAATACAAGTTGTGCTCCACTTGACAATGGGTTACCTACTGAAACACCCATGTATTGCATTGCACGGAATTGGCCGTTTTGTCCCATAGACCAAAGCATACCACCGATGATTCCGACAACCCAAAGTGTTACTGACATTTCTGGTTGAACAAACAACCATACAACAAAAGCAAATAAAAGTGCCCCTAAAGTCATTCCTAATGTTTGTTGATCTGGTTTACCTCCAATTTTGTTGCTGACAAACCCGATACTTCCCCATGCTACCATGGGAATTAATGCAAATAAAATACCCTGCATTTTTTCTCCTTTACGATATGTTTTACAGATTAGTAAACGTTATTTACATTGTTGTAAATATATAATTAATCATTCGCTATTTATGAAAACGCTTTTTCAGAAAAGTAAAAGAAAATTTCATGTTTTTTTTGCGAACATAGTTACATATTCTATCATAAAACCTACTATTTTGTAAAGGCCTACACAAAAAAATCTCTGATAAGTTTGAAAACTCATCAGAGATTTAACGATTAACCTCAGTTTATCTTAGTGTACTGAGTAGTTTGGCGCTTCATTTGTAATTTGAACATCGTGTGGGTGACTTTCAATCAAACCAGCTCCTGACATTTCAACAAATTGAGCTTTTTCATGAAGAGCTGAGATATCTTCAGCACCAACATAACCCATACCAGCACGAATACCACCAAGAATTTGGAAGACGATATCGGCTACAGCACCTTTATAAGCTACACGACCTTCAATTCCTTCTGGAACAAGTTTGTTAGCTTCGTTAACAGAACCTTGGAAGTAACGATCGCTTGAACCTTTCTTCATAGCTGCAATTGATCCCATACCACGGTAAGTTTTAAATTTACGACCTTGGTAGATTTCAGTTTCACCTGGTGCTTCATCTGTACCAGCAAACATAGAACCAAGCATTACAGCATTACCACCTGCTGCCAAAGCTTTAACGATATCACCTGAGTATTTAATACCACCATCGGCGATAATTGTTTTACCATATTCACGCGCAACAGCTGCTGCGTCATAAATAGCAGTAATTTGAGGAACACCGACACCTGCAACGACACGAGTCGTACAGATTGAACCAGGACCAATTCCGACTTTAACAACGTCAACACCAGCTTCGTAAAGGGCACGTGCACCTTCTGCAGTTGCTACGTTACCAGCAATCAATGTACGTTCTGGGAAGTGTTGACGAATTTCAGCAATTTTACTAAGAACACCAGCTGAGTGACCGTGAGCAGTATCGATAACAATGGCATCTGCACCTGCTTCAAAGAGGGCTTCAGCACGCTCGAATGTATCTGAAGTAACACCGACAGCACCTGCAACCAAAAGACGACCGAATTCATCCTTAGCGGCATTAGGGAATTCAATAACTTTTTCAATATCTTTGATAGTGATAAGACCTGACAAACGTCCAGCTTCATCAACCAAAGGCAATTTTTCAATACGGTGTTCGTGAAGAATGCGTTCTGCAGTTTCCAAATCAGTTCCAACAGGAGCTGTTACCAATTTTTCACTTGTCATGTGTGCTGAAATTGGAGCATGGTAATCTGAGATGAAACGCATATCACGGTTTGTGATAATCCCTACCAATTTACGATTTTCAAGGGTTTCAACAATCGGAACACCACTAATGCGGTAACGTTGCATCAACTCTTCTGCTTCAGAGACAGAATGTTTAGGTGTTAAGAAGAAAGGATCAATAATAACACCATTTTCTGAACGTTTTACTTTACGGATTTCTTCTGCTTGTTCTTGAATTGACATATTTTTGTGAACAACACCAAGACCACCCGCACGTGCAATAGCAATAGCCATTTTACTGTCAGTAACAGTATCCATAGCAGCTGTCACGATAGGAATGTTCAATGTCAAATTTTTTGCAAGTTTTGTTTGCATGTTAACTTCATTTGGAAGAACATGACTTTCAGCAGGAATGAGTAGTATGTCATCAAAAGTGTAACCTTTTTTCAAAAATTTAGTGTCCCAATTTGACATTAAATAACCCTCTTTTCTATATATTTGTAGGGGATTTTTAACCCTAGCTAATTTTTTATTGTTACTATAATAACACGCTAAATTCATTTGTCAATAAATTAAATTCAATTTTTTCCAAAAATTCTTTCCTATATTAGACTGATGATTTTTGCAATTCTCATTTAAAACAAATGTTGTTATCTACCAAAAAACTCCAAGACATCGCCTCAGAGTTCTGTTTATTTTAGAAGTAGTTGATTCCCATAGCTGCTTTAACTTCAGCAAGTGTTTGACCGGCAACTTCACGCGCAGCTTGACTACCTTTTTCAAGCATATTGAAAACTTCGCCCATATCTTTAGCGTATTCCAAACGGCGTTCACGAATTGGTGCTAGCTCACGTTCAAGAATTTCAAGAAGGTAACGTTTTGTTTTTACATCACCAAGACCACCACGTTGGTAGTGTTCTTTCATAGCTGCGATATCTGCTTGATCTTCTTCACGTCCAAAGATGTCAAGGTAATGAAAAACCATATTTCCTTCGATTTGTCCTGGATCTTCAACACGGATGTGATTAGGGTCTGTATACATGCTCATTACTTTTTTACGAACAGTATCAGCATCATCTGATAGATAGATACCATTTCCAAGAGATTTAGACATTTTAGCGTTACCATCTAACCCTGGCAAGCGACCAGCTGCTTCGTTTCTAGGGAAAATACCTTCTGGTTCAACCAAAACATCTGTTTTGTAAGTGTGATTGAAACTACGTACAATTTCGCGTGTTTGTTCAATCATTGGTTTTTGGTCATTTCCGACTGGCACATAGTTAGCTTTAAAAGCAGTAATATCTGCAGCTTGTGAAATTGGGTAAACCAAAAATCCTGTTGGAATTGAGCTACCAAATCCTTTTTGAGCAATTTCTGTTTTAACAGTAGGATTACGCTCTAGACGTGACAATGAAACAAGGTTCATGTAGTACATTGTCAATTCAGCCAATTCAGAAATTTGACTTTGAATGAAAATCGTTGATTTAGCTGGATCAAGTCCTACTGACAAGTAGTCCAAAGCAACGTTTCCAACTGATTCTCTGATAATTTCAGACTCTTTAGCGTGATCTGTCAAAGCTTGTTGGTCTGCCAAAAAGACAAACATATCATACTTATCTTCATTTTGTAGAAGAACACGATTTTTTAGACTTCCAACATAGTGTCCTAGGTGCAATTTACCTGTTGGACGGTCACCTGTTAAAATAATTGGTTTTGCCATATTATCACCTCAAAATTAATTTCAAAAGTAAAAAATAGCCCCACGTAGTTAAACTACGTGAGGGCGTTGTCAATACGCGGTACCACCTCAATTGATAGAACTAGCCTACCATCTCTTACCACTATATAAAAATTTACACGGTTCATGTAAAGATTATTCTCTTTTACCATCAGCCCATTCATGTAAGCTTACTACTGATTCACAGCACCATCAGCTCTCTAAAAGTACGCGTTTACATTACTCTTCTGAATCTTCTTCATTTTATGAAATTCTGGGTTATTTGTCAAGTTTGTACAGCATTTTGAGCTCCTTTATGCCCGAAGAATAATTATACATTTTGTATTTTAATTAAATTAGAAAGATTAAAACCAGCATTTTCCAAACACTCCTTTTGCCCAAAAATCTTGACGTTAAGCTGCTTCTTTGCCATAATATAATCGTTTGTTTTATTATAAAAAAGAGGATTAACTATGAAAAAAAGACTGATTGATTTTGCACTCGTAACTGCAGGAGCTTTTATTGCCGCTGTTGGCTTCAATTGCTTTTTTCTTGAAAATCATATTGCATCTGGTGGTGTGGTCGGCCTAGCGGTCAGCTTAAAAGCTCTATTTGGCTGGAATCCTGGTAATTTTGTTATGATTACTAACGTTCCTTTATTGTTAGCTTGTTGGCTTTTCCTTGGAAAAGAAACTTTCTTCAAAACCATTTATGGGTCATGGATTTATTCTATTTTTGTCAAATTGACAGAAAATCTACCAAATCTGACTCATAATCCGCTACTAGCTGCTCTGTTTGGAGCTATTATCTGTGGTTTTGGTTTAGGGGTTGTTTTCTGGGGGAATTCTTCAACTGGTGGTACTGGTATCATCACCCAAATTCTCCATAAATACACACCGCTTCCTTTAGCAGTAGCCATGACGATTGTCGATGGCTGTAGTGTTGCTATGGGATTTATTGCTTTTGATCCTGATACAGTAATGTATTCGATTATTGCCTTACTCGTTATTGGATACGTGGTAAATAGCATGCAAATCGGTGTTACTTCATCTCGTAACTTGATAATTATTTCACCTAAAAATGACTTGATCAAAAACTATATTTCAACAGAAGCTGACCGTGGTGTCACTGAAATCCCTGTTACTGGTGGTTTTTCTGGCGACCGTCAAACTATGTTAATGACAACCGTTTCTCGCCAAGAAGTCCCTCGTTTAGAAAAAAATATTCAAAAAATCGATGAAGCTGCCTTTATCGTTGTGATGCCCGCTACACAAGTTATGGGGCGTGGTTTCAGCCTTAAAAAATACTACAAGCTCAACGAAAAAGACGCCATTTTACCAATGTAATCCAAACGTAACTCAAAGCCCCACTTCTCTAATTGAAAATTGGGGCTTTTTCATGTACAATGAGCTTATAGATAAATAATATGAGGTGAAAAATTGCTTACAGTTTCTGATGTATCACTACGTTTCAGCGATAGAAAACTGTTTGATGAGGTTAACATCAACTTTACAGCTGGAAATACCTATGGTTTAATCGGTGCCAACGGTGCAGGAAAATCTACATTTTTAAAAATCTTGGCAGGAGATATTGAACCAACAACAGGTCATATTTCCCTTGGTCCAGACGAACGTCTATCTGTTCTTCGTCAAAATCACTTTGACTACGAAGAAGAACGTGCGATTGATGTCGTTATCATGGGGAATGAACGCCTTTACAATATCATGAAAGAAAAAGACGCTATCTACATGAAACCTGACTTTTCAGATGAAGATGGTGTCCGCGCAGCAGAATTAGAAAGTGAATTCGCTGAACTTGGCGGTTGGGAAGCTGAGAGTGAAGCTTCACAATTGCTCCAAAACCTTAATATTCCAGAAGACCTTCACTACCAAAACATGAGCGAACTTGCTAATGGTGACAAGGTGAAAGTCCTTCTTGCCAAAGCTCTTTTTGGTAAACCAGATGTTCTTCTTCTTGACGAACCAACCAATGGGCTTGATATCCAATCAATTACTTGGTTAGAAGATTTCTTGATTGACTTTGAAAATACAGTCATCGTCGTATCCCATGACCGTCACTTCTTGAACAAAGTATGTACACATATGGCTGACCTTGATTTTGGTAAAATCAAACTTTACGTCGGTAACTATGACTTCTGGAAACAATCATCTGAACTTGCTGCTCGCCTGCAAGCTGACCGTAACGCTAAAGCAGAAGAAAAAATCAAAGAATTGCAAGAATTCGTTGCTCGCTTCTCTGCCAACGCTTCTAAATCAAAACAAGCTACTTCTCGTAAGAAAATGCTTGATAAAATCGAACTTGAAGAAATTGTCCCATCAAGTCGTAAATACCCATTCATCAACTTCAAAGCTGAGCGTGAACTTGGTAAGGACCTTCTAACAGTCGAAAACTTGTCTGTTAAAATCGATGGTGAGACTGTTCTCGATAATATCAGCTTTATCCTACGTCCAGGTGATAAAACAGCCTTCATCGGACAAAACGATATTCAAACAACAGCTCTTATTCGTGCATTGATGGATGATATCGAATACGAAGGAACTATCAAATGGGGTGTTACAACAAGTCGCTCTTACCTTCCAAAAGATAACTCACGTGATTTTGCTTCAGGTGAATCAATCCTTGAATGGCTTCGTCAATTTGCTTCTAAAGAAGAAGACGATAACACATTCCTTCGTGGATTCCTAGGTCGCATGCTCTTCTCTGGAGATGAAGTTAACAAATCAGTTAGCGTTCTTTCAGGGGGAGAAAAAGTGCGCGTGATGCTTTCTAAATTGATGCTTCTCAAATCAAACGTTCTTGTCCTTGATGACCCAACTAACCACTTAGACTTGGAATCAATCTCAAGCTTGAATGATGGCTTGAAAGACTTCAAAGAATCTATCATCTTTGCGAGTCACGACCACGAGTTCATCCAAACACTTGCCAACCACATCGTTGTCATTTCTAAAAATGGGGTGATTGACCGTATCGATGAAACTTACGATGAATTCCTTGAAAATGAAGAAGTTCAAGCAAAAGTTAAAGAGCTTTGGAAAGACTAATCATCATGTCGTAATCTAAAAATGACATGACCATATTTTACATTTTTACATTATAGAAAAGAAACAGGTTGGGATTATTATCTCAACCTGTCTTACTAACATTATGAAACTAAAATCTTTTAAACTAACAAATAACACCATTTACTACCTAACAGCATTCTTCTTGCCTTTCGTGATTTTATTTCTAGCCCTTTTGGCTGAAAATATTTCCTTTAATGGTGAGACAACTATTTTAGCTAGTGATGGCTTTCACCAATACGTTATTTTCGCTGAAAATTTACGAAATATTTTACACGGTTCAGACAGTCTATTTTATACCTTTACCAGTGGGCTGGGATTAAATTTTTATGCTTTAATCAGCTATTATCTTGGTAGTTTCTTCTCACCTTTTGTCTACTTCTTTAGCTTAAAAAGCATGCCCGATGCCATTTATCTCTTTACCCTGCTAAAAGTTGCTTGCATGGGATTAACTAGCTTTCATAGCCTACGCCAACTGTATCCAAAGGTATTAAAACCATTTACCGTTATCCTCTCAAGCTCATATGCGCTGATGAGCTTTGCTATTAGCCAGATTGAGATTAATATGTGGCTGGATGTTTTCATCCTTTTGCCGCTCATTATTCTAGGACTTAACCGATTACTAAATCAGAAAAAATTCATCTTATACTACCTTACTTTAACCATTCTCTTTATTCAAAATTACTACTTTGGTTATATGGTTGCTATTTTCCTTGTGCTTTATTTTCTTGTTCAAATCAGCAAGGAAAGCCACTGGAAAATAAGGGGACGTCAATTTGTAGATTTTACAGTAGTGTCAATCTTAGCTGGGTTATCTAGCTGTGTCATGCTGCTACCTACTTACTTGGACCTGTCAACACACGGTGAGAAATTCTCTACCTTTACAGAATGGTTTACAGAAAATTCGTGGTTCCTAGACTTGTTTGCCAAAAACTTTGTTGGTGCTTATGACACAACAAAATTTGGCTCAATTCCTATGATTTATGTAGGGATTTTCCCGCTAATCTTAGCTATTATCTTCTTTACCATCAAGTCAATCAAATGGCAAACACGTTTAGCTTATGGTATTGTTTTACTACTCATTATTGCTAGTTTTTACCTTGAACCATTAGATTTAATGTGGCAAGGAATGCACTCACCAAATATGTTTCTGCACCGTTATTCTTGGGCATTTTCACTAATGGTGATTCTTTTGGCCGCAGAAACGTTGTCACGTCTCAAAAAATTAACTGTTAAGCATTACCTTATTGGTATTGTTCCACTAGGGCTTGGCTTTTTAACTACGGTACTGCTCAAAAATCATTATCAATTTTTAGAAGCACCACAAATCATTATCACCTTTTCTTTCTTAGCTGCTTACACCATTATATTAATTAGCTACGCTAAGCAGTATTTAACATTTAATTTATTCATTAGCTTTACAGTTCTCTTTACAGTATTTGAAACTTCACTTAACACCTATTATCAAATTACAGCCCTAAATAGCGAATGGGTCTTTCCTTCTCGGCAAAGTTATGAGCTTAATTTGACAGATACTGAAAAACTCATTCAAAAAAGTCAAAAACTAAACACGACATTTTATCGTACCGAGGAGCTTCTTCCTCAAACAGGTAATGACAGCATGAAATACAATTATCATGGTATTTCTCAGTTCTCATCTATTCGAAACACGATATCCAGCAGCACGCTTGATCGACTTGGCTTTAAGTCAACTGGAACAAATCTAAACCTTCGTTATCAAAATAATACCTTGCTAATGGATAGTTTATTTGCTGTCAAATACAATCTTTCAGAAACTGATGTCAACAAATTTGGGTTCCATTACCTTGATAACTCTGGTAATACATCACTATATGAAAATCAATACGCTAGCCAATTAGCAATTCTAACCAATGGGCTGTACAAAGATGTTGACTTCAGTGTCAACACGCTTGACAACCAAACTAACTGGATGAACAATCTCACTGGCTTATCTGAAAAATACTTCACGCGTGTGCCCTCCCAATTATCAGGAGGAGCTAATATTCTAAATGGTCGTGTAACCACTAGTAATGACGGACAATTAAATTCGCATGCTGATTATAACCTTACTGTCGCTCCTAATACGCAACTTTATATCAGCGTTCCAAATATCACCTTCTCTAATGAAAATAGCCAGAAGGTCCAAATTACTGTCAATGGTAAAACGGCAGAATATACAACTGATAATGCCTACACTTTCTTTGATCTTGGATATTTTGAAGATAGTCAAACTTTGCATGTTACTCTTTCATTCCCTGAAAATAACCAAGTATCCTTTAACCAACCAAACTTTTATGCCTTAGATACGACAAGCTATCAAAAGGCTATGGAAATCATTAATCGCCAAAAGGTTAAAGTTACTACCAATAAAAACACTGTAACAGCTACCTACAAAGCCGACAAGGCTTCATCACTCTTATTTACTATTCCATACGATAAAGGTTGGACAGCTACTCAAAATGGCCAAAAAATCACTTTATCAAAAGCTCAAGACGGCTTTATGAAAGTTGACGTCAAGTCTGGAAAAGGCAAAGTCGTTCTGACTTATCTGCCTACAGGCTTTAAAGAAGGAACAATGTTATCATCAGTTGGACTCCTCCTATTTATCTGTTACAATATCGCCAGAAAACAAAAAAAATAAAAAGTATCCAAGGTGTACTGACCCCAAAAAGTTGGACAATAAATTATTGAAAGGATTTAGTTCTGTATTGCACAGGACTGAGTCCTTTTAATTTTGTCTTGATACGTTTATTGTTGTAATAAAAAATATAATCCGTAATGGCTTGTTCTAGCTTATCAAGCGACTTAAAAGTCTTTTCATAACCGTAAAACATCTCAGACTTTAAGATGCCAAAGAAGGACTCCATCATGCCATTATCTGGACTATTTCCCTTGCGTGACATAGATGGACGAATCCCTTTGGATGCCAAGAAATCATGATAAGACTGGTGTTGATATTGCCACCCTTGGTCGCTGTGAAGAATAGTTCCTTGGTAAGAGGTAGCCGGAAATGCTCTTTTAAGCATGGTTTGAACCTGTTTTAAATCAGGTGAGCGTGACAAGGTGAATTCAATAATCTCACTATTGTATCCATCAAGAACAGGGGATAAATAGAGTTTCTCTCTAATATTTGGTAAAGCGAATTCAGTGACATCCGTATAACACTTCTCATAAGGCTTAGCCCCTTCAAACTGACGTTGAATTAGATTATCAGCTTTCTTCCCAATCTCTCCCTTGTAAGACGAGTATTTACGCTTACAACGAGTACGAGCAGCGAGTCCCATGAGTTTCATTAACCGTTGAACCTTCTTATGATTGATAACAAATCCTCGGTTTCTTAGTTCTAAATAAATACGACGGTATCCATAATTGCCTTTATGGTCAACGTAAATGGTTTGAATCATCTCTTTGACCTTCTTATCTTTCTTAGCTCTATTAAACCGTTTCAACTGATAATAATAAGTAGAACGAGCTAGCTTAGCGGTTTTTAGTAAGAGGTCTAATCGAAATCCTCCTGAGACCAGTTCTCTAACTGTTTCCGCCTTTTGCGCTGTAAGGCTTCGTCCCTCAAGCGCAATTCCCTCAACTTTTTTAGATAAGCTACCTCGGTACGCAGACGCTCATTCTCTTCCAGAATATGTTCTAGCTCAGTCATTTCTTTACAAGTTTTCTTTGGTTTACGTCCCATCTTACTCGGTCTCC
>NZ_DS572686.1 GCF_000154985.1 Streptococcus infantarius subsp. infantarius ATCC BAA-102
AATATCCATTGACTGACTATGAATTGACACCACAAGTTGCTATTGTTGACCCAGAATTTGTTATGACCGTGCCAAAACGTACAGTAGCTCTTTCTGGTCTTGATACTTTGTCACATGCCCTTGAAGCTTATGTTTCAGTTATGGCATCTGATTTGACTCGTCCATGGTCTCTTGAAGCTATTAAATTAGTTATCGAAAACTTGGAAGATTCTTATAACTACGATCCTAAGAATCCTACACTTCGTGGCGAACAAGCACGTGAAAATATGCACTATGCTGCAACACTTGCAGGTATGGCCTTCTCAAATGCCTTCCTAGGTATTAATCACTCAATCGCACACAAAACTGGTGGTGAATTTGGTCTTCCTCATGGTCTAGCTATTTCAATCGCTATGCAACATGTTATTCGTTACAATGGTGTTGCAGGAAATGTGAAACGTTCAGTCTTCCCACGTTATGAAGAATATCGTGCACAACGTGATTACGCTGATATTGCTCGTAGCCTTGGTCTTCAAGGTAAAGATGATGCAGCATTAGTAGAAGCGCTTTGCCAACGTATTGATGCTTTGATGAAAGCAGTTGATGTTGATCCACGTCTCTCTGCAAATGGTGTTACAAAAGAAGCCTTTGATGCAGCAGTTGATAAATTAGCATCACTTGCATACGATGATCAATGTACACCTGCTAACCCACGTCAACCTTACATTGCTGAGTTGAAACAATTATTGATTGACATGTTCTAATACCTCTTCTTAACAATTGTATTAGTTGACATTCTTGAGCCTCCCTTTGGGAGGCTTTTGTGGTAGAATGGAGGTGTTAATAAAAACGGTTAATCAGGGATTTTTGTAAGACCTGTCTAGAGATATTGCATTAAAGGAGACTGTTATGATTGGATCATTAATTGTTGGGGCTTTGATTGGGATAATTGCAGGAGCTATCACTAAGAAAGGTGAGTCAATGGGCTGCATTTATAATATTTTTGCTGGACTTGTGGGCTCATTTGTTGGTCAAAGTTTGTTTGGTTATTGGGGACCTAGTCTTGCTGGTATGGCAATTTTACCATCTGTACTTGGGGCCATTATCGTTATTGCAGTTGTTGATTTATTTTTTGGGTAATTATTTGATAAAACGCTATAAGAAGAAGCAGTTACTGTTTGGTAGCTGCTTTTTAATGATTCTTAAAAAACTATGCTGCAAGCTCTGCTATTTCCTATAAAATGTGATAAAATAATGAAGATACGTGGTTTTATGCAAAGACGAGTTTATAAGTCTTTTACAGACTGGTTTTTGTAGAAAACAGACGTATCAAAATAAAATGTTAGAGGAATAAAAATGTCAAAACAAACTTTTGAAACGACTTTTGCTGGTCGTCCATTTGTTGTTGAAATTGGTCAAGTTGCTAAACAAGCTAATGGCGCTGCAGTAATTCGTTACGGTGAATCAACTGTTCTTAGTGCAGCTGTCATGTCTAAAAAAATGTCAACTGGTGACTTCTTCCCACTTCAAGTAAACTACGAAGAAAAAATGTACGCTGCTGGGAAATTCCCAGGTGGTTTCAACAAACGTGAAGGTCGTCCGACAACTGATGCGACATTGACAGCTCGCTTGATTGACCGTCCAATTCGTCCAATGTTTGCTGAAGGTTTCCGTAACGAAGTTCAAGTAATTAATACCGTTCTTTCTTATGATGAAGATGCTAGTGCACCAATGGCAGCCATGTTTGGTAGCTCACTTGCTTTGTCTATTTCAGACATTCCATTTAACGGACCAATCGCAGGGGTTCAAGTGGCTTATATCGATGGTGAATTTATCATCAATCCATCAGCTGAACAAAAAGAAGCATCTCTTCTTGAATTGACTGTTGCCGGTACAAAAGAAGCTATCAACATGGTTGAATCTGGTGCTAAAGAATTGTCAGAAGACATTATGCTTGAAGCTCTTCTTAAAGGACATGAAGCAGTTCAAGAATTGATTGCCTTCCAAGAAGAAATCGTTGCAGCTGTTGGTAAAGAAAAAGCAGAAGTTGAATTGCTACAAGTTGACCCAGAATTGCAAGCTGAAATCATTGCAGCCTACAATGCGGACCTTCAAAAAGCTGTTCAAGTCGAAGAGAAAAAAACGCGTGAAGCAGCAACAGAAGCTGTCAAAGAAGAAGTAACTGCTGTTTACGAAGAACGCTACGCCGATGATGAAAACTATGAAACAATCATGCGTGATGTGGCTGAAATTCTTGAACAAATGGAACACGCTGAAGTCCGTCGCTTGATTACAGAAGATAAAATCCGTCCTGATGGTCGTCGTATTGACGAAATTCGTCCATTGGATGCTGAAATTGATTTCTTGCCAAAAATTCACGGTTCAGGTCTATTTACACGTGGACAAACTCAAGCCTTGTCAGTTTTGACACTTGCTCCAATGGGTGAAACACAAATCGTTGATGGACTTGGTGATGAGTACAAGAAACGTTTCTTGCACCACTACAATTTCCCACAATTCTCTGTTGGTGAAACTGGACGTTACGGTGCGCCAGGCCGTCGTGAAATTGGTCACGGTGCTCTCGGTGAACGTGCTCTTGCGCAAGTTCTTCCAAGCCTTGAAGAATTCCCGTATGCTATCCGTCTTGTAGCTGAAGTTTTGGAATCAAACGGTTCATCTTCACAAGCTTCAATCTGTGCAGGTACCCTTGCGCTTATGGCTGGTGGTGTGCCAATTAAAGCACCTGTTGCTGGTATCGCTATGGGATTGATTTCAGACGGTAGCAACTACACAATCTTGACAGATATCCAAGGCCTTGAAGACCACTTTGGTGACATGGACTTTAAGGTTGCAGGTACTCGTGAAGGTATCACAGCCCTTCAAATGGATATCAAGATTGAAGGTATCACACCACAAATCTTAAAAGAAGCTCTTGCTCAAGCTAAGAAAGCACGCTTTGAAATCCTTGATTTGATTGAAGCAACTATCCCAGCACCTCGTACTCACTTGGCACCAACAGCACCAAAAATTGATACAATCAAGATTGATGTTGATAAAATCAAAGTAGTTATTGGTAAAGGTGGTGAAACCATCGATAAAATTATCGAAGAAACTGGTGTTAAAATTGACATTGACGATGAAGGAAATGTTTCAATTTACTCATCAGACCAAGCAGCTATCGACCGTACCAAAGAAATTATTGCTGGTTTAGTTCGTGAAGCTAAAGTTGGTGAAGTTTACCACGCTAAAGTTGTTCGTATTGAAAAATTCGGTGCTTTTGTTAACCTCTTTGATAAGACAGATGCCCTTGTTCACATTTCAGAAATTGCATGGACACGTACAGCTAACGTTTCTGATGTTCTTGAAGTTGGTGACGAAGTTGATGTTAAAGTTATCAAAGTAGATGACAAAGGACGTGTTGATGCGTCAATGAAAGCTCTTCTTCCACGTCCACCAAGAGCTGAAAAACACGAGAAAGAACACAAGGATCATTCACCGTTTGGTGGACACTTGCGTGATAACAAAGAAAAACACGATAAAATTGACTAATCACTTTTTGACTTGCTCATCTTTTGTAAATGTGGAGTTTAACGATGACAAATTTAAATGAACTTGATTTGCGTTTGCGTGCATTTGTAAACGCACCAGATAATTTTTTAGATAGCATTGCTCTTGTCAATGCTTTGCACAACATCCCAGTTTTGGCTAGTGATCAACCTTATGCTCTTGATATTGAAGGGCAAAAGGTGACTCCTGTCTTTTCTGATAAGGAAGATTTGGAAACTTTCAAATCTGAACAAGCTAGTGCCAATGATCAAAATTGGGTTGAACGTCTAACTTTGGATGTTTTAAAAGAAGTCATTGAAAAAGGATTAACTGGAATTGTCTTTAATCTTAAGAAAACAGGCGATTTTGGCAATTCAACTATTTTCAAAAGTAGTGAATTAATCCAATTTTTGAATGCATACACAACTATTTTGAATAAACTTATGGGTGAAGAAAACCTTGCGGCGGATACTTTGGACAAATACTACCTTGTCCCAGCTTTTGTTCACCCACGTGATGATCAAAGCTTTGACCGTATGTTCCCAACAATGTCTACACCAGAAGGTAAAAGCTATGTCCCAGCCTTTTCAAATCTTCAAAGCTTTGCTAAATGGTATAACCACAAAGATTTTGGAACACCATTTCGCAATTCTCAAGGAAGTATTTTGACATGGCGTTTGGCTGATATTTATCAACCTGGACACGGTGAAAACGACATTGACGAAACGGTTGGAGTTGCCATTAATCCCTTTGATGACCAACAAATTCTTGTCGATTGGTCTGAAATCGACGAAGACGAATAAAAGAAAGGAGAAGATATGGGTTGGTGGAAAGAAACCATTGATATTGTAAAGAAAAACGATCCAGCGGCTCGTAGCTCTCTGGAGATTATACTAACTTATCCTGGTGTCAAAGCATTGGCTGCGCATCGTATCTCACATTTCTTGTGGAAACATGGCTTGAAATTATTAGCGCGCATGCATAGCCAATTCTGGCGCTTTTGGACACAAATTGAAATTCACCCAGGAGCTGAAATTGCTGAGGGTGTCTTTATCGACCATGGTTCTGGTCTTGTTATTGGTGAAACAGCAATTGTAGAAAAAGGAGTTATGCTTTATCATGGTGTGACTCTTGGTGGAACGGGTAAGGATGTCGGGAAACGTCACCCAACCGTTCGCGAAGGAGCACTTGTTTCAGCGCACGCACAGGTTATTGGACCAATTGAAATTGGTAAAAATTCCAAAGTCGGTGCAGCAGCTGTCGTTGTATCGGATGTTCCAGCAGATGTAACAGTAGTTGGAGTACCAGCGAAAGTTGTTCGTGTTCATGGTAAAAAAGATGAAAATGCCATTCATGATCTCGAAGAACACCGCGAGTACTATACTTCAAAACTTGAAGCAGCTTTCTACGAAAGTTTACATTCATCAAAACTTTAATTGAAAGATAAAAGGAGATTGGAGGAAGGAACATGACAATTAAGATTTATGATACAATGACCAGAAGTCTTCGTGACTTTGTCCCAATTACTGAAAATACTGTTAACATGTATGTTTGTGGACCGACTGTTTATAACTATATTCACATTGGGAATGCTCGAAGTGTTGTTGCTTTTGACACGATTCGCCGCTATTTTGAATACCGTGGCTACAAAGTAAATTATATTTCTAACTTTACTGACGTCGATGATAAAATCATCAAAGGTGCGGCAGCAGCTGGCATGGACACAAAGGCATTTTCTGATAAATTCATTGCAGCCTTTATGGAAGATGTCAAAGAACTTGGTGTTGAACCAGCAACAAAAAATCCACGTGTTATTGATTACATGGATGAAATTATTGCTTTTGTCAAAGACCTTGTGGACAAAGGTTTTGCTTATGAAGCAAATGGCGATGTGTATTTCCGCGTGGCTAAAAGCAAAAACTATGCTAAATTAGCCAATAAAACTTTGGAAGACCTTGAAGTTGGTGCTAGTGGTCGTGTTGATGGCGAAGGTGACATCAAAGAAAATCCACTTGATTTTGCACTTTGGAAAGCTGCTAAGCCTGGTGAAGTTTCATGGAAAAGCCCTTGGGGACAAGGACGTCCTGGTTGGCACATTGAATGTTCTGTAATGGCGACAAGTATCTTGGGTGATACCATTGATATTCATGGTGGTGGAGCTGATTTGGAATTTCCACACCACACTAATGAAATTGCTCAATCAGAAGCCAAAACTGGGAAAACATTTGCTAATTACTGGATGCACAATGGTTTTGTCAATGTTGACAATGAAAAAATGTCAAAATCTCTTGGCAACTTTGTGACAGTTCACGATATGTTGAAAACTGTTGATGGTCAAGTACTTCGTTTCTTCCTTGCGACACAACAATATCGCAAACCTGTCAACTTTACCGAAAAAGCTGTTCACGATGCATCTGTTAACCTTAAGTATTTGAAAAATACCTTTACCTTGCCACTTGGTGAAGCAGTTGATTCAGCTGAACTTGAAAAATTCAAGGCTGATTTTGAAGCAGCTATGGATGATGATTTCAACACAGCAAATGGTATTACAGTTGTCTTTGACATGGCAAAATGGATTAATTCAGGGAATTATGACCAAGTAACCAAAGATACTTTTGCTAAAATACTTGCTGTATTTGGTGTTGTCTTTGAAGAAGAAGTGCTTGATGCGGATATCGAAGCATTGGTTGAAAAACGCCAAGAAGCTCGTGCAAATCGTGATTTTGCAACAGCAGATGCTATTCGTGATCAGCTAGCAGCTCAAGGTATCAAATTGCTTGATACTAAAGATGGTGTGAGGTGGACACGTGACTAAGGTAGATGTCAATCTTATTAATGGTATTGCCCTTGCTTTTGAAGGAGATGCCATTTATTCGACTTATATTCGTAAACACTTGATTTTTCAAGGTATGACAAAACCTAATCAATTGCACCGCAAAGCAACGATGTATGTTTCAGCCAAAGCTCAAGCAATGCTGATTAATATGATGTTAGAAGCGCAGCTATTGACGGAAAAAGAAGAAGAAATCTATAAGCGTGGTCGCAATACAAATAGTCATACCAAAGCTAAAAATGCTGATGTTGTGACTTACCGCATGTCGACAGGTTTTGAAGCTGTCATGGGCTATCTTCACATGACTGAGCAGATTGATCGTCTCGAAGAGATTATTGATTGGTGTATCCAAGCGGTTGAAAAAATTGAAGATTAAGTAAAAAATAAAAATAGCCAGTTCTCGCATGAGAGCTGGTTTTCATGTTATAATAACACTATGAAGAACAAAGAATTTAATGATCAAAATGACATCGTTTATGGTGTACATGCAGTAACAGAAGCCCTTCAAGCTAATACAGGAAATAAACTCTACATTCAAGACGACTTGCGTGGAAAAAATGTTGATAAAATCAAAATGTTAGCCACAGAGAAAAAAGTTTCTATTTCTTGGACACCTAAAAAAACACTTAGTGACATGACAAATGGTGCCGTTCACCAAGGTTTTGTTTTGCGCGTTTCAGAATTTGCTTATGCTGAATTAGATAGCATTTTGGAAAAAGCTGTGCAGGAAGAAAATCCACTGATTCTAATTTTGGATGAACTCAATGACCCGCATAATTTTGGCTCAATTTTGCGAACAGCTGACGCAACAAATGTCACTGGTGTGATTATTCCAAAACATCGTGCGGTTGGTGTGACACCTGTGGTTGCTAAAACATCAACTGGCGCTGTCGAACATGTTCCGATTGCTCGTGTGACAAACCTCAGCCAAACGCTTGATAAATTGAAAGAACAAGGTTTCTGGGTATTTGGTACTGATATGAACGGAACACCATCACACAAATGGAATACAGCTGGCAAACTAGCCCTAATCATTGGTAACGAAGGAAAAGGCATTTCGCCAAACATCAAAAAACAAGTGGATGAAATGATTACGATTCCGATGAATGGTCACGTTCAAAGTTTGAATGCCAGTGTGGCAGCTGCAGTATTGATGTATGAAGTTTTCCGTCATAAAGTAGATTAATTTTTTTGTAAGACTTGATGAGCCATCTGTGAAAGGACTAAAAAATGAAGAAAAGAATCCTCTTAGTTGATGGTTATAACATGATTGCCTTTTGGCAGGAAACACGTCAACTCTTTAAGACAAATCGATTAGACGAAGCACGCAATATTTTACTGCGTAAGCTCAATAATTATGCCCATTTTGAAAATCTGGATATTATCTGTGTCTTTGATGCTCAGTACGTTCCAGGATTGCGTCAACGTTATGACCAATATAAAATCCAAGTAATTTTCACCGAAGAAGATGAAACAGCTGATTCTTATATTGAACGTACAGCAGCTGAGCTAAATACACCACGCCATCTTGTGGAAGTTGCAACCAGTGATTTAAATGAACAATGGACGGTCTTTTCACAAGGTGCCCTTCGGGTGTCAGCTCGTGAATTGGAGCAGCGCGTAAATACGGTTAAATCAGACTTGGACAAAATGTCAAAGCACATTGATTTAACCACACCAAAACTCAGTCCGTGGAATGATGGACAGATGGATAAATTAAAAAAATTACTTGATGATATTTAAAACATCAAAGGACTTTTTTAAAGGAGCTCGCTAATTGCGAGCTTTTTTGTTATAATGAAAAAGAAATCATTTGACTATCAAAGTATTTTTGTGACAATGATTGATAATACTGAACGTATGATTGTTTTTATAGTAAAGGGAGAATTATGACTTTTAAATTACTAACGGATTCAACAGCAGACTTAGATGAAAATTGGGCAACTGCTCATGATGTTGAAATCCTAGGACTAACCATTCAATTAGACGGGGAAATCTATGAAACGGTTGGTCCAAATCGTTTGACTAGTGAAAAATTACTAGAAAGCATGAAAAATGGTGGTAAACCAACGACTAGTCAAGTTAATGTGGGACAATTTGAAGAAAGTTTCCGTCGTCATGCACAAAATGGTGATGCGGTGCTTTACCTAGCTTTTTCTTCTGTCTTATCAGGAACTTACCAAAGTTCAATGATTGCGCGTGATCTTGTTTTAGAAGAATTTCCAGATGCGACTATCGAAATCGTTGATACCTTGGCAGCAGCAGGTGGAGAAGGGTATTTATCTGTCCTAGCAGCTGCAGCGCGTGATGAAGGCAAGACACTCGAAGAAACTAAAGCGATGATTATTGATATTTTGCCTCGCTTACGAACATATTTCCTAGTTGATGACCTTTATCATTTGATGCGTGGCGGTCGTTTATCAAAAACATCTGCTATCATGGGAAGTTTAGCTAATATCAAACCTCTTTTGTGGTTGGATGCCACAGGAAAACTTGTTCCACTAGCAAAAATTCGTGGCCGCAAAAAAGCACTAAAAGAAGTTGTTTCTCAAGCGACCAAATCTATCGCTCATAGAACAGCTGTTGTTGCCTATGCTAATGATTTAGAAGGTGCTGAAAGCTTAAAAGAATCATTGCTCGAACATGACATGATTGATGAGGTTCTTATTATGCCATTAGGTCCAGTTATCTCAGCTCACGTAGGGCCTGGAACGTTAGCTGTCTTTACAATCGGAAAAGACGCACGATAAAATCAAAAAAGTGGACTTAGTCTGCTTTTTTTGTAAAACATAATGACGGTGGTATTTAATATTTGAATTGGAGTGAGGGAAGATGGTTGTAGCTATTGAGACGGTTGGTTTATGTCTGTTCTTTTTATCTTGTGCTTTTTAGGGACAGGAACTGATGATAAAAATTTAAAAAGTTTTTCATCGTATCCAGATGAAGTTCAGACTTTGATAAGAAATAATGAGGATTATCGAGCAAAAGTTAAAACAACTAATAAGTGTGTAGCATTCTTGCTAAATTTTTTAATCTTTTTGGTAATATTATTTATTTTTGGAATAGCTATTAGAAAGCCAAACTTTTTACACAATTTCATTTGTTTAAGCATTATAGGACAAGGATTGAATTTGTTTGATTTACTTGTGATTGATTTAATTTGGTGGAGACGTACAAAATGCATTCGTTTTACAAAAATCCCTGAAAAAGACCTATTTCAGAATCCTAGAAAACATATAGAATCATTTACAAGAGCTTTTGTGATGTATCTTCTAATTGCTGTAATAGATGGTTATTTGCTGCAATTTTTGTAACGTCAAATTGCTAAATGGGTTATGTCAAAGAGTTTTGCTATGATGTCAAAAGGTATTTGCTAGTATTCAAATGAAAAAAGAAGATAATTTTGGTGAAAGGTGGAAAAAATGAATATCAGTGAATTACGAAAACAATATCAGATGAGTCAAGATGATTTTGCCAATATTTTTCATGTATCAAGGCAGACTGTATCAAATTGGGAAAATGGGAAAAGCTATCCAGATGTAGAAATGCTGGTTAAAATTAGTGATTATTTTGGCATTTCTGTTGACCAATTAATTAAAAAAGAAACTATACCAAGTGTAGCAAAAAATTCTGATAAGCAGAAGAAGCTGTGGCCAATGCTTGCTGTAATTGCCACAGTGGTTTGCCTTATCGGAGCATTCTTCTTGTATAACTATAACGAAGAACACTCAGTCAAGTTTTCAATGAAAAAAGATAAGACTTATGGTCAAAGTGCAACTAGCCAAAAAACTTTAGAAGTTACTAAAGGTTATTTCACATTGCCAGAAGATGAAAAGTTGAATCTTAAAGTAAATGGCATGACAGATGATGGAGATTTACATTTAAGTATTGTTGATGAAAATAACAAGTGTTGCTATCAACTTGATGGCGATGAATTAAAAGATAGCCAAAAACTTTACTTTTAAAAAGGCTCTTATCAAGTTCAAATCACTGCCAATCATTATCATGAAAAGGTTGTTAGTTTGGACTATAATGTGAGTGTTAAGGGGTAGATTTCACAATAGTTATAATCAGTCATAAAAAAATTCAATACTCACAATTTGCCTTCTTCCTTGAGAGAAGTGATATAATTTTAAAAAATCAAGGGAGGTAGATTGATGACTTTATCGTATGCTGTACTTGGAAGTGGTGCGATGGGACTACGCTTTGGCCTATTGCTGAAGGAACATTTGAAAGCTCAAGTTGATTTTATCGATACTTGGCAAGAACAAGTTGATACAATTCAAAAACAAGGTGGTGTCTACCAGTCACGTGATGGCAAGAATCGTGATTTGGTTCCAATTGATATTTATCTACCAGAAAACTACCATGGAAAACCAGATGTCTTGATTATTTTTGATAAACAGATGCATCTACAAAAATTACTAGAGCGAAGTGAACATTTCTTCAATAGCAATCAATACGTTTTTACTGGCATGAATGGCATGGGGCACATTGAAAAGATTAATCACTATTTTGTTCCTGAAAAAGTTTTGGCAGGGACTTGTTTAATTGGAACAGTTTTAAAAGCTGCAGGAGATGTCGATTTTATCGGAAAGGCTGGTGCAGGTTCGATTAATTTAGCTGCACAGTTCGGTTATGTCGATAGCGTTCAAAAGCAGATTATTGCTGATTTTAGTGCATCAAATCTTAATCCAAATCTGACGGATAATTTTTTAGGAACACTTTATACAAAGGTTGTTTTTAATTCTGTAATCAATACAATTTGTACCCTTTTTGAGATTCGCATGGGGCAGTTTATTGATTATCAAGGTGCAGAGAAACTTGGAAGACAGCTAATTGATGAAGCGTATGACGTAGCAGAACTAGCAGGGATTGAACCGCTTAATAGCCGTGAAAAAGAGTGGGAAACCATCCGTTATGTCAGTGAGGAGACCAGTCCACTTCACTATCCATCAATGTATCAAGACATGATTAAAGGACGTCAGACAGAAGTGGACTATATTAATGGCTACATTTATGATTTAGGCTTAGCAAATGGCTATCAAGCCAAGACACATGACTTTTTGCGTCACCTTGTTCACCTAGCTGAAAATACACGCAAATACCGCTAAGCGTTTTCCTTCAAAAAGTCGAAAAAACTTATAAAAGATTAGTCATAACTGTTGACTTACTACCACTTTTTTTGGTATTATAGTAAGCGGTATTGTTTACCCCATTTGTAAGGCCCCGGAACCTTTCAAATAACTCGTGGACCGGAACATCCACACTTTGTAAACAAAAACGAATTCGTATAGGAGAACTCATGAACAAAACAACATTCATGGCTAAACCAGGCCAAGTTGAACGTAAATGGTACGTTGTTGACGCAACAGATGTACCTCTTGGACGTCTTTCTGCAGTAGTTGCTAGCGTACTTCGCGGAAAAAACAAACCAACATTCACACCACACACTGATACAGGTGACTTCGTTATCGTTATCAATGCTGAAAAAGTTAAATTAACTGGTAAAAAAGCAACTGATAAAATCTACTACACTCACTCAATGTATCCAGGTGGATTGAAACAAATCTCAGCAGGTGAACTTCGTTCTAAAAATGCTGTTCGCTTGATTGAAAAATCAGTTAAAGGCATGCTTCCACACAACACTCTTGGACGTGCACAAGGCATGAAATTGAAAGTCTTCGTTGGTAGCGAACACACACACGCTGCTCAACAACCAGAAGTACTTGATATTAAAGGACTTATCTAAGAGAGAAAGGAGCATCTATTAAATGGCACAAGCACAATACACAGGTACTGGTCGTCGTAAAAACGCTGTTGCACGCGTACGTTTGGTCCCAGGTACTGGTAAAATCACAGTTAACAAAAAAGATGTAGAAGAATACATCCCACATCCTGACCTTCGTCTTGTTATCAACCAACCATTCGCAGTTACTTCAACTGTTGGTTCATACGACGTTTTCGTTAACGTTGTAGGTGGTGGTTACGCAGGTCAATCAGGAGCTATCCGTCACGGTATCGCTCGCGCATTGCTTCAAGTAGACCCAGACTTCCGTGATTCATTGAAACGCGCTGGTCTTCTTACACGTGATGCACGTATGGTTGAACGTAAAAAACCAGGTCTTAAGAAAGCACGTAAAGCTTCACAATTCTCAAAACGTTAATTATCAGCGATATATCAACGTTTCAAGACATTCAAGAGTTCTCTCTTGGGTGTCTTTTTTTGCCCTAAAATAAAAAGTTTCCCTGAAAATTTCCCTGAAATTTCCCTTAGCTCTTTTTGATGATGCGGAAGGCTGTTTCACCAACTGATTGTTTAACAGTGTTTTTGGTATTGATATATGTCTTTGTGATTGACTGGTCACTATGTGTGAGTGCTTCTGAAATTTCGTCAATAGACCGACCAGCTTTTTTAGCTAGAGTTGCTCCTGTATGTCGTAATTTATGAGGCGTAGCAGGAGCAAGTTCAGGGTGTCGTCTTTTAATGGAATTCATCCGATAGTTTAGATAGTCGATATGAACTACTTTGTTAATATTGTTGCTTCGGTCATTATATGTAAAAACAAATTGATTATTGGTCTGTTTAATTCCAAATAGTTTAAGTTCTTCCCGCTGGATGGCTTTCCATTCCTTGAGAAGTCTTATAAGTTCTAAGGGAGCGTTGAAGAGTGTTTTCTTGCCTCCTTTTGTTGACTTGACGTTTCCAAATCTATCCAGAGCATTTTCTATTAGAATCTCATTTTGGTTGAAGTCAATATGTTTCCACTGTAAAGCATAAGATTCAGATTTTCTATCTGATAAGAAGAATGTGGTATAGAAAAGGACATAGTCTTTAAACTCAATCAGTCCTTGATTTAAATCATCATCAAAGGCTTTTAACCAGAGTCGAAGCTCTTCTTCATCGAGGGCTAAATCTTCTTCTCGTTTACTCTCTTTAAGCATCTGTTTCTTTGTGGCTTTAATACGGCTAATTGTTTTGTGGAGTCGATTGACGGGGATATATTCTAGTTCTTCCGCCCAGTCAAAAACAGAGTTGATATAACCACGGAGTGCTTTGAAATTCGCGTAGCTATTTGCTTTCCCAGTTAATAGTGAGAGGACTAGCTGCTTATTATCATTGAGGTAGCTAATTGAATATTTGCCAAGAAGTGGTAGGATATGAAGTCGAAACAGATTCTCGGTCTGGAAAACTGTAGCAAGAGTTGGAGGTTTACTTGTTGTTGTGGTTTGTCCAGCTTTATATGGCTCTAACCAGACATCTTTATAGAAGTCAGCGAAAAGAATATCTTCTTTGTGGATTGGCTTTTGATAGTGTTTATTAAGCTTAGCTTTTTCAATATCAACAGATAATTTCAATTCAGCTTCTTTAGCTTCACGTCTCGTCTTAAAGCGTTTCTCGTAGTAAGCACCAAGTCCTAATTTTGGCTGGACTTCATTAGGGATATAGACTTTCAAGTGATACGTTCCATTTTTAGTTTTCTTTATTGACATCGGTACTCCTTTCTAGGCAGAAATTTCAAGTCTTGCCATCCAATGATTGACGCTTTCCTTATTGAATCGTATGGATTTACCAATTTTGATATATGGTAATCCCATAGAAATCCATAGGTCAAGAGTATTGTTAGAAATCCCTAGATAATCACAGGCTTGTCGTTTATTTAAAAAAGGAGAATCAGCACCAACTGATTCTCTTGCATTTTTAACTTCTGATTTGATTAACTCTCCAATCATATGTTGGATTTCAAGAGTTTGTTCTTCTGCTAAAATAACTTGCATGGTCATTTCCTCCTATATGTAGTATTTAAAAAAACGAAAACAAGCCCATTTCTGAGCTTGCTTCTAAGGAGATTATGAAAAAGAAAAGTTATTTAGGATGAATACAGTATATCTGAATCACCCTAAACAAATCTTAAATCATAATCGTAAAAACTATAAAGAATCGTAAAAATTCGTAAATCTTATTGTGCAATCGCAAAGCTGTAATAGCTTTGGTTGCTGAGAACAGCGTAATGTGGTTTGTTTTGAACGCCACCGACATTACACTCTGAGATGAGGAAGGTTCCGTCTTGGTTGACAGCTTCCACAAATGCGACGTGACCGTATTCTGCATAGGTGCCTCCATAACCACCTTGAACGGACATGACGGCGCCAACTTGAGGCTCTGATACTTGTTTCCAACCACGAGAGACAAGACTAGCAACCCAATCTTGACCATTTCCGTTGTAATTGTAGATAGCTGAGTTGGTACAGATGCCTGTCTCAATCAGGCGATTGCAAACATACCAGGTACATTGTCCAGCTGGATAGGTATTGTTTCCCTGAGTTGTGACCGAGTTCTCACTAGGAACTCCATATTTGAGTTTTCCAAGGTATTCTGGCGGTAAGTCAAAGGTAGAAGTAAGAGTTCCAGTAGCAAGCCCTGTATCGCCTGAGAAAGCAACAGAGGAGTCGGAGGTGATTGTTCCATCAAACACCTTAAACCACTTGTCAGCATCCGTTTGGAGCTTCTCAGCCTTGGTCTGACCGTCTGAGAGTGCAACACCTTCATAATGTTCTGACCAATACAAAGCTGCATCCCCAGGGTCAGTAGCTTTTTGCATCTCAGTTTTGACTTTCTTGTAGGCACCGTTTAACTCGGTTGACATGAGTTGGAGTTCAACATCAGCATCCAGTATTCGGCTTGAAGCCTGTGCCCAACGGTCGCCGTTGACGGTGTTAGACCAGCCTGACCATTGGAAGTAACCAGCTACCCCACCGCCAGTATTGATAGCTTTAGGGTCAAAGCCTGACTCACGTTCTGCAACGGCTATACTACCAGTTGAACCAGCCAAGGTAAAGCCTTCTTTGGATAGCTGGTAGTTGAGGATTTTGATGACATCCTCTGCCCGTTCTTCTGTGATTGAGGCTTTTTGAGCCACCTCTTTAGCTGTTAGTGTCGTTCGCGTCCCAGTTGAACTACCATTACTTGATGTGTTAGACGAGTCACCAGCTATCGCAGCTGCACAAATGATCACAAGTAATAGGGGCAACAGAAGCGAAGAGAGAAGACTCAGTTTGAATAGTTTTTTCATGTGTCCCTATCACCTCCTTTAGTGTTTGAGATAGACTTTGAAGATAACTGTTCCAAAGAGCCATTTGGCATCTAGGACGGCTGGAATAGCACGGCAGAGTTCGATAATCCGTTTGGCTTCTTGGTCATTGACAGTATAAAGGACAGTTACCTTGATAGCCTTTAGGTCATTTTCATAGGCTTGGTAAATGTACTTTTCAAGGACAGGTTGAATCTGACTTCTCGTATATATCCTAATAGTGTCCATTTTGTTCACCTCGCAATCTGTTGAGTTCTTGAGTGAGACGGTTCTTACGCTCGATATTGGCTTTGATTTTGTCGTCCCTGGTCAGAGTTTGACGGAAGCTTCGGGTAAAGGCATTTGATCCTTGCGCTTGATACATGGCTCCTCCATCATCATAGGCGCTAAGTTCTCTTTCCAAGCGTTCCATTTTCCGTTGTTTACGTGGAGATACCCATTGTTCCTTAAGTTCCTGGAATTCCATTTCTGGTGGTGGAGGAGTTGTTGGTTGAGTAGGGATAGCTTCAGGAGTTGGTGTTTTCTCCTGGATTGGCTTATCTGTTGGAATATCCTGTTTTGGAAGATTTGGTTCAGAGGATGTTGGTGGCAGTTGGTCAGGTGTTGGAACAGATTGTTCAGTCAGTTGTTCTGTTGGAAGGTCCGGTTCCTCAGCTGGTTCAGGATTTGGTTTTGACCGTCTAAAGAAGTTGCCAACTTCCTTGATATGAGAAGATGCGTTCATAGCACTTCCAGCCACAAAACCAGTACCAGCCATGGCAAAGTTACCCTACGTTGGAGCCTTCAAAAAGGTTTCTTGCCACTACCTAAGTCAGTGACACCAAAAAATATTGAAGCCAACTTGGATATCTTTGACTTTAATTTGTCAGAGGAAGACATGGCAGTCTTGGATAAGATTCAAGGAATCAAAACTCAGGTTGATCCTGACACAGTTAATTTTTAATAGAAAAAGCAACTCGTCAGGGTTGCTTTTTAGTGTGTTTCTTTAGATTTGCTATAATAAAACTATCATTTTTTTATTTATAGATGGGAGTTACGTAATGGCGTCTCGAAATCTTTTGCCTCAGAATACACGTATGATGGCCAATTTGCTCAGTTTTTTTTTGGGGGAGCTTTGGAATGTTTTTTGTCATATGTATTACCATAGTTTGGTTGTCACTCAGACGGGGAATATTCTCTTGTTAGTTGCTGACTGGCGTAGTAGTAGCATGTACCATAACATATTGCGATGTTTCTCTATTCTTTTCCATAGGTTTTCTTTTTGGAATGTGGTTTAAAGATCATCGTAAGAATGCTTACTGGCGTGTTCATGGTCTACTTCCTCTTTTTGTGATGACTGCTATTTTACCATTCTTAAGGCCAAATGCTCTAATAGAGCTTCTGATTATTGCATTTTCTGTGGGTGTCATGATGAAGACTTTTACCGGTAGTCAGATTGAAAATCACCCCTTTATGATTTTTATGACTTCAGGAAATTATCGAAGGATGCTGACGGCACTTTATTATGTTATTCAGGGTAGCAAGTATCAGAAAGAATATCGTCGCCAGGCGGTCAATTATGGCTTCGTCGTAGGCAGTTTTGTGCTTGGTGCTGTTGTATCAGCTCTTCTCATGCGCTTCATTTATATTAAGTCAATCTGGCTAATTACACTCAGCCTCTTTACCGTCATGGTTTACTATTCATCTGAAGTGAAACGTCTGGGACTCAAGAAAACCAATCTTTAGGCATTTTTGTAGTAATTGTTTTTGATAAAAATAGTCTTATGTTATAATCTTGGTTATATTAATATTGTCTAATGATAAAAAGGAGACATAAGATGCCTATAGTAAGTAATGATTTTTCAGATATTGTATATAACCGTCGTTCCATTCGTAAGTTTGATACCTCTGTCAAGATTCCACGTGAAGAAATGTTGGAAATCTTGGATAAAACCGTTACGGCACCATCATCGGTGAACATGCAACCTTGGCGCTTTGTTGTCGTTGATAGCGAAGAAGGTAAAGATAAATTGAAACCTTTTGTCAGCTACAATGGTGTACAAAATGAAACATCCTCAGCCATGGTTCTCATTTTTGCCGATTTGAAGAGCCAAGAGAGAGCAGAAGAAATCTATGGGAAGGCCGTTACCCAAGGAAAAATGCCTGAAGAGGTCAAGGAGAAACAACTATCAAGCATTGTACCAATGTATGAAAATGCTCCTTTCGAAGTGATGAATGAAATTGTCCATATCGACTCTAGCCTTGCTGCTATGCAGTTAATGCTCGTTGCTCGCTCTTATGGATATGATACAAATGCCATCGGTGGCTATAAAAAAGACGGTCTTGCCAAAGCGTTTGGTCTTGATGAAGACCGACATGTGCCTATTTTGATTATTGCCCTTGGTAAAGCTGATGAAGAAGGCTTTGAGTCTGTTCGTTTGGACGCCTCTGATGTGACTACTTTTGCTTAATAAATAATCGGCCATGAGTCTCAAAAGTGGAGACTTATTTTTTTTGTATTAAAAGATAACAAAGTATTTTAAGTAAGATTGAGAAGTTGGTGTAACCCAGGATTAAGGTTAGGCCTCTTTCTTTGTGCTATAATGTAAGAAAACGTTGCATTTAAAGTTTAGTTTTGCCAATTTCTAGGAGTCTTTCATGATAAACTATTTGATCCTGAGGTTTCTCTGGTTTCGTGAGCGTGGCTTTGTCCAGATTACTCAAAAGACCTTGGTGTCGCTCTTTCCATTTTTTCTGTTTTCAGGAATTATTCGGGTGATTTCACTATCTGTTTTTTCGGAGATGGGCTATATCAATCAGCTGTTTTCAGTTTCTGACTGGTTACCGACCTTTAAGATAACTGGGCAGGTGCTCATTAATCTTTCCAACTTTCTTGGTGGCTTAGCAGGGCCCTTATCAACCTATTTTGCAGGAAAATACACAGCTGGTCACTATGGTAGAAGTACTGGTACAGCTGGTGTGACATCCCTTTTGGTTAGCTTGATTATAGGATCGCAGGAGCTGTTGCTGTCACCGCTAGACGATGGTGTCTTGGCTCGTATCAATTTACCGGATTCAATCAACATTATTTTGGCTATATTTGTGGGGTATCTGGTTGGCCAGATTTTTCGCTTTTCAAGAGCTAGTGATGATCAGATTGTGGACAAGGACTATATTTATCAACCAAAGACTGTTCGTCCCATTTTTTTATCACTCATTTTAGCTATTGGGCTTAACATTCTTCTTGTTATTGGAGATCAAGCTAATGTTTTTCAAACGATTAGGCAGTTTACTTCTACCTTTACTGTAACTGATAATCATCTGTTGTCAATCTTTATGATGGGATTTTTGAACACTTTTTCTGCTTGGATTGGGAATAATCAGATTTTTACCCTAAATTCCATTGCCGAGGATAGTTTTGCCTTGGAAAATCTGAGATATGCTGTTTCTCATCATACGACGACTGGGTTTCCCCACCTTTATACGCTAACAAACCTTTATCATAGTTATGGTATGGTTGCTGGTATTGGCTCAGGGCTAGCCCTCTTGGTGGCTCTGCTTTTAGCATCAACCAGTTATAAGGATAAGAAGGTGAGTCTTCTAAGTGTCTTTCCTAGTCTCTTTAACTATGGGGCTCCATTTATGGTGGGGATACCAGTCTTGTTAAATTTAGTTTATTTGGTTCCTTTCCTACTGGCACCTATGGTAAATATGGGTATTGCTGCGGTGTCCTTGGCTATCCATCTTATGCCAGCTGCGGTTTATCCAGTTCCAGATGGCACACCAAGTCTTCTTTACGCCTTTATCGGAACTGGGGGTAGCTTACGAGCTCTAGCTATTAGTATCCTCTGTTTAGGAGTTGACATTCTTATCTTTATTCCATTTGTGCGTCTGTCTAATAAGGTACAACACGGTCTAAAAGAGGAAGGAGAAAGCCTTGAAACTAAATAAAAAAACTAAGTTGGTCTTTATCCTTGTTGCTCTCTTTCTCATTGGTCTAGCCGTCCCATCCTATAGTTGGACTAGGAAAAATGCCAAGGAAATAGAGATTTTCTATAATTCAAAATTGTCTCCCATTATCATGATTCCAGGGAGCTCCGCTACGGAAAATAGATTTGATGGCCTAGTCCGTAAGCTTAATAAAGACCGTCGTGGTACCAAGCATAGCCTCCTCAAGGTTAAGGTTTGGAACAATGGGCGTATTACCTTTGAGGGTAATATCAGAGAAAATGACAATGAACCTATTATTGTTATCGGATTTGAAAATAATAACGATGGCTATAGCAATATTAAGAAACAAGCCAAGATGATGAATCAGGCCTTTGAAGCCTTGCAGAATAAATACAATTTCAATAATTTTAAAGGGTTGGCACATTCAAATGGTGGCTTGATTTATACGGCTTTTATTGAAAATTATCTTAGCGACTACGATGTCAAGATAAATTCTTTGATGACTATCGGAACGCCCTATAATTTCACTGAAACCAATATTAAAAATAAATCGGTCATGCTAGCAGACTTTATAGCTGCTAAAGAGAATATTCCGTCTACCCTGCATGTCTATTCGGTAGCGGGAACCATTACCTATGATTCGGACGAGCTGGTTCCTAATGCTAGTGTGTCCGCTGGGAAATATATCTATCAGAATCAGGCAAAAAGTTATACTGAAATCACTGTTACAGGTGAGGATGCCCAACACTCGGATTTACCAACCAATGATGAAGTAGTGGATCTGGTCAAACAACATATCGAAGGACAAGGTCTTCGCAAGAAGTAAAAGACCAAGTTAGAGCCTCAATAGGCTATAATACTATGTATTATTAGTCTAGTTACTTATTTTCAAATACAAAAGGATAGAGTTTATGATGGCTCTATTTTTTAGTGTAAGAGGAACTCTTTCAGTTGTTGTAACGACTTGTTTTACAACGCTGGTTTTGTTATAATTGATTGAAAAGAAAAGATTAACGAGAGGTTCTTGATATGCAAATTCCAAGTCGCTTTACCATTGCTGTCCATATTTTGACCCTCATAGCACAAAATAAGGGAAATGAAACTAAGCTAACCAGTGATTTAATGGCGAGTAGTGTGGGTGTCAATCCAGTTATTATCCGCAAAACCTTGTCGCAACTGAAGAAAGCAGACTTGATTTTTGTTCAAAGGGGAAGTGGAGGAGCGACATTAGCCATGGCACCAGAGGAGATTAACCTTTTACAGGTTTATCGTGCGGTGGATAGCATCGGTCCAAGTGGACAACTCTTTAGTTTTCATGACAATCCTAATCCAGCGTGTCCAGTAGGACGTAATATTCATGGTATTTTGGATCAGAGCCTAGGAGACGTTCAAATGGCAATGGAAAAAGAACTCGAAAAGAAAACTTTGGCTGGTATTTTAAAGGATACTAAGGCTAACTGGAAAGAAACTGGAGCTTGATTTTTAGATTTTAAATGATAAGAAATCGAAAGTTATTCGGTTTCTTTTTTGATTTTAGGTTGTAATCATTGACATTACAATAAAACCAAGTATAATAATGTCAATGATTACAACACAGGAGAAAATCATATGACATATGACTACAATAGTAAGATTTATTTAGCAGAGGTGGTACTCAATGTAAAGGACTTAGCTGGTCAGACGGCCTTTTATACACAGATTATTGGACTTGGAATCCTAACCAAAACGGAAAGGGAAGTTGTTTTAGGAGCTGGAAACAAGCCCTTGGTCCATCTGATTCAGACCAATCGTGAGGAAGCGGTCAAGTCCAGTTATGGTCTCTACCATATGGCGATTTTGTTGCCGTCTCGCGAAGATTTAGCAGATGTTTTCAAACATATTGTTGATCTGGATTATCCATTTGTCGGTGCAGCTGACCATGGTTACAGTGAAGCCCTTTATTTGGAAGACCTTGAAGGCAATGGTATTGAGCTTTATAGAGACAAGCCGGTTGCTGAATGGGATATTCGTGAGGATGGTCGCATCGTTGGTGTCACAGAAGAGTTATCAGCTCAAGAAATTTACGAGATGGGACGCAAGGTTGAGCCTTTTGTGATAGCTAAGGAAACTCTCATGGGGCATATTCATTTATCAGTCAAAGATAGTCAGCTAGCAAGCACTTTCTATCAGGATGTTTTAGAGCTAGTGGATAAGTTTACCATTCCAAGCGCTAGTTGGATTGCTTCAGGAGATTACCACCATCACCTTGCGGTCAACGAGTGGGGCGGAAAAACCTTGTCCAAACGTGACAAAGATATGCCTGGTCTTGCTTACTACGTCATTGAAGTGGCAAACAAGGACAACTTGGTTGGCATAGCAGAGCGTGCTAACAATCGTGGAGGCAAGGTCGAATGGTCATCTTCTAATGAGTTAACAGTTGAGGATAAGGATGGTATTTTGACACGCGTAAGAAAAAAATATTAATAATTAGTGATTTTTTGAGTCGTAACTATTGACGTTACATTTTAAACGGCTATAATGGTTATTGTAATCAAAGTTATTACAAAATAGCTTAACAATTTTAACAATTAACATATATCATAAAGGAAGAGGGAATACTTATGACCTACTTTACAGACTTACAAACAAAACGCCGTTCAATCTATGCTTTGGGAAAAGACCTTGAGCTCTCTAACCAAGAATTGATTGAAACCATTCAAGGAGCTGTCCTTAACAGCCCTACAGCCTTCAACTCACAAACATCACGTGTGGTGATCTTGCTGGATGAAGAATCAGATGCTTTCTGGAATGAAATCGCTTATTCAGAGCTTGAAAAAATAACACCATCAGAAGCCTTTGGGGGAACAAAAGAACGTTTGGCAGGTTTTGCTCAAGCTAAGGGAACAATCCTTTTCTACGAAGACCAAGATGTAGTGAAAGCCCTTCAAGAGCAATTCCCACTTTACGCTGAAAACTTCCCAATTTGGTCAGAGCAAGGTCATGGAATCGCCCTTTATGCGACATGGTTGGCTTTGGCTGAGAAGAATATCGGTATGAACGTACAACACTACAACCCACTTGTTGATGCACAATTGGCTGAAAAATATGACATTCCAGCCAACTGGAAACTCCGTGCTCAAGCACCATTTGGTCAAATCGTAGCAGCAGCAGGAGACAAAGACATCCAAACAGAAGGTCGTTTCAAAGTTTTTGGCGATAAATAATCACTTTAACTCAGGCAGTAAGTTTGAAGATTGGCTGTACTATGACTGAATATTATCAAACTGATATGACAAAAAAGTAGCAGGATTGAAAAATCTTGTTATTTTTTGTATCCTAAGACCAGTTAGTAGATTAATTATAAATGAAAGCTATAACTTGAGATTTGAAACCCTTTTCACTACAATAGAGCTATAGAAAAGGAGGCGGACATGAAGTATATTGAGTTTGCTGAAAATGAGCGTTTATCAACCATTGTTCTTGGGATGATGCGGATTAGTCAGATGAGTGAAGATGAGGTGGAGGCCTTGGTGGATACAGCCTTGTCGATTGGCATTAACACTTTTGACCTAGCGGACATCTATGGCGATGGCCAGTGTGAGGTTCTGCTGGGGGAAGGTTCTCAAGCGCCGTCCGGATCTTCGAAATCGGATGTGGATTCAGTCCAAGTGTGGTATTCGCAAGGATAGCTTTACCTATTTTGATTTTTCCAAGGACTATATTTTGGACTCCATTGATGGCATCTTTGAGCGTCTGCAGATTGAACGATTAGATAGTCTCCTCCTTCACCGACCCGATGCCCTCATGGAGCCTGAAGAAGTGGCGGCAGCTTTTGACCACTTGGAGCAAGCAGGAAAGGTCCGTCATTTTGGGGTGTCCAATCAAAATCCTATGATGATGGAATTGCTCAAAACGGCTGTCAAACAGCCCCTCAAAGTCAACCAGTTGCAGTTGAGTGCCGCCTTTACACCGAGCTTTGAGGCTGGTTTTCATGTTAATATGGAAGGTCCTAAAGCAGCCGTGCGAGATGGCAGTGTCTTTGAGTATTGTCGCTTAAATGACACAGTGATTCAGGCTTGGTCTGTCCTCCAGCATGGCTATTTCGAGGGGAATTTTGTCGGAAATGAAGAGTTTGCAGCCCTTAATCATGTCCTTTCTGCTTTTTCTTTTGGCAAAAAATAATTTCGAGAAACTATACTCACAGGATTCAATGCAAAACTTAAATGCCATTTTAAATTTGTGGATAGTGATAAATAATAGAGTCTCACTAGAAAATGAAAAATGGTCCGAAAATATGGAAATAAAACAAATTTTGGATGCTCTGACCTCTTATCCTAATGAGTTTTGGAAATATCCTGTTGTCATCTATTACTTACACTATCATTACAAAGATACATTTGAAGACGATTTTCTTATTTTTTTAAAAAGATTATTAGCAGTTTTATCGGCAAAATACATCATAACACCAACAATTAATGCCGTCAAAACTGGAATATTGAACTTAAATGCAGAAATAATTAACTCAGCTCAACCCAAATTCAATTTCGACGAAATCGATGAGAAAGAATTGTCAGATAAAATTAAAACTGCGCATCGTAATACAGTTAGGATGATATTAAAGATCATAGCTTATCAACATCAATCAGAGTTATTACCAGAAAAATGGGAGATAGAGCATATCCTTCCTCAAAAATGGCAATCAAGTTATTTCCCAACGAATTCAGATTCTGAAGTCAAAGAATTAGTTGAACATATTGGGAATAAGATTCCCTTTGAAAAGAAGCTGAACATTATCGCAAGTAACGGATACTTTGCTAAGAAAAAAGAAAGCTATAGGAAGTCCAAAGTTGGTATATTACTTGAGCTTACTCAAAGTAACAACAATTGGGGACTTGATGAAATTAGAGAACGCGATATACGAATTTCTGATGAATTGGTTGGAATACTGAATGATTGGGGCCTGAACCAATCTGAGGCAAATACTGAGGAATTATTACTATTTATACCGGAAGAACGATTTTTAGACTATCTTGATTTTATAAAGATTTTTAAAATGGAAGATACAAATAAATCAAGAGAAAAATTTTTGAGTGTATAGAAATTTAACAAAGCACTTTAGCTGATAATACATATTCTGTTACTATCAACTAAAGTGCTTTTCTCATATATTTATTAACAATTATGGATGCGTCTATTTATTGATATCTTCCACAACATTTAATAACTTTCCGAAAAATTTATATTTTTCAGAAAGTTAGTTATTAATATTTATCAATGATAAAAATAGCATGTTTTAAGGGACTGACCCCAAAAAGTGAGAATTTAATAAAAAGACTTGCCATAATTCGTTTACAATGGTAAACTTATTTTAAACATATTCGTTTACATCTGTAGACAACTAGGGGGGAAGGAGACTGAGCACAATAGAATTTAATACTTATATCACAGATGCAGAATGGGAAGTCATGCGTGTAGTTTGGGCAAATGATCGAGTAACTAGTAAAAAAGTCATTTCCGTATTGCAAGAAGAAATGGACTGGACACAATCCACTATCAAAACGATCTTAGGTCGATTAGTTGGAAAAGGCGTACTAAATACAGAGCATGAAGGTAGTAAGTTTATTTACACTGCCAATATTGAAGAGACAGAAGCTGTAAGGGATTATGCAGAAGATATTTTTAACCGTATTTGCAATAAGAAAGTCGGAAATGTAATAGGAAGCATCATTGAAGATCATGTTTTAAGCTTCGATGATATAGATCGACTAGAAAAAATATTAGAGATGAAAAAATCTTTCGCAGTAGAAGCAGTGGATTGCAATTGTCCAGAAGGACAATGCGAATGTCATTTACATCATCATTAAGCATAAGGAGGAATTTAAAATGAATAATGACAACAAATATTCGTCCCATAATCACCATGATTATGACGACATGGATAAGTTAAAACACGAGCATGGAATCACAGATGAACATGGATACCATAAGGATCAACATCAAGTACATCATGCTGGGCATGATCACTGCGGGCACAGTGGACATGATCACAGCGGGCACAGTGGACATGATCACAGCGGGCACAGTAGACATGATCACAGAGGACACAGTGGGCATGCCCACCATCATCACGGAAGCTTTAAGGAACTTTTCTTAAAGTCATTGCCACTAGGAATCATTATTATGCTCTTAGTCCCTTTGCATGGATTTGAACTACCATTCCAGTTTACTTTTCCATATTCTGATATTGTAGTAGCTATTTTATCTACTATATTAATTATTTATGGTGGACGTCCATTCTATCAAGGTGCAGTTGACGAATTTAAACAAAAAGAACCTGGAATGATGGCACTCGTTTCTTTAGGTTTAAGTGTTTCATATTTATACAGTATTTATGCTGTGATCATTACCTACGTAACGGGTGAACACGTGATGGACTATTTCTTTGAATTTGCTTCATTACTATTAATCATGTTATTAGGTCACTGGATTGAGATGAAAGCTATTGGAGAAGCAGGAGACGCACAAGCAGAATTGGCTAAGTTAGTGCCGAAAGATGCTCACGTTGTATTAGAAGACGATTCAATTGAAACACGACCAGTTGCTGACTTAAAAGTAGGTGATTTAATTCGTGTTCAAGCCGGAGAAAATGTGCCAGCAGACGGGATTATCGAGCGTGGCAAATCACGTTTAAATGAAGCTCTTTTGACTGGAGAATCAAAAGCAGTTAAAAAAGGCCCTGGCGATGAAGTAATCGGGGGCTCAACAAATGGAGAAGGGGTTCTTTATATTAAAGTGAATGAGACAGGTGATCAATCCTTCATCTCTCAAGTTCAGAATTTAATCAGCCAAGCTCAAAGTCAGCCTTCCAGAGCAGAAAATATTGCTCAAAAAGTTGCAGGGTGGCTCTTCTATATTGCTGTTATTGTCGCGCTAATTGCCTTTGTAGTGTGGATGGTTATAGAAGATATACCAACGGCAGTTATATTTACTATTACTACATTAGTTATTGCTTGTCCGCACGCATTGGGTTTGGCTATTCCATTGGTAACCGCCCGTAGCACGAGCTTAGGAGCTAGCCGTGGCTTACTAGTAAAAGACCGCCAAGCCTTAGAAATAGCTCAAGATGCAGATGTGATGATTTTAGATAAAACGGGTACTTTAACAACTGGTGAATTTAAAGTATTAGATGTAAAACTTCTTAATGACAAATATACAAAAGAGGAAATCATTGCCTTGTTGGCAGGTATTGAAGGGGGATCTAGCCACCCAATTGCTCAATCAATTATAAGTTTCGCCGAGCAGCAAAATATACGTCCAGCATCTTTTGATTCGATTGATGTGATCTCCGGTGCTGGAGTAGAGGGTAAAGCAGGTGGGCACCGTTACCAATTAATCAGTCAAAAAGCCTATGGACGTAATCTTGATATGGATATTCCAAAAGGAGCAACTCTTAGTGTCTTAGTAGAAAACGATGATGCTATTGGTGCTGTAGCTTTAGGGGACGAATTAAAACCAACAAGTAAAGAGTTAATTAAAGCTCTTAAAAAGAACAATATTCGACCAATGATGGCAACAGGTGATAATGAAAAAGCGGCTCAAGGCGCGGCAGTAGATTTAGGGATTGAATATAGATCAAATCAATCTCCACAAGACAAATATGAGTTAGTTAAAACACTTAAAGATGAAGGAAAGAAAGTTATCATGGTAGGTGATGGTGTAAATGATGCTCCTTCTCTTGCCTTAGCAGATGTTGGTATAGCTATAGGTGCTGGAACTCAAGTTGCATTGGATTCAGCTGATGTCATATTGACTCAATCCGATCCAGGAGATATTGAATCATTCATTGAATTAGCACACAAAACAACTCGTAAAATGAAACAAAACCTATTTTGGGGAGCTGGTTATAACTTTATAGCTATCCCTCTAGCTGCAGGAATTTTGGCTCCTATTGGTATCACATTAAGCCCTACATTAGGAGCAATCCTAATGTCTGTGTCAACAGTCATCGTCGCCATTAATGCTATGTTATTACGTTTAGATCCAAAAAATAACGGTTAACAGATCGAATGATTGAAACTCCTTAAAGTATCAAGATACAATAGTTTTACAGGAGAAAAAGAGATGTAAGTACTGGCTCTTTGTAAAATCGTGTTGGTAGAAGTAGACGATTTTTCTACCAACACGATTTTTAATTTATTATAGAATTGATTTCTTTTAAAATCCTAAAAGCCACCTATTTCGACAGTTTTATAGCTTGTTATTCTATTTTCTTGACAATAATACCACCGTCTCCACACGTTTTTTAACCATAAAAAGACACCTCCATGAGCATTTGATTATATTGTACCAAATCCAACTTGGAGGTGTTTTTATTTAATTCTCATTTACGGGGGTCAGTGCCAATTAAAATTGCGTATTTTTTATTTAAAATGTATTAGAATTAAATTCATATAAAATATGCACGAAAAATAAATCAAAATTAAAAAGTACAAATTAATGAAGTGATTATTGATAAAAATAGTTAATAATTGGTTAAACAAAATATATAACTCGTTTATAAATTTATAGAAATGAACCATTATAAATCTCCTCTTAAATATTGAAAAAACCATTGGCAGTGGACATATTTTAAGACTATATATTTCTGAAACTAGTTTCACAATACAAATATTGACATGCAATTATTAATTGGTGGATTTTAAGTTGACATCTACAAAGTTTAATGTTAGAATTCATTCAAAAATAAATTTGAATGAGGTGTTTTATGATTCAAAATATTGTTACTTCAATAATCCTGTATTCTGGGACAGCCGTAGACTTACTTATTATCCTAATGTTATTTTTTGCCAAAAGAAAAAGCAGAAAGGACATCATTAACATATATTTAGGACAATTTCTAGGCTCTGTTAGTCTAATATTCCTAAGTTTGCTTTTTGCATTTGTCTTAAATTATATTCCTAGTAAAGAGATTTTAGGTTTACTTGGTTTGATTCCAATTTTCCTAGGCCTCAAAGTTTTGCTTTTAGGAGATTCTGATGGAGAAGCTATTGCAAAAGATGGTTTGCGAAAAGACAATAAAAACCTGATTTTTCTAGTCGCTATGATTACTTTTGCAAGTTGTGGCGCTGACAATATTGGTGTCTTTGTCCCATATTTTACCACCTTGAATTTAGCGAATATGATAGTGACTTTACTTACTTTTCTAGTCATGATTTATCTCTTGGTTTTTTCTGCCCAAAAATTAGCACAAGTCCCTTCTGTTGGAGAAACTTTGGAAAAATATAGCAGATGGTTTATTGCCGTTGTCTATTTAGGATTGGGGATGTATATCCTGATTGAAAACAACAGCTTTGACATGCTAAGGACTGTGTTCGGCTAGGAGAAAAAATTATGAAAAAAGATAGTATCTGCCAAGTGAATATTATAAATCAACAAAATGTTACAACCGCAACGAACTACCTTGAAAAGGAAAAAGTCCAAAAATCACTTCGTATTTTATCAAAGTTTACCGATAATAAACAGATAAATATCATCTTTTATCTCCTTGCTGTTGAAGAACTCTGTGTCTGTGATATAGCCTGTTTACTAAATCTCAGTATGGCATCTGCCTCCCACCATCTTCGTAAACTAGCCAATCAAAACATCTTGGATACTAGAAGAGAGGGGAAAGTTATATATTATTTTATAAAAGATGAGGAAATCAAAGATTTTTTTAATCAACTAGGATAACAACTATTTTTACTACTTTACCATGATTATGTATAGGACTTATCTATGAAATTTTTTGATGAAAATTACTCACAAGAAATACCTACTCGTATCAAATGTTTAAGAAAAAAGTATAATTTAAAGCAAAGCGACCTAGGTAATACAGGTCAAGTTAGCCAAGTTGAAAAGGGAGGAATTTGAAAGGATTTATATCTTTTTTTTGTTTCATTTATGCCCTATGCTACTGGAATAGTTAGTAGTCATTTCATGAATCATACGGCACAGCTCTTTTATGGACTGATCGTTATTGTTTCAACGGTAGCAAACTGGTTTTTACATAAAGTAATTGATAAACCCAATATAGATCAGAAAGAATTACTTAAAGCTACCGCACAATATAGGAAGTTATTGATACCTGACCTAATAATTAAAGGAGTGGGATTGATTCTATCCGTAATTCTCTATCCTCCGATTATGATGTATAGTGTTTTAATTGCGGCATTTTACATCATAACTTTAAAAACACTATCCGAAAAAAGAGTGAATAACTAAAAAACGGTGACCAAAGTTAGGTGTATTATTTTAATGCTTAGATACCTAAACTATTCCCCTATTTTAAAAATATTGATTCAGATTTTATGAAATTTAAAAGTAGATATTGTTCAGAAAATCCTTGATATTACGCTGTTTTTAGTCCAACTGAAATTCATACTTTCCAAACCAGGTCTTAAAAAAGTTCGTAAAGCTTCACAATTCTCAAAACGTTAATCAATTCCTTATTGTATCAACGTTTACAAAGTTTTTTTGGTTCAAGTTGGTTCAAATCAGCTTGAACATCATAAAGAACTTAACAGATTTAAAGCATCAGCATCTTGCTGGTGCTTTTTTTCTGGCATTAATTCTAGATAATAATTTTGCGTTGTTTGAATATTGATATGAGCTAACCGCTTTGATACATATGCAATATCTATATCTTGTGAAAATAAAAATGATGCGTGCGTATCTCTTAAGCCATGGAAAGTTGTTTTTTTAATGTTTAATTTCGTTAATAATTCGGCTAATAGTTCTGATTGTTTAAACCCGCTAAAGCCAAAAATATAACCATTCTCTTTAACGGGAATTTTACGAATAAGCTCATACACTTCTTTATTTATAGAAACATCACGTTTTGCATTTTGTGTTTTTAATGAAGTATCGTCAGAAGTAGGGCTAATCGAATGCCGAACTCTTATTCCGTATTCAAATAGGCTTTCAGGACGAATAGCTAACAGCTCTCCTCGTCGCATACCAGTTTCTAATGCGAGTAATACAAGTAGGTTATATTCGTCTTCTGGATGCTTTAAAACGTAATTACGGAGCTTTTTAAAGTCAGTGATAGATAATGCCCTGTTTCGCTTAGGTGGGTTTTCTCCACGTTTTTTTACTAATCGTGCGAAGTCATTAGCAATATAACCCCGAGCATAAGCATCACGTAAGGATGTTTTTACTTTAAGAAGAACTTCATGTGTTGTTTTTCGTGAATGTGTTTTCGCATATTCATCAATTTTCTTTTGAACGACAATATCATTTAAATCTTTTAATTGGATGTCCTGAAATAATTTTCTAATAACCCCTAAAGTGCGAACATAATTTTGAAAAGTCGTTTCTTTCACGTCATTTACTTTCACAAGATAAATCCAATTTTCGAAGAAGTCCGCAAAGGTTGTTGTTCTGTGGGCAAGTTCTTTACCTTCTCCTTTCGCTAATTCCATTTCCAATGCCCAAAGTTGTGCTTCTTTCTTTGTTGAAAAAGTTTTCGTAAGCTTTTTATGAGTCCCTTGTTTGTATAAGGAAACTTGCGCTCGATATGATTTTCCTCTTTTAATAATACTAGCCATGCTATCAATTCCCTTCATAAAAATAGTTGATAGATGCTAGTTGAATACAACTGTATTGTATTCCGAACCGAGCACCGTATCAACTGTCAATAAATTAAACCGAGTATTTTTCAATAAATTGTATTAAAGCTTTCATTGTATATCGTTCATGCCGACCAATCATGAAACGTCCAAGCCCTTGATGGGGTCGTATATATTTATCAAATGACTTTGGGTCTACACCTAGAAAACGAGCTGCTTGTTCCCTAGTTAAAAGGTATGGGAAGCCCTGTGAAGTCATATCAATGCTCATGAATACATCATCTCCTTGTGAATTTCTTATTTAAACGGATAACCTTGTTTTGTATATAATGGTGAATATTTTTTTAACCAAGCTAAAACGTCATCATTAGGCTCATAGTTTTCAAATTCAGTATGAAGAAATGCTAAACACTTCTTGAGCCCTTCATCTCCCCAAATACGCCAAACTTTGAACAAGTATGAAAACAGACCAGAACCATTTAAAATATGCTTCTGTGATTGTTCTAACAAGTTCATCCGTGGTGAAGGAGAGCTAAACATAAAACTTCTTTGATGAAGCAAATCAAGCATTTTTTTGGTGTAAGTCGTTAGTCTATTTGATTTAGCATAATAAAATTGATAGCGATCAGTTAAAGCCGAAACAAGTAAGTCTTTTAGTTCTACATCATTATTTATAGTTTGTAGCTTGTCCGATAAATCATGGGCGTAAGAACCCCTATAGACCGCTTCAAAGCGTACCCAGTCGTTATAATGGATAGCCTCATCATAACGAATACCCATCGTTTCAATTTGTTCTTTTTTCTTATCATAGACCCTTAAAAAACCTTTAATATTTTTACCCTTAGAACCTAGATAAAAGGTTGATGTAATATTGTTTTTTGTGATGGCTGACAAAGTTGAATTATTTTTTCTCCCTATAGCCGTTCTAGCGATTTGATTCTTTTTTGAAAGTTGATTATAAATCGTATTTACATTGACTTTCTCATTGATAAAGTCGATTGCAATATCAATTCTAGATAATCTTGATGTATACAATGTACTAGTATTGATGTTCGTCAAAAACTGATGAATCTGTATCGGAGTAGAAAATAATGATTCATATTGCTTTCTATATTCCATCCATGCGTATGCAGAAAATTTTATACAAACACCCATCTGTATAAAGTCAGCATGATAAGCAATTGCAAAATAGTACGGCGCTTCTTCAAAAATGAAACCGTTCGAATAACCTTGTGGTAATGAATATGTCGCTTCTTTCAAATTACCTAATACTACTTCTAGCTCTGATAATTCAACAAATTCTTTAATGATGTTAATTGCTGTATCTTCCCAACCTTCGACAAAAGAAGGTCTCTTTGTTGATTGTAGAACTATTGTAAACTCATCGACTTGAACATCTAACAAGTGAATCACTCCTTTTTAGTCTAGAAACGTTGATATATCAACGTAAGTAACGACCTTTTTATCTGGTAGAACGGGGGTTTTTACAAAACCCCCGTTTTTTTAAGTGGGTCACAGCTTCTAATATGTCAAAACCTAAATAACTAAAGTGACAAATCTTCGGTGTGTTAGCTAAGATTGGGCAAGTAAAGACACCTTGACCCAATGCAAAATTCTTCTCCGATACATCTACTCCAGTACCAAATGCCGTTGTATAAGTTTGCTTTTCAGCATTACCAAGCACGAACTTTACGGGAAGGTTTTCACGTAAATTAGTTGGTAATAAGGTAGCGTCCGATTTTTGCATGACAATCCATAAGAAAAATCCTAATTGTCTACCTTGTAAAACAACCTGTGACAGCAGCATCATTACTTCATCACGCTTTTTCTTTTCCATTGTCTGTAAAACAGTTTGGAAACTAGCGAATTCATCAAATATAAAAATATAGGGTTCATATTGAAAGTCAGCATATGTTGCTTCTAATTTCGTGTTCAGTTTATCTTTAATTTCTACTTTTCTAACTTCCATCATTTCATTGAAACTTCGTAGTAGCTTAATAATATCTTCTATACTAGTAGCGGTACTTTCCGATGAAATTCTTTCGCCAAGAACAGCGAGGCTTGAGTTTTTGGGGTCGGCAAAATAAATATTGTATTGTACATTTTTAGCTAGCATTTGAAGAATTAGCGAGTAGAGCGCATACGTTTTGCCCGAGCCTGTTTGTCCCACAAGTAAAGTCCCGTATAAAGAAATTGATATAGACTTATCAATAACCAAAGTGTAATCATCTACTTGGGAAATATGGCTTTTTAGGTCGCAAAGGTCATTAAATTTAAGTTGCTGGTCAATGTTACTATCGTAAATTTCAAAGACATAATAATTTTCATTGTTCGATAAATATGCTCGGTTTACAATGAAATTATTTAGCGCAAAAGAGATATTTACATCGCCAATGTCTTTGTTAATATTTATGTTTTCAATGTACGTTGTAGCTTTTGAAAGGTTGGTGCTAAACTGCAATTTAATTTTAGGTAGGTCTGCTATTTCGGTATTGAAGTAAAATCTTTTGTTGAAGTAATTAGCATCTAGGAACGCCTTTCTTAGTTTCAGTACGGTAAGATAATGATATATAGCGTGCTTCATGCCTTTATAAGCCTTGTTGCGAATTATCCATATGATTATTTGGAACGAAAATATTACTATTAGAAATCCGATAAATAACTTGTTAACGTGTTTTGTAAAAGCAACTCCCAGCTTTAGTTGGGAGTTGATAAAATTCACAAAAAGGACTATCACAGTGAGCATAAAGCATGTGCTATATAGGAAAATCCCGTTTTGTTGTCTTTGTGTTCTTAATTTACTTTGTTTGAACATTGATTTTTTCCACGTCTTTAAATCGAAGAATCAAGTCAAAACCTATAATAAAAGATTTTTCTTGAATGAAATCGATTAAACGTACATATTCGCCCTTTTGAATAGGGATGTGCTCTTTACCGTTCAAGATGGTTACATCAAACGTATTTAAAATGTTATTATCTCGCTTTAATCCAGTTTTCTTGTCGGACCCATAATCGGTATTATCTTTAGTAATTGATAACGTTAAAGTAACGCCTATTTCATCCGGTTCTTTTTTACTTGCGTATGGTCGTTGTGAAACCAACCTATACATATTTCCTGTGTTTGTTAAAAACTCGTCTGCTTTGAATTTAGTTTCTGTGAATACCCATGCATTTGCGATCGGCATAGTGCAAAACCTCTTTCTATTAGTTTAATTTTTTTATAGTCTTTCTAATACATATTCAAGCCCTCGAATTGTAGCAACTACTTCATCCATTCCTTGAACTTTCAACTCGCAATTTCCAAAAGTAAGAGTAACAACATCTTCTCTTAAATCGTCTCTGTAATCTCCAAGAAGTTTAAGATTGTTCCCGACATTGCTTGCGGTTAATTCGCTTTTGAAATCTTCTAAGAAATAATCGATACTGTATATATCTGGATATGACCATTTCATGGAAGACAAGTGATAGCCTTCAACAAACATAAGCTTGTTCCTCCTCTCTATATTAATTGTGAAAGTATTGCGCAATTAACTTTCTATCTCAATTATGAAGCAAGTTATTTTTAAGAAATAATGGATATAAATGATATAATGGTTGATAGAATATCCATATTTTTTTAGTGAGGTGGATTTTAATGCATGACTGGCAAATAAGTGCTATTGAAGAGTTAAAGCAGAGATGGTACACCATAGATGAAGCTATAGAAGAGTTATCCGAAAATGGAAAAGAAATATCGAGAACAGATTTTTCGAGGCAAATAGATACTGTTGATTTCGATAAGGAAATTGGCTTTTTAGGGAAACCACAATATAAGGAAGAAAAGACCGGCGGTAGAGGAAGACCTAAAAAACTATATAATCATGCAGCAGTCGAAGCGATTCGGTCATTTGCATTAAGTGATACTTTTAAGAAAGCGGAAGAAGAACCAATTGATTTCTTTGTAAATAATAAGTGGCGAGATGATATTTCGCTATTTCTGTCTGGTTTTTTAAAAAGCTATCAAAACAAGAATATAGATGAAAATGATATTGATAATATTGTCGATGAAACATTAGAAATTGTAGGAAAAGTGATTGTTGAAAAATATTACGGTCTCGCTGGTCAGAATAAGTTTTTGGTGAATCGAAACAAAAAATTAGAAGATACCAAATAATATTATATTGCCGTACAACGAGGTGTTGAAGAGCGGGCAAATGAATTGAATCGAATTAGCAGAAATATTACTGATGATATTAATTCTCATTCTAAACAATTGGTAAGTAAAGAAGTTTATCATTTAAAACAAACTGTACAGGTAAATGAAAAATTAGATAGAATTTTAAAATTGTTGGAGGAATCTCATAGTGAAAATGAAGATTAACGAAAAAATACGCGAGGTTCTCGAGCAATTTGATGACCGATACTAGCTTGAAGGTCAGTTGAATAAAAAGGAATTGCTTCAAGACTTGTACAGCTACAATGAGGATTTATTGGAAGTAATAATTGCGAATGATTTGTTGAAAAATTGGGTTCACCGTTCAGATTACAAAAATAACAGTCGTGCGATTGAGTAACCTAATTAAAGAGTAACTTTATTTTCGTATAAAATACATTTTTTATATGTTGCAATATTATTAACTAAACGGGCTGTGTAATTCTATTAGAGAAAGAAGGGATCATTTGGGAAAGTATAAAAATATAATTTCGACAATCGGACGCGATAACAAATTAAGTCGATGTGTGGATGCTGAAGGAAAAATCTTCAACCGAGAACAAATTGTTAATAGTTGGAAAGAGTCATATTATGAAAGGGTTTCTCGAAATGAAGATGAGATTGGCTTACGCTTGCCTCAATTTGGAGCATTATCTGCAATTCGTGCACATTGGGCAACATCAAATTCTCCAGCAACCATTGTCTTACCTACTGGAACAGGCAAGTCTGAAACAATGTATACCACAATTATTTCTGAGAGAATTACTTCAACGCTTATCATTGTACCGTCTAATCTATTGAGGGAACAAATTTTTGAGGGAGCGAGGTATTTTGGTATACTTCCAAAATTAAAAATGACATCAGATGAAATTATTTATCCAACGACTTTTCTTTATAAGTCAAAAGTAAAAGAAGAGGATGAAAGTATTCTGATTGATGCCCTTGAGGAGGCTAATATAATTGTTTCAACTCCAGGGATGATTAAAAATATGACCTCTTCAGTTTGGGATAAACTTCTTGAAAAAGTGGAGGTTGTAATATTCGACGAAGCGCATCATCTTGCTGCTCCCGATTGGGGAACAGTGAGAGAAAGATTTATAGGGAAAAAAATTCTACAATTTACTGCAACTCCATTTAGAAATGATGGGAAAAAAATTGATGGTAAGATAATTTTTAATTATGGGTTGGCATTGGCACAAAAAGCCGGGTACTTCAAACCTATCGATTTTTATCCAATTCAAGAATTTGATGAGCGAAAGTCTGACAATGAAATTGCGAAAATTGCCATCAAACAATTAGATGATGATTTGAAGAAAGGATATGAGCACGTACTTTTAGCGAGAGCAAATAGCCGAAAACGAGCTGATGAATTGTATGAAAAAATTTACTCTCAATATAAAAAGTATAATCCAGTTGTTATTCATACTGGTATTCGCCCTACCCAAAGAAAAGAAAACTTGCAGCAAGTTAAAAGTGGGAAAGCAAAAATTGTGGTTTGTGTAGACATGTTTGGTGAAGGTATTGATATTCCAACACTGAAAATTGCAGCAATTCATGATAAATATAGGTCGCTTCCGATTACACTTCAATTCATTGGACGATTCGCTCGAACAAGTGGCAATAAGTTGGGAAATGCAAAGCTAATTACGAATGTGGCAATGGACGATTTGAAGGAAGCGATTGAAGAGTTATATCATCAAAATTCTGATTGGAATCAACTTCTTAATATCCATTCAAATCAAGCTATCAATAAAGAAGTTGAACTTAGTGAATTCATTGGCAAGTTTGAAAAAGGTCATGCGAAGGAGATAGATTTATCTCAACTAAAGATGAAAATAAGTACTAGAATGTTTCGGTCTTCTTCAAAAAAAGCTTTCATAAATGGATGGAAAGAGGTTTTGGATCAAGATAAAACTATACCATTCATAAATGAAGAAGATTCCGTTTATATTTTTATTGAGGAAATTGAAACAAATGTAGTCTGGTCAGATCAAAAGGATATAGTGCAATACGATTATGATTTTTTTGTGTTATTTTTTGATAAAGATAATGGAATCATTCATATAAACGAAACTGATACTGGAAAGGGAAACCGACTTGTGGATAGTATTTTTCCAGAAGCATCAGCAATTAAGGGAGATTCGATATATCGAAGTTTAGATGGAATTAATCGATTAATGATTGGAACGTTGGGATTAAAGCAAAAACCTAGCGGAAGGATTAGCTTTAGAATGTTTGCTGGTACTGATATTAAGTCTGGAATTAGTGAGGCTGTTGTATCTGGTTCGACTAAATCTAATTTATTCGGTTATGGCTATCAAGGTGGAGGACGTATTAGTATTGGTTGTTCGTATAAAGGGAAAGTTTGGATGCGTTGGGTAGAACGGATAAACTTTTGGACGGAATGGTGTCAGAACATTGGAAAAAAAGTATTAGACGAAACTATTGATACGAATAATATATTAGATAATTCGCTCGCCTTAGAAATTATTAAGGAATTCCCAGAAGGTGTTCCTTATAAAATATTGTTACCAGAAATAATTGAAATCACCAATTCTTCAACGAAGCAGTTGTATATTTCTAAAGAACAAAAGGCATTTCCATTCTTTCAAACGGATTTAAAGAATCCCGTTTTATTTAATGGAAATCTTCGTTTTGAATTTTGGATAAATGAACGAAAATTTGTCTTCGAGCAGATTATTAATGAGACATCATATGGTTTCAAGCAAATCGAAGGTGAAGAGCTAATAGTGAAGACAGGTAATAAATCTGTTAAGATGACTGACTATCTGTACGAATATTCACCGGAAGTATCGTTTATACAAAGTGATGGAACTATTATTGTAGTTCAAGAAAATTTAAAAACAGTTATCAAACCAAAAAGTAGCATCGATTTGCCGGCAGAATCCCTTTTTGCCATCGATTGGAATGGACTTGGAGTCAATATTAAATCTGAATCTCAAGGAAAAGAAAGAAAGGCTGATTCAATTCAATACGCTACGATACATAATATTGTAGATCAGACATCAGATATTATTTTTGACGATGATGGATCGGGAGAAATAGCGGATGTTGTTTCAATCAAAATTAATGAGGAACATCGAAAAGTCGTATTTCATCTGTATCATTGTAAATACTCACATGGAGAAAATCCTGGTGCTCGTGTTTCTGACCTATATGAAGTATGTGGTCAAGCTGAAAAATCAATTATGTGGAATGATAATGTCTTAGAAATTGTTCAACGAATGATTGTACGAGAAAATATGAGAAAGAAAAACTATGATGAAACTAGATTTGAGAAGGGGGACTTACAAACCCTGTATATGTTAAAGAAGATGATAAAGTCTGGTTTTGAAACAGAATTTGAAATATCAATTGTTCAGCCAGGAGTCTCGATATTAGAAATCACAGATTCAATGAAGCAAATTATTCTGGCAACGGATACTTATTTAAAAGAGACTTATGGCTTACGTCTAACATGTTATTTTAGTAATTAGATAGAATGGTTGTTTGTATTACTGTGTTAGAAAGCACTCGCATATCTGGTAAGCTCTGAAGCTAAAGGATGCAAAGGTGCCGAGCTAATCAAGATGTATGTGTATTTCTAAAATCAATGACATTAAAATAGTACGCTAATCAATATATGAATGAAGACCTCAAACATTATTTGAATTCTATGTAGCTTATACACAATTAATACTTATCGATCAAAAAAAGAATAAATAAGAGGAGGGTAATATGAGTTCAATTTATGTAAAAAATTTAATTAACACAGTCATTGAAAAATCGGTAAATAAATCATGGAATACTGCTGTATTAGAATGGGAAATTGATGATGTTATTGAAGATGAAAACCATGAATCTTCTTGTATATGTGGCAAAGAAAATATTAGATATTTATTTACAATTAAGAATATCAATAATCAAAACACGTTATTCCCTATTGGAAGTTCTTGCATTAAGAAATTTGAGCGTGAAGATTTAAATGAACTTACATTAGTTAACGAAAAATTGTTTAAATTATTTCATGCTGTTAAAGCAAATGCATTTATCACATTGGATTCTAAATACTTCTCAAGAAAATTATTAAAGTATATGTTTGACCAAGGTGCATTCCCCCCTAATCAGTACAATAAATATAATGGAGATAAAGATTACGAATTTATGCTAAAAATGTTTAATATGAGAGGCGAGCCATCTGAAAATCAGTTAAAAAAAATAAGAGCTATCATTTTGAATTCTATAAAACCATATCTCATACAATTACTTAATGATAAGGTTGCGAAAAAAAGCTTTTAGATTCAAAATTAATATGTTTATTTAAAATGCGAATTATTTACGTATCAACAATAGAAAAGTAAAAAGAAATGTATTCAACTAGCCTCTATTATAATGATGGTTCAAATTGGTTCAAGTCGTATCAATTTTTATACACGTTCATACCTTTATATCAATTTATAATTTGATTAATTATTGATATGAAAGGATTTAGATGGTTTGCTTATACGTAGAAAATGCGTTCGTATTTCTCAAAACGTTAATTCGTTTTACAGATTTGTACAGAAGAACACTCCAAAGAGTGTTCTTTTTTTGTTTTTTTGAAAAATTTATTGGAGTAGAAATTTAGAGAAGAAACTCAGAATGCAGTTATGTGCCTTTTAAAATGCCTCAAAGAGTCTTACTGTCCTATAAAAGGGGAAAGTGATAGAAGGTGATTTGATGCTTAAAATAGAGCCTGTGAGAGCGTCTGATCGAATAAATCAAAAAAGTAAAAAAGCTGTTGACAGAGGAAATGAAGTTTAGTATACTAAATAAGCTGTTGTTTGAAGCAGCAGACATTTCAAAAGGCTTTGAAAAAAGTTCAAAAAACTTCTTGACAAAGCGTCAAAGA
>NZ_DS572685.1 GCF_000154985.1 Streptococcus infantarius subsp. infantarius ATCC BAA-102
TGGTAGAACACCACCTTGCCAAGGTGGGGGTCGCGGGTTCGAACCCCGTCGTTCGCTTGTTAGAGGCCGGGGTGGCGGAACTGGCAGACGCACAGGACTTAAAATCCTGCGAAGGGTAACCTTCGTACCGGTTCGATTCCGGTCCTCGGCAGTATAAAATTTAATATTATGATGCACCCTTGGCTCAACTGGATAGAGTACCTGACTACGAATCAGGCGGTTGCAGGTTCGAATCCTGCAGGGTGCATAATTTCGGGAAGTAGCTCAGCTTGGTAGAGCACTTGGTTTGGGACCAAGGGGTCGCAGGTTCGAATCCTGTCTTCCCGATTGATGGCGGTGTAGCTCAGCTGGCTAGAGCGTCCGGTTCATACCCGGGAGGTCGGGGGTTCGATCCCCTTCGCCGCTATAGATGATATATGGATGACTTTGGACCTTTAGCTCAACTGGTTAGAGCACTCGGCTCATAACCGAGCGGTCGTAGGTTCGAGTCCTACAAGGTCCATATTGATTTGAAACTTTTTATTGTGGAGGATTACCCAAGTCCGGCTGAAGGGAACGGTCTTGAAAACCGTCAGGCGTGTAAAAGCGTGCGTGGGTTCGAATCCCACATCCTCCTTTAATATTGTTAGCGCGGGATGGAGCAGCTCGGTAGCTCGTCGGGCTCATAACCCGAAGGTCGTAGGTTCAAATCCTGCTCCCGCAATAGTTTGGCTCGGTAGCTCAGTTGGTAGAGCAATGGATTGAAGCTCCATGTGTCGGCGGTTCGATTCCGTCTCGCGCCATTTAAAATTTAATAAATGCGGGTGTAGTTTAGTGGTAAAACTACAGCCTTCCAAGCTGTTGTCGCGAGTTCGATTCTCGTCACCCGCTTTTTATTTTTTATTTATATTGGTTATTCCAAGTTTCATGGGCGCATAGCTCAGCTGGTTAGAGCGCACGCCTGATAAGCGTGAGGTCGGTGGTTCGAGTCCACTTGTGCCCATACATGGAATGGAGAATTACTCAAGAGGCTGAAGAGGACGGTTTGCTAAATCGTTAGGTCGGGTAACCGGCGCAAGGGTTCGAATCCCTTATTCTCCGTACTATTTTACAAACGAGATTATCTTTTGATATCTCGTTTATTTTTATATTCTAAGTTAGTTGGTGCACAATTTTGAAAAAATTAAGAATCTCTCGTCTCGTTTTCTTCGCTGTGTTAATTTTATTGGTTCTCTGTCTTTCTTTGGCATTTCTATTTAAGAATGAAGGAATTGTTTCTAGTGTTACTTCTCCAATTCGGAGTGTTGTTGCCAGAGTGGACTCTGTTGTTTCTGCTCCTTTTAGGTTTTTAGATTCTCTTAATGAGGATATCCACGATCTTTTTGATACTTATTCTGAAAATAAAAAATTGAAGAAAAAAGTTGCAGAGCTTGAAAATCAAAGTGAAGTGATTGATTCTTTAAAATCTGAAAATGATCAATTAAATAGTGCTATTAATGCATCATCATCTATTAATACTCAGTTTTCTGCTATAGGAAAGGTTATTGTTAGAAGTCCAGTTTCTTGGTATGACTCTTTAACCGTTAAGCTAGGAAAAAATAATAATGTTGCGAAAAAGATGCTTGCTTTGTCAAATGGAGGACTTATTGGTGTTGTCACTGACGTTTCTTCAACCACTTCAAGTATTGCACTTTTAGCAAGTGGTTCTGATTTTAGTATTCCTGTTAAAATTTCAACTTCTTCAGGTGATGTTTTTGGAATTTTGGAATCTTACGATTCTGATAAGAAATGTTTTATTGTTTCAAATCTTAATTCTTCTATTGATATTAATGAAAACGATAGTGTTGTGACAAGTGGACTTGATGGTGATACTGTTGCAAATATAGCTGTTGGTTCTGTTTCAAGTGTGAAGAATAGTTCAGAGAATTTAGAACGTGTTGTTTATGTAGCACCTGCAGCTGATTTTTCTGATATTTCATATGTAACAATAGTTGGTGATTAAAGTGGCTTTTTTTAAGAACAAATACTTTTTACTTTTTCTGCTTTTTCTCTTGATGTTAATTGATGGTCAGCTTTCTTATTTGATGAGTTCTATCTTCTCATATCATGTGACAATTAGTAGTCATCTACTTTTGCTGGCAATTATTAATTTTTATCATGATAGAAATAAACGCTTTGTATTATTTAGTGCATTAATATTAGGTGCTCTTTATGATATCTATTATTTGAATCGAATTGGTTTGGTTGTTTTCTTACTACCAGTTTTAGTAATTTTTACTAATAAGATTACTAAGAGTATTTTTGCAAGTAATTTTCAAACATTAACCTTCTATATTATTGTTTTGTTTTTGTTTGAAATTGTTGGAGAATCAGCAGCTGTTTTATTAGGAATGACAACGTTATCAATGGCTAATTTTATAGCATATAGTTTTGCGCCTACACTTATTTTTAACATTTTGTTGTATTTGATATTCCAGAAATTGTTTAAAAAAGTATATTTTAACGCTTAGATTACCATAACAAAACATAAATGTAACAATCACGTAATATTAATTGCGTGATTTTTTGGTAAAATAATAGAGTCTTATCAAAAAGGAGTAGTTTAATTAATATGAAAAAAAGAATTTTATCAGCTGTTCTTGTCAGTGGTGTAACACTGGGGACAGCGGCCGTAACTGTAAATGCGGACGATTATGATACACAAATTGCTGCGCAGGATGCTGTCATCAGCAACCTAACTTCTGAACAAGCTGCAGCTCAAAGTAAAGTTGATGCTATTCAAAGTCAAGTGTCTTCTCTTCAATCACAACAAGCTGATTTGGAAGCACAAAATGCTCAACTTGAAGCTGAATCTCAAAAATTGAGTGAAGAAATTCAAGCTCTTTCAAGCAAAATTGTTGCTCGTAACGAAACTTTGAAAAACCAAGCTCGTAATGCGCAAAAAAATGTTTCAGCTACAAGCTACATCAACACAATCTTGAACTCTAAGTCAGTTTCTGATGCTATCAACCGTGTTCAAGCAATTCGTGAAGTAGTTGCTGCAAACAAAAAAATGCTTGATGAACAAGAAGCTGATAAAGCTGCAATTGAACAAAAACAAGCTGAAAACCAAGAAGCTATCAATACAGTAGCTGCTAACAAAGCAACTATCGAACAAAACCAAGCTGCTTTGGCAACACAACAAGCTGAATTGCAAGCTGCTCAATTGGATCTTTCTGCTCAATTGGCAACTGCTGAAGATGAACGTGCTAACCTTGTAGCTCAAAAAGAAGCTGCTGAACAAGCCGCTGCTGAAGCTGCTGCAGCACAAGCTGCTGCCGAAGCACAAGCTGCTGCCGAAGCACAAGAACAAGCTGAATCTGTAGCACAAGCACAAGCTGCTGTTCAAAATGGTACAGCAACAACTGATACAACTACAGATACTTCAGCTCAAGATTCATCTGCTGCAGCACCAGCACAAGCTGCTGTTCAAAATGGTACAGCAACAACTGATACAACTACAGATACTTCAGCTCAAGATTCATCTGCTGCAGCACCAGCACAACAAGTTTCAACTTCAGCTCAAAGTGCACCAGCACAACAAGCTTCAACTTCAGCTCAAAGTGCACCAGCACAAACTGCTGTTAAACCAGCTGCTTCAACTTCATCATCAGCTGCTAAACCATCTTCAGTAACACCAACTACTAACACAGCAGGTAACACTTATCCAGTAGGTCAATGTACTTGGGGTGTTAAATCACTTGCTTCATGGGTTGGTAACTATTGGGGTAATGCTAACCAATGGATTGCTAGCGCACAAGCTGCTGGTCACTCTGTAGGTACTACACCACAAGCTGGTGCAGTAGCTGTATGGCCATATGATGGTGGTAGTTATGGACACGTTGCATATGTAACAGCTGTTCAAAGCTCAACTAACATCCAAGTTATGGAAGCTAACTACGCTGGTAACTCATCAATCGGTAACTACCGTGGATGGTTCAACCCAACTTCATCAACTTGGGGTGGCGGAACTGTCTACTATATCTACCAATAATAAAACTGTGAGAAGGATTATGTCCTTCTCTTTTTTTGTGTCCCTCTATTTTGCCTGTATTTAGCGGATTTAACGCATTTGTCATTGAAAAAATGCTAAAAAAACGTTAAAATGGTAAAGGATAAAAACTTTGGAGGAAATCATGTCTTATTCTGATTTAAAATTGTTTGCCTTATCGTCAAACAAAGAATTAGCAGAAAAAGTAGCTTCGGCTATGGGAATTCAACTCGGAAAATCAACTGTTCGTCAATTTTCTGATGGTGAAATCCAAGTCAACATTGAAGAATCAATTCGCGGCGACCATGTCTTTATTTTACAGTCAACTAGCTCACCAGTTAACGATAACTTGATGGAAATCTTGATTATGGTTGATGCTCTTAAACGCGCTAGTGCTGAAAAAATTAGTGTGGTTATTCCTTACTACGGTTATGCACGTCAAGACCGTAAAGCTCGTTCACGAGAACCGATTACTTCTAAATTAGTCGCAAATATGCTTGAAGTAGCTGGAGTTGATCGTCTTTTGACTGTTGACTTGCACGCTGCACAAATTCAAGGCTTCTTTGATATTCCAGTTGATCATTTGATGGGTGCACCATTGATCGCTGATTACTTTGACCGTCATGGATTGGTTGGAGACGATGTTGTTGTCGTTAGTCCTGACCACGGTGGTGTGACTCGTGCACGTAAATTGGCACAATTCCTCCAAACACCGATTGCTATCATTGATAAACGTCGTAGTGTTACAAAAATGAATACCAGTGAAGTTATGAACATTATTGGTAATGTTAAAGGTAAAAAATGTATCTTGATTGATGATATGATCGATACAGCAGGTACTATTTGTCACGCAGCAGATGCTCTTGCAGAAGCTGGTGCAACTGCGGTTTATGCATCATGTACTCACCCAGTTCTTTCTGGACCTGCTCTTGAAAATATCGAAAAATCAGCAATCGAAAAATTGGTTGTTTTGGATACTATCTATCTTCCAGAAGAACGTTTGATTGACAAGATTGAACAAATTTCAATCGCTGAATTGATTGCAGAAGCAATTACTCGTATTCACGAAAAACGTCCTTTGTCACCATTGTTTGAAATGGGAACAGCTAATAAATAAGATTTGGCTTTAAGTCAGAAGAAATCGTTGGTGTTATTCCAGCGATTTTTTTAGTTTTAGATATTAACATGTGGATAAGTCACTTTTAGACATCGTACGGTTATTGTTGTGGATAACTTGAAAAAGGGTGTATAATTATCAAATTTTATGTATAATAGATGTAATTAGATTTTTGAGGTGAAACTATGAGTTTAACAGATCGTTTTAATAAAAATTTAAATAAGATTGAAGTGTCGTTGATTCGTCAATTTGATCAATCTATTTCTGACGTGCCAGGCATTATGAAATTGACTCTTGGAGAGCCTGATTTTACAACACCTGATCATGTTAAAGAGGCAGCAAAAGCTGCGATTGATGCCAATCAGTCTCACTATACTGGGATGGCAGGTTTACCTGCTCTTCGTCAAGCAGCTGCAGATTTTTTGAAATCTAAATATCATTTGTCTTATAATCCTGATAATGAAATTTTGGTTACAATTGGGGCAACGGAAGCTCTATCTGCAACGTTAACGGCTATTTTGGAACCTGGTGATACAGTTCTTTTACCAGCACCAGCTTATCCTGGTTATGAACCTATTGTTAATCTTGTAGGGGCTGAAATCGTTGAAATTGATACAACAGCTAATGATTTTGTTTTAACGCCAGAGATGCTTGAAAAAGCTATCTTAGAACAAGGTGATAAACTAAAAGCTGTTTTGCTTAACTACCCAACAAATCCAACTGGTGTCACTTATTCACGTGAACAAATTAAAGCTTTGGCAGACGTGCTTAAGAAATATGATGTCTTTGTAGTTTCAGATGAAGTTTATTCTGAATTGACTTATAGTGATGAACCTCATGTATCAATTGCAGAATATCTTCCAGAACAAACGATTTTAATTAATGGTCTTTCTAAATCTCACGCTATGACTGGTTGGCGAATTGGTATGATTTTTGCACCAGCTAATTTTACAGCACAGTTGATTAAGAGTCACCAATACTTGGTTACAGCTGCTGCAACAATGGCACAGTTTGCTGCGATTGAAGCTCTTTCAGTTGGTAAAGATGATGCTCTCCCAATGAAAGCAGAGTATATGAAACGTCGTGATTACATCATTGATAAGATGTCAGCACTTGGTTTTAAGATTATTAAACCAGATGGTGCCTTTTACATTTTTGCTAAGATTCCAGCTGGCTATGAACAAGATTCATTTAAATTCTGTCAAGATTTTGCTCGTGAAAAAGCAGTTGCTTTCATTCCAGGTGTGGCGTTTGGTAAATATGGTGAAGGCTATCTTCGTTTGTCATATGCGGCAAGTATGGAAACAATCACAACAGCCATGAATCGTTTGAAAGAATTTATGGAAGAACATGCAAAATAAGGAAACTTACGGTCTTGTCCTTTATAATCGTAATTATCGTGAGGATGATAAGTTAGTTAAGATTTTTACTGAAACCAATGGGAAACACATGTTTTTTGTGAAACATGCTAGTAAATCTCGTTTTAATTCGGCTATTCAACCGTTAACGGTAGCTAAATTTATTTTAAAAATCAATGAGACTGGTTTATCTTTTATTGAAGATTATAAGGAAGTTGATTCTTTCAAGGAGATTAATGCGGATTTATTTAAGCTATCTTATGCGTCTTATGTGACGTCCCTAGCTGATGCTGCTGTACCAGATGGTGTGGCAGATCCGCAGTTATTTGCCTTTTTAAAGAAGACTCTTTTGTTGATGGAAGAGGGGCTTGATTACGAGATTTTGACTAATATTTTTGAAATTCAGATTTTAGAACGTTTTGGTGTTAGTCTTAATTTTCATGAGTGTGCTTTTTGTCATCGTGTAGGGCTTCCTTTTGATTTTTCACATAAATATTCTGGGCTGCTTTGTCCAGAACATTATGCTAAGGATGAGCATCGTAGTCATTTGGATCCAAATGTTCTTTATCTGGTGGATCGTTTTCAAGCAATTCAATTTGACGATTTGAAGACAATTTCTGTTAAGCCAGAGATGAAACGAAAATTACGTTTGTTTATTGATGATATTTATGACAATTATGTTGGTCTTCGATTGAAGAGTAAGAAATTCATCGATGATTTAGGGATTTGGGGAAATATTATGAAATAAAGTCATTTGATAAGCACACTTGTTGAGTGTTTATCAGATGGCTTTTTTTCTGAAAGCATGCGAGGATTTTCAAAAAATGAAAAAAATCGCGAATCATGCTATAATAAGGCGATAATGTTTTGTGAGGAAATTCATATGAAGAAAATTGCTATTGATGCTATGGGCGGAGATAATGCTCCTAAAGCTATTGTTGAGGGAGTTAATCGTGCCTTGGCTGAATTCTCAGATATTGAGATTCAACTTTATGGAGATGAAGCAAAAATTAAGGAATATTTGACAGCAACAGAGCGTGTGTCAGTTGTTCATACAGATGAAAAAATTAATTCGGACGATGAGCCAGCAAAAGCGATTCGTCGTAAAAAGAAAGCTAGTATGGTACTTGGTGCTCAAGCCGTTAAGGAAGGAACAGCAGATGCTGTGATTTCTGCAGGTAATACAGGTGCTCTTTTGGCAGCAGGACTTTTTGTTGTTGGACGTATTAAAGGAATTGATCGTCCAGGTTTGATGTCTACTTTACCAACTCTTGATGGTAAAGGTTATGATATGTTAGACCTTGGTGCGAATGCTGAAAATACCCCTAAACACTTGCACCAATATGCTATTTTAGGGTCATTTTATGCAAAAAATGTTCGTGGTATTGATAAACCTCGAGTTGGTCTATTAAATAATGGGACAGAAGCTACTAAAGGTGATCCACTTCATAAAGAAACTTACGCTCTTTTGGAAGAAGATGATAGTCTAAACTTTGTTGGAAATGTTGAAGCGCGTGACTTAATGAATGGTGTTGCTGATGTTGTGGTATCAGATGGTTTCACAGGAAACGCTGTTCTTAAAACGATGGAAGGAACTGCTCTTAATATTATGGGAAGCTTGAAATCTTCTATTAAATTAGGTGGATGGAAAGCTAAATTAGGAGCCCTTCTATTAAAAGATAGTTTGTATAGTCTAAAAGATACTATGGATTATTCAAGTGCAGGTGGTGCGGTTCTCTTTGGGCTTAAAGCACCTGTTGTGAAATGTCATGGTTCAAGTGACGCGCAAGCTGTTTACTATACTATTAGACAAGCTCGTAAGATGTTAGATACAAATGTTGTTGGTCAATTGGTTGAAGCATTCACACCAAAAGACTAATGAAAAGGGAGGATGAAATGACAAAAGAGGCTATTTTTGAAAGGATTAGTTTCATCATTAAGGAGCAAATGAATAAACCAGATATGAAGATTACACAAACTACAAGTCTTCATGATGATTTGGGAGTTGATTCAATTACTTTGATGGAATTCATCATTAATTTAGAAGACGAGTTTCATTTGGAAATCCCTGATGAAGATGTTGAAGACATGAAACGTATGGGAGAAATGATGGAATATCTCTATAACAGAGTAAATTAAGCAAAAATGTTCGCTAAAAGCGGACGTTTTTATTTTTATTTTATTAAAAAGTCTGTTAAATATTGAAATTGGTTAGAGCATGTGTTAAAATTTAGTAGAATAAAAGCGAAAGGCGAACAAAAATATGTCACGACAACTAATTTATACGGGAAAAGCTAAAGATATTTACACAACTTCAGAAGATGAGAACTTGATTATTTCAGTCTACAAAGACCAAGCAACAATGCTTAATGGTGCTCGTAAAGAGACTATTAAAGGTAAAGGCGTTCTTAATAATCAAATCTCATCTTTAATTTTCACTAAATTGAATGAAGCAGGTGTGGCAACTCACTTTGTTAAACAATTGTCAGAAACCGAACAATTGAACAAAAAAGTTGATATTGTTCCTCTTGAAGTTGTTTTGCGTAATGTTACAGCAGGTTCATTCTCAAAACGTTTTGGTGTCAAAGAAGGTATCAAATTGGACACACCAATTGTTGAGTTTTATTACAAAAACGATGAATTAGATGACCCATTCATTAATGATGAACATGTGAAATTTCTTGGTATTGCAAGCGATGAAGATATTGCTTACATCAAAGCTGAAACACGTCGTATTAATGAACTTTTGAAAGATTGGTTCAAACAAATCGGACTTACTTTGATTGATTTCAAATTGGAATTTGGTAAAGATAAAGACGGTAAAATCATTCTTGCTGATGAATTTTCACCTGATAACTGCCGTCTTTGGGATGCTGAAGGTCACCATATGGACAAAGATGTCTTCCGTCGTGATCTTGGTAGCTTAACAGATGTTTATGAAGTTGTTCTTGAAAAACTAAAAGGACTTAAATAATCTGCAACATTTGCTAGTAGGTAAAAGAAGAAGTCTAAAAAGGGTAAAAAATGGATAAACGAATTTTCGTTGAGAAAAAATCAAATTTCAATATTAAAGCTCAAGCACTTGTTAAAGAGCTTAAACATAATCTTCAATTAACAAGTTTGACTGATCTACGTATCATTCAAGTTTATGATGTTTTTGGGCTAGACAAAGCACTTTTTGAACGTGCGGAAAAACATATCTTTTCTGAACAAGTAACAGATAATATTTTGGCTGAAAATGATTTGGTTGCTGAACTTGCTAATTATGCTTTCTTTGCGATTGAATCACTTCCTGGTCAGTTTGACCAACGTGCAGCATCTTCACAAGAAGCTTTGCTTTTGCTTGGTAGCAATAGTGACGTGACTGTTAATACTGCTCAACTTTATCTCGTTAATAAAGATATCGCTGCAGCTGAACTTGATGCGGTTAAGAATTATTTGCTTAATCCTGTTGATTCTCGTTTTAAAGATATTACAACAGGAATTGCCCCACAAGCATTTTCAGAATCTGACAAAACAATTCCAAATCTTGATTTCTTTAAAACTTATACAGCAGCTGAATTTGCTGACTACAAAGCTGAACAAGGTTTGGCGATGGAAGTTGATGACCTTCTTTTCATCCAAGATTATTTCAAATCAATTGGTCGTGTGCCAACTGAAACTGAATTGAAAGTTTTGGATACTTACTGGTCAGACCACTGCCGTCACACAACCTTTGAAACTGAGCTCAAACATATTGATTTCTCAGCGTCTAAATTCCAAAAACAATTGCAAGCAACTTATGATAAATACATTGCTATGCGTGATGAATTAGGTCGCTCTGAAAGACCACAAACATTGATGGATATGGCGACTATTTTTGGTCGTTACGAACGTGCTAATGGACGTTTGGACGACATGGAAGTCTCAGATGAAATCAACGCATGTTCTGTTGAAATCGAAGTAGATGTGAATGGTGTTAAAGAACCTTGGCTTCTTATGTTCAAGAATGAAACACATAATCACCCAACAGAAATTGAACCATTTGGTGGTGCTGCAACATGTATTGGTGGTGCTATTCGCGACCCATTGTCAGGACGTTCTTATGTTTACCAAGCTATGCGTATCTCAGGTGCTGGTGATATCACAACACCAATTGCAGAAACTCGTCTTGGTAAATTGCCACAACAAGTGATTTCTAAAACAGCAGCTCACGGTTATTCTTCATATGGTAACCAAATCGGTCTTGCAACAACTTACGTTAAAGAATACTTCCACCCAGGATTTGTTGCTAAACGTATGGAACTTGGTGCTGTTGTCGGTGCAGCTCCTAAAGGTAATGTTGTTCGTGAAAAACCAGAAGCTGGTGATGTGGTTATCCTTCTTGGTGGTAAAACTGGTCGTGATGGTGTCGGTGGTGCAACTGGTTCTTCTAAAGTTCAAACGGTTGAATCTGTTGAAACAGCTGGTGCAGAAGTACAAAAAGGTAATGCCATCGAAGAACGTAAAATTCAACGTCTTTTCCGTAATGGCAATGTGACTCGCCTCATCAAAAAATCAAATGACTTTGGTGCTGGTGGTGTCTGTGTTGCGATTGGTGAGTTGGCTGATGGTCTTGAAATTGACCTTGATAAAGTGCCACTTAAATACCAAGGGCTTAACGGAACTGAAATTGCTATCTCAGAATCACAAGAACGCATGGCTGTTGTGGTTCGTCCAAAAGATGTTGATGCTTTCGTAGCTGAATGTCATAAAGAAAATATCGATGCTGTTGTTGTTGCGACAGTTACAGAAAAACCAAACCTTGTCATGACTTGGAATGGTCAAACCATTGTCGATATTGAACGTCGTTTCCTTGATACTAACGGTGTGCGCGTGGTTGTTGACGCTGATGTCGTTGATAGTCAAGTTGACATGCCAGAACAACGTACAACTTCAGCAGCAACACTCGGAGCTGATACAACTAAGGTTCTTTCAGACCTTAACCATGCTAGTCAAAAAGGTTTACAAACGATTTTTGATAGCTCTGTTGGTCGCTCAACAGTTAACCATCCAATTGGTGGTCGTTACCAAATCACACCAACAGAAAGTTCTGTTCAAAAACTTCCTGTTCAAAATGGAGTGACAACAACTGCTTCAGTTATGGCTCAAGGATTCAATCCTTACATTGCTGAATGGTCACCATATCACGGTGCTGCTTATGCTGTGATTGAAGCGACAGCACGTTTGGTGGCAACTGGAGCTAACTGGTCTAAAGCACGTTTTTCTTATCAAGAATACTTCCAACGTATGGATAAAAAAGCTGAACGCTTTGGTCAACCTGTCTCAGCTCTTCTTGGTTCAATCGAAGCTCAAATTCAACTTGGTTTACCATCAATTGGTGGTAAAGATTCAATGTCTGGTACTTTTGAAGAATTGACAGTACCACCAACATTGGTTGCTTTTGGGGTAACAACAGCCGATAGCCGTAAAGTTCTTTCACCTGAATTTAAAGCAGCTGGCGAAAATGTTTACTATATTCCAGGTCATGCTATTTCACAAGATATTGATTTTGACCTAATCAAAGGTAACTTTGCTAAATTTGAAGCCATTCAAAAAGCACATCACATTACAGCAGCGTCAGCTGTTAAGTACGGTGGTGTGATGGAAAGCTTGGCACTTGCTAGCTTTGGTAATCATATCGGTGCTAAGGTTGAATTGGCCGAACTTGCAACTAGCTTGACAGCACAACTTGGTGGCTTTGTCTTTACTTCAGATGAAGAAATTGCTGACGCTGTTAAAATTGGTGAAACAACAGCTGACTTTACACTTACTGTCAACGATATCAACCTTGCTGGTGACAAACTTCTTTCAGCCTTTGAAGGAACACTTGAAGAAGTTTACCCAACTGAATTTGAACAAAGTACTAAGCTTGAAGATGTTCCAGCTGTCGCTTCAGACGCTGTGATTAAGGCAAGTCAAAAAGTTGCTGAACCACTTGTTTACATCCCAGTTTTCCCTGGTACAAACTCAGAGTACGATTCAGCTAAAGCCTTTGAACAATTTGGTGCAAAAGTTAATTTGGTCCCATTTGTGACACTTAATGAAGCGGCAATCGAAGCTTCAGTTGACACAATGGTTGACAACATCAGTAAAGCTAACATTATCTTCTTTGCTGGAGGATTCTCAGCTGCTGATGAACCAGATGGTTCTGCTAAATTTATCGTGAACATCTTGCTTAACCAAAAAGTTCGCGCAGCTATTGATAGCTTCATCGAAAAAGGTGGTCTTATCATTGGTATCTGTAATGGATTCCAAGCCCTTGTTAAATCAGGTCTTCTTCCATACGGTAACTTTGAAGATGCTACTGAAACAAGTCCAACTCTTTTCTACAACGATGCTAATCAACACGTGGCGAAAATGGTTGAAACACGTATTGCAAATACAAACTCACCTTGGCTTGCTGGTGTTGAAGTTGGTGATGTTTACGCTATTCCAGTTTCACATGGTGAAGGTAAATTTGTTGTGACTGATGAAGAGTTTGCTGAACTTCGTGATAACGGACAAATCTTTAGTCAATACGTTGACTTCGATGGCAAACCAAGCATGGATTCTAAATACAATCCAAATGGCTCTGTGAATGCTATTGAAGGTATCACAAGCAAGAACGGACAAATCATCGGTAAGATGGGACACTCAGAACGTTACGAAGATGGTCTTTTCCAAAATATTCCAGGAAATAAAGACCAACACTTGTTCCGTAGCGCGGTTGAGTATTTCACTAAAGCTTAATATCCACAAAAATATATTTTATAGAATTGATAGTGACAGGGTACGTGAGTACCTTTTGTCAACTTATCAGAGAAAAATTCTGACGAGTAAATTTAGGTAATAAAAAAGAATGACATACGAAGTTAAATCTCTTAATGAAGAGTGTGGTGTGTTTGGGATTTGGGGACATCCTCAAGCTGCTCACGTCACTTATTTTGGACTCCACAGTCTTCAACACCGCGGTCAAGAAGGTGCTGGTATCGTAACTAACGATAACGGCAAACTTCTTCAACATCGCAATACAGGTCTCCTTTCAGATGTGTTTAAAAATCCTGCTGATTTGGAAAAATTGACGGGGACTGCAGCTATCGGTCACGTTCGTTACGCGACTGCTGGCTCAGCCTCTATTAATAACATCCAACCATTTCTTTACAACTTCACCGATGAACAATTTGGTCTTTGCCACAATGGTAATTTGACAAATGCCGTATCATTGAAGAAAGAACTTGAAGATGAAGGTGCGATTTTCAATGCCTCATCAGATACTGAAATTTTGATGCATTTGATTCGTCGTAGTCACAATCCAGAGTTCCTTGGGAAAGTTAAAGAAGCCCTTAACACTGTCAAAGGTGGCTTTGCTTATCTGTTGATGACAAAAGATAAGTTAATTGCTGCGCTTGATCCAAATGGTTTTCGTCCATTGTCAATTGGTCAAATGGAAAATGGCGCTTGGGTGGTTTCAAGTGAAACATGTGCTTTTGAAGTGATTGGTGCTAAGTGGGTTCGTGATGTAAAACCTGGTGAAATGGTGATTATCGATGACAGTGGTATTCACTATGACTCTTACACAAATGACACTCAACTTGCCATTTGTTCAATGGAATACATTTACTTTGCCCGCCCTGATAGTAACATTTACGGTGTCAATGTTCACACAGCTCGTAAAAATATGGGGAAACGTTTGGCACAAGAGTTTCATCATGAAGCTGATATCGTTGTTGGTGTGCCAAATTCATCGCTTTCAGCAGCCATGGGATTTGCTGAAGAATCAGGTCTTCCTAATGAAATGGGCTTGGTGAAAAACCAATACACACAACGTACCTTCATTCAACCGACACAAGAATTGCGTGAGCAAGGTGTTCGTATGAAACTTTCAGCTGTTTCAGGTGTTGTTAAAGGTAAGCGCGTGGTCATGGTAGATGATTCTATTGTACGTGGAACAACTTCACGTCGCATTGTTCGCCTTCTTCGTGAAGCAGGTGCGACAGAAGTTCACGTGGCTATTGGTAGTCCAGAGTTGAAATACCCATGTTTCTACGGTATCGACATTCAAAATCGTCGTGAATTGATTTCGGCTAATCATACCAAAGATGAAGTTTGTGAAATTATCGGTGCAGATAGTCTAACTTACTTGTCAATTGATGGTTTGATTGAATCAATCGGTCTTGATACAGATGCTCCAAATGGTGGTCTTTGTGTGGCATACTTTGACGGTAAGTATCCAACACCACTCTATGATTATGAAGAAGCATACCTCAAGAGCTTGGAAGAAAAAACAAGTTTCTATATTCACGAAGTTAATGAGAATAAATAGCTTTTGGTTAGAGGAAGGAACAATGTAATGCAAGAATTTGGTTTGTCCATGCTATGGACTGGTTGGCTTATATTGTAGTGACTTTTATCTTTGGTGTAGGACATACGGTCTTTAATATTGTTGTTCTTAAAATGTCATCGATGGCTGATGGTCCAGGTATGGGAGAAGGTTACGAAGCAACTAAGCCTTGGCATCCACTATATAATATTTTAATTTTCCCTATTGCTGCTTATATGTATTTGTTTACTTTACCAGTAGTTACGCTGTATGAAGTGGTTCTAACATCACTACTCTGGGGAACATTAACTATAATTGTCGATGTTGTTGGGTGGGTAATTATTAAACACCCATGGTCGTTGACTTTTAAGGAGTTTTATATTGATTATCAGCCATGGATTACATTGATTTATCTAGCCATCTATATTAGTCCATTTTTGGCATATTTAGTTATGATGTAGAAATGGTCAACGATACTTTGGAAAAGTCAAATAAACTTATCTGGAAAAATGTTTAAATAGCTCTGCTATTTCCCAAAAAGGAGAAAATTATTATGTCAAAAAATGCTTACACTCAGTCTGGTGTTGATGTTGAAGCAGGTTATGAAGTTGTTGCACGTATCAAAAAACACGTGGCACGTACTGAACGTGCTGGTGTTATGGGCGCTCTTGGTGGTTTTGGTGGTATGTTTGACCTTACAAAAACTGGTGTGAAAGAACCTGTTTTGATTTCAGGAACTGATGGTGTGGGAACAAAACTCATGCTTGCCATTAAATATGACAAACACGATACCATCGGTCAAGACTGTGTGGCAATGTGTGTCAATGATATCATTGCTGCTGGTGCAGAACCACTTTATTTCCTAGATTACATCGCAACTGGTAAAAATGAACCTGCAAAACTTGAACAAGTCGTTGCAGGTGTTGCTGAAGGTTGTGTGCAATCTGGTGCAGCTCTTATCGGTGGTGAAACTGCTGAAATGCCTGGTATGTACGGCGAAGATGATTATGATTTGGCTGGTTTTGCAGTAGGTGTTGCTGAAAAATCACAAATCATTGATGGTTCAAAAGTTTTTGATGGCGACGTTCTTCTTGGACTTGCTTCAAGTGGTATTCACTCAAATGGTTACTCACTTGTTCGTCGAGTTTTTGCTGATTATTCAGGTGAAGAAGTTCTTCCAGAACTTGAAGGTAAAAAATTGAAAGAAGTCCTTCTTGAACCAACTCGTATTTATGTTAAAGCAGTGCTTCCGCTTATCAAAGAAGAATTGGTTAATGGTATTGCCCACATCACTGGTGGTGGATTCATCGAAAATGTGCCACGTATGTTCGCTGATGACTTGGCTGCTGAAATCGAAGAAGACAAAATTCCAGTTCTTCCAATTTTCAAAGCTCTTGAAAAATATGGCAACATCAAACACGAAGAAATGTTTGAAATCTTCAACATGGGTATTGGTTTGATGATGGCAGTTAGCCCTGACAAAGTTGAACGCGTTAAAGAATTACTTGACGAACCAGTTTACGAACTTGGTCGCATCGTTAAAAAAACAGATGCAAGTGTGGTGATTAAATAATGAAAAAAATCGCAGTATTTGCGAGTGGTAACGGTTCAAATTTTCAAGTTATTGCTGAGCAATTTCCTGTTGAGTTTGTCTTTTCAGACCACCGAGATGCTTATGTCTTAGAACGTGCTGAAAAACTCGGTGTGACAGCTCATGCTTTTGAACTTAAAGAGTTTGATAGTAAAGTAGATTATGAAAAAGCAATTGTAGCTTTGCTTGAAAAATATGACATTGATTTGGTTTGCTTGGCTGGTTATATGAAAATTGTTGGAACGACTTTGTTAAAAGCTTACGAAGGTCGTATTATCAATATTCATCCAGCTTATCTTCCTGAATTTCCAGGCGCTCACGGTATTGATGATGCTTGGGAAGCAGGTGTTGACCAGTCTGGCGTTACCATTCATTGGGTTGACAGTGGTGTCGATACAGGGACAGTGATTAAACAAGTTCGTGTGCCTCGTCTAGCAGGTGATACCATTGAAAGTTTTGAAGCTCGCATTCATGAAAATGAGTATAAGCTTTATCCTGAGGTTTTAGAGAGCTTGGGAGTTGAGAAAAAGTAATCTCATAACTTATGCTTTGTGATGACTTTAAATTTAAAAATAGCAGTAACATCTTTTTAAAGGAGAAAAAATGACAAAACGTGCACTAATTAGTGTTTCTGACAAAGCGGGCATTGTTGAATTTGCTCAAGAATTGAAAAAACTTGGTTGGGATATTATCTCAACTGGTGGAACAAAAGTTGCGCTTGATAAAGCAGGCGTTGACACTATTGCGATTGATGATGTGACTGGTTTCCCAGAAATGATGGATGGTCGTGTGAAGACACTTCACCCAAATATCCACGGTGGTCTTTTGGCTCGTCGTGACCTTGACAGTCACCTTCAAGCAGCAAAAGATAATCACATCGAATTGATTGACCTTGTTGTGGTTAACCTTTACCCATTTAAAGAAACAATCTTGAAACCAGATGTGACTTACGCTGATGCGGTTGAAAACATTGATATCGGTGGTCCTTCAATGCTTCGCTCTGCAGCTAAAAACCATGCTAGCGTTACAGTTGTTGTTGATCCAGCTGATTATGCTGTTGTTTTGGATGAATTATCAGCAAATGGTGAAACAAGCTTTGAAACTCGTCAACGTTTGGCAGCTAAAGTCTTCCGTCACACAGCAGCTTATGATGCTTTGATTGCGGAATACTTTACAAAACAAGTTGGTGAAACAAAACCTGAAAAACTTACCATCACTTACGATTTGAAACAACCAATGCGTTATGGTGAAAACCCACAACAAGACGCGGATTTCTACCAAAAAGCATTGCCAACAGATTACTCAATTGCTTCTGCTAAACAATTGAATGGTAAAGAATTGTCATTTAACAATATTCGTGACGCTGACGCTGCGATTCGTATTATCCGTGATTTCAAAGATCGCCCAACTGTTGTCGCGCTTAAACACATGAACCCATGTGGTATTGGACAGGCTGACGACATTGAAACTGCTTGGGATTACGCTTATGAATCAGACCCAGTATCAATCTTTGGTGGTATTGTTGTGTTGAACCGTGAAGTTGACGCTGCAACAGCTAAGAAAATGCATGCTATCTTCCTTGAAATCATCATTGCACCAAGCTATTCTGATGAAGCTCTTGAAATCTTGACAACTAAGAAGAAAAACATGCGTATTCTTCAATTGCCATTTGACGCTCAAGAAGCTAGTCAAGTTGAAAAAGAATACACTGGTGTTGTTGGTGGACTTTTGGTTCAAAACCAAGATGTTATCGAAGAAAATCCAGCAAATTGGAAAGTTGTCACAAAACGTCAACCAACTGACCAAGAAAAAGCTGCGCTTGAACTTGCTTGGAAATCAATCAAATATGTTAAATCTAACGGTATCATCGTGACAAATGACCACATGACACTTGGTGTTGGTCCTGGTCAAACAAACCGTGTAGCTTCTGTTCGTATCGCTCTTGATCAAGCCAAAGACCGTCTTGACGGTGCTGTCCTTGCTAGTGATGCTTTCTTCCCATTTGCGGACAACGTTGAAGAAATTGCTGCCGCAGGTGTGAAAGCTATCATCCAACCTGGTGGTTCAGTTCGTGACCAAGAATCTATCGACATGGCTGATAAATACGGTATTGCCATGGTATTTACAGGTGTTCGTCACTTCCGCCATTAAGATAAATAGGCAAACTTCCTTTAATAAATATTTCATGAAGCATCTTGGCTAAGGCTAGGATGCTTTTACTTTAAGTTTTTTGAAAGTTATGCTTAAGTCTCACTTAAGTAAGGCTTACTATACTAACAATAACTCCTAAATAAACTTTTTTTCATAATCCAACCAAGTCCCAATCTATCTAGATTGGGACTTTTTTTATTTTTATGCTATTTTTTCTAAACTTATCACAGGATTTTCATCTATTTCCGAACAAATATGTTATAATATATCTAGATAATTCGTGAAAATATTTTGTTTTTACGTGCTTTGTTGATTTTGGAGCCTAGGCTCCTGTGATTGTTTTCTATTGAGGTATTTTTACTTATGAAACTTTTAGTTGTTGGCTCTGGCGGGCGTGAGAACGCTATTGCTAAGAAGTTGTTGGAATCTCCTCAAGTGAGCCAGGTTTTTGTAGCACCTGGAAATGATGGGATGACACTTGATGGACTTGATTTAGTAAATATCGGAATTTCCGAACATTCTAAGCTTATTGATTTTGCAAAAGAAAATGAGATCGCTTGGGCATTTATCGGACCTGATGATGCTTTGGCTGCAGGAATCGTCGATGATTTTAATGCCGCAGGCTTGAAAGCCTTCGGTCCAAGTAAAGCAGCTGCAGAGCTTGAATGGTCTAAAGACTTTGCTAAATCAATCATGGCTAAATATCATATTCCAACAGCGGCTTACAGCACTTTCTCAGATTTTGAGCAAGCAAAGAGTTATATTGAAGAACATGGCGCACCGATTGTTGTTAAAGCTGACGGTTTGGCATTAGGTAAAGGTGTGGTAGTTGCTGAAACAGTAGAACAAGCCGTTGAAGCTGCACATGAAATGTTGCTTGATAATAAATTTGGTGATTCTGGTGCACGTGTGGTTATTGAAGAATTTCTTGATGGCGAAGAATTCTCATTGTTTGCTTTTGTCAATGGCGATAACTTCTATATCATGCCAACTGCGCAAGACCACAAACGTGCTTTTGATGGTGATAAAGGTCCTAATACTGGTGGTATGGGAGCTTACGCACCGGTACCACATTTGCCACAAAGTGTTGTTGATACAGCTGTTGAAACAATCGTTAAACCTGTTCTTAATGGGATGATTGCTGAAGGACGTCCATACCTTGGTGTTCTTTATGCAGGGCTTATTTTAACAGATGATGGTCCTAAAGTTATCGAATTTAATTCACGCTTTGGTGACCCTGAAACTCAAGTTATCTTGCCACGTTTGACATCTGATTTCGCTCAAAATATTACTGATATTTTAGATGGTAAAGAGCCAGAAATCACTTGGACTGACAAGGGTGTGACTTTGGGTGTGGTAGTTGCCTCAGAAGGTTACCCAGTTGCCTACGAAAAAGGTGTTCGTCTTCCAGAAAAAACATCAGGTGATGTGATTACTTATTACGCAGGAGCTAAGTTCGCTGATGATAAAGCATTGCTTTCAAACGGCGGACGTGTATACATGTTAGTCACAACAGAGGCTGACGTAAAATCTGCTCAAGATGTTATTTATGCTAAGCTTGCTAAGCAAGATACAACTGGTTTATTCTATCGAAACGATATTGGAAGTAAAGCAATTGGACGTTAAACCCAAATGTGTTCTAGTCAGTGCATGTCTGATGGGAGAAAGATGTAAGTATAATGGTGGTCATAATTACAATCGAGATCTTGTGGACTATGTTGCTGATAAGGAAGTGATAACCATTTGTCCAGAAGTTTTAGCTGGTCTGCCTACGCCACGAGAACCTGTTGAATTAGTCGATGGACACGTTCTCGATAAGATGGGAAATTGTTACGATGATTTGTTTGAAAAAGGAATTGAGCGTTGTGTCAATGAGATTTCTGGCAAACAAATTGACCTAGCAGTTTTACAATCACGCAGCCCGTCATGTGGTGTTAATCAGATTTACGACGGAAACTTTTCTGGAAAAAAGTGGCAGGTAGTGGTCTTTTTGCCCAAAAGTTAAAAGCCCTTGGCTATCCTGTTCTTGATGTTGAAGATATAAAACAATTGGAAGGAAAATAATGAAACCATTAATTTCAGTTATCATGGGTAGCAAATCAGATTGGGCTACCATGAAAAAAACAGCAGAAGTGCTTGATGAATTTGGTGTGGCTTATGAAAAGAAAGTTGTTTCAGCTCACCGTACACCAGATTTGATGTTTAAACATGCCGAAGAAGCAAGAGGTCGTGGTATCAAGGTGATTATTGCTGGTGCTGGTGGTGCTGCGCATTTACCTGGTATGGTTGCAGCAAAAACAACACTTCCAGTTATTGGTGTTCCTGTGAAGTCACGTGCCCTTAGCGGACTTGATTCTCTTTATTCAATCGTTCAAATGCCTGGTGGTGTCCCTGTGGCAACAATGGCGATTGGTGAGTCAGGAGCTAAAAATGCTGCTCTTACAGCTCTTCGTATTTTAGCAATTGAAGATGCTGCTTTGGCAGAAAAACTAGAAAAATTTGCCATCGAACAAGGCAAAGCTGCGGAGGTATCAACTGATGAACTCGACTAAAACAATTGGTATTATCGGTGGTGGTCAACTAGGTCAAATGATGGCTATCTCAGCTATCTATATGGGACATAAGGTGGTTACACTTAATCCAACGGAAGATTGTCCTGCATCTCGTGTTAGTGATATGATTGTGGCACCTTACAATGACGTTGACGCGATGCGTGAATTGGCAGAGCGCTGTGATGTGCTTACTTATGAGTTTGAAAATGTCGATGCGGATGCTTTGGATGCAGTGGTAAAAGCAAATCAATTACCCCAAGGAACTGATCTGCTTAGAATTTCGCAAAATCGTATTTTTGAGAAAAACTTTTTATCTCAAAAAGCTGGTGTTACCGTAGCGCCTTATAAAGTTGTGACATCAAGTCTTGACCTTGAAGATATTGATTTGTCTAAGAATTATGTCTTGAAAACAGCAACTGGCGGTTACGACGGTCATGGTCAAATCGTCATTAAATCAGCCGATGATTTGGAAGTTGCAAATAAATTAAGCAACTCTTGTGAATGTGTGCTAGAAGAATTTGTGAATTTTGACCTTGAAATTTCAGTGATTGTGTCAGGAAATGGCAAGGATATGACTGTTTTCCCAGTTCAAGAAAATATCCATCGTAACAATATCTTGTCAAAAACTATCGTACCTGCTCGTATTTCTGATGAACTTGCCAAAAAAGCACAAGCTATGGCAATGCAAATTGCTGAACAATTGGAATTGTCTGGAACACTTTGTGTTGAGATGTTCGCGACATCAGATGACATTATTGTCAACGAAATTGCACCGCGTCCACACAACTCTGGACACTATTCAATCGAAGCTTGTGATTTTTCACAATTTGATACACATATTTTAGGAATTCTTGGTTTGCCACTTCCTAAGATTCACTTGCATCAACCAGCCGTTATGCTTAATGTTCTTGGACAACATATGGACAAAGCACGAGCTTATGTTAAGGAAAATCCTAGCGCTCACCTCCACCTTTATGGTAAACTAGAGGCGAAACATAACCGCAAGATGGGACACATTACCTTGTTTAGTAATGAACCCGATACCATCGCGGAAATGGGTGAAGGAATGGACTTTTAAGGGATTTCCTTGCTACTTATAATTTACCACTTGATTCAGATTTGACAAGCTTACCTCATTATCCATCTGTTGAAATTGGTAAAGAAGATTTTACTTAAATACGTTAGTTATTATTTGATATATAACTTAAAAAAGGAAAGGAGATAGGGTATTAATCAATTTACTTAATGCCCTTAACATCATAAACATGATCGATCGTTATTCACGCCCTGAGATGGCGGCAATTTGGAGTGAAGAAAATAAATACAAAGCTTGGCTTGAAGTTGAAATTTTGGCTGACGAAGCATGGGCTGAACTAGGCGAAATTCCTAAAGAAGATGTCGCTAAAATCCGTGCCAATGCAAGCTTTGACGTTGACCGTATCTTAGAAATCGAACAACAAACACGTCATGACGTTGTTGCCTTCACACGTGCTGTTTCTGAAAGTCTTGGCCAAGAACGTAAATGGGTTCACTATGGTTTGACATCAACTGACGTTGTTGATACAGCTTACGGTTACCTTTACAAACAAGCTAACGAAATCATCCGCAAAGATTTGCATAATTTCCTTGAAATCATTGCTAACAAAGCTAAAGAACATAAATTCACTATCATGATGGGACGTACTCACGGTGTCCACGCAGAACCAACTACATTTGGTTTGAAATTGGCAACATGGTACAGCGAAATGAAACGTAACATCGAACGTTTCGAACATGCTGCTGCTGGTGTCGAAGCTGGTAAAATTTCAGGTGCTGTTGGTAACTTCGCTAACATTCCACCATTTGTTGAAGCTTATGTGTGTGAAAAACTTGGTATCCGTGCTCAAGAAATTTCAACGCAAGTACTTCCACGTGACCTTCACGCAGAATACTTCGCTGTTCTTGCTAGCATCGCAACATCAATCGAACGTATGGCAACTGAAATCCGTGGTCTTCAAAAATCTGAACAACGTGAAGTTGAAGAATACTTTGCTAAAGGCCAAAAAGGTAGCTCGGCTATGCCTCACAAACGTAACCCAATCGGTTCAGAAAATATGACAGGTCTTGCGCGTGTTATCCGCGGTCACATGGTAACAGCTTACGAAAACGTGTCACTTTGGCATGAACGTGACATCTCACACTCATCTGCTGAACGTATCATCTCACCTGATACAACGATCCTTATCGACTACATGCTTAACCGTTTCGGAAACATCGTTAAAAACTTGACTGTTTTCCCAGAAAACATGATTCGCAACATGGGTTCTACTTTTGGACTTATCTTCAGCCAACGTGTTATGCTTAAATTGATTGAAAAAGGTATGACACGTGAACAAGCTTACGACCTTGTTCAACCTAAGACAGCTTACTCTTGGGATAACCAAGTTGACTTCAAACCACTTCTTGAAGCTGATGAAGAAGTCACTTCACGTTTGACTCAAGACGAAATCGATGAATTGTTTAACCCATCTTACTACACTAAACGTGTTGATGAAATCTTTAACCGTATTGGTTTAGGAGATTAATTTAGTCAAAAAAAGTGCCTGAGACGAAAGTCTTGGGTATTTTTTATCAAATTTTTTATTAGAAAATTTGTTATTTTTAATGAAAATAGTTTATCAAATGAAAGCGGTATGTTAAAATATGAAATAAGCAGATTTTTTTAATAAAACAGGAGATTGAAGTGGAAAAATTTGGGGAGAAGATCCGCTTGATGCGGGAGGAAAAGGAAATCTCACGTGAAGAATTCTGTGGGGATGAAACAGAATTATCGGTAAGACAATTAGCTAGAATTGAGTTGAACCAATCAATACCCAATCTCAGTAAAGCAAGCTTTATTGCCAATCGTCTGGGAGTGAAATTAGGTACTTTAACTGATGGTGACAGTTTAGAATTACCTAAGCGGTATAAAGAGTTGAAGTATTTACTTCTTCGAACACCTACATATGGAGACCAGGTACGACTTGATCGAAAAAATGACTATTTTGATGAGATTGCTGAAGTATTTTATGATGTTATTCCAGAAGAAGAACGGTTAATCATTGATTGTTTACAATCAAAATTCGATGTTCATTTTAGTGAAGATGTCAATTTTGGAGAGGGTATTTTAAATGATTATTTTGGTCAAGTTAATCGAAAGAAAGTTTTTACCATTAATGATTTAATTTTGATTGATCTTTATTTTGCTTGTCTTTCTTCTGCTAAGAAGTTTGAAGGAATTTATAGTTTGGATTTTTACGATGATTTGATGAAAAGGTTGGTAAATCAAAAGCATGTTTCACCTGAGACTGATTTAATTTTAAATAATGTATTGTTAAATAATATTGACTTAGCATTCCAATTTAAGCGAGAATATTATATTGAGCGTGTTATTACAATCAGTGAAAAAATTATGACAGAGATTCATGATTTTCAACGTCGTCCGATTTTAAGTTTGGTGGAGTGGAAGTATTATTTGAAACTTAAACATGACTTTGCTTTAGCAGAACAGTCATTTACGAATGCAACATTATTTGCACGATTGGTTGGTGATACTTATTTAGAAAATAAACTTAAAGAAGAATGGCAACTTGATATTGATGCTGTGGAGTAGTTTGTGTAGATAATAAAAACAACATGACATTTTTGTCATGTTGTTTTTTCTTCGAACCATTTACAATAATATTAGAAATTAGAGAAAGGGAAGAAGGAGCAAATGTTAAAGGGATTTACGGTTTTATTGACAGCCTGGTGGGGATTGTAGACTGTTATCAAAACAATTCACTGACAGCTCTTGTTTTGGTATAATAAGGCTATGAATAGAATTTTAGATAATGATATCATGGGTGACGAAGAATTTGTGGAACGTACGCTTCGTCCTCAATATTTAAAAGAATATATTGGACAGGATAAGGTTAAAAATCAGCTGAAAATTTTTATTGAAGCAGCAAAATTACGTGATGAATCACTTGACCATGTGCTATTGTTTGGCCCTCCGGGTCTTGGTAAGACGACAATGGCATTTGTGATTGCTAACGAATTAGGGGTGAATCTCAAACAAACATCTGGGCCAGCAATTGAAAAAGCTGGTGATTTGGTTGCTATTTTGAATGATTTGGAACCTGGGGATGTTTTGTTTATCGATGAAATTCACCGTATGCCAATGGCGGTAGAAGAAGTGCTCTATAGTGCGATGGAAGATTTCTATATTGACATTATGATTGGTAATGGTGAGACTAGTCGTAGTGTCCATTTGGATTTGCCACCTTTTACGCTAATTGGAGCAACAACTCGAGCAGGAATGCTTTCGAATCCGTTGCGTGCGCGTTTTGGAATTACGGGGCATATGGAATATTATGCGGTTGACGATTTGACAGAAATTGTTGAACGTACAGCTGATATTTTTGAAATGGAAATCGTGCATGAAGCTGCACAAGAATTGGCGCGACGTAGCCGAGGTACACCACGTATTGCCAACCGTTTGTTAAAACGGGTTCGTGACTATGCTCAAATTATGGGTGATGGTATTATTACAAAAGATATTACAGATAAAGCTTTAACAATGCTGGATGTCGATCATGAAGGGCTTGATTACATTGACCAAAAAATCTTGCGTACTATGATTGAAGTTTATAATGGTGGTCCAGTTGGTTTGGGAACTCTATCTGTTAATATTGCTGAAGAGCGTGATACGGTTGAGGATATGTATGAACCTTATTTGATTCAAAAGGGTTTTATTATGCGTACACGTACAGGTCGTGTAGCTACAGCTAAAGCATATGATCATCTGGGGTATCCTTATGCTGAAAAATAAAATATTATCTTAAGGAAAGTTTAAGCAAGTCTTTATATACTATAACTATCCTAAAACTTTTCTTTTTCATAATCTCCGGAAAGAACCTTGGTTTTCCAAGGTTTTTTCTTTGTTTTATAAATGGCCATGGAGTGTGGTATAATTGAGAAAAAGTGCTTATAGGAGCAAGATTATGGAATTAGAAGTTTTACGAAAAGATATGATTGTTAGTCAGAGAAAAGGGCAACCTTTTATTGTTACGTCCACCATCATCTGGGTTTCAATAACTTTGGTAACTATGATGAAGGTATCGCTACCTGTCCAAAATCTTTTGATTTTTTTATTGTTCATGTCCATTGTTGCCACTCTCTTGGTTTGTTGGGAAATGGCTGAATGTTGATATCTTCTCCAAAGAAAATCTATTAACGAACCTAGGTTTCTTATTTACCTGTAACCAATTGATTTATTTATTGATTGTTATGTGGGTCTTTAGTGCGGTACCTGAAAAAATGCTTATGGTTTATACAATGGTTTTTGGAGCGCATCTTTTACCCTATTCATGGCGATATAAATCAAGAACATATTTTGTTTTTGCTATTTTGATTCCGATACTTGCGCTTGTCTTAGGTCACATGGCGAGCATGACTTATCTTAGTTTAGTGATGGTATTTTTAGAAATTGTTTTTGCCATGTTACTACAAGTTGAACTAAATGCGAATAAATAATTAAAGGTTCTTAGTTGTCTAAGAACTTTTTATAAAAAACGAGAGAGCCCCGCAAGCGGAGCCCTCTCAGGAGATTATGAAAAAGAAAAGTTTTAGGATTGTCTATATTGTATGCAGTCAGGCTTAATTTTTTCTTAAAGTCGACAGATAAGGGAATTTACATGTGATAAGACTTCTTTTTTGTTATAATGATAAAAGAAGTTTTAAACAATCAGTTACTGACTATGTAGGAGAGAACATGAAAAAAGTTTGTTTTGTTTGCTTAGGAAATATTTGTCGTAGTCCAATGGCTGAGTTTGTGATGAAAGATTTGGTTACTAGTGAAAATCTATTAATTGAAAGTCGTGCGACTTCTAACTGGGAACATGGAAATCCTATTCATCACGGGACACAAGGTATTTTTAAAAAGCATCATATTGCTTATGATTATCAAAAATCATCACAACAGATTTCTTATCAAGATTTTCGAGATTTTGATGTCATCATTGGGATGGATACGAATAACGTGGCAGATTTAAAAGAAATGTCACGATGACGATTTGATGAAAAAATCTTTCTTTTTGTAGATGGTGGTGTACCAGATCCATGGTTTACAGGTGATTTTGATGCTACCTATGAGTTGGTTAAGTGTGGCTGTGAACAATGGCTAGCGCGACTAAGAAATTCTTAAAGAGAAGTTGAGTAAAAATGAAAAAAATCAAAATAACCAGAGGACGTCTTGAGCTTCTGACGGTTTTAATTCTTATCATTTGTGGTTTGTCGGTCTTTACTTTATCGGTAAAATCAAAGACAACCTTAACGTATGACAATGGCAAAATCACGTACACGGGTTATGTGGTCAATCACCGTATGAATGGTCAAGGTAAGTTGACTTATGAAAATGGGGATTGCTACGAAGGTAATTTTAATGATGGTGTGTTTGAAGGTCAGGGCGTCTTTACTTCACATTCTGGTTGGATTTATAAAGGTGGATTTAAAAATGGTCAACCAGATGGTGAAGGCACTCTAACAGCACAAAATGGTAAGGTATATACAGGAACCTTTAAACAGGGGATTTTTCAAAAATGAGAATAAAATGGTTTTCAATGGTTAGGGTAATTGGGCTTTTCCTAGTTCTGCTCTATCATTTCTTTAAAACGGCCTTTCCAGGCGGTTTTATCGGTGTTGACATTTTCTTTACTTTCTCAGGGTATTTGATTACAGCTTTGCTAATTGATGAGTATTCGAGAAACAAGAAAATTGATCTTTTAGGATTTTATAAGAGACGTTTTTATCGGATTGCTCCACCGCTAATTTTGATGATTTTGATTGTCATGCCATTTACTTACTTGGTTCGTAGAGACTATGTGGCAAGTATTGGTAGTCAAGTGGCTGCAGCAATTGGTTTTACAACAAATTTCTTTGAAATTATCACAGGTGGTAATTACGAAACGCAATTTATCCCACATCTCTTTGTTCACACGTGGAGTTTGGCAATTGAGATGCATTTCTATTTAATCTGGGGATTCATAGTTTGGTTATTGGGAAGACATCAGGATAATTTGGCAAAATTCCGTAGTTTGATTTTTGCGATTTCGGCAGCCTTTTTTGCTGGAAGTTTCCTAACGATGTTTGTCCGAGCTTTCTTCGTTGATAATGTTTCAACGATTTACTTCTCATCTTTGACGCATAGTTTCCCATTCTTCTTAGGGGCTATGGCGGCGACGATGACTGGTATCAGAGAAACAACTATTCGTTTTAAAAAGAATGTTCGCTTGTGGTCTACAAAACGTAGTATCGTCACAATGCTAGTGAGCGCAGCTCTCTTAGTTTTATTGATGTTTACTTTGAAATTTGACCAACGCATCACTTATTTATTTGGATTTGTTTTAGCAAGTTTATTTGCTACGGTAATGATTTATGCGGCGCGTGTCCTAAATGACCAAACGCCAAATGCAAAAGAATCTGCTATTATCAACTATTTAGCTGATGTTAGTTATGGTGTTTATCTTTTCCACTGGCCATTTTACATTATCTTTACACAGTTGATGTCAAATGGATTTGCTGTTGTGCTGACGGTTATTCTATCGTTGGTATTTTCAACCTTATCTTATTATGTGATTGAACCATTTCTTGCTGGTAAGCCAGTTAAACTATTTGGTATTTCTTTGGATTTATCTCCTTATAAGAAATGGCTATATGGTAGCTCAGCTGTTTTAGCTTTGATAACTTTGATAACTGTTGCTACAGCACCAGCTATGGGGAATTTTGAAACAGGGCTCTTGGTTAACTCACTACAACAAGCTCAAACGAATTTGAATCGTACGCATACTGTGACAGCTGGTGATGCGGGAGCTTTAAGTGATGTAACTGTGATTGGAGATTCTGTTGCACTACGTTCAAGTGCTGCATTCTCAAGCCTGCTTCCTAATGCTCAATTAGATGCAGCGGTAAGTCGTAGTTTTGACAATGCGTTTGAAATTTTTCAAAATGAGATTTCGAGTGGAACACTTTCTAAGACAACAGTGCTTGCAATTGGTGTAAATTCACTCGACCATTATCAAGAAGACATTCAACAATTTATTGATGCTTTGCCAGATGGTTATCGCTTGATTATTGTGACACCATATAATGCTAGCGATAAAGCGAAAGTTAAGCAGGCGCGTGATTATGAATTGAGTTTACCGAAAACGTACAATTACATTACTATTGCTGATTGGTACAAGACAGCAACGAGTCATCCAGAAATTTGGAATGGTACTGACGGTGTTCACTACAGTGATGCTAATACGACAGGTGCTGACCTCTATGTTAAAACTATTCAAAAAGCAATTGATAAATCTGCTAAGAGACCTGCCAAAGGTGAATCTAATAGTTAATATCAAAAGTCAACTTCGGTTGGCTTTTTTTGTGTGTAAAACTACCATTTTATATTAGGAAATATGACATCAAAAATTCTGCAAAAGCCTCTTTACATCAATAGTTTGTAGCGTTATAATACATGTGATATAAAACGTGAGAAGAAGGGAGAGAAAAAGGTGGCTGAATTGTTCTATGACGTCTTAGCAAGCTTCTGGATTTCTATTGCTGGTGTTGATTCACGTTGGGGAAAATAATCAAATTATAAAAATAAGGGAACTTAGAAAAAACTAGATGTTGTCAAAGTTTTCAAATAGTTATTGAGCGTTTGTAGAGTAAGGGATGAAGCTGTTACTTGGTAGGAAATAGCTTTGCCTTACTCTTTTTTTGATAAATTGCATAAATTTGTATAAATCTTCTGATAATTATGATACAATGGGTGCAAGACTATCTATTAATACGAGGAATTTTTGATGACGTTAATTTACCAATCAACTCGCGACGAAAATAACAAAGTGACTGCTAGCCAAGCTATTTTACAAGGATTGGCAACTGACGGCGGACTCTTCACCCCAACGTCACTTCCAGAAGTGGCTTTGGACTTTGATGCTTTAAAAGATGCTTCATACCAAGAAGTGGCTAAACTGGTTCTATCAGCGTTTTTGGATGATTTTACAGAAGAAGAATTAGATTACTGTATCAATTCAGCTTATGATGAAAAATTTGACACACCTGCCATTGCTCCAGTCGTTAAACTAGCAGACCAATATAACCTTGAGCTTTTCCATGGTTCAACAATCGCTTTTAAAGATATGGCTTTGTCAATCTTGCCATACCTTTTGACAACATCAGCTAAAAAACAAGGTGTTGATAATAAAATTGTGATTTTAACAGCAACATCAGGAGATACTGGTAAAGCTGCTATGGCTGGTTTTGCAGATGTTTCAGGAACTGAAATTATTGTCTTTTATCCAAAAGATGGCGTCAGCAAAATTCAAGAACTTCAAATGACAACGCAAACTGGTAACAATACGCATGTTGTAGCGATTACTGGTAACTTTGATGATGCTCAAACAGATGTTAAACGTATGTTTAATGACGTGGCTTTACGTGAAAAATTGCTTGCGCACAAGACACAATTCTCATCAGCTAACTCAATGAACGTTGGTCGCTTGGTGCCACAAGTTGTTTACTATGTCTACGCTTATGCACAATTGGTTAAAGCAGGTCATATTAAAGCAGGTGAAAAAGTTAACTTTACAGTACCAACAGGTAACTTTGGTAATATCTTAGCAGCATACTACGCTAGTCAAATTGGTGTTCCAGTTGGTAAATTAATCTGTGCTTCAAATGAAAATAAAGTTTTAACTGATTTCTTCACAACAGGTACATATGATAAAAAACGTGAGTTTAAGGTGACAACAAGTCCATCAATGGATATCTTGGTATCATCTAACTTGGAACGTTTGATTTTCCACCTTTTGGGCAACGATGCTGCTAAAACAAAAGACTTGATGGAAAAACTTGTATCTGAAGGAGAGTACACTCTTTCAGGTGCTAATCAAGCTATTCTTGATATGTTTGAAGCTGGTTTTGCAACGGAAGCTGAAACATCAGCTGAAATCAAACGTGTTTATGATGCTTGTGACTATGTTGAAGACCCACACACAGCTGTTGCGTCAGCTGTTTATCAAAAATATGTTGAACGAACTGGTGATCATACGCCAACTGTTATTGCGTCTACAGCAAGTCCTTATAAATTCCCACGTGTTGCCGTAGAAGCTGTTAGTGGACAAGCACCAGCAGATGACTTTGCTGCGGTAAAAGAACTTGAAAAATTGTCAGGTGTCGCTATTCCAAAAGCTGTCAACGGACTTGAGACAGCTGAGGTTCGCCACAAAACAGTTGTTGCTACAAGTGATATGCAAAAAGCTGTTGAAGATTATTTAGGACTTTAAAAATTATAAAGTAAGAGCTGAGGCTGGTTCTCGGCTTTTCTTTTTGTTACGATAGAATTATGAAACAAACAAAGAAAATTATTCGATTGGCTTTTCCAGCCATGATGGAAAATCTTTTGCAGATGCTTATGGGGGTAGTAGATAACTATCTTGTTGCACAAGTTGGTTTAATTGCTGTCTCTGGGGTCTCTGTAGCTAATAATATTATTACTATTTATCAAGCGATTTTCATTGCTCTTGGTGCGGCGGTCTCAAGTCTAGTTGCCAAAAGTCTTGGGGAAAAGAACGCTCAAAAATCACTTCACTATCAATCTGAGTCTTTATTGATTACTCTTGGATTGAGTTTAGTTCTTGGTCTCGTTTCTCTTGGCTTAGGGAAAACGATTCTAACTTGGCTTGGGACAGACGCGGCTGTTACGCAAGCTGGCGGTCTTTATCTTGCGATTGTCGGTGGTTTGATTGTTAGTTTAGGGATGATGACGACCCTGAGTGCTTTTTTACGGGCTTTGGGAAAACCACAACTACCAATGTATATCAGTTTGCTGACCAATGTCTTAAATGCAGGTTTGTCAGCTGTAGCGGTATTTATTCTGCATTGGGGGATTGTTGGTGTTGCTTGTTCAACAGTTCTGGCACGCTTGGTTGGAACGCTGTTGCTAGCCAGTCAGTTACCGATTAAAAAGATTATCAAAAACATCCGGTGGACACTGGATAGTGATTTGATTAAAATTGCTTTGCCAGCTGCTGGTGAGCGCTTAATGATGCGCGCAGGTGATGTGGTTATTGTGGCAATTATCGTTAAGTTTGGAACGGAAGTGGTAGCTGGTAACGCTATTGGAGAAACCTTAACACAATTTAATTACATGCCAGGGATGGGGATGGCTACGGCTACAGTAATCCTTGTGGCGCATAGCCTCGGGCAGAAGAATATCCAAGAAAGCAAGCAATTGATTAAGGAATCCTATCTAATTTCTGTTGCTCTTATGCTTCTTGTTGGAGCTACAATTTACTTTTCTGGAGGTTACTTAACGCACTTGTTTACCTCTAATCAAGCCGCTCTAGATGCTAGCCTTGTTGTTTTGTTTTATTCGTTCGTTGGTGGGCCGGCAACAGCGGGAACCTTGATATTTACGGCAGCTTGGCAAGGGTTAGGAAATGCAAAACTCCCGTTTTATGCAACGACATTTGGAATGTGGGTTATTCGAATTATTTCGGGTTACGTGCTTGGTGTGAGTCTGCACTTAGGTCTAACTGGAGTGTGGTTAGCGACCGTAGCGGACAATATTTTCCGTTGGATTTTCTTATATATTCTATATAAGAAATATATGAATTCTTTTCAAGAATCTACTATTAAATAACTAACAGGATTTTTAACCAGATGAACGTCTGGTTTTTTCATTGTAAAAAATAATAGAAAAAGCTGAAAACATTTTCTTCTAAAAAATCGAAAAAAAGGGAGCAAAATCCTTGCAAACCACTGTTAAATCTGATATTATGTACTGGTGCTGTTAATACAGTTACTTTAGCTATGATACAAGAGGTTGCGACACGCTCGGTTGCACTGCCACGCAAAGACGTGTTGGTTTTCTTGAGGAGCTAGCCTATTATCTTAAATAGACGAAAAGGAGAAAAAGATGGCAAACAAAAAAATCCGTATCCGTTTGAAAGCATACGAACATCGTACACTTGACACAGCGGCAGAAAAAATTGTTGAAACTGCAACACGTACAGGTGCTTCAGTAGCTGGACCAGTTCCACTTCCAACTGAACGTAGTTTGTACACAATTATTCGTGCGACTCACAAATACAAAGATTCTCGCGAACAATTTGAAATGCGTACTCACAAACGCTTGATCGATATCATCAACCCAACTCAAAAAACAGTTGACGCTTTGATGAAATTGGATCTTCCAAGTGGTGTTAACGTAGAAATCAAACTCTAATAAGGATTTGATGATTGAGCACAAAAAACGCTCGTTAAAAACTTTTTTGAGCATGAAAAGCGCTCATTAAAAACTTTTTAAATAAATAAAGTAAAGGAAATATTCTCTCATGACAAAAGGAATCTTAGGGAAAAAAGTGGGAATGACTCAAATCTTCACTGAATCTGGTGAATTTATCCCTGTTACTGTCATCGAAGCAACTCCAAACGTTGTGCTTCAAGTGAAAACTGTTGAAACAGATGGTTACGAAGCAGTTCAAGTTGGTTTTGACGACAAACGTGAAGTATTGAGCAACAAACCTGCCAAAGGCCATGTAGCAAAAGCTAACACAGCTCCTAAGCGCTTCATTCGTGAATTCAAAAACATTGAAGGCTTAGAAGTTGGTCAAGAAATCACAGTTGATACATTCGAAGCTGGAGATGTTGTTGATGTAACTGGTACATCTAAAGGTAAAGGTTTCCAAGGTGTTATCAAACGCCACGGTCAATCTCGTGGACCAATGGCTCACGGATCTCGTTATCACCGTCGTCCAGGTTCTATGGGACCTGTTGCGCCTAACCGTGTTTTCAAAAACAAACACTTGGCAGGACGTATGGGTGGTAACCGTGTGACAATCCAAAACCTTGAAGTTGTCCAAGTTATCCCAGAGAAAAACGTTATTCTTATCAAAGGTAACGTACCAGGTGCTAAGAAATCTCTTATCACTATCAAATCAGCAGTTAAGGCTGCTAAATAATAAGAAAGGAGAAAACAGTTAAAATGGCAAACGTAAAACTATTTGACCAAACTGGTAAAGAAGTTAGCTCAGTTGAGTTGAACGATGCTATCTTCGGTATCGAACCAAACGAATCAGTAGTATTTGATGTCGTTATCAGCCAACGCGCTAGCCTTCGCCAAGGTACTCACGCAGTTAAAAACCGCTCTGCAGTATCTGGTGGTGGTCGTAAACCATGGCGTCAAAAAGGAACTGGACGTGCTCGTCAAGGTTCTATCCGCTCACCACAATGGCGTGGTGGTGGTGTAGTCTTCGGACCAACTCCACGTTCGTACGGATACAAACTTCCACAAAAAGTTCGTCGCCTTGCATTGAAATCAGTTTACTCAGCTAAAGTTGCTGAAGATAAATTTGTAGCTGTAGAAAGCCTTTCATTTGCAGCTCCAAAAACTGCTGAATTCGCAAACGTACTTTCAGCTCTTAACGTTGACTCAAAAGTACTTGTAATCCTTGAAGAAGGAAACGAATTTGCAGCTCTTTCTGCACGTAACCTTCCAAACGTTAAAGTTGCAACTGCAACAACTGCAAGTGTTCTTGATATCGTAAACAGCGACAAACTTCTTGTTACTAAAGAAGCAATCTCTACAATCGAGGAGGTTCTTGCATAATGAATTTGTACGACGTAATCAAAAAACCAGTAATCACTGAAAAATCAATGAACGACCTCGAAGCAGGTAAATATACATTCGAAGTTGACTCTCGTGCGCACAAACTTTTGATCAAACAAGCTGTTGAAGCTGCTTTTGATGGAGTTAAAGTTGCAAACGTGAACACTGTAACAGTTAAACCAAAAGCAAAACGTGTTGGTCGTTACACTGGTTTCACTTCAAAAACTAAAAAAGCTATCATCACTCTTACAGCTGATTCTAAAGCAATCGAGTTGTTTGCAGCTGAAGCTGAATAATCTAAGGAGGAAATAACGTGGGTATTAAAGCTTATAAACCAACGACAAATGGTCGTCGTAATATGACTTCTTTGGATTTTGCTGAAATCACTACAAGCACTCCTGAGAAATCATTGCTTGTTTCACTTAAAAACAAAGCTGGTCGTAACAACAACGGTCGCATCACTGTACGTCACCAAGGTGGCGGTCACAAACGTCACTACCGTTTGATTGACTTCAAACGTAACAAAGATGGCGTTGAAGCAGTTGTAAAAACTATTGAGTATGATCCAAACCGTACAGCTAACATCGCTCTTGTACATTACACTGACGGTGTGAAAGCTTATATCCTTGCACCTAAAGGTCTTGAAGTTGGTCAACGTATCGTTTCAGGTCCAGATGCAGATATCAAAGTTGGTAACGCTCTTCCGCTTGCTAACATCCCTGTTGGTACAGTTATTCACAATATCGAACTTCAACCAGGTAAAGGTGCTGAATTGATTCGTGCTGCTGGTGCTTCTGCACAAGTTCTTGGTCAAGAAGGTAAATACGTGCTTGTTCGTCTTCAATCAGGCGAAGTTCGTATGATTCTTGGTACTTGCCGTGCTACAATCGGTAAAGTTGGTAACGAACAACAATCACTTGTAAACCTTGGTAAAGCTGGTCGTAGCCGTTGGATGGGTGTCCGTCCTACAGTTCGTGGTTCTGTAATGAACCCTAATGATCACCCACACGGTGGTGGTGAAGGTAAAGCACCAGTTGGACGTAAAGCGCCATCTACTCCTTGGGGTAAACCTGCGCTTGGTCTTAAAACTCGTAACAAAAAAGCTCAATCAGACAAACTTATTATCCGTCGTCGTAACGACAAATAATTTATTAGTCGCTTAGCTTATTAATCATCCGCCAGCTCGGTAGTGTGCATTTATGCACACAGGCCGCTGTGGTACTATAATTTAAAGGAGAAAACTACAAAATGGGACGTAGTCTTAAAAAAGGACCTTTCGTCGATGAGCATTTGATGAAAAAAGTTGAAGCTCAAGCAAACGACGAAAAGAAAAAAGTAATTAAAACTTGGTCACGTCGTTCAACGATTTTCCCAAGTTTCATCGGTTATACAATCGCAGTTTATGATGGACGTAAACACGTACCAGTTTACATCCAAGAAGACATGGTAGGTCACAAACTTGGTGAATTCGCACCAACTCGTACTTACAAAGGTCACGCAGCTGACGATAAGAAAACACGTCGTTAATAGGAGGAGGACACAATGGCAGAAATTACTTCAGCTAAAGCAATGGCTCGTACAGTCCGTGTTTCACCTCGTAAAACACGTCTTGTACTTGATCTTATCCGTGGTAAGAATGTTGCTGACGCAATCGCAATCTTGAAATTCACTCCAAACAAAGCAGCTCGCGTAGTTGAAAAAGTTCTTAACTCTGCTATCGCTAACGCAGAAAATAACTTTGGTTTGGAAAAAGCTAACTTGGTAGTATCTGAAACTTTCGCAAACGAAGGACCAACTATGAAACGTTTCCGTCCACGTGCTAAAGGTTCAGCTTCACCAATCAACAAACGCACAACTCACGTCACAGTAGTTGTGTCAGAAAAATAAGGAGGTAAAATCGTGGGTCAAAAAGTACATCCTATTGGTATGCGTGTCGGAATCATCCGTGATTGGGATGCGAAATGGTATGCTGAAAAAGAATACGCGGATTACCTTCATGAAGATCTTGCAATCCGCAAATTCATTCAAACAGAATTGGCAGACGCTTCAGTTTCACGTATTGAAATCGAACGTGCTGTAAATAAAGTAATTGTTTCACTTCACACTGCTAAACCAGGTATGGTTATCGGTAAAGGTGGAGCTAATGTTGACGCTCTTCGCGCTAAACTTAACAAATTGACTGGAAAACAAGTTCACATCAACATCGTTGAAATCAAACAACCTGATTTGGACGCACACCTTGTTGGTGAAAACATTGCACGTCAACTTGAACAACGTGTTGCTTTCCGTCGTGCTCAAAAACAAGCTATCCAACGTACAATGCGTGCAGGTGCTAAAGGTATTAAAACTCAAGTATCTGGTCGTTTGAACGGTGCTGATATCGCTCGTGCTGAAGGTTATTCAGAAGGAACTGTTCCACTTCACACACTTCGTGCAGATATTGACTACGCTTGGGAAGAAGCTGACACTACTTACGGTAAACTTGGTGTTAAAGTTTGGATCTACCGTGGTGAAGTTCTTCCAGCTCGTAAAAACACTAAAGGAGGCAAATAACAAATGTTAGTACCTAAACGTGTTAAACACCGTCGCGAATTCCGTGGAAAAATGCGCGGTGAAGCTAAAGGTGGTAAAGAAGTCGCATTCGGTGAATACGGTCTTCAAGCTACTACTAGTCACTGGATCACAAACCGTCAAATCGAAGCTGCCCGTATCGCAATGACTCGTTACATGAAACGTGGTGGTAAAGTTTGGATTAAAATCTTCCCACACAAATCATACACTGCTAAAGCTATCGGTGTACGTATGGGTTCTGGTAAAGGGGCACCTGAAGGTTGGGTAGCACCAGTTAAACGTGGTAAAGTGATGTTTGAAATCGCTGGTGTATCTGAAGAAGTTGCACGTGAAGCACTTCGTCTTGCTAGCCACAAATTGCCAGTTAAGACTAAATTCGTGAAACGTGAAGCAGAATAAGGAGAAATCATGAAACTTCAAGAAATTAAAAATTTTGTTAAAGAGCTTCGTGGTCTTTCTCAAGAAGAACTTGCTAAGAAAGAAAACGAACTTAAGAAAGAACTTTTCGATCTTCGTTTCCAAGCTGCAGCAGGTCAACTTGATCAAACTGCTCGTTTGAACGAAGTTAAAAAACAAATTGCACGCGTAAAAACAGTGCAATCTGAAAAGAAATAATAGATTGGGAAAGGAGAAATTCTAATAATGGAACGTAATCAACGTAAAACCCTTGTTGGACGTGTAGTATCTGACAAAATGGATAAAACAATCACTGTTGTAGTTGAAACTAAACGTAACCACCCAGTCTATGGTAAACGTATCAACTATTCTAAAAAATACAAAGCACATGATGAAAACAACGTTGCTAAAGAAGGCGATATCGTTCGTATCATGGAAACTCGTCCACTTTCAGCTACAAAACGCTTCCGTCTTGTAGAAGTAGTGGAAGAAGCTGTTATTATCTAATCAAACTAAAAGGAGAAATTTGAAATGATTCAACAAGAAACTCGCTTGAAAGTTGCTGATAATAGCGGTGCTCGTGAGATCTTGACTATCAAAGTTCTTGGTGGTTCAGGACGTAAATTCGCTAACATCGGTGACGTAATCGTTGCTTCTGTAAAACAAGCTACTCCTGGTGGAGCTGTTAAAAAAGGTGATGTCGTAAAAGCTGTTGTTGTTCGTACTAAATCTGGTGCACGCCGTCCAGACGGTTCATACATCAAATTTGATGACAACGCTGCAGTAATCATCCGTGATGACAAAACTCCTCGCGGAACTCGTATCTTCGGCCCTGTTGCACGTGAATTGCGTGAAGGTGGCTTCATGAAGATCGTATCACTTGCACCAGAAGTACTTTAATCAATAAAAAACACAAACTAAGTCCCCTGCATTTGCAGGGTGCCCATTAGGGCGTAAGAAATAATAGGAGAAGAACCAAATGTTTGTAAAAAAAGGCGATAAAGTTCGCGTTATTGCTGGTAAGGACAAAGGCGTTGAAGCTGTAGTTCTTAAAGCCCTTCCTAAAGTCAATAAAGTTGTTGTTGAAGGTGTTGCTATTGTTAAAAAACATCAAAAACCAAACAACGTAAACCCTCAAGGTGCTATCGTGGAAAAAGAAGCACCAATCCATGTGTCTAACGTTCAAGTTCTTGACAAAAATGGTGTTGCAGGGCGTGTTGGTTACAAAGTTGTAGACGGCAAAAAAGTTCGTTACAACAAAAAATCAGGCGAAGTGCTTGATTAATCACGAAGGAAAGGAGAAAGTATATAATGGCAAATCGCTTAAAAGAAAAATACACTAACGAAGTTGTTTCTGCTTTGACTGAAAAATTCAACTATTCTTCAGTTATGGCTGTCCCAAAAGTTGAGAAAATCGTTCTTAACATGGGTGTTGGTGATGCTGTAAATAACGCTAAAAATCTTGAAAAAGCTGCTGCTGAATTGGCACTTATTTCAGGTCAAAAACCATTGATTACTAAAGCTAAGAAATCAATCGCTGGCTTCCGTCTTCGTGAAGGTGTAGCGATCGGTGCAAAAGTTACCCTTCGTGGTGAACGTATGTACGAATTCTTAGATAAATTGGTAACAGTTTCACTTCCACGTGTTCGTGACTTCCACGGTGTTCCAACAAAATCATTTGACGGGCGTGGTAACTACACACTTGGTGTGAAAGAACAATTGATCTTCCCAGAAATCAACTTTGATGACGTTGATAAAGTACGTGGTCTCGATATCGTTATCGTAACTACTGCTAACACTGACGAAGAAGGTCGTGAATTGCTTAAAGGCCTTGGAATGCCTTTTGCAAAATAATTTAGGAGGTAAATCAATTGGCTAAAAAATCTATGATTGCTAAGAATCATCGCCCTGCGAAATTCTCTACGCAAGCTTACACTCGTTGCGAACGTTGTGGCCGTCCACACTCAGTTTACCGCAAATTCAAACTTTGCCGTGTTTGCTTCCGTGAGTTAGCTTACAAAGGACAAATCCCAGGCGTTACCAAAGCTTCTTGGTAAGTCGATGATATAAGAAACCTGATTGGACAAGCCATTTAGTAAATTGTTATTCAATTTTCTATTTGCCGTAGTTCATGATGGGGTTCAAGTGATAAACTTGAATTTAATTAAGCCTTCGGGCGACATTAACTAGCAAGTGATCGATTCAAACTACTAGTAAGAGGAGAATATATAAATGGTTATGACTGACCCAATTGCAGACTTTTTGACACGCATTCGTAATGCTAACCAAGCAAAACACGAAGTGCTTGAAGTACCTGCATCAAACATCAAAAAAGGTATTGCTGAAATCCTTAAACGCGAAGGTTTCGTGAAAAACGTTGAAGTTATCGAAGATGACAAACAAGGTATCATCCGCGTATTCCTTAAATACGGACAAAACGGTGAACGTGTTATCACTAACTTGAAACGTATCTCAAAACCAGGTCTTCGTGTTTACGCAAAACGAGAAGATGTTCCTAAAGTTCTTAACGGACTTGGAATTGCAATCATCTCTACATCAGAAGGCCTTTTGACTGACAAAGAAGCTCGTCAAAAGAACGTTGGTGGAGAAGTTATTGCTTACGTTTGGTAAGAAGTTTTTCATCTCTCCATTTATGGAGAGGAAATCTTACTTAACCATCTAATGGACTATTAAGCACAAATTTGTGTATTAGTCGCCCGTGAAAACTCGTCGCTTTATGCGGCCTGACAATTTAACAGGAGAAAAATAAAACTATGTCACGTATTGGTAATAAAGTTATCAACTTGCCTGCTGGTGTTGAGATAACAAACAACGATAACGTTGTTACTGTTAAAGGACCTAAAGGCGAACTCACTCGTGAGTTTAACAAAAACATTGAAATCAAAGTTGAAGGAACTGAAGTTTCACTTCACCGTCCAAACGACTCAAAAGAAATGAAAACAATCCATGGTACAGCTCGTGCTAACTTGAACAACATGGTAATTGGTGTTTCTGAAGGTTTCAAAAAAGAACTTGAAATGCGCGGGGTTGGTTACCGTGCACAACTTCAAGGTTCAAAACTTGTACTTTCTGTAGGTAAATCTCACCAAGACGAAGTAGAAGCTCCAGAAGGAATTTCATTTGAAGTACCATCTGCAACTTCAATCGTCGTTAACGGTATCAACAAAGAAGTTGTTGGTCAAACAGCTGCTTACATCCGTAGCCTTCGTGCTCCAGAACCTTATAAAGGTAAAGGTATCCGTTACGTTGGTGAATACGTACGTCGTAAAGAAGGTAAAACAGGTAAATAATAGTTTATGGGATGTCTTGCGAGATTTTTTCTCGCAGAACTCATATGCTAACATTTATAAAAACAATGTCGTTTTGACATTAATCAATTAATTAAGAGGTGAAAATTGTGATTTCGAAACCAGATAAAAACAAAATCCGCCAAAAACGCCACCGTCGCGTTCGCGGTAAACTCTCTGGAACTGCTGATCGCCCACGTTTGAACGTTTTCCGTTCTAATACAGGCATCTACGCTCAAGTTATTGATGACGTAGCGGGTGTAACGCTCGCAAGTGCATCAACTCTTGATAAAGAAGTTTCTAAAGGAACTAAAACAGAACAAGCCGTTGTTGTCGGTAAACTTGTTGCTGAACGCGCAGTAGCTAAAGGTATTTCTGAAGTGGTGTTTGACCGCGGTGGATATCTCTATCACGGACGTGTTAAAGCTTTGGCTGACTCAGCTCGTGAAAACGGATTGAAATTCTAATAGGGAGGACACTAAATAATGGCATTTAAAGATAATGCAGTTGAACTTGAAGAACGCGTTGTTGCGATCAACCGTGTTACAAAAGTTGTTAAAGGTGGACGTCGTCTTCGTTTTGCAGCTCTTGTAGTTGTTGGTGACCGTAATGGTCGTGTTGGTTTCGGTACTGGTAAAGCTCAAGAAGTACCAGAAGCTATTCGTAAAGCTGTTGAAGACGCTAAGAAAAACTTGATCGAAGTACCTATGGTTGGTACAACAATTCCTCACGAAGTTCGTTCAGAATTTGGTGGAGCTAAAGTATTGTTGAAACCTGCTGTAGAAGGTGCTGGGGTCGCTGCTGGTGGTGCTGCTCGTGCCGTCATCGAATTGGCCGGTGTTGCAGATGTTACATCTAAATCACTTGGTTCAAACACTCCAATCAACATTGTTCGCGCAACTGTTGAAGGTTTGAAACAACTTAAACGTGCAGAAGACGTTGCTGCTCTTCGCGGTGTTTCAGTTTCTGATTTAGCATAAGAAAGGGGATAATAATGGCTCAAATTAAAATTACTTTGACTAAGTCTCCAATCGGACGCATTCCTGCACAACGTAAAACAGTTGCTGCTCTTGGACTTGGTAAATTACATAGCTCAGTTGTCAAAGAAGACACTCCAGCTATCCGTGGAATGGTTACTTCAGTTTCACACTTGGTAACTGTTGAAGATGTTAAATAATTAACATTAAATAAATTTTAGGTTTAAGTCGCAAGGGGTACTCTTGCGACTTAAACTAGATATTAGTATAGGCGAGTTTCTATGGGGAGTCCTTTCCCCTCATAGAGGCGCTAGCATTTTACAAAAAAGGAGAAATTAATAATGAAACTTCATGAACTTAAACCTGCTGAAGGTTCTCGTAAAGTACGTAACCGTGTAGGTCGTGGTACATCATCTGGTAACGGTAAAACTGCAGGACGCGGTCAAAAAGGTCAAAAAGCTCGTAGCGGTGGTAAAGTACGTCTTGGTTTTGAAGGTGGACAAACTCCATTGTTCCGTCGTATGCCAAAACGTGGTTTCTTGAACGTTAACGCTAAAGAATACGCTCTTGTAAACCTTGACCAACTTAACGTTTTCGAAGATGGTACAGAAGTAACTCCAGTTGTTCTTAAAGAAGCTGGAATCATTCGTGCTGAAAAATCAGGCGTTAAAGTCCTTGGTAACGGCGAATTGACTAAAAAATTGACTGTTAAAGCAGCTAAATTCTCAAAATCTGCTGAAGCAGCTATCACTGCAAAAGGTGGTTCAATCGAAGTCATCTAATTAAGGAGGACTCGGTATGTTCTTTAAATTACTTAAAGATGCACTTAAGGTAAAAAATGTTAGAAATAAAATTTTCTTTACACTTTTTATCATCTTTGTTTTCCGTGTTGGAACACATATTACTGTGCCAGGTATCAACGCTAAGAGTCTCGATCAATTAGGTGAACTTCCCTTTCTAAACATGTTGAACCTTGTCTCTGGTAATGCTATGAGTAACTTCTCTGTATTCTCAATGGGTGTTAGCCCGTATATCACAGCATCTATCATTGTTCAACTGTTACAAATGGATATTTTGCCTAAGTTTGTTGAGTGGAGTAAACAAGGTGAAGTTGGACGTCGTAAGTTAAATCAAGCGACTCGCTACATTTCGCTTGTCTTAGCCTTCATTCAATCGATTGGGATTACAGCAGGATTTAATACTTTATCAAGTATCTCATTGGTTTCTACACCAAATGTGAAAAGTTATATCCTGATTGGTGCCTTACTCACAACAGGTAGTATGATTGTGACATGGCTTGGTGAACAAATCGCCGACAAAGGTTTCGGAAATGGTGTTTCAATGATTATCTTTGCGGGTATCATTTCATCAATTCCAAATGCTATTTCAACAATCTACGAAGATTTCTTTGTTAACGTTCGTTCAAGTGATTTAATATCTTCATACATCTTTGTAGCTTTGTTAATCGTAGCAGTATTGGCAATTGTGTTCTTTACAACCTTTGTCCAACAAGCAGAATACAAAATTCCAATCCAATATACAAAACTTGTTCAAGGTGCACCAACAAGTTCTTATCTTCCTTTAAAAATTAATCCGGCTGGCGTCATTCCCGTTATCTTTGCCAGCTCGATTACAACGATTCCAAGTACAATTATTCCGTTGATTTCAAATGGGCATGATATTCCTTGGCTTACAACTCTAGAATCATATTTGAATTACCAAACACCGATCGGAATGGTAATTTACTCAGTACTAATTATTTTATTCTCATTCTTCTATACTTTTGTTCAAGTTAATCCTGAAAAAACAGCAGAAAACTTGCAAAAAGGTGCGTCATATATTCCTAGTGTTCGACCTGGACGCGAAACAGAAGAATATCTTTCTTCATTGTTGAAGAAATTAGCTACTGTAGGTTCAATTTTCTTGGCGTTTATTTCATTAACACCAATTATTGCACAACAAGCAATGAACTTATCTAGCAGTATTGCTCTTGGAGGAACAAGTCTTCTTATCTTGATTTCAACAGGTATTGAAGGAATGAAACAACTTGAAGGTTATCTCTTGAAGAGACAGTATGTTGGTTTCATGAACACAGCAGAATAGAATATAGGTTGACCTAGTCAACCTTTCTATTTTGTTTTTGAATAAGTTTAGCACTTCGGTGTTAAATTTATTTAAAAATAAAATAAGGAGAGTATCATGAATCTTTTAATCATGGGTTTACCAGGGGCTGGTAAAGGAACTCAAGCAGCAAAAATCGTTGAAGAATTCGGCGTTGCTCACATTTCTACCGGAGATATGTTCCGTGCTGCAATGGCAAACAAAACTGAAATGGGTGTTCTTGCTAAATCATTCATCGACAAAGGTGAACTTGTACCTGACGAAGTAACTAACGGTATTGTTAAAGAACGTTTGGCACAAGCTGATATTGCTGAAAAAGGTTTCTTGCTTGATGGTTACCCACGTACTATCGAACAAGCACATGCTTTGGATGAAACACTTAAAAATTTGGATCTTAAATTAGACGGTGTTATTAACATTGATGTTAATCCAGACAGCTTGATTGAACGCTTATCTGGCCGCTTTATTTGCCGTTCTTGTGGAGCAACATACCACAAAGCATTCAATCCAACAAAAGTTGAAGGAACTTGTGATGCATGTGGCGGACATGAATTCTACCAACGTGAAGATGACAAACCTGAAACTGTAAAACGTCGTCTTGATGTTAACATTGCTCAAGGTGCACCAATCATCGAACACTATCGTAAAGCTGGTATTGTTTTCGATATCCAAGGTAACCAAGACATCGATGATGTATTTGCTGACATTGAAAAAGCAATCTCATCATTAAAATAATTTAAGAGTTTCTACTTGCACAAGTAGAAGAGTCGTGATATAATAGGCTGGTCTGGCTTATAATTGTTACCTCTGTGCTCAGAGGACATCAAATCGAAATTTAGGGGGTACTTTTGCGTGGCAAAAGAAGATGTGATTGAAATTGAAGGTAAAGTTGTTGAGACGATGCCTAACGCTATGTTTACTGTTGAATTAGAAAATGGACACCAAATCTTGGCAACTGTATCAGGAAAAATCCGTAAAAACTACATTCGTATTTTGGTAGGTGACCGTGTTACTGTTGAAATGAGTCCTTACGATTTAACACGTGGACGTATCACATACCGCTTTAAATAATCGAAATAATTGGAGGGATTAAAAAATGAAGGTAAGACCATCAGTCAAACCAATTTGCGAATACTGTAAAGTTATTCGTCGTAACGGTCGTGTTATGGTAATTTGTCCATCAAATCCAAAACACAAACAACGTCAAGGATAATATAGAAAGGAGAAAAAATGGCTCGTATTGCTGGAGTTGATATTCCAAATGAAAAACGTGTAGTAATTTCACTTACTTATGTATATGGTATCGGTCTTGCAACTTCTAAGAAAATCTTAGCAGCTGCTGGTATTTCTGAAGACATCCGTGTTAAAGATTTAACATCAGACCAAGAAGATGCTATCCGTCGTGAAGTTGATGCAATTAAAGTTGAAGGTGACCTTCGTCGTGAAGTGAACATGAACATCAAACGCTTGATGGAAATTGGTTCATACCGTGGTATCCGTCACCGTCGTGGACTTCCTGTCCGTGGTCAAAACACTAAAAATAACGCTCGCACTCGTAAAGGTAAAGCTGTTGCGATTGCTGGTAAGAAAAAATAAAATAGGAGGTAAAAAAATTGGCTAAACCAACACGTAAACGTCGTGTGAAAAAGAACATCGAATCTGGTGTTGCTCATATTCACGCTACATTCAATAACACTATTGTTATGATTACAGATGTGCATGGTAATGCAATTTCTTGGTCATCAGCTGGTGCTCTTGGATTCAAAGGTTCTCGTAAATCTACTCCATTCGCTGCACAAATGGCTGCTGAAGCTGCTGCTAAATCTGCACAAGAACATGGTCTTAAAACTGTTGAAGTTACTGTAAAAGGTCCTGGTTCAGGTCGTGAGTCTGCTATTCGTGCTCTTGCTGCTGCTGGTCTTGAAGTGACTTCAATCCGTGACGTTACTCCTGTGCCACACAATGGTGCTCGTCCTCCAAAACGTCGTCGTGTGTAATCATAATTGTTAATAGTACACAAGATTCGTTTCGAGGGAGTATAATAAATGATTGAGTTTGAAAAACCAATAATAACAAAAATTGATGAAAATAAAGATTACGGCAGATTTGTTATCGAACCACTTGAACGTGGATACGGTACAACTCTAGGTAATTCTCTTCGTCGTGTACTCTTGTCTTCACTCCCAGGTGCGGCAGTAACATCAATTAAAATTGATGGAGTACTCCACGAATTTGACACTATTCCAGGTGTACGCGAAGATGTTATGCAAATCATCCTTAATATTAAAGGACTTGCAGTAAAATCTTATGTTGATGATGAAAAAATTATCGAACTTGACGTTGAAGGTCCAGCAGAAGTTACTGCCGGGGATATTTTAACTGATAGTGATGTTGAAATCGTCAACCCAGACCACTATCTCTTTACAATCGCTGAAGGACACAGTTTGAAAGCAATAATGACTGTTGCTAAAAAACGTGGTTACGTTCCAGCCGAAGGTAATAAAAAAGAAGATGCTCCAGTGGGAACATTGGCTGTAGACTCTATCTACACACCAGTGAAAAAAGTTAATTATCAAGTTGAACCTGCTCGTGTAGGTAGCAATGACGGCTTTGATAAATTAACAATCGAAATCATGACAAATGGCACAATCATTCCTGAAGATGCTTTAGGTCTATCAGCACGCGTTTTGATTGAACACTTGAATCTGTTTACTGACCTTACAGAAGTGGCTAAAAACACTGACGTAATGAAAGAAACTGAAAAAGTTAACGATGAAAAAGTGCTTGACCGTACTATCGAAGAACTTGATTTGTCAGTCCGCTCATATAACTGTCTTAAACGTGCAGGTATCAACACTGTATTTGATTTGACAGAAAAAACTGAGCCTGAAATGATGAAAGTCCGTAACCTTGGTCGTAAGAGCCTTGAAGAAGTCAAAGTTAAACTTGCTGATCTTGGACTCGGACTCAAAAACGATAAATAATATAGGAGGATAAAATGGCTTACCGTAAACTAGGACGCACTAGCTCACAACGTAAAGCAATGCTTCGTGATTTGACAACAGATCTTTTGATTAACGAATCTATTGTAACAACTGAAGCTCGTGCTAAAGAAATCCGTAAAACAGTTGAAAAAATGATTACTTTAGGTAAACGTGGTGACCTTCATGCACGTCGTCAAGCTGCTGCTTTCGTACGTAATGAAATTGCATCTGAAAACTTTGATGAAGCTACTGAAAAATACTCTTCACAAACAGCTCTTCAAAAACTTTTCGATGAAATCGCACCCCGCTATGCAGAACGCAACGGTGGATACACTCGTATTCTTAAAACTGAACCTCGCCGTGGTGATGCTGCTCCAATGGCAATCATTGAATTAGTATAATTTTTATCAATTTTGTTGAGTGTTATGATGATGGAACCTTTTGGTTCTTAGTCTAGCTCTGGTCTACCGTTGGGGATTTTTCCCCAGCGGGAACACTCATCATATTGGTGATTGAGTAACGCTTGTTTACGAAATGTCTCTAGATTAGAAACACTTCGTAAGCAGGCGTTTTTCTTTTTGAAGAGCTAATGTATTCAAAATAGCAAAAAAACTGTCGGATGGAGATTACTGATGCTATAATTGGAGCTGTGATGACTCTACAAAATATTTATTTTTTGATAAAATTGTTTATCTAGAAAACTCTGTTACTAAAATTGGTGTATTTTCATCGAAAATAAGCAATATAAGCCTCTAATCGCCTTTAAATGCTTTTTAATGCCTTTCAGAGCAACTATTCACTATAAGGCACTAGGAGCCAAATAATCGTGTTTAGAGGCTGTTTTACAGCTTGTAAAGAAGAGAGAAGTTCATGATGTCTTCAGTACGATAAAAGTGTCTTTTTTAGCCTAAAATTGTTTTCTTGGATGTGAGGCTAATAGTGAATTTACAGTATAAAAAGTGCTGATGATTATCTGATATGACAGGTTTTATGACATTGTTACAAAAAAATATCAAAAAAGACTAAAAAAGTTA
>NZ_DS572684.1 GCF_000154985.1 Streptococcus infantarius subsp. infantarius ATCC BAA-102
AAAATGGTTAGCCAGTCACTTTGGGCTTGATATAGCGCCATTAGCTATATTTTGCTATAATAAAGATGATTGATTTTTTAGAAAGAATGATTGACAATGAATATACAACAATTACGATATGTTGTAGCTATTGCAAACAGTGGGACCTTTCGTGAAGCAGCTTCGAAGCTTTTTGTCAGTCAGCCAAGTTTGTCAGTAGCTATTAAGGACCTTGAAGGTGAATTAGGTTTTCAAATTTTTACACGTACAACGACAGGTGCTGTCTTAACGAGTCACGGAATGACTTTTTATGAAAAAGCTTTGGAGGTTGTTAAGAGTTTTGACTCATTTGAGAAACAATTTTCACAATCGTCGGCTGATTCAGATGAGTTTTCTATTGCTAGTCAGCACTACGATTTTTTACCGCCTTTGGTAACAACCTTTTCTAAGGCTCATCCAGAGCATAAGGATTTTCGTATTTTTGAGTCAACAACTATTCAAATTTTTGATGAGGTAGCTCAAGGTGATAGTGAGATTGGGATTATTTATTTAAATAATCAAAATCGCAAAGGACTTTTGCAACGTATGGAAAAATTAGGCTTGGAATTTGTCGAGTTAATCCCTTTTAAGACTCATATTTATCTGGCTAAGACTCATCCTTTGGCACAAAAGGAAAGTCTTGTAATGGAGGATTTGAAGGAGCTACCAACGGTCCGTTTCACCCAAGAAAAAGACGAGTACCTTTATTATTCTGAGAATTTTGTTGATACCAGTGATAGTCCACATGTTTTTAATGTGACTGACCGTGCAACCTTAAATGGTATTTTAGAGCGTACAGATGCCTACGCAACTGGTTCAGGTTTCCTAGATAGCCGTAGTTTTAATGGTATTACTGTTATTCCACTTGAAGACAAGCTAGATAATAAAATGGTTTATATCAAGCGTCGTGATAAAAATTTATCGGCTTGTGCTTTGAAATTCATCACTGTCATGAAAGATTATTTTGAAAAATTCAGTCCAAAGGTGACCAAATGAAAAACTATAGAAAACTTTATTTTCCATTAGCTGCTGTGATGTTGATTTTGTTGGATCAATTAAGCAAGCAATGGATTGTCAATCATATTCCTTTAAATGCCATTCGCAAATGTGTGCCAGGTATTTTTAGCTTAACTTATTTACGTAATTATGGTGCAGCTTTCTCTATTTTGCAGAATCAGCAGTGGTTTTTTACGGTGATTACACTTGCTGTTGTCGGAGCCGCTTGCTATTATTTTATTAAAAATATTAATGGCAATTTTTGGTTCTTATTTGGACTTTTGCTGATTATTTCGGGTGGAATCGGTAATTTTATCGACCGTTTGCGACTTGGTTACGTTGTTGATATGGTTCATTTGGATTTTATGAATTTTGCTATTTTTAATGTGGCGGATTCGTATTTAACAGTTGGGGTAGTGATTTTATTTATCGCCCTATGGAAAGAGGAGGAAAATGGAATTAATCATTAAAGAAGCTGGCGCTCGTTTAGATAAGGCGTTAGCAGACTTAACAGACTTGTCACGTAGCCAAGCTAATGATGAAATTAAAAAAGGAACAGTTTTAGTAAACGGCAAAGCTGTTAAAGCAAAATATGCTGTCAAAGTTGGCGATGTTGTGACTTATGAAGTGCCAGAAGAAGAGGTACTTGAATATAAAGCTGAAAATATTCCACTTGATATTGTTTATGAAGATGAAGATGTCGCAGTGGTTTACAAACCTCAAGGCATGGTTGTTCATCCATCTGCAGGTCACACGTCAGGTACTTTGGTCAATGCTTTGATGTATCATATCAAAGATTTGTCATCTATCAACGGTGTGATTCGACCAGGGATTGTTCACCGAATTGATAAAGACACTTCAGGGCTTTTGATGATTGCCAAAAATGATACTGCCCACAATGCACTTGCTGCTGAATTGAAGGATAAAAAATCCCTTCGTAAATATGTGGCTATCGTACATGGTAATATTCCAAATGATCGTGGTGTTATTGAAGCACCGATTGGACGTTCTGAGAAAGACCGTAAAAAACAAGCTGTTACGGCTAAAGGAAAACCAGCTGTAACTCATTTCAAAGTTTTAGAACGCTTTGGTAACTATACTTTGGTTGAATTGACGCTTGAAACAGGTCGAACTCACCAAATCCGTGTGCACATGGCTTATATTGGACACCCAGTTGCAGGAGATCCATTGTACGGACCACGTAAGACATTGAAAGGTAATGGTCAATTCTTGCATGCCCAAACACTTGGCTTTACACATCCAAAAACAGGTGAAACAATGACTTTTACAGCTGAAGTGCCAGTGATTTTTAAAGAAACACTTGAAAAATTGCGAAGCGGAAAAGCTTAAAACATATGATAAAAATTGCAGTGATAAACCTTTTGGAAAGTCCTGCTTTTTTTATTCGTTTTTGCGAAAAATCACGAAATATTTTTTTGCTGAAAATAATAAATCCCTTGTCAAATGATGAAAGATTTGGTATTATATAAGAGTAAATATTATCCTTTAATACTGTCCCGTGAGGCAGGCAAGGAGAGAACGGTAAAAGAAGCGTGCAACTGGTATAGTTGTACCTATATTTTGTGGAATCTCCTTGGTAACGAGGAGATTTTTTGTATATTAAGAGAGGTTTGTTTATGAAAACAAAAGAAATTGTTGATGACGTAACAATGAAACGTGCGATTACACGTATCACTTATGAGATTATTGAGCGTAATAAAAATCTTGACAATATTGTTCTTGCAGGAATTAAGACACGTGGTGTCTTCATTGCTCGTCGTATTCAAGATCGCTTGAAACAATTGGAAGGTATTGATATTCCGCTTGGTGAACTTGATACAAAACCTTTCCGTGATGATATGAAAGTTGAAGAAGATACAACTGATATGCCAGTTGATATTACTGGTAAAGATGTTATCTTGATTGATGATGTTCTTTATACAGGACGTACAATTCGTGCGGCTATTGATAACTTAGTAAGTCTTGGTCGTCCAGCTCGTGTTAGCCTTGCTGTTCTTGTTGACCGTGGACACCGTGAACTCCCAATTCGTGCTGATTATGTTGGTAAAAACATCCCAACAAGTGCTATCGAGGAAATCATTGTTGAAGTGATCGAAGTAGATGGTAAAGATCGCGTTAGCATTGTAGATCCAAGCTAAGCAGTATTAGAATTGAGGAGGATGATAAAAAGTGGAAAACGTAAGATATGATGTGCATGATATGCCAAAACCAGGAATGCTGTTTGGATTATCATTTCAACATTTGTTTGCAATGTTTGGTTCAACAGTTTTGGTACCAATCTTAGTTGGTATTGATCCAGCGATTGCTCTATTTTCAAGTGGTTTAGGTACTTTAGCACATTTGACAGTAACCAAATATAAAATCCCAGCTTACATGGGTTCAAGTTTTGCTTACATTGCAACTATGCAAATGTTAATGAAGACTGACGGGATTGCAGCGGTAGCACAGGGGGCTATCGCGGGTGGTTTGGTTTACTTAATCGTTGCCTTGATTGTAAAATTTGCCGGAAATGCATGGATTGATAAAGTTCTTCCACCTATTGTGGTTGGACCAATCATCATCGTTATTGGTCTTAGTCTTGCGACAACAGCTGTTAACGATGTTATGCTAAAAAATGGTGCTTACAATTTTACTTACCTTTTAGTTGGGATGGTAACTCTTCTTGCGGTTATTCTCTTTAACATGTATGGTAAAAAGATTATCGGTGTTATTCCAATCTTGCTTGGATTGATTGTTGGTTACATTTTTGCATTGGTAGTTGGTGCGGTAACTGGTCAAAGTATTGTTGATTTGTCAGGTGTGGCAAAATCAGCTTGGTTCCAAGTTCCAAGTTTTGATATTCTCTTTGTTGATTATCATTTCAAACTTTACCCAAGTGCTATTTTGACAATGGCTCCAATCGCTTTTGTAACAATGACTGAACACTTTGGTCACGTGATGGTTCTTAACAGCTTAACAGGACGTGATTTCTTTAAAGATCCGGGTCTTGACCGTACGCTTACAGGTGATGGTTTGGCACAAATTATCGCTGGTTTCTTCGGTGCTCCACCGGTAACATCATATGGTGAAAATATTGGTGTTATGGCCCTTAACAAAATCTACTCAGTATATGTTATTGCTGGAGCAGCAGTAATTGCTATAGTGATGAGCTTTATCGGAAAAATCTCAGCTCTTCTTTCATCAATTCCAACACCAGTTATCGGTGGTATTTCAATTGCCCTCTTTGGTGTTATCGCATCAAGTGGTCTTAAAATTTTAGTTGAAAATAAAATTGATTTTGACAATAAGAAAAATCTTTTGATTGCAAGTGTTATCCTAGTGTCTGGTATCGGTGGTTTGACATTGCAAGTTGCTGGTTTACAAATTACAGGTGTTGCTTTCTCAACACTTCTAGGTATTATCTTGTATCAAATTCTTCCAGAAAAGGACTAAAAAAATGGCAATTACAGATGGCGTTGTTTCACTAAAGCATTTGGTAACAATGGAAACTTTATCAAATGAAGAAGTGCTAGGCTTGATTAAACGCGGAATCGCGTTTAAGAACAATGAAGCCGACTTTAGTTTGGACAGACAGTATTTTGCAGCTAATCTTTTCTTTGAACCATCAACACGTACACACAAATCTTTCGAAGTTGCAGAAAGAAAACTTGGTTTAGATGTTATCGAATTTGATGCTAAAACAAGTTCAGTCAACAAAGGGGAAACTTTGTATGACACGATTTTGACAATGAGTTCTCTTGGAATTGATATTTGTGTAATTCGCCACTCAATGGAAGATTACTACAAAGAATTAATTGATAGCCGAACAATTCAAACAGCAATCGTTAATGGTGGAGACGGTTCAGGTCAACACCCAAGTCAATGTTTGTTAGACTTGATGACGATTTATGAAGAGTTTGGTAGTTTTGAAAATCTAAAAGTGGCTATCGTTGGTGACATCACGCATTCACGTGTTGCAAAATCTAATATGCAAATCCTAAAACGCTTAGGAGCAGAGTTGTATTTTGCAGGTCCAGAGCAGTGGTATTCAAGTGAATTTGATGTGTATGGAAAATACGTGGCTATCGATGAGATTGTTGATCAAGTTGATGTTATGATGATGTTGCGAGTCCAACACGAACGTCATGATAGTGAACGTGGTTTTTCAAAAGAAACTTATCACAAAACATTCGGTCTTACATATGACCGATATGATAAAATGAAGCCTTCTGCAATCATCATGCACCCAGCACCAGTTAATCGTGATGTTGAGATTGCTGATCACTTGGTAGAAGCACCAAAATCAAGAATTGCTCGACAAATGCAAAATGGTATGTTTGTCCGCATGGCAATTCTAGAAGCTGTACTTAACGGTAAAGCTTAACAATTATTTTGAAGTGTCTGCTAATAAACGTTAAAGTGCTCCCGTGAGAGCAAACGAGAGGAATAAAAATGGCAAAAAGACTTTTAATTTTAGAAGATGGAACAATTTTTGAAGGGAAGGCTTTTGGAGCTGACCTTGATGTAACTGGTGAGATTGTTTTTAACACTGGTATGACAGGTTACCAAGAATCAATCACAGACCAATCTTACAACGGTCAAATTTTGACTTTTACTTACCCACTTGTTGGTAACTATGGGATTAACCGTGATGACTATGAATCAATTACACCAACTTGTAAAGGTGTTGTCGTATCTGAAAACGCCCGTCGTGCCAATAACTGGCGTAATCAAATGACTTTGGATGAGTTCTTGAAGGCTAAAAATATTCCAGGAATCTCAGGAATTGATACTCGTGCCCTTACAAAAATCATTCGTAAGCATGGTACTATGAAAGCGACTCTTGCAAATGCTGGTGATACGATTGAGCATTTACAAGATCAATTGCGAGCTACAGTGTTGCCAACCAATAACATCGAACAAGTATCAACTAAAACTGCTTACCCAGCACCAGGTGTTGGAAAAAATATTGTTTTGGTGGACTTCGGACTTAAACATTCTATTCTACGTGAATTTTCAAAACGTAAATGTAATGTGACAGTTGTTCCTTACAACATTTCAGCTGAAGAAATTCTTCACCTTAATCCAGATGGTGTGATGCTATCAAATGGTCCTGGTAACCCAGAAGATGTTCCAGAAGTTCTAGATATGATTCGTGGCGTACAAGGGAAAATTCCGATTTTTGGAATCTGTATGGGACACCAATTATTTAGCCTTGCTAATGGTGCTAAAACCTATAAAATGAAATTTGGTCACCGTGGATTTAACCATGCCGTTCGCGAAATTGCAACAGGTCGTATTGATTTTACAAGTCAAAACCACGGTTACGCAGTTGATCGCGACACACTTCCAGATTGCCTTATGGTAACTCACGAAGAAATCAATGATAAATCCGTAGAAGGTGTTCGTCACCGTGATTTTCCAGCTTTCTCAGTGCAATTTCACCCAGACGCTTCGCCTGGTCCACATGATGCAAGTTATCTCTTTGATGATTTCATCGAATTGATTGATGCATTCCAAGCTGAAAAAGCTAATCGTTAAAAAGTCATTCGACATCAAAATCTTGTCGGTAAATTGCAAAATGACTGACAGCAAGGTCATTAACATATTTAAAGTCAATCAGAGAGTTGACAAATAGGAGAAAATAATGCCAAAACGTACAGATATTAAAAAAATTATGGTGATTGGTTCTGGTCCGATTATTATCGGTCAGGCAGCAGAATTTGACTATGCCGGAACACAAGCTTGTTTAGCCCTCAAAGAAGAAGGTTACAACGTAGTTCTAGTTAACTCAAACCCTGCGACAATCATGACTGATAAAGAGATTGCAGATAAGGTTTACATTGAACCTTTGACAACAGAATTTGTTACTCGTATCCTTCGCAAAGAACGTCCAGATGCTTTGCTTCCAACTTTGGGAGGACAAACTGGTCTTAACATGGCGATGGAATTGTCAAAAGCTGGTATTCTTGATGAACTTGGTGTTGAGTTGTTGGGAACAAAACTATCAGCTATTGAACGAGCAGAAGACCGCGATCTCTTCAAACAGTTGATGGAAGAACTCAACCAACCAATTCCAGAATCTGAAATTGTAAATACTGTTGATGAAGCTGTTGCATTTGCAGAATCAATCGGTTATCCTGTTATCGTTCGTCCAGCCTTCACTCTTGGAGGTACTGGTGGCGGTATGTGTGATAACGAAGAAGAACTTCGCGAAATCGCTGAAAATGGTTTGAAATTATCACCAGTAACACAATGTTTGATTGAACGTTCTATTGCTGGCTTCAAAGAAATTGAGTATGAAGTTATGCGTGATGCTGCTGACAATGCTCTTGTTGTTTGTAATATGGAAAACTTTGATCCAGTTGGTATCCATACTGGGGACTCAATTGTATTTGCACCAACACAAACTCTTTCAGATATTGAAAACCAAATGTTGCGTAACGCTAGTCTAAGCATCATTCGTGCCCTTAAAATTGAAGGTGGATGTAACGTTCAGCTAGCTCTTGACCCAAATAGTTTCAAATACTATGTTATCGAAGTTAACCCACGTGTGTCACGTTCATCAGCCCTCGCTTCAAAAGCAACTGGTTACCCAATCGCGAAATTAGCTGCTAAAATCGCTGTTGGTTTGACTCTTGATGAGATGGTGAACCCAGTAACTGGTACAACATATGCTATGTTTGAACCAGCTCTTGACTATGTGGTTGCTAAAATTCCTCGTTTCCCATTTGATAAGTTTGAAAACGGTGAACGTCGCCTAGGAACACAAATGAAAGCAACAGGTGAAGTTATGGCAATCGGTCGTAACATTGAGGAATCACTTCTTAAAGCTTGTCGCTCACTTGAAATTGGTGTTCATCATAATGAAATGCCAGAGCTCACAAATGTTACTGATGATGAATTAGTTAATAAGATTGTTCGTGCTCAAGACGATCGTTTATTCTACCTTTCTGAAGCAATTCGTCGTGGCTATACTATTGAAGAATTATCAAAATTAACAAAAGTTGATCTCTTCTTCCTTGATAAATTGCTCCACATCTTTGAACTTGAACAAGAATTGGCGAGTCATGTCGGAGATGTTGACGTTCTTAAAGAAGCAAAACGTAATGGTTTTGCAGACATTAAGATTGCAGAACTTTGGAATATGACCGCCGATGATGTGCGTGCCATTCGTACTGAAAATAAAATCATTCCAGTTTATAAAATGGTTGACACGTGTGCAGCTGAGTTTGAATCAGCAACACCATATTTCTATTCAACATATGAATGGGAAAATGAATCAGTCAAATCTGATAAAGAATCTATCATCGTTCTTGGTTCAGGTCCAATTCGTATTGGGCAAGGGGTTGAATTTGACTATGCCACTGTTCACTCAGTTAAAGCCATTCAAGCAGCTGGATATGAAGCCATTATCATGAACTCAAATCCAGAAACGGTATCAACAGATTTCTCAATCTCTGATAAACTTTACTTCGAACCATTAACATTCGAAGATGTTATGAATGTTATCGAACTCGAACAACCAAAAGGTATTATCGTGCAATTCGGTGGTCAAACAGCTATCAATTTGGCAGAATCATTGTCAAAAGCTGGTGTTACTATCCTTGGTACACAAGTTGCTGACCTTGACCGTGCTGAAGACCGTGACCTCTTTGAGCAAGCTTTGAAAGAATTGGATATTCCTCAACCACCAGGACAAACAGCTACCAACGAAGAAGAAGCGGTTGAAGCTGCTCACAAGATTGGTTTCCCAGTTTTGGTTCGTCCATCTTATGTTCTTGGTGGGCGTGCGATGGAAATTGTAGAAAATGAAGATGACCTTCGTTCTTACATGCGTACTGCCGTTAAAGCAAGTCCAGACCATCCGGTTCTTGTTGACTCATATATCGTTGGTCGTGAGTGTGAAGTGGATGCTATTTCAGATGGTAAAGATGTGCTTATTCCAGGTATTATGGAACACATCGAACGCGCTGGTGTTCACTCAGGTGACTCAATGGCTGTTTATCCACCACAAACACTTTCTAAAAAAGTACAAGAAACCATTGCAAACTACACAAAACGTTTGGCAATTGGTTTGAACTGCTACGGTATGATGAACATTCAATTTGTCATTAAAGATGAAACAGTTTATGTTATCGAAGTTAACCCTCGTGCTAGTCGTACAGTTCCATTCTTATCAAAAGTAACTAACATTCCAATGGCACAAGTTGCAACTAAATTGATTCTTGGACAAAGTCTTGCTGATCTTGGTTATGAAGATGGACTTTACCCAGAATCTGATTTTGTGCATGTCAAGGCGCCAGTCTTCTCATTCACAAAACTTGCTAAGGTTGATAGTCTTTTAGGCCCTGAAATGAAATCAACTGGTGAAGTTATGGGTTCTGATTTGACTCTTGAAAAAGCACTTTACAAAGCTTTTGAAGCGTCATATCTTCACTTGCCATCATTTGGTAATGTTGTCTTCACAGTATCTGATGATACTAAAGAAGAAGCTCTTGGCTTGGCAAAACGCTTTGCTAACATTGGCTACAGCATTTTTGCAACACACGGAACAGCTAAGTTCTTTGCTGAACATGGACTTGATTCAACAATCATTGATAAGATTGGTCAGGATGATGACAATGATATTCCTGCACTTGTTCGTACAGGTAAAATACAAGCGATTGTGAATACAGTCGGTACAAAACGTACACTTGACGAAGATGGTGCGATTATTCGTAGCTCTGCTATTGAACACGGTGTGCCTCTCTTTACCGCGCTCGATACAGTAGATGCTATGATTCGTGTCCTTGAAAGTCGAGGATTTACAACACAAGCCATCTAATTTTAAGTCTAAATATATATTTGAAAAGTCTGAGACAAAATGTCTCAGGCTTTTTTCTCTTACAAACTTGTAAGAATGCAATGCTAAAAAAATTCTATAATATTTGATAAAGATAGTGGTCAGGTTTGTTCTTGACAGTAAAATATCAAAAATGTATAATTGTTCTATCTGAGTGATACAACTATACAAGAAAGAATATGAGGATTATTATGTCTAGAAGAAGTAAATCAAGTATGTCAAAAAAAACTAAGGTGATGATTGGTGCAGCGGCAGCGTTCTTTGTTCTTGCAGGTGGAGGCTTAATGCTTGTGCAACAATCAAAAGCAAAAGCTGCGAACGCTGAAGTTTCTTATAAAGCTGTAAAAGTAACAGAAGGAACGGTTTCATCAACAACACTCTTAACGGGACAAGTAAAGGCTCTTCAAGAGCAGTATGTTTATTTTGATAGCAGTAAAGGCAGCTCTGCTAAGGCAACTGTTGCTGTAGGAGATCAAATTACAACTGGTCAACAATTGGTTCAATACGACTCAACCACAGCTCAAGCAACATATGACACAGCCGTTCGTGCTCTTAATAAAGTTGGACGCCAGATTGACCATCTGAAAAAATATGGTAATCTTCCAACAACATCAACAACGACTGATGACGAAACTGGTGAAGAAAAGACAGTTACTCAACAACCAACTGCTCAACAAACAGCAGATTACAATCAACAATTACAAGACTTGAATGATGCTTATGCAGATGCACAAGCAGAAGTGAATAAAGCGCAACAAGCTTTAAATGAAACAATCATTACTAGCGATGTGTCTGGTACAGTTGTTGAAGTAAATAACGACATTGATCCAGCATCTAAAAATAGTCAAACTCTTGTCCATGTTGCTACTGAAGGTCAACTTCAAGTTAAAGGGACGTTGACAGAGTATGATTTAGCAAATATTAAAACAGGTCAAAATGTTAAAATCAAATCAAAAGTATATCCTGATAAAGAGTGGACAGGTACGATTTCATATATTTCAAATTATCCAAATCAAACAGCCTCTTCTGAATCAAATGGCTCATCAAACAGTGCAGCTTCATATGATTACAAGATTGATTTGACTGGAGACACAGCAAATCTTCAACAAGGCTTTACAGTTTCTGTGGAAGTTGTCAACGAAAATAAAAACAAATTAGTTCCTGTTGATGCTCTTGTATCTGAAGGTGACAAGAAATTTGTTTGGGTTTACGATAAAGCGACTAAGAAAATCAGCAAAGTTGAAGTAGCCGTTGGTAATGCAGATGCTTCTCAACAAGAAATTTTAAGTGGTTTGGAAGTCGGACAAACAGTTATTTCAAACCCTGAAAAATCAATGAAGAATGGTGAGAAAGTAGATAAAGTCACTACTGAAGATGCCGCTACAACAGAAAAATAAGAGGTGAGTAAGTAGTGAAAGATGAGAAAAAAGCATTAATTCAGCTAAGTAATGTCGTAAAATCCTATAGTAATGGTGATCAAGAGCTTAATGTCCTCAAAGGAATTGATTTGACAGTCTATGAAGGTGAATTCGTAGCAATTATGGGTCCATCTGGTTCTGGTAAATCAACTCTAATGAACATCATTGGTTTGTTAGACAAACCAACCTCAGGTGATTATAGTTTAAATGGAACACAAGTAGAAGAACTCAAAGAAAAGCAATTAGCCAAAGTTAGAAATCAAGAAATCGGATTTGTTTTTCAACAATTTTTCCTTCTTTCAAAATTGTCTGCTTTGCAAAATGTTGAGCTTCCGCTTGTTTACGCCGGGGTAAATTCGTCAAAACGACGTCAATTAGCCAAACAATTTTTGGAAAAAGTTGAGCTCAGCGAACGCATGAAACATTTGCCATCAGAGTTATCAGGTGGTCAAAAACAACGTGTAGCTATTGCGCGTGCCTTGGTGAATAATCCATCAATCATTCTTGCTGATGAGCCAACCGGTGCACTTGATACCAAGACAAGTGACCAAATCATGCAATTATTGACTGAGCTTAATCGTGAAGGAAAAACAATTGTTATGGTTACGCATGAACCTGAAATTGCTGATTTTGCTACACGAAAAATTGTTATTCGCGATGGTGAGATTACGCGAGACACGACAGAAAGTGTCAGAATTGATTAGGGGAGGATTATAATGGAAAATTGGAAATTCGCCCTAAGTTCAATTATGGGGCACAAGATGCGTTCGTTTCTGACGACTTTAGGGGTTATTATTGGTGTAGCTTCAGTCGTGGTTATCATGGCTTTGGGGCAAGGAATGACTAATCAAGTCACTAATATGTTTGCTTCAGACAGTCAAGATGTTCAGCTCTATTACACAACAAAAAAGACTGATAATATTGATGTTTTTGACGATACAGATCCTAGAGAAGCTGATAAGGGGCCAGCTATTAAAGAAGAATGGCTACAAAAAATTACTAGTGAGCTGCAAGATGTTGAAAATTATTATTTAACCAATAGTACAACGTCAACAGTTGAGGGCAATCAGAAAAAGTCAAAAAATGTTAACATAACAGGAGTTAACAGAACCTACTTTACGGTTAAAAGTACAAAGTTCTTGCAGGACGAAGCTTGGAAACTGGCGATTACAGTCGATTTTCTCGTATTGTCATGTTGGATACCAAGCTTGCAGTTAAATTATTTGGTAGCAATGAAAATGCACTAAATCAACATGTATCAATTGGTTCAAAAAATTATTTGGTTGTTGGTGTTTATAAAGATCCAAATGCTGGATCTCAGCAATATGGCATGCAATCAGGTGGGAATGCTGTCATGACCAATACTCAATTAGCTGCTGAGTTTAATGTGGATGAAGTTCAAGCGGCATTTGTTCATGTTGAAGACGTCAAACAAACAACAAAAGTCGGAAAAGAAGCGGCTCGTCTCTTGACGCAGTTGTCAGGGGTGAGAACTGGTCGTTTTACAATCTTCGACATGTCACAAGTTATTTCGCAAGTCAGCTCTGCTTACAGCATGATGACAGCAGTTATTGGTGCTATCGCAGGTATTTCTCTTCTTGTTGGTGGTATTGGGGTTATGAATATCATGTTGGTATCTGTTACCGAGCGTACACGAGAAATTGGTTTACGAAAAGCTCTTGGAGCAACCCGTCAAAAGATTTTGACACAATTTTTGATTGAATCAATGGTATTGACAATTTTAGGTGGTTTAATTGGACTTTGTCTAGCTTCTGGTTTAACAAGCCTTATTGGAAATAGCATTCCAAATGTAAAACCATCAATCTCATTAAACATTGCTTTAGGAAGTCTTATCTTCTCAGCGATAATTGGTGTTATTTTTGGACTTTTGCCGGCTAATAAAGCAAGTAAACTAGATCCGATTGAAGCTCTTCGCTATGAATAGTGAGAAAGTTATAAGAATTCTTGTTTAATAGGATCAACCCTTGTATAATGGTTTTAAAGTAACAAATAAAAATAAAGGGTGATACAATGTATGGTGCTTTAAAAAACTGGTTAAATTTCTAGGAATTTTTTCAATTGTTTTAACGCTTCTATTTTTAGTTTATCTGTTTAAGAATTTGGATATTTTAAATGATCCAGATGCCTTAACAAGAGCTCTAAAAGGTCATCTTATTCTTGGGAGTTTTGCTTTTCTTCTTCTACAAATCATCCAAGTAGTTATTCTAATTATTCCTGGGGGAGTGACCACAGTTGTGGGGTTTATGGCTTTTGGACCTATTCTAGGCTTTATCCTAAATTATGTTGGGATAGTAATTGGAAGTATCATTCTATTCTTGTTAACTCGCCGCTACGGCAAACCATTCATCATGCTCTTTATTGATGAGCAAACTTATGCCAAATATGAGGAAAAGTTAGCTTCATCAACCTACGAAACAGTTTTTGCGCTGAACATGGCTTCACCAATCTCGCCAGCAGACATTTTGGTTATGATTACAGGTTTATCTAAGATGTCTTTTAAACGATTCCTTTATATTATTTTACTTTGCAAGCCGATTTCAATCGTTGCTTTTAGTTACTTCTGGATTTACGGCGGGCAATTTATCAGAAGTTTGCTTTGATTTTGTTATAATAGATATATGACTATTGCAATTACAACGAGTTTAAGGGAAAATGATGATTTATTAAAAAGAGCAAGAATAATCGGAGAGAAGCTTTCTTTGCCTATCATCAAACGGCAAAAGCAATCAGTAACAAAGCTTTTAAAGGGAAGAGAAGGTCTTCTTCTGGTTTATGATAATAAGCTTTGCCTGGTAAATCAAGATGGTAGTGAACTTGTTTTTCATCCAGACACTGCTATGCTACGTATTAAAAGCTCACATGATGCTTTAATTGATTTGTTGGGAAAAGAACCTTTGCGAATTCTTGATAGCACGATGGGCTTAGCAAGTGATAGCATTGTCATGGCTTATGCGGGCCACACTGTCACAGCGGTGGAAAGCCACCCAATCATTCATTTTATTGTATCAGAAGGATTACAGCATTATCAGTCTGATTCAGAAGTTTTAAATAAAGCCATGCGTTCAATTCACACGGTTTGTGCGAAGAATTTAGCTTATTTAAAAACATTGCCAGATAATTCTTATGATGTCATTTACTGTGATCCAATGTTTTCTGAGAGAATTACGGAGTCTAAAAATTTAGATGGCTTACGCCAATATGCTAACGACACAGCTTTTTCAGAAGAATTTTTGAGAGAAGCAAAGCGCGTTGCAAGAAAGAAAATTATCATTAAAGCTCATTTTAGAGATAAGGTATTTGAAATCTATGGGTTTAAGCAATTTGTGCGACCGAATCAGAAGTTCCATTATGGTGTAATTGAGATTTAATTGGTAATATATTACTATCTGAATAATTTTATATTACTATATTGAGGAGAAAAAATGGTTTCAGTAACACAACGTATAAAACAAGTGAAACAACCTTGGGGAGGATATATCCGACCCAAGACAGCATTTCATGTCCAACAATTTGATGATGAGACAGCGTTAAATGATGAAGAGAACATACATCCTATTCTTGTTGGATTGTTGGTTGATTATCTTACTCGATTTATGAATGGAGCACCGTTAGAGGATGCATTTAAAGTTTCTTTACAAGGGGCTAAAAATATTTCTGAGTATGAATTGGCAAAGGCGTTTTTAAAGCACGTTACAGGTTTAGATGATGAATCGATACGTTGTGCTCATAAACTTGTTGAATTTGATGTATATTATCGTGTACAAATGTCATCCTTTTATAGGAGTATGCAAAAAGAAAATAGTCCTGTTCTAACTGATGAGACTATTGAGAATGTACGTACAATGGTCCTAAGATCACTTGCATTTATTGAAAATTATGGACCAGTTACTAAAGATGGTTTTACTTTTGAGGGAGCTTATACTGATGTTATTACTATAGGTGATGGTGACTATTTAACTGCTGATACTCTTTGGGATTTTAAAGTATCAAAGAAAGAGCCAAATAAAGACCAGACACTTCAAATATTGATTTATTATATAATGGGAAAGCATTCTAATTATCTAGAGTTTAACAATATTCAGAATCTCGGAATTTTCAATCCGAGACTTAATAAAGCATATTCACTATCTGTAAGCGATATTTCTGATGAAATAATTACTGAAGTTTCAGAAAAAGTTATTGGTTATAAGTAATATGAATTGTAAACTAAGTAATCTACAATGCTTATATTGTTTAACAATTTGAAAAAAATTTTAAAAGGTGTCAAGTTTTTTTCTTGACACCTTATCTTTTTATGATATAATAAATTAAGTGAGTTAGTAGCAGAGCTATTAACCTAAACAAAAAAATAGAAAAGAGACTTTATACTAATGGCAGTAAAAATCCGTTTAACTCGTATGGGTTCTAAGAAAAAACCTTTCTACCGTATCAACGTAGCTGATTCACGTACTCCACGTGACGGTCGTTTCATCGAAACAGTTGGTACTTACAACCCACTTATCGAAGAAAACCAAGTATCACTTAAAGAAGAACGTGTTCTTGAATGGTTGTCTAAAGGTGCTCAACCTTCAGATACAGTTCGTAACATCCTTTCACGTGAAGGCGTTATGAAAAAATTCCACGATTCAAAATTTTTAAAATAATAGAGTAAACTAAGCCTATGGATACCATTGAAAATCTTATTATCGCTATTGTGAAACCTTTGATTTCACAACCAGATAATCTTACCATTAAAATTGAAGATACACCTGAGTTTTTAGAATATCATCTTGATTTGGATGCACAGGACATCGGTCGTGTTATCGGTAAAAAAGGTCGTACCATTACAGCGATAAGATCGATTGTCTATTCGGTACCAACTCAAGGTAAAAAAGTAAGACTCGTTATTGATGAGGAAAACTAGAGAGACTGAACTTCGGTTCGGTCTCTTTACATTTTTCTAAAACGTTCTCATTTGAATTTTTTCCTATTTATGCTATAATAGTGGTAATATGAGGGAGTAGCTAGCGAACTAGGTTCGTTATATTGTCGTCAATACGAAAGAAATTTCTGGCAATATATGAAATAGCGAGACTTGTTTTAGTAAAACAGGTCTCTTTTTTGTTGCAAAAGAGACCAGAAGGAGGATGCTATGTTCTTTTTATCGAAAGTCTTCTGATGAGACAATGGAAGAGTTGAATACTTCCTTGAACGGATTGTCGTCGCAAGAAGCAGCTAAACGCAAAGAGCGCTACGGGGCTAATGAGCTCAAGGAAGCTGATCGACCTAGTGCATTGCAAATTTTTATTGACCAATTCAAGGATTTGATTGTCATTATTTTGATTGTTGCAGCCTTGATTTCTGGTGCGACTGGTGATTTAAAGTCAACGATTGTTATTATTGCGGTATTGATTTTGAATGCGATTTTGGGGACCACTCAGACGCTCAATGCACAAAAATCAGTTGATTCTTTGAAGTCTTTGTCTGTCCCTAAGGTTAAGGTTATTCGTGACGGTCAGAAGCAAGAAATTGATTCTACGGATGTGACTATTGGTGACTTGGTTGTCTTTGAAGCAGGTGACATGATTGTCGCTGACGCTCGTATTGTTGATGCGAGTTCGCTTCAGGTTAACGAATCAGCTCTGACAGGTGAAAGCCATGCGGTTGATAAGACGGTTGACCCTATTGCAGGAGAAGTGGTTATCGGTGACCAGACCAATATGGTCTTCACTAGTTCTCAAGTTACTTATGGTAATGGCTCTGCTATTGTCACAGACATCGGTGAAAATACTGAAATCGGTAAGATTTCATCACTAATCAAGGGAGCTACTAGCCGTAAATCACCCCTTCAACGTTCTATTGACGAATTTTCAAAACATTTGTCAATGGGAATCATGATTATCTGTGTGATTGTCTTCGGTTTGGTTTATTGGAATTCTGGGAATTTCATGTCAGCGGCCATGTTTGCAATTGCCCTTGCAGTAGCAGCGGTTCCAGAAGCGCTAGCTTCTATTATTACGATCGTGGAATCTCTCAGTTGTCAAAAATTGGCTAAAGAAAATGCCATTATGAAGAGTCTTAATTCTGTTGAAACTTTGGGTTCAGTCTCAGTGATTGCCTCAGATAAGACAGGAACGTTGACTCAAAATAAGATGACGGTCAATGACATTTACCTCAACGAAACATTGGTAAAACCTGACCAGCTTGATTTGACTGACAAAGCAGCTCAATTCTTGATGAACACTATGGTTTTGACTAATGATTCGTTTATCAATGGTGATCAAAAAGTTGGTGACCCAACGGAGCTTGCGTTGATTGAACTAGGTCGTAAGTACGGTATTACCGAACAAAATCATCGTGAAAAATACCCACGTGTTGCCGAATTACCATTCGACTCTGTCCGTAAATACATGTCAACTCTTCATGATATTGATGGACAGCGTGTCCTCCTTGTCAAAGGTGCACCGGATGAATTGCTTCGCCAGACAACTCACGTCTTGATTAATGGTGAGGTTCGCGAAATCACATCTGATGACCAGGTTAATATCCTTAATCAAAATAATAAGTTTGCTGAAGAAGGACTTCGCGTACTTGGCTACGCCTTCCGTTATTTTGACGATGATGAACTTGATTTTAAACATGAGGATCATTTGACTTTCGTTGGGTTGACGTCGATGATTGACCCACCGCGTGAAGAATCAAAAGAAGCAGTTGCTAAGGCTATCCGTGCCGGTATCAAACCGATTATGATTACAGGTGACCATGTCGTGACTGGTCGTTCTATCGCCCGTAAGATTGGTATTTTCCAAGAAGGTGATATGGTTCTTGACGGGGCTACTCTTGAAAAAATGTCCGACGAAGAATTGGCACGCGATCTTGAGAAGATTTCAGTTTATGCGCGTGTTGCGCCTGAGCATAAAATTCGTATTGTCAACGCTTGGCAAGCCAAAGGTAAGGTTGTTGGGATGTCCGGTGATGGTGTCAACGATGCGCCAGCCCTTAAACAAGCTGATATCGGTATCGCTATGGGGATTACTGGTTCAGAGGTTTCAAAAGACGCTGCAGACATGATTTTGACGGATGATAACTTTGCAACTATCATTAAAGCAGTTACTGTTGGACGTAACCTATTTGCTAACATTAAGAATGCCATCAAGTATCTTTTGACTGGTAATAGCTCAGCTATTATCGTAGTTATTCTAACAACCTTTATGGCTTTCTTTGATAGTAAGTTTGTCGTGCCTTTCTTAGCAATTCAACTGCTCTTCATCAACTTGGTGACGGATTCACTTCCAGCCATTTCCATCGGTATGGAGGAAGGAACGGAAGCTGTTCTTGATGATGCGCCACGCGATCCAAATGAGTCTATTCTCACAGCCAAGACCTTCAAAGAAGTTATTAGTGGAGCAATTCTTATTGCCATCGCCGTTATGGTTGCTTATCTCATCGGTGTTAATACTGGTAAGGGCTACGCAACAACCTTTGCATTCTTGGTGCTCTGTCTTGGACGTCTTTTCCATGGATTCAGTTGTCGTAGTGACCTTCCATTAAGTAAAATTGGTATTTTCTCTAATAAGAATACTGTCTATGCATTCTTGGTTGGTCTTGCTCTTGTTGCTCTTATTGTCTTTGTTCCAGCCATCGGTGGCATGTTCGGTGTTGTAAGTCTATCACTAAGTCAAATTTTGACAATTTTAGGCCTAGCGTTTGCTCCTACATTGGTTGTTCAAGCCATTAAAATGATTCGTTACAGCAAATAATAAGACAAAGTGAAATGTTATTTAGTTGAAGGATTGAGCTCTGCTGTATAATGCGGAGCTCAATCCTTTTAGTTTGTTTTAGTTAGTTTTGTCAAATAATTAGCCCAAAATTATGGAAATATTTCTTTCTAATTTTTTTAGAAAATAGGTTGACAGTGACTCGTATTTTCGATATACTAGTAACTGTTTTTTGGGGTATAGCCAAGCGGTAAGGCAAGGGACTTTGACTCCCTCATGCGTTGGTTCGAATCCAGCTACCCCAGTAAACCTCATTGGTTTTATACATTGATTTTGGTCCGTTGGTCAAGGGGTTAAGACACCGCCTTTTCACGGCGGTAACACGGGTTCGAATCCCGTACGGACTATCTTGACCAGTTGCAGAGCGCAGCTGGTTTTTTCATTGCTATCATGGTACAATGGTAAAGACTAAGTTAAGTGGAGTAAACATGAATTATTTTAATGTTGGAAAAATTGTTAACACACAAGGTCTCCAAGGTGAGATGCGTGTGTTGTCTGTGACGGATTTTACAGAAGAACGTTTTAAAAAAGGTTCAAAATTAGCAATTTTTGATGATAAAGACCGTTTTATTATTGAAGTTGAGATTGCTAGTCACCGTAAACAAAAGAATTTTGATATTATCAAGTTTAAAGGCATGTATCATATCAATGATATTGAAAAATACAAAGGTTGCACTTTGAAAGTAGCTGAAGAAAACTTGTCAGAGCTTGAAGACGGTGAATTTTACTATCATGAAATTATCGGGCTTGATGTTTATGAAAACGACGTTTTAGTCGGACAAGTCAAAGAAATTCTTCAACCTGGTGCAAATGATGTTTGGGTGGTTAAACGTAAAGGTAAACGCGACTTGCTATTACCATACATTCCACCAGTTGTTTTAAATGTCGATATTGCTGCCAATCGTGTAGATGTGGATATTTTGGAAGGACTTGACGATGAAGATTGATATCTTAACGCTCTTTCCTGAAATGTTTGCGCCTTTAGAATACTCTATTGTCGGGAAAGCTAAGGAAAAAGGGTTGCTTGACATTAACTATCACAATTTCCGTGATAATGCTGAAAAAGCCCGTCATGTTGATGATGAACCATACGGTGGTGGACAGGGAATGTTGCTTCGTGCACAGCCTATTTTTGACACGATTGATAAAATCGATGCGAAGAAACCTCGTGTTATTCTTTTGGATCCAGCGGGTCGCACTTTTGATCAAAGCTATGCTGAAGAGTTGGCACAGGAAGATGAGTTGATTTTTATCTGTGGCCATTATGAAGGTTATGATGAACGTATCAAGACTTTGGTAACGGATGAAATCTCACTCGGGGATTTTGTTTTAACGGGTGGTGAATTGGCTGCGATGACGATTGTGGATGCAACGGTTCGCCTAATTCCAAATGTTCTTGGAAAAGAAGCGAGTCACCAAGATGATTCGTTCTCATCTGGTTTGCTCGAGTTCCCACAATACACTCGTCCTTATGACTTCAGAGGTATGAAAGTTCCTGATGTTTTGATGAGTGGGCACCACGAAAATATTCGCAAATGGCGAATTGAACAAAGTCTTCGTAAGACTTTAGAGCGTCGACCGGATTTGTTGGAAGATTATGCTTTTACAAAAGAAGAAGAGGCTATTTTCCGCAAGATTCTCAAAGAGTGAGACGTGCAAGAATAGAATATGTGATATAATAGAGGACATGCAGGCTGTATGTCTCTTTATTTTTGGGGAGGTTTTATGCGAACGAAGGAAGTCCTTGTTCTGTCTTATCAGGAAAGTTGGAAAGATGATTTTAAGAAGATTGCCAAAGAGCTTAAAGCTGCTCTAGGTGACTTAATTCTTAAAATAGAACATGTGGGAAGTACTTCTGTTCAAGGGCTTTCGGCAAAGCCAATTATTGACATCGATTTGGTGATTGCTATAGACACAGACTTGTCTGAGGTGATTCAAGAATTAGCAGTGATTGGTTATGTTCATGAGGGAAATTTAGGGATCGAAGGTAGAGAAGCTTTTGCTTACTCAGGCAAAGAGCATCTTCAAGTTCATCATATTTATGTTTGTCCTGAAAATTCGCCTGAACTGAAGCGTCATCTTGCTTTTCGTGATTATTTACGTAGTCATCCTGAGGCTGTTTTGGCTTATGGCGAGGTAAAAGAAAAAGCAGCGAAGCTATTCCCTAAAGATATTGATAAATACATTGCCTATAAATCGTCGATTATCGAAGAAATATACAAGGAGTTGGAAATATAAATGTCAGAAAATCGTGAAATCTATGATATTACTATCATTGGTGGTGGACCTGTTGGTTTGTTTGCAGCCTTTTACGCTGGTTTGCGTGGCGTTTCGGTGAAAATCATTGAAAGTTTATCTGAACTTGGTGGACAACCTGCAGTTCTTTATCCAGAAAAAATGATTTATGACGTTGCTGGTTTTCCTGGAATTACAGCAGCTGATTTGACTGAAAATCTGATCAAGCAACTAGATCGTTTTAAAGATAGCACAGCTATTTGCCTTAAAGAAGAAGTCAAAACATTTGAAAAAGATGGTGATATTTTTACTATCGAAACAAATAAAGGTCAACATTTTTCACGAGCTATCGTGATTGCATGTGGTAATGGTGCTTTTGCCCCTCGTACACTTGGTTTGGAAGGTGAAGAAGCTTATGCTGACAACAACCTTTTCTACAACGTTCACAAACTTGACCAATTTGCTGGTAAAGATGTAGTCATTTGTGGTGGTGGTGACTCAGCTGTTGACTGGGCGAATCACTTAGATGGCTTGGCTAAAAGTGTAACTATTGTGCACCGTCGTGATGCTTTTCGTGCTCATGAACACAGTGTAGAAGTTTTGAAAGAGTTAAATGTTAACATTTTGACACCTTATATGCCATTTGAACTTTCTGGTGATGGTCAATTTGTTAAGAGCTTAACTGTTCAAAAAGTGAAGTCTGACGAAACAATTGAATTGCCCCTCGATGCTTTGATCGTAAGTTTTGGATTTTCAACATCAAATAAAAACCTTAAAAATTGGAATGTGGATTACAAACGTTCAAGTATTGCGGTGTCACCGTTGTTTGAAACAAGTCAAGCAGGTGTTTACGCAATTGGTGATGCGGCCGATTATGAAGGTAAAGTTGATTTGATTGCGACTGGTTTTGGTGAAGCACCAACAGCGATTAATCAAGCTATCAAGTATATCTTCCCTGATCGTGATAACCGTGTTGTTCACTCAACATCATTAATCAATGAATAAAAACAAAAAGCCTTGTAAGAATCATTCTTACAAGGCTTTTTCTGAAATTCTTGAGAATCTTTTCTGAAAATTGACGGTCTGATAGAAAAATGATAGAATTTGATAGAAAGTGCTTGACATTGACTGGGAATATAGTATAATTCTAACTGTAAACGATTTCAAAAGGAGGTGGCGAGGATTCTAAAGTCTAAACGAAAGCAATTAATCATGGAAAAACTTTCGCATGATAAGTTTGTTCGGCTAGATGATTTAGTGAGCCTGCTAGATACCTCTGAGTCCACTGTTCGCAGGGATTTAGATGAGCTCGAAAGTGAGCGAAAACTTCACCGAGTACACGGTGGAGCAGAACTTCCTCACTCTCTCCAAGAGGAATTTACCAATCAACAAAAATCTATCAAAAACATTCAAGAAAAAATGCAGGTTGCTAGAAAAGCAGCATCCTTGATTTCAAATGATGATGTTATTTTTGTAGATGCAGGGACAACCAATGAATTGTTGTTAGGCTATTTGAATCAAGACAATTTAACTGTTGTAACCAACTCGATTCACCATGCGGCTAAGTTGGTTGATAAAAATATTCAGACCATTATTATTGGTGGTCATGTAAAAAAATCAACAGATGCCAGCATTGGAGCTGTGGCTTATGAGCAAATTAAGCAGTTGAACTTTGATAAGGCTTTTTTAGGTATCAACGGCATTGATGAGGAATTTTTAACGACACCAGATATGGAGGAAGCTGTTATCAAGAAAACTGTAATTGAAAATGCTAGAAAGTCATACATCGTTACAGATTCATCAAAAATCGGTAGGGTATCCTTTGCCAAGGTCGATAAGATTGAGAATGCTACAATTATTACCAATCAATCTAGCGGAGCACTGATGAAAAAAACAAAAGAAAATACGAGGGTAATTGAAGTATGATTTACACAGTAACGCTGAATCCATCAATCGATTTTATCGTGCGTTTGGATCATTTAGAACTTGGTAGCGTTAACCGCATGACTAGCGATGACAAATTTGCTGGTGGTAAAGGTATCAATGTTAGTCGTATCTTGCAACGTTTGGATGTCGATAATACTGCAACTGGTTTTATCGGTGGATTTACTGGACGTTTTGTTGAAGATGGCTTGACTGCAGAAGGTATCAAAACAAACTTTGTTCAAGTTTCTGAAGATACACGTATCAATGTTAAAATCAAAGCTGGTGAAGAAACAGAAATCAATGGTGCTGGTCCAAAAATTTCAGATGAAAAACTTGAAGAACTAAAAGCTATTCTTGCTGGACTTTCAAGTGAAGATACTGTTGTTTTTGCAGGTTCAGCTCCAAGTAGCCTTGGTAACCAAGTTTACAACACATTGATTCCAATTGCTAAAAAAGCTGGTGCAGAAGTAGTTTGTGACTTTGAAGGTCAAACTCTTTTAGATTCATTAAACTACCAACCACTTTTAGTAAAACCAAATAATCACGAATTAGCAGATATCTTTGGTGTAGAATTGAATGGTCTTGAAGACATCGAAAAATACGCCCGCGAAATTCTTGCAAAAGGTGCTAAAAACGTTATTATTTCAATGGCTGGTGATGGTGCTTTACTAGTAACACCAGCAGCAGCTTACTTTGCAAAACCAATCAAAGGCACTGTTAAAAATTCTGTTGGTGCTGGAGATTCAATGGTTGCCGGATTTACTGGTGAATACGTGAAATCAGGTGACCCAATCGAAGCGCTTAAATGGGGTGTTGCCTGCGGTACAGCAACGACATTCTCAGATGATTTAGCAACAGCTGAATTCACTAAAGAAACATATCAAAAAGTAGAGGTAGAAAAACTATGAAAATTCAAGACTTGCTCAGAAAAGATGTCATGATTCTTGATTTGAAAGCAACTTCAAAAGAAGCTGTTATCGATGAAATGATTACAAGCCTTGTTGAACACGGAGTTGTCACAGACTTTGATACTTTTAAACAAGGTATCATGAACCGTGAAGCTCAAACATCAACTGGTTTAGGTGATGGTATCGCTATGCCACACAGCAAAAACGCTGCTGTAAAAGAAGCAACAGTCCTTTTTGCTAAATCTACTGCTGGTGTTGACTATGAAGCCTTGGATGGACAACCAACATACCTATTCTTCATGATTGCAGCACCAGACGGAGCAAACGATACTCACTTGGCTGCTCTTGCTGAATTGTCAAAATACCTTTTGAAAGATGGTTTTGCTGATAAATTGCGTCACGTCTCAACAGCTGATGAAGTCATCGCAACTTTTGACTCTGCAGAAGAAGATAATAAAGCAAAAGAAGAAGTTAAAGCAGCTCCAGTATCAGATGACAAACCACTTATTGTTGCTGTAACAGCATGTACAACTGGTATTGCACACACTTACATGGCAGAAGAAGCCCTCATCAAAAAAGGTGACGAAATGGGTGTCACTGTTCGTGTTGAAACAAATGGTGCCTCAGGTGTCGGTAACCGTTTGACAGCTGATGAAATCGCTCGTGCTAAAGGTGTTATTGTTGCTGCAGATAAAGCAGTGGAAATGGCACGTTTTGATGGTAAACCATTGGTATCTCGTCCAGTTGCTGACGGTATCAAGAAAACTGAAGAATTAATTAACATCATCCTTGATGGTAAAGCTGACACTTACAAAGCTGCAGCAGGTTCTTCTACTGAAGAAAAAGAATCAAGTGAAAAACTTAGCCTTGGCGCTGCATTCTACAAACACTTGATGAGTGGTGTTTCTCAAATGTTGCCATTCGTTATCGGTGGTGGTATCATGATTGCACTTGCATTCTTGATTGATAACATTTTGGGTGTGCCAAAAGATCAACTTTCTAACTTGGGTACATATCACCAAGCAGCTGCTTACTTCAAAACAATTGGGAACGCAGCATTTGGTTTCATGCTTCCAATCTTGGCAGGTTACATTGCTTACTCAATAGCTGAAAAACCAGGTCTTGTAGCTGGTTTCGTAGCTGGTGCGATTGCTTCAAGCGGTGCTGCTTGGGGTAATCTTGAAGGAACTCCTTCAGGTTTCCTTGGAGCTCTTGTAGGTGGTTTCCTTGCTGGATGGTTAGTTAACCTTGTTAAAAAAGCTTGTGCTGGTTTGCCACGTTCACTTGAAGGTATCAAATCAATCTTGCTTTATCCATTGCTTGGTGTCTTCTTGACAGGTTTTGCAATGTTGTTCGTCAACATTCCAATGGCTGCTATTAACACTGGTTTGAACAACTTCCTTGGAGGTCTTCAAGGTGCATCAGCAGTTCTTCTTGGAGCTATTCTTGGTGGTATGATGGCTATCGATATGGGTGGACCATTTAACAAAGCTGCTTATGTCTTTGGTACAGGTACTCTTGCTGCATCAGTAGCGACAGGTGGTTCAGTGGCTATGGCATCAGTTATGGCTGGTGGTATGGTTCCACCACTTGCAGTATTTGTTGCAACTCTTCTTTTCAAAAACAAATTCACTGAAGAAGAACGTAACTCAGGTTTGACAAACATCATCATGGGTCTTTCATTTATCACAGAAGGAGCTATCCCATTTGGTGCTGCTGACCCTGCTCGTGCAATTCCAAGTTTTATGGTTGGTTCTGCTGTAGCTGGTGGTCTTGTCGGAGCATTCGGTATTAAATTGATGGCTCCACACGGTGGTATCTTTGTTATCGCATTGACAAGTGCTCCAATTCTTTACCTTGTCTTTGTTATCATTGGTGCAATCGTTGCAGGTCTTCTCTTCGGAGCCCTTAAAAAAGCAAAATAATTAAAAGTCATTACAATACAACTAATACAAAAAATTATTAATCTAACAACGATAAAGGGATTCCTTCGGGAATCTCTTTTTTAAGTATTAGAAGATTCTTGTTATAGTTAAAAACTATAACAAATTCTAAGTGCATAGTTAAAAATTATAGCAAAGCATAAAAATATAGAATGGCTAGAACCATTGAAAAATAAAGGTTTATCGTTTAAAATATTAACTATAAAATTTTTGGATTGTATAGTTTTAAACTAATACGGTTATAGGAGGTAACTATGGTTAAGGTTTCGAATTTGGGATATCCGCGTTTGGGTGAAAATCGTGAGTGGAAAAAATTGATTGAGTCTTATTGGGCAGGTAATATTTCACAAGATGAATTGCAAGCAGAAGCGAAAGCATTGCGCTTATCATTTTTGAAAAAACAAGCTGATGCAGGTATTGATTTTATTCCTGTGGGTGATTTTTCACTTTACGATCATATTTTGGATTTGTCTGTGCAATTTGGCGTGATTCCAAATCGTTTTGCCAAGGAAGAGATTAATCTGGATTTGTTCTTTGCGATTGCGCGTGGTAACAAGGAAAATGTTGCTTCATCAATGAAAAAATGGTTCAACACCAACTACCACTACATTGTTCCAGAATGGTCAAAAGTTAAACCGCACTTGACAAATACACGCTTGCTTGATTTGTACCTTGAAGCTAAAGAAGTTGTTGGTGATAAGGCTAAGCCAGTTATTACTGGGCCAATCACTTATGTCGCCTTGTCATCTGAGGTTAGCGATTTTACTTCAGCAGTGAAAAAACTCTTGCCACTTTACAAACAAGTCTTTACAGAATTGGTTGAAGCTGGTGTAACATACATTCAAGTTGATGAACCGATTTTTGTAACGGACGAAGGGGTAGATCTTCTTGAAGCAGCAAAATGCGTTTATGCTTATTTTGCCAAAGAAGTGCCACAAGCCAAGATTATCTTCCAAACTTATTTTGAAGCTTTGATTGATGCTAAAGAGTTATCAGAACTTCCGGTTGCAGCATTTGGTCTTGATTTTGTTCATGGCCTTGATGAAAATCTTGAAGCGGTTGAAGCTGGTTATTTTGAAAATAAAGAAGTGTTTGCAGGAGTTGTTGATGGTCGTAACATCTGGGCAACTGATTTTGAAAAAACATCAGAATTGCTCGAAAAGCTACAAGCTAAAGTTGGCAATCTTGTGATTCAAGCATCTTGCTCACTTCTTCATGTGCCAGTTACCACAAAAAATGAAACTGACCTTGATCCTGTTCTTAAAAATGGTCTTGCTTTTGCAGACGAAAAATTGCAAGAACTTGAACTTTTGAGTCAATACTTGGATGGTCAAGAATCTGAAGCTTACAAGCAACATGTGGTTGACTTTGACGCTTTACAAGCAGCTGATTTCCGAAATGTGACTCTTGAAAGTTTAGAAAATGTGCCGACTGAGCGTGTGGATTATAAAGTTCGCCGCAAGGTGCAACAAGAAAAGCTAGGTTTGCCAACACTTCCGACAACGACAATTGGGTCATTCCCTCAATCACCAGAAGTTCGTCGTACTCGTCTGGCTTGGAAACGTGGCAATATCTCTGATGTTGAATATGAAGATTTTATCAAATCAGAAATCGCTCGTTGGATTAAGATTCAAGAAGACTTAGATATCGATGTTTTGGTACACGGTGAATTTGAACGTGTGGACATGGTTGAATTTTTCGGTCAAAAATTAGCTGGTTTTACCACAACTAAACTTGGTTGGGTGCAATCATACGGTTCTCGTGCGGTTAAACCACCAATTATTTACGGTGATGTGAAACACATCCAACCTTTGTCAGTAAAAGAAGTGGTTTATGCGCAAAGTTTGACTGACCGTCCTGTGAAAGGAATGTTAACTGGACCTATTACCATCACTAACTGGTCATTTGAACGTTCAGATATCTCACGCGCAGACCTTTTCAATCAAATTGGTCTTGCTATCAAAGACGAAATCAAGTTGCTTGAAGATGCAGGCATTGCTATTATCCAAGTGGATGAAGCTGCGCTTCGTGAAGGTTTGCCACTTCGTAAAGCTAAACAAAAAGCTTATCTCGATGACGCTGTGCATGCTTTCCGCATCGCAACATCGTCTGTCAAAGATGATACTCAAATTCACACTCACATGTGTTACTCTAAGTTCAATGAAATCATCGATTCTATTCGTGACTTGGATGCTGATGTGATTTCTATTGAGACAAGTCGTAGCCACGGTGATGTGATTGAATCATTTGAAACAGCGGTTTACCCACTTGGAATTGGTCTAGGGGTTTACGATATTCACTCACCACGTGTGCCAAGTAAAGAGGAAGTTATTGCAAATATTGAACGTCCACTTCGTAAATTATCATTGGAACAATTTTGGGTTAACCCTGACTGTGGTCTTAAAACACGTCGTGAACCAGAAACAATTGCCTCACTTAAAGTATTAGTAGAAGCAACTAAGGAAGTTCGAGCAAAAAACGGAAAATAAGGAAGGTTGAGCTATGTCAGGATTATTAGAACGTTTAAAAACAGATATTTTAGTCGCTGACGGTGCTATGGGAACTCTTCTTTATGCTAATGGTCTTGATAATTGTTACGAAGCTTATAATTTGACGCATCCAGAAAAAGTTTTAGCGATTCATAAAGCTTATATTAACGCTGGTGCTGATGTCATTCAGACAAACACCTATGCGGCCAAAAGACATCGACTAGGAGGTTACGGCTATGGTGACAAGATTAAAGAAATTAATCAAGCAGGCGTCAAAATTGCAAGACAAGCAGCAGGCGAGGATACCTTTGTTTTGGGAACAGTCGGTGCTCTTCGTGGTCTCAAACAATGCGAATTATCGCTTGATGAGATTATCAAGGAAACTTTAGAACAAGTTGGTTATTTGCTTGAAACAAAGGAAATTGATGGTCTTTTATTTGAAACTTACTACGATGAAGAAGAAATCATCGAAATTTTAAAGGCAGTCAGACCTTTAACAAAATTGCCGATTATTACCAATATTTCCATTCATGAAGCGGGAATAACCGAAAATGGTCGTCCATTGGTTGAAATCTTTGGAAAACTAGTGATGCTCGGGGCAGATGTAGTAGGACTCAATTGTCATTTGGGACCTTATCACATGATTCAATCACTCAAGCAAGTGCCGCTGTTTGCTCAGTCGTATTTGTCGGTTTATCCAAATGCCAGTTTGTTATCCTTTGTTGATGACAATGGTAGTGGGCAATATGGATTTAGCCAGAACGCAGATTACTTTGGGAAAAGTGCAGAGCTTCTTGTGGCTGAAGGAGCACGTCTGATTGGTGGGTGTTGTGGTACAACGCCTGACCATATCAGAGCAGTTAAGCGTGCAATAAAAGGCTTGAAACCAGTCTCACGCAAATTTGTTACACCGATGGTTGAAGAAGCAGAACTGATTAAGGCGGTTAAGCAATCAGAAACTATTGTCGACAAGGTAAACCGAAAAGTGACCATTATAGCAGAGCTGGATCCTCCAAAAACACTTGATATTAGAAAGTTTACTAAAGGGGTAAAAGCTTTGGACGAGGCTGGAGTATCTGCAATTACGCTGGCTGATAATTCGCTAGCTAAGACACGTATTTGTAATGTTAGTATTGCCTCGCTTTTGAAAAATGAGATTTCAACACCGTTTTTACTACACTTATCTTGTCGCGACCACAATATGATTGGGCTTCAATCACGTCTTTTGGGGATGGACGTGTTGGGCTTTCATCAGGTACTAGCGATTACAGGGGATCCATCTAAAATAGGAGATTTTCCGGGAGCAACCAGCGTCTATGATGCCACGAGCTTCAAGTTATTGGAGCTGATTAAGCAACTTAACAAGGGAATAGGTTACAGTGGCGCAAGCATTAAAAAAGAAACAACTTTTACAGCAGCAGCGGCTTTCAATCCTAATGTGAAAAATTTATCACGTTGCGGTCGATTGATTGAAAGAAAGATTGCTGCTGGAGCAGATTGTTTTATTACACAGCCTATTTTTAATAGTGAGATTATTGAAAATTTAGCAAAGCTAACACGAGATTATGAAACGCCATTTTTTGTTGGTATTATGCCAATTACTAGCTATAACAATGCTATTTTCCTTCACAATGAAGTACCCGGCATTCAGCTATCAGATAACTTTCTAGCAAAACTAGAAGCTGTCAAAGATGACAAGGAAAAATGCCAACAATTGGCTTTAGAAGAAAGTAAACAATTAATTGATCATGCTTTAAAATTCTTTAACGGCATTTACCTCATTACACCATTTATGCGATATGATTTAACTGTTGAATTGGTTGAATATATCCATCAGAAAGTTGAACAAAGTCACCAAATAATACCTTAATCAAGAGAGATAGAGATTATCTCTCTTTTTCTCCTAAAAAATCATTTTTTTGCTTGACTTGGAGTTAGCTCCAAGGTGTATGATAGGGATACTTGAAAAAAGCTGAGAAGTTTTTAAAAATGATTGTCAAATAAAAAGGAGAAATATATGGTACTTGAAACAATTGCATCGCCACAAGATTTAAAAAAATTGTCTCGTGAGGACTTGCAACGTGTGGTTGATGAAGCTCGTCAAGCTTTGCTTGAAAAAACAAGTCAGCATGGCGGACACAACGGACCAAACTTTGGTATGGTTGAAATGACAGTTGCTATGCACTACGTCTTTAATTCACCGGTTGATAAATTTATCTTTGACGTTTCTCACCAATCATACGTTCATAAAATGTTGACTGGGCGTGCGCAAGCCTTTCTTGACCCAGATCACTATGATGACGTGTCTGGTTATACAAATCCCAAAGAAAGTGAACATGATTTGTTTACCATTGGGCATACTTCAACCTCTTTGTCACTGGCTTCAGGTGTGGCAAAAGCGCGTGATTTAAAAGATGAAGTTTACAATGTTGTTGCTGTTATCGGTGATGGTTCACTGTCAGGTGGAATGGCTTATGAAGGCTTGAACCAAATCACAACAGAAGGAACCAATACGATTGTTATTGTTAATGATAATGACCAATCAATCGCAGCAAATCCAAGTGGAATGGCTTATGAAGGCTTGAACCAAATCACAACAGAAGGAACCAATACGATTGTTATTGTTAATGATAATGACCAATCAATCGCAGCAAATCCAACTGGTGGCATTTACACAGCACTTCGTGATTTGCGTGAAAACAATGGCAAAGCTGCTAATAATTTCTTTGAGGCATTTGGTTTTGATTATCATTATCTTGAAGCAGGAAATGATTTGACTCAATTAATTGCTCTTTTTGAAGAAGTAAAAGATGCGAATCACCCAGTTTTGTTACATATTCATACACAAAAAGGTCACGGCGTGTCATTTATGGAAGAAAATCGCGAAGCCTTCCATGCTGGAGGACCTTACATTCCAGAAACTGGAGAATACCTTCGTCACACAACTTCAGGTGAAACTTACAACAGCATTACGACAGAATTTGTTTTAGACAAAATTGAAAAAGATCCAACGGTTGTTGCTGTAAATGCAGGAACTCCGATGTTTATGTTGAATCAAGAGCAACGTCAAAAGGCTGGTAAACAATTTGTTGATGTAGGGATCGCTGAAGAAGAAGCAGCGACTATGGCAGCTGGTCTTGCTAAAAATGGTGCAAAACCAATCTGGTACGTCGCAGCACCATTTATGCAACGTACATATGACCAATGGTCACATGACATCGCACTTAATAATCTTCCGGTGACAACCTTGGTTTACTCAGCGTCAGTTAGTGCCATGAATGATGAAAGTCACCTTGGTTTCTTCGATATTCCATTCTTGGCTCACATTCCAAATGTGGTTTACTTGGCGCCAACAAGTAAAGAAGAGCATCTAGCGATGCTTGATTGGGCTGTTGAACAAAATGAACACCCAGTTGCTATTCGTATTCCAGTTGGTCCACTTCGTGAGACTGGAGTAGCTGATACGACAGATTATTCAATTCTTAACAAGAACCAAGTCACTCAAAAAGGTAGCAAGGTTGCTATCTTTGGTCTTGGTAATTTCTATGGTTTAGCTGAAGAAGTGGCTAAAGAATTGGCCGACAAACACGGAATCACAGCAACCCTTGTTAATCCAAAATTCATCACAGGATTAGACGAAGAATTACTTGATAGCTTGGAATCTGAACACCAAGTTGCGGTGACTTTAGAAGATGGTGTGCTTGAAGGTGGCTATGGTCAAATGATTGCAAGTTACCTTGGAAATACAGACATCAAGATTCAAAATTACGGTGTAGAGAAAGCCTTCCATGACCGTTACAATCCTAAAGAACTTTTAGCAGAAAATGGTGTGACGGTTGATAATATTGTCAAAAATATTTTAGCAAGTCTTGCTTGATTTAAATAGGAAAAAGAGTCTTAGAGAGTTTCGTCTAAGGCTCTTTTCAAGAATTTGTGTCATTAACGGTTAAGAGTCTCTTTTTTATCAAAAATTTGTTATACTGAAAGGTGACTTTTTGAAAGGACTGAATGTATTTGGCAAAGGTAAGAAAAAGGAAGAAAAGAAGAAGGGTTAGTGGAAGACGACGTCGAAAAAATGTCCCTCGTTCTGTCTTATATGGCATAACCTTTCTAGCCTTTTTGGCTTTTTTGACCTTGATTTTCTTCGCCTATCACTCGCAGGAAGCAGCAAATCCAACCTCCGCAGACACTAGTCAATCATCTCAAGACACGACGACCATATCTTTCATTCAAATTATTGGTGAATTAGCTCGTCAAATCGCTGCGCAAAATGACCTTTACGCTTCGGTCATGATTGCGCAAGCCATTTTAGAATCGAACAGTAGTCAGTCAAAACTGAGTCAAGCACCCAATTATAATTTCTTTGGCATCAAAGGGGATTATAAGGGGCAGTCGGTGACTATGCAGACTTGGGAGGATGATGGCAATGGGAATTCTTACACCATTGATGCTCAATTTCGTTCTTATGGTAGTCTGGAGGAATCTCTGCAGGATTATGCTCAGTTTCTTCAAAAAGATTTGTATGTTGGTGTGCATAAATCAAGAACTGCTTCTTATCAAGATGCGACAGCAGCACTAACGGGAACTTATGCCACTGATACGTCTTATGGTAGCAAATTAAATCAACTCATTTCAGAATACGATTTAACTATCTATGATAGTTGGTAAGCATACTTTTTTGAGTCAAAAAAAGAATTGTCAGTATTGCTTTAAAGTTCAAAGAAAAGCGTGCAAAATAGAGTTGAAATATGCTATAATGAAAAGTGATATACAAAGAGGAGATAAGTATGGAATTAGTACGTGAAAAAGAATTTGTCAACCAATACCATTATGATGCAAGAAATCTTGAATGGGAAAAAGAAAATGGTACACCGAAGACTAATTTTGAAGTCACATTTCAATTAGTGAAAAAAGACACAGACAATAATCAAACAACAATCGTTTCTGTTTTACAATTTATGGTCGTAAAACAAGAGTTTGTCATTAGCGGTGTTGTTTCACAAATGGTTCACATTCAAAATCGTATTGTCAATGAACCAAGTGAATTCACTAAGGACGAAGTTGAATATTTGGCAGCGCCTTTACTTGATATTGTGCAACGCCTAACATACGAAGTAACCGAAATTGCCCTCGATCGTCCAGGGGTTAAATTGGAGTTTAGAAGTTAATGAAATTAGCAGTTATAACAGATACAACCGCAGTTTTGTCAGATGACCTTAAGGCAAAAGAAAATCTTTTTGTCTTAGATATCCCAATCATGATTGGTGGTATTTCTTACGTTGAAGGTAAAGACTTGAGCCTTGATGATTTTTACAGAAAAATGGCTATGTCACCAACCTTACCTAAGACAAGCCAACCAAGTCTAGCAAAATTAGATGAAATTTTGACACAACTTTCAACTGAAGGCTATACACACGTTGTAGGATTGTTTTTGTCATCAGGCATTTCAGGATTTTGGCAGAATATTCAATTCTTAATTGAAGATTATCCTGAATTAATGATTGCATTTCCAGATAGTAAAATCACTTCAGCACCATTAGGTAGCATGGTTAAAAACACACTTAATTGGGCTGAAAATGGTCTTTCATTTGATGATATTTTGGCTAAATTGCAAAAGCAAATCGATGGAACAGGTGCCTTTATCATGGTTGATGATTTAAATCACTTGGTAAAAGGTGGACGTTTGTCAAATGGTTCAGCTTTGATTGGTAACTTGCTTAGCATCAAACCAATTCTTTATTTTAATGACGAAGGTGTTATTGAAGTTTATGAAAAAGTGCGAACTGAGAAAAAAGCTATCAAACGTCTTGTTGATGTTTTGTCTGACGTGACTGAAAATGGAGAATACGAAGTTTTCATCATTCATTCTCGCGCAGAAGAAAAAGCTCAATATTTCTATCAAGCTTTGGCTGAAAGAGGTCAAACGAAGAATCTTGAAATCGTATCATTTGATGGCGTAATTGCTACTCATTTAGGGGAAGGTGCCGTTGCATTTGGTTTCACACCAATTGTCTAAGTGCTAGAGAGGAAAAGAAAAACATGAGTATTAAAGTTATCGTAGCAGGTTTTAAAGGGAGAATGGGTTCAGCAGCAGTTAACATGGTTAAGGGAGATGACGATTTAACCTTAGCAGCTTTGCTTGATCCATTTGCAACAGAAAAAGAAATTGATGGCGTCCCAGTATTCACTGATAAATCACAACTAGTTGGTTTTGATGCTGATGTGTGGGTTGATTTTACAATGCCAGCTGTTGCTTATGAAAACACTCGTTTTGCTTTAAAAAATGGCTTTGCTCCAGTTGTTGGGACAACAGGATTTTCTGAAGACGAAATTACCGAATTGATTGCTCTTTCTGAAGAAAAAAAAACAGGTGGTTTGATTGCTCCAAACTTTGCAATTGGTGCTATTTTACTCATGGAATTTGCCGCTAAGGCTGCCAAATATTTTCCGGACCTTGAAATCATTGAACTACATCATGACAATAAGAAAGATGCTCCTTCAGGTACAGCTGTGAAAACAGCGGAATTGATTCGTGAAGTTCGTCAACCTAAAAAACAAGGGGTTGCAGATGAAGTTGAAACGTTAAAAGGAGCGCGCGGGGCTGATTTTGATGGTATGCGTATCCATAGTGTTCGTTTACCTGGCTTGGTTGCGCACCAAGAAGTTATTTTCGGTGCCCAAGGTGAGGGATTGACACTTCGTCATGATTCTTATGATCGTATTTCGTTTATGAGTGGTGTTAATATTGGAATTAAAGCAGTTGTCAAACGAGATAAGCTCGTTTATGGTTTGGAAAAATTACTATGAAATTAAACAATCTGCCTTCTGAATTTCAGGAGGCTTTACCAATCTTGAAAAAAATTCGTGAAGCAGGCTATGAGGCATACTTCGTTGGCGGTAGCGTTCGAGATGTCTTACTAAATCGCCCAATTCACGATGTCGATATTGCAACAAGTTCTTACCCAGAAGAAACAAAAAGTATTTTTCACCGTACCGTTGATATTGGGATTGAGCATGGGACTGTGCTTGTTCTTGAAGAAGGTGGTGAGTATGAAATCACTACTTTCCGTACGGAAGATGTTTATGTAGATTATCGTAGACCAAGTAGCGTATCTTTTGTTCGCTCACTTGAAGAGGACTTAAAACGTCGTGACTTTACGGTAAATGCTTTTGCACTTGATGAAACAGGTTTGATTATTGATAAATTTAATGGCTTAGCTGACCTGAAAGCCAAATTGTTACGTGCGGTTGGAAATCCAGCTGAGCGTTTTAATGAAGATGCCCTTCGCATCATGCGTGGTTTCCGTTTTTCAGCTAGTCTTGATTTTGATATTGAACCTGAGACTTTTGCTGCCATGGCAGCACATGCGCCCTTACTGGAAAAAATTTCAGTAGAGCGCTCTTTTATTGAATTTGACAAATTATTGATGGCACCTTTCTGGCGTAAAGGGATTAAAGCCATGATTGCAAGTGAAGCTCAAAAATACCTTCCTCATCTTGAGAATGCTCATGATCATTTGCAACAATTCTTAGATGATTTGGCAGACGATTATCACTTTAAAACATCAGAACAAGCTTGGGCAGCTTTGCTATTAGCATTGGATGTCAAAGATGTTCGTGCCTTTTTGCGAGCTTGGAAAACATCAAGTCAATTCCAAAAAGATGTTGAAAAGATTGTGTCAATCTATCGTTTCCGTTTGACAAATGAGCTTGATAAGATGGAAATGTATTGCTATGGTTGTAATCTTATCGAACAAGCAGAAGACCTTCGTTTAGGTTTTGGTCTACCAGTTGATTTTGCGACGATTGAGCGCTTGGATAAGGAATTAACCATTCATGACAAACATGAGATTGTGGTCAACGGTGGTATGCTGATTAAAGAAATGCAGTTTAAACCAGGACCTGAGCTTGGTCAAATCCTAAAAGCAATCGAACAACATATTGTCCTTGGTGAGCTTGCCAATGATAAAGAAGCTATTTTTGAATTTATTAGAAAGGAAAGTAAATGAGCGATTTTATCGTAGAACACTTAACGAAATCCGTTGGTGACAAGACAGTATTTAGTGATATTTCCTTTATTATTCATGATTTTGATCGTATCGGGATTATTGGGGTTAACGGAACTGGTAAGACAACCCTTTTAGATGTTATTTCGGGACGTCTTGGTTTTGATGGTGATGTGTCGCCGTTTTCAGCTAAGAATGGATATAAAATTGCCTATTTGACGCAAGAACCTGAATTCGATGATAACAAAACGATTTTGGATACAGTTTTGTCATCGGATTTGCGTGAAATGACTTTGATTAAGACTTATGAAACTTTGATGGCTAATTATGATGAAGCCAATCAAGATAAGCTTGAAAAAGTTATAGCAGAAATGGATTCGCTTGACGCTTGGGCTATCGAGAGCGAAGTGAAGACAGTTTTAACAAAACTAGGTCTAGAAGATTTGTCACAAAAAGTTGGTGACTTGTCTGGTGGGCTTCGTCGTCGTGTTCAGTTAGCGCAAGTTTTGTTGAATGATGCTGATTTGCTTCTGTTGGACGAACCGACTAACCATTTGGACATTGATACCATCGCTTGGTTGACGAATTACTTGAAAACTTCTAAAAAGACAGTTCTCTTCATCACCCACGACCGTTATTTCTTAGATAATGTCGCAACCCGTATCTTTGAGTTGGCTAATAGTCAATTGACAGAATACCAAGGAAATTATCAGGATTGTGTGCGTTTGCGTGCGGAGCAAGATGAGCGTGATGCGGCTACGCTTCATAAAAAGAAACAACTTTATAAGCAAGAGTTGGCTTGGATGCGTACGCAACCACAAGCGCGTGCGACAAAACAACAAGCGCGTATCAATCGTTTCAATGATTTGAAAGCTGATTTGTCTGGAACGACTCAATCAACAGAGCTGGAAATCAATTTTGAAACAAGTCGTATCGGGAAAAAAGTAATTAATTTTGAAAATGTGTCTTTTGCTTTTCCGGATAAACAAATTTTGACTGACTTTAACCTTTTGGTGCAAAATAAAGACCGCATTGGTATCGTTGGTGATAATGGTGTCGGAAAATCTACGCTTCTTAATTTGATTAATGGTGATTTGCAACCAATAAGCGGAAAACTTGAAATTGGTGAAACAGTTCGCATTGGTTACTTTTCACAGTTGCCAAAAGACATGGACGAAGACAAACGTGTCATCAATTATTTGCAAGAAGTAGCAGATGAAGTTAAGACAAGTGTCGGAACAACAAGTGTGACGGATTTGTTAGAACAATTCCTTTTCCCACGTTCGACTCATGGAACATTGATTTCAAAATTATCTGGTGGTGAGAAAAAACGTCTTTACCTTTTGAAGATTTTGATTGAAAAACCAAACGTTCTGCTTCTTGACGAACCAACCAATGACCTTGATATCGCAACTTTAACAGTTCTTGAAAGTTTCTTACAAACTTTCCAAGGCCCCGTTATCACTGTTAGTCACGACCGTTATTTTCTTGACAAAGTGGCTAATAAAATTTTAGCTTTTGAAAATGGTCATGTGCGAGAATTTTTTGGTAACTACACCGATTATCTTGATGAAAAAGCATTTGAAGAAAATGCGGTAGTTCAAGTTAAGAAAGAAGCACAACAAAAGACAGAAAAAGAGAAAACGAAGAAAAAACGTATGTCTTACTTTGAAAAACAAGAGTGGGAAGTCATCGAAGATGAAATCGCCAAGCTTGAAGAAGACATCGAATCTATCGAAGCTCAAATGCAAGAAAATGCCAGCGATTATGGCAAACTAGCTGAGCTTCAACGTTCATTGGATGAAGCCAATGAAAACTTACTTGAAAAATACGAAAGATATGAATACCTAAGTGACTTAGCAGAATAAGCAAGGTCACTTCTTTCATATAAACATTAGAAAGGAAGACTATGAAACTCATTTGGACTTATTTGAAAAGATATCCCAAATGGCTAGTTCTCGATGTTATTGGGGCGCTTACCTTTGTAGTGGTTAACTTAGGCTTACCAACAGCTCTTGCTCGAATGATTGACCAAGGGGTTACAGTTGGAAATAAGGATAAGGTTTATTTCTGGGCACTGGTTATGCTGGTTGTCATCATCTTGGGGATGATCGGACGTGTGATTCTTGCTTATGCAGCAGGAAAAATTACCACAAACATGATTAAGGATATGCGTAATGACATGTATGATAAGTTACAGCAATATTCACATCAAGAATATGAACAAATCGGTGTGTCTTCCTTGGTAACACGGATGACCAGTGATGCTTTTATCTTGATGCAGTTTGCTGAGCAGACGTTACGTATGGGAGTCATTACACCTTTGATGATGATTTCTAGTGTGGTGATGATTTTAGTAACCAGTCCAACACTTGCTTGGATTGTAGCAGTTGCTATTCCATTTTTGGTTCTGGTTGTTTACTATGTGGCAACTCGTACGCGTCCTTTATCAGAAAAACAACAATCAACTCTTGATAAAATCAACCAATATGTTCGTGAAAATTTAACTGGTTTACGTGTCATTCGTGCTTTTGCGAGAGAAGATTTTCAAGAACAGCGTTTTGGTAGCAAAAACGATGAATATAAAGACTTATCAAGCCGCTTATTTATTTTAACTGGTTTGACTGAACCACTCTTTGTTCTAATCATTATTTCAATGATTGTTGCTATTGTTTGGTTTGCTTTGAACCCATTGGCACATGGTGAGTTACAAATCGGTAACTTGGTAGCCTTTATTGAATATAGTTTCCACGCCTTATTCTCATTTCTTTTGTTTGCCAATTTCTTTACCATGTATCCTCGTATGGTGGTTTCAAGCGAACGTATTTCGGAAGTTATGGCGATGCCAATTTCCATTGACCCTAATGATGATGGTGTGACTGAGACAGCTACAAAAGGTTATTTGGAATTTGACAAGGTAACCTTTGCTTACCCAGGTGAAACGGAAAGCCCAGTATTAAAAGACATTTCCTTTAAGGCAAAACCTGGTGAAACCATTGCCTTTATCGGGTCTACGGGTTCTGGTAAGTCATCACTGGTTAACTTGATTCCACGTTTTTATGACGTGACGCTTGGTAAGATTTTGGTTGATGGCGTTGATGTTAGGGATTATCAACTGAAAGCACTTCGTCAAAAGATTGGCTTTATTCCGCAAAAAGCTCTGCTATTTACAGGAACCATCGAAGAAAACTTGAAGTATGGTAAGTCTGATGCGACAAGTGAGGAATTGCAAGCGGCAGCTGATATCGCACAAGCTAAAGAATTTATCGAAAGTCGTGATGAGCGCTATCAAACACATTTGGCTGAAGGCGGAAGTAATTTGTCTGGTGGGCAAAAGCAACGTTTGTCAATTGCGCGTGCAGTGGTTAAGAAACCAGACATCTATATCTTTGATGATTCTTTCTCAGCGCTTGATTATAAGACAGATGCTCAGTTGCGTGCTCGATTGAAAGAAGTGACGCAAGAAGCGACTGTTTTGATTGTGGCGCAACGTGTGGGAACTATCATGGATGCCGATCAAATCATTGTGCTTGATAAAGGTGAAATTGTTGGGCGCGGCACACATGATGAACTGATGCAATCAAATGACATCTATCGTGAAATTGCCAACTCACAATTGAACAAAGCAGAAGAAATGAAAGGAGAATAAGAATGTCCAAACGAAATGTTTTTCTACGTTTATGGGATTATCTCCGACAATATAAAGGTGCACTTTTCTTAGCTGTTTTTCTAAAAATCTTTAGTAGTGTCATGAGTGTACTTGAGCCATTTGTGCTTGGTCTTGCTATCACAGAATTGACATCAAATCTTTTGGATATGGCTAACGGTGTGGCTGGAGCACACATTAATATTTCTTACATTGCCATTATTTTGGTGCTCTACTTTGTCCGAGGTATGGGGTATGAGCTAAGTAGTTATGGTTCAAACTTTTTCATTACCAAAGCGGTGCAAAAGAGCATTCATGATTTACGTCATGATTTAAGTGAAAAAATTAATAAGATTCCAGTTTCTTATTTTGATAGTCAACAATTTGGTAATGTTTTGGGACGTTTTACGTCAGATGTGGAAACAGTATCAAATGCTCTTCAACAAAGTTTCCTTCGAATCATTGAAGCTTTCACAACGATTACTTTAGTTATTTGCATGGTGCTTTATCTTAATTGGCATCTTGCCTTGGTTGTCATTGCCATTATTCCAATCACTTACTTCAGTGCTAAATTTATCTTGGGCAAATCACAACCTTACTTTAAGGAACAAGCTGACGCTCTTGGGGATATGAATGGTTTTGTTCAGGAAAATCTATCTGGTTTTAATGTCATTAAACTTTATGGTCGTGAAGACATTTCTAGCCAAGAGTTCCGTGAGATTACTCAGAATTTACAAGAAGTTGGCTTTAAAGCTAGTTTCATTTCCGGGATTATGATGCCAGTTTTAAGTGCGATTTCGGATATGGCTTACCTGATTATTGCGGTTTTGGGTGCTTTACAAGTTCTTTCAGGTCAACTGACTGTTGGTAATATGCAAGCTTTTGTTCAATATGTATGGCAAGTGAGTCAACCGGTTCAAACTATTACTCAATTGGCTAGTGTGCTTCAAAGTGCTAAATCATCACTTGACCGTATTTTTGAAGTTCTTGATGAGCCAGAAGAAGCAGCACAAGTAACTGAAAAACTAGAACATGACCTGTCTGGTCAAGTAACCTTTGAAAATGTATCCTTCCAATATGTTGCTGATAAACCATTGATTCGTAACTTTAACTTAGAGGTTAAACCTGGTGAAATGGTTGCCATTGTTGGACCAACCGGTGCTGGTAAGACAACGCTAATTAATCTTTTGATGCGATTTTACGATGTAACGGATGGTTGCATTAAGGTCGATGGTCACGATATTCGTAATTTGTCACGCCAAGATTATCGCAAACAATTTGGAATGGTCTTACAAGATGCTTGGCTTTATGAAGCAAGTATCAAAGAAAACCTTCGTTTTGGGAATTTGAATGCGACAGATGAGGAAATTGTGGCAGCAGCAAAAGCTGCTAATGTTGATCACTTTATCCGCACTCTTCCAGGCGGCTACAACATGGAAATGAACCAAGAATCAAGCAATGTCTCACTTGGTCAAAAACAACTCTTGACCATTGCGCGTGCTTTGTTAGCTGATCCTAAGATCTTGATTTTGGATGAAGCAACTTCATCTGTAGATACGCGTCTTGAGTTATTGATTCAAAAAGCTATGGAAAAATTGATGGAAGGTCGCACAAGCTTTGTGATTGCTCACCGTCTATCAACCATTCAAGATGCTGATAAAATCTTGGTGCTTAACAATGGTCAGATTGTTGAGCAAGGAAACCATGAAAGCCTTCTAGCCGCTAAAGGTTTCTATTACGATTTATATAATAGTCAATTTGCTAAAAACAATTAGCCATTGAATATCTTTCATAAAGATGATATGATTATTAAGTAATAATAACGATGTTTGGGAAAAGCCATCGCTAAAAAAAACCAGCCTAATGACTGAAATTAGCGCCCCTGTGGATTCCCATAGGGACTTTTTCTTTGCCCAGATATCTTAGAAAAGAGATATTGAAATGAAACGTCAATCAGCACTTGTCGTCTTTAGTGGCGGACAAGATTCCACAACTTGCCTATTTTGGGCTTTAGAGCATTATGAACATGTCGAAACAGTGACTTTTAATTATGGTCAACGTCACAGTCTTGAAATCGAAGTTGCCAAACATATTGCTGCTGAGCAAGGTGTTAAAAATCACTTGCTTGATATGTCATTGCTAGGGCAATTAACTGAAAATGCATTGACACGTGATATTGAGATTGAAAATCCTGATGATGATTTGCCAAATACTTTTGTTGATGGACGCAATCATTTGTTCTTATCATTTGCTGCGGTGCTAGCCAAACGTCTTGGTATTACAGATATTATTACTGGGGTGTGTGAAACAGACTTCTCAGGATATCCTGATTGTCGGGACGCTTTTGTCAAATCACTAAATGTCACTTTAAATCTTGCTATGAATTACAATTTTGTGATTCATACACCATTGATGTGGCTTGATAAGTCTGAAACTTGGGAGTTGGCCGATCAACTTGGAAAATTTGATTATGTTCGTGAAAATACTTTTACTTGCTATAATGGCATTAAAGGCAGCGGTTGTGGAGAGTGTCCTGCTTGTAAACTTCGTCAAGCTGGTCTGGAAAAATATTTAGCTAGAAGAGGGAAATAATGTTTTCAGTACCAAGGTAAAGACATGATTGATTTACTTCAACCACGTTATCTTGAGGTTTGGGGAAAATTCACTCCACGTGGTGGCTTGTCAATTGATCCGTATTTTAACTACGGAAAACCTGGTACCAAGTATGAAAAAATGGCAGATTATCGTTTGATGAACCATGACTTGTATCCAGAAAACATTGATAATCGTTAAAAAATAACCCTCGGATTTTTCCGAGGGTTTTGTTGATTATAATTTAAATGAAAAACTAATACCAGAAACGCCGACAGTCATTAGAAGAAGACCAGCCAAACGACCGATAAAAATAGCTGACAAAGTTGGATTAAATAGGAGGAATAATCCCAGAAGAATGGCGAGAACTGCTGAACTTAAGAAACGATTGGCATCAAAGAATCCAGCTTTTTTCATTTGAAAACCACCAATCAAACGTAAGATACCACTAATTAAAATCCAATAAGCAGCGATGGTCATGACTGCACTTGATAGAGACATAACTGAGCTTGATAGCAGGATGATTCCAAAAACAATGGACAAAATACCTTGTAGCAAGTACCAAAGTGAACGATTAACTCTACTTGAATACATAAAGAGGCTTGTGAAGCCAGACAAGAAAATAATAATGGCGATAATCCAACCAATCATGGCTGTAGTCGTGAAGGGATGAATAAAGAGAAAAAGTCCGATAAGTAGGGCGATAATCCCTGACCAAAGTGATAAACCTTTCATAATGTTACCTCCTATATTGTCACCTTAATCATACCACAAATCATGAAAAAAAGATTGTTAGAAGTTATAGCTTAAAGAGTTAGAAAAAAAACTAAGTGACATAAGATGTAACGTTTTATAACATCAAAATGAAAGTTTTTTTAAAAAGATACTGTAAATGCTTGACAGAAATATTCAGAAAATTTATAATATTTAATGTAATACAAAATTACAATCTCGTTTATGGAGGACATATATATGACAACAGGTAAAGAGTATGTAGCTGGCGTCTTTGAAAAGGTGAAAGCTCTTAATTCTCATGAGCCCGAATTTCTACAAGCTGTAGAAGAAGTGTTTGAATCACTGGTTCCAGTGTTTGATAAATATCCTAAATACGTTGAAGAAAATCTTCTTGAACGTTTGGTAGAACCTGAACGCATTGTTTCTTTCCGTGTTCCTTGGGTTGATGACAAAGGTCAAGTTCAAGTGAACCGTGGTTTCCGTGTTCAGTTCTCATCTGCGATTGGTCCTTACAAAGGTGGTCTTCGTTTCCACCCATCAGTAAACCAATCAATCATCAAATTCCTTGGATTTGAACAAATCTTTAAAAACTCACTTACTGGTCAACCAATCGGTGGTGGTAAAGGTGGTTCTAACTTTGATCCTAAAGGTAAATCAGATAACGAAATCATGCGTTTCTGTCAAAGCTTTATGACTGAGTTGAGCAAACACATCGGTGCTGACACTGACGTTCCAGCTGGTGATATCGGCGTTGGTGGACGTGAAATTGGTTATCTTTACGGTCAATACAAACGTCTTCGTAATGAATACACAGGAGTTCTTACTGGTAAAGGACTTACTTACGGTGGTTCTCTTGCACGTACAGAAGCAACTGGTTACGGTGCTGTTTACTTTGCTGAACAAATGCTTAAAGCTCGCGGCGAAGATTTCGCTGGCAAAGTAGCTCTTGTATCAGGTTCAGGTAACGTTGCTATTTACGCAACTGAAAAACTTCAATCACTTGGTGCTAAAGTTGTTGCTGTTTCAGACTCATCAGGTTACGTTTATGACCCAGAAGGTATTGATGTTCCACTTCTTAAACAATTGAAAGAAGTTGAACGTGCTCGTATCGTGAAATACGCTGAAGCTCGTCCAAGTGCAACTTTCACACCTGCTAACGAAGGGACTATCTGGTCAATCAAAGCAGACCTTGCTTTCCCATGTGCTACACAAAATGAAATCAATGCTGAACAAGCTAAAATGCTTGTTGACAATGGTGTCATTGCTGTTACTGAAGGTGCAAACATGCCTTCAACATTGGAAGCTATCGAAGTCTTCCAAAAAGCTGGTGTTTCATTTGGTCCTGCCAAAGCAGCCAACGCTGGTGGTGTAGCTGTTTCAGCCCTTGAAATGGCACAAAATAGCCAACGTACACCTTGGACTTTCGAAGAAGTAGATGCCAAACTTTACAACATCATGAAAGGCATTTACGAAAATGCAGCAGCTGCAGCCAAAGAATTTGATGCAGAAGGTAACCTTGTTGTTGGTGCCAATATTGCTGGATTCCTTAAAGTTGCTGATGCGATGTCAGCACAAGGTATTGTTTAACATATTACCTTAGAACCGTACAGACGGATTCAACAAGCCATTTTGTCTTAAATTAATTCTCTAATATCAAATAACCGAATAGAGCTCACCTAGGTGGGCTCTTTTGGTTGCTTGAAAAATTTGCTATAATATTTCTATCGAAAGAGAGGTCTTCTTATGATTGAAGTGAGAGAAGTAACTGTTAAAGATGCTAAAAATCTGCTTGAATTCTGTAATCAGGTTGGTTCAGAGATAGATAATCTTTCTTATGGCAGTGAAGGGATGGGACTTTCTGTTGCTGAGGAAGAGAAAATCTTAGCAAAATTTCAAAATGCCAAGATATGTCATTTTTTATTAGCTGAAGAAAATGGCCAAATTTTTGAAACATGCAATTGTAGAAGTTTTCGAAAAAAACGTTTGTCACACCGTGCAGAAATTGGAATTGCAGTTAAAAAAGCCTATTGGAATAAAGGCATTGGGCGTAAACTCTTAACACGCTTAATTGATCTTAGTCGACAATCAGGTCTTAAAATTCTCTCACTTGAGGTTCGTACGGATAATAAGGGAGCTATTCACCTCTATGAAAGTTTAGGTTTTCGTAGGATTAGAACCTTTGAAGGCTTTATGGAAATTGATGGCAAGTCTATCGATTTTGACATTATGGAATTATTTTTGGAGAAATCATGATTAAAGAAATTGTAAAAGATACCTTTTTCTTGGCGCAAAAATCGCAAGAAGCTACAAAAGAGGATTTGTATCTAGCTCAAGATTTGCAGGATACCTTAAATGCGAATCGTGATAATTGCATTGGAATGGCAGCGAATATAATTGGTGTTAAAAAACGCGTGATTATTGTCAATATGGGCTTGGCAGATTTGGTGATGTTTAATCCAGTTATGACGAACAAATCTCTTCCTTTTGACACTGAAGAGTCTTGTCTATCACTTTTAGGGTCTCGTCCAACACGACGTTACCAAAAAATCGATGTTACTTTTATGGACAAGAATTGGAATAAACAAAGCTTAACATTAACTGGTTTAGCAGCACAAATCTGCCAGCATGAACTAGACCACTTAGAAGGTATTATCATCTAGAAAAGTTGTTAATGCAGCTTTTCTTTTTTTATTGGTCAAAAAAATAATTTCCATGAGAACTTTTTTCTTGACATTAGTTCTCATAAGAACTACAATATATTTTACAAGAATAAATCTTGAAAATTTTCAGAAAGTGAGGAAAAGATGCGAGACAAAGATCCCTTTTCACAATTTAGATACTTTATTAATTTGATGGAGAATCGGGTACATGAGCTCGGTGAGCAGCATGGTGTTGAAAATCTCGCTGGTCCGCAGGGTTTTGCAGTTCTTTATTTACGTGAAAATGAAGACAAGGAAGTTTTCATCAAGGACATTGAACGTAAGCTTAAGATTTCAAAATCTGTGACCAGTAATTTGATTAAGCGAATGGAGAAGAATGGCTTTATTGAGGTGGTTCCGTCAGAGGTTGATAAGCGTTATAAGCGTGTCGTCTTGACTGAGCTAGGCAAAGCAAAATCCAAAGACATCGATGCTTTTCATACTGCTATTCATAAACAAATTTTTGATGGTATTAGCCGTGAAGAACTAGAAATTTCTGGTCGTGTCTTTGATCGCATTTTGAAAAACTTAGAAAACAAGGAGTAACGCATGTTAAAAATTTTTAAACGTTTAACGGCAAAAGAAATCATTATGATTATTATTGCCGTCTTATTTGTGTGTTTGAATGTTTTCTTGGATTTAAAAATTCCAGATTACATGTCTGATATCACATCCTTGCTCTCGACTCAAGGAACAAAAGCAAAAGATATTTTTGCTTGGAATCTTGATGCCCCAGGTATGCGTATGGTCTTGCTTTCTTTAGGAAGTTTTGCAGCCTCTGTAGTTGTCGGATTCTTAGCCGCACGTATTGCAGCAAGTTTCAGTACGCGTTTGCGTGATGATATTTTCCATAGTGTTTTGGACTTTTCGGATGCGGAAATCAAGAAATTTTCAATTCCAAGTCTTTTGACACGTACAACAAATGACATTACTCAAATTCAGTTGGTCTTTACCACGGGACTTCAAGTTATTACCAAAGGACCAATTATGGCAATCTGGGCAATCACTAAGATTGCTGATAAAAACCATGAGTGGTTGATGGTGCTGGTTGTAGCAGTGGCTGTCATGATTTTGATGTTGATTTTCTTGATCATGATGGTAATGCCAAAACAACGCATGATTCAAAAATTGACTGATAAATTGAACAGTATCACGCGTGAATCATTGACCGGTATCCGTGTTGTCCGTGCTTACAATGCCGAAAGTTATCAAAATGGTAAATTTGCTAAAGCTAATGATAACGTGACAAACTTTAACCTCTTTATCAACCGTTCAATGGCTTTGATGTCGCCAGTCATGACAAGTATTTCAAGTGGAATGACTTTGGCCATTTATTGGATCGGTGCCTTCTTGATTGAAGATATTGCTATTCCAAAAGATCCAACTAAAATTGCTGGTGCCATGCAAGATAAGGTAAATATCTTCTCAGATATGGTGGTTTATTCATCATATGCCATGCAAGTTGTTATTGGCTTTATGATGATGATTATCGTTTTCTTCATTCTTCCTCGTGCAGTTGTTGCTGCTGGTCGTATTAATGAAGTCTTGGATACAAAACCATCTGTTATTTATCCTGAAGAAAGTAAAGTTCAGCCGGTCGAAAAAGGTTCTGTTGAATTCAACGATGTATCTTTCCGCTACAGTGATCATTCGGAAGCTGTTTTGGAACATGTTTCCTTCAAAGCTAAAGCAGGTGATACAGTTGCCTTTATCGGATCAACTGGTTCTGGGAAATCAACTTTGGTTAACTTGATTCCTCGTTTTTACGATGCAAGCGAAGGAACAATCAAGGTAGATGGTGTTGATGTTCGTGATTACGATCATGATACCCTTCATAAGATTGTTGGTTACATTCCGCAAAAAGCTGTGCTCTTTAGTGGAGACATTGCTTCAAATATGGACATGGGTGACAGCAATAGTTCACCGCTTGATGATGACAAGATGTGGGAAGCACTTGATTTGGCACAAGGTAAAGATTTCGTTGAAAGTAAAGAAGGTCAATTGAAAGCCCAAGTCTCTCAAGGTGGTCAAAACTTCTCAGGTGGTCAAAAACAACGCTTAGCGATTGCGCGTGCACTTGCCCGTAAACCGGAAATTATCATCTTTGATGATTCATTCTCAGCGCTTGATTATAAGACTGACCGAATCCTTCGTTCTCAATTGAAAGAACGTACAGCTGACATGACTAAGTTGATTGTTGCCCAACGTATTTCAACAATCATGGATGCCGATCAAATCTTGGTCTTGGATGAAGGTAAAGTGGTTGGTCAAGGTACTCACGAAGAATTGCTTGCAAATAATGAAGTTTATCGTGAAATTGCCTACTCACAATTATCTAAGGAGGAATTAGAAAATGGAAAATAAGAAAAAAGTATCCTTCTATGGCAGAATGAAGCCATACATTAAAGGTTTTCAATTTCCATTTATCCTTGCGGTAATTGGAGCCATAATCTCAGCGACTGTTACTGTTATCGGTCCTGATAAATTAAAAGAAATTACAAATATCATTATGAAAGGTTTGACACCAACGGCGACTGGTATGATTCCAGGAATCGACTTGGATAAAGTTGGTAAAATTGCATTAACTTTGGCAATTTTATACGTTATTTCAGCAGTAGTTGGTTATATTCAAAGCTTTACCGTAGCGACTATCGTTCAACGTTTTTCACAACGTTTACGTAAAGCTATTCAGACCAAAATTAACAAGGTTCCATTGAGTTACTTTGATAGTCATTCACAAGGAGATACCCTTTCTCGTGTGACAAATGACGTTGACTTGCTTGGTCAATCGCTTAACCAAAGTTTGGGAACTTTAGTGACATCAACCATTTTATTGATTGGTTCAATTTTCATGATGTTCCATTCAAATGTCAGCATGGCTTTAACAGCGATTGGGTCTGTTCTGATTGGTTTTGTTTTGGTTATGGTTATCATGGGCTCATCACAACCATTGTTCAAACGCCAACAAAATAACTTGGCTGCGATTAACGGTTATGTTGAAGAAATTTACTCTGGTCATAATGTGGTAACAAGTTATAACGCTGCTGGTGAAACAAGCGAAACCTTTAAAAAATTAAACACCAATCTTTATAAATCAATGTGGCAATCACAGTTCTTGTCAGGTATTATGATGCCGCTTATGATTTTCGTTGGGAACTTTGGTTATGTTATGGTCTGTGTGGTTGGTGCTGTTAAAGTTATCAATGGTGATATTACCATGGGTGATGTGGTTGCATTTATGATTTATGTTCGTATCTTCTCACAACCATTGTCACAAATTGCGCAAGCTTTCACACAAATGCAATCAGCAACAGCTGCTATGAGCCGAGTCTTTGAATTTCTTGAAGAAGAGGAAATGGAAGATGAATCACACAAAGAACGTCAATTGTCTGATGTTAAAGGTGAAGTTACCTTTGATAATGTCTTCTTTGGTTATTCTAAAGATAAAACCATTATCCATGATTTCTCTGCCGTGGCAAAACCTGGTCAAAAGGTTGCTATCGTTGGACCAACTGGTGCTGGTAAGACAACCATTGTTAACCTTCTTATGAAATTCTATGAAATTGATAAAGGTCAAATTGCTATCGATGGTGTTGACACATGTTTGATGTCACGAGAAGAAGTCCATGACCAATTCTCAATGGTGCTTCAGGATACTTGGCTCTTTGAAGGAACAATCAAAGAAAACTTGATTTATAACCAAGAAAATATCACTGATGAACAAGTAGTAGCAGCAGCTAAAGCAGTTGGTGTTCACCACTTTATCATGACGCTTCCTGATGGCTATGACACATACCTTGATGATTCTGTTACCCTTTCAATCGGTCAAAAACAACTCTTGACCATTGCGCGTGCCCTCTTGAAAGATGCTCCGCTTCTTATTCTAGATGAAGCAACATCATCAGTCGATACACGTACAGAAGAGTTGATTCAAAAAGCCATGGATAAATTGATGGAAGGTCGCACATCATTTGTGATTGCCCACCGTTTATCAACGATCAAGAATGCTGATTTAATCCTTGTCATGAAAGATGGTAACATCATTGAACAAGGTAGTCATGATGAATTGATGACAGAAGGTGGCTTCTATGCTGACCTTTACAATTCACAATTTGAAGTAGCCTAAAAAAGAGACCTAGTGGTCTTCTTTTTTGATAGAAAGTTTGATTCATCCTTATTTTAAAATAATTTGCTATAATGACAATGACATATAGTTAGGAAAAATTATGACAGAATCTATATATGGAAAATACGCTGATTACCTGCCATTGATTTTAGAAGACTTTAGTCAGCGTATTCAAGAAAGAAATGACCTGGTCAAAAAAGAGACGGGTTACAAGTTATTTGAGCATTTGATTTCACGTGTTAAAACACCTGAAAGTATGGTCGAAAAGTGCCAACGAAAAGGCTTTGAAGTGTCGACGGAGTCAGCTTTACGACAAATTCGTGACAGTATCGGTTTACGTATTGTTTGTGGCTTTGTTGATGATATTTACCGTTTGGTAGATGTAATTCATTCTTTTGAAGATTGCAGGATTGTCGTTGAAAAAGACTACATCAAAAATGCCAAACCAAATGGTTATCGTTCTTATCACATGATTGTAGAGGTTGAGACCCCTTATCCTGATTGTCTTGGAAATGAGCAGGGCTCATACTTTATTGAAATTCAGCTTCGTACCATTGCTATGGATTCTTGGGCGAGTTTGGAACATCAGATGAAATACAAGCATGACATCAAAGACCCTAAGCGTATCGTACGTGAGCTGAAACGCTGCGCTGATGAATTGGCTTCTTGTGATTTGAGCATGCAAACCATTCGCAATTTGATTCAGGAAAGTTCTCAGGTTGAAGGAGACGACTAATTATGAAAGTACTTATAGCAGAAGACGAAGTTCAGATGAACCGTGTGTTGACAACCGCTCTTAAACATGAAGGGTATGAGGTTGATTCGGTTTTTGATGGACAAGCAGCTGTTGATAAAGCTAAAGAAAACGCCTATGATGTTATGGTCATGGACATTATGATGCCAAGAAAAACAGGGATTCAAGCTGTGCAAGAAATTCGTCAAACCGGTAATCAATCTCACATCATCATGCTAACAGCCATGGCTGAAATTGATGACCGTGTGACAGGGCTTGATGCAGGAGCGGATGATTATCTTACTAAACCATTTTCGCTAAAAGAATTGCTTGCGCGCCTTCGCTCGATGTCACGCCGAGTGGATACCAATTTTACGTCAAATATTTTAAAACTAGGTAGCGTTACTCTAAATGTTGGTGAGCAGGAATTGGCTAGTCAAAATACCATCCGCCTAGCAGGGAAAGAAGCTAAGATGCTTGAGTTTTTCATGTTAAACCCTGGCAAGAAACTCTCAACAGAGCAGCTTTTCAATCACGTCTGGGCAAGTGATAAGGATGACCCAGAGATTGATGAGGGTTATGTCTTTATTTATGTCTCTTATCTCCGTCAAAAACTCCAATCCGTGGGAGCAAATCTTGTGATTGAAGGAGAAGACATGGGTGATTATGAATTGAAAGAATTATAGGTGGCGCTATGTTTCGTAAACTTCGTCTACGTTTTATTGCTACTGCCTCTTTAGCGATTCTAATTGTGCTGTTTTCTGTTGTTGGGGTTTTGAATTCAGCTCGTCATGTTCAAACTGTTGATGAGATTAATAAAATCTTGACTCTCCTTTCTGATAATGGTGGAAGTTTTCCTAGCATTTCAAAGACAACAAGTGAGCTTGGTGACACTGTATCAGTAGACACTCTTTTTCAATATCGTTATTTTAGTGCTAAAATGGACCACGACGGCAATATCATCTCCTTAAATTCTAGTAATATTTCTGATTTGACGGACCAAGAAGTCAAAGAATTTTTGGAAAGAATCAATCATTCTAAGGATACGAGAGGGGATTTTTCTTACCACCACCACACTTATTCTTACATGGTAGCTGAGACTAGTCGTCGTAGCGATTTAATCGTGGTACTAGATTCGACTAATCAATTTAGAGATAATATGGCTTTGGTGCATTTGTCGATTTGGATGTCAGGGATTAGTTTTATTTTCTTTGTTTTAGTGATTTCAATTGTGTCTGGTAAGGTGATTAAGCCATTTATTCGCAATTATGAGCGGCAACGTCGTTTTATTACCAATGCAGGGCATGAATTGAAAACGCCTCTTGCTATCATTTCAGCTAACAATGAACTGGTTGAGTTGATGAATGGTGAGTCAGAGTGGACTAAAAGCACTAATGATCAAGTGGAACGAATGACTGGTTTGATTAATAGCTTAGTTGCCATGGCACGCTTGGAAGAACAGCCTGAGTTGGTCCTTACTAATGTGAATTTTTCAGATATTGCTAGAGATGCTGCCGAAGACTTTAAAGGGCCAGTTATCAAGGATGGCAAAGAATTCGTTATGGATATTCAGCCAAATATTCATGTTAAGGCTGAAGAAAAATCGTTGTTTGAACTTGTAACACTTTTGGTTGATAATGCCAATAAATATTGTGATCCAGCTGGTAAGGTTTCGGTGACTCTTAGCAAGAACAGATTGTCAAAAGCTAAACTTGAAATTTCTAATACCTACACCAAAGGAAAAGACGTTGATTATACGAAATTCTTTGAGCGTTTTTACCGAGAAGATGAATCGCATAACAACAAGACTTCGGGTTATGGCATTGGTTTATCAATGGCACAAACCATGGTCAAACTTTTCAAGGGCAATATCTCTGTAAATTATAAAGACGATACCATCACATTTGTGGTTAGTTTGTAAATAATGACAAACAAAAAGGCAGCAAATCTTGCTGCCTTAATTTTTTATGCTTTATAACCAGATAAGCGTTTGACTTGTTCGGTGCTTTCATTTGGTCCATAGTTGTTTGGAAAACGGTCGAGTTTTGCGATGGTATCAAGGTCATTTTGGCTGAGTTCAAAATCAAAAACGTTAAAGTTTTGTCTGATACGATCTAGGTGAACAGATTTTGGAATGGTCAAAATATCATTTTGAATTTGCCAGCGAAGAATGACTTGAGCAACGGTTTTACCATATTTTTCAGCAATGCTATTTAAGGTAAGATCCTTGAAGATATCATCCTTTCCTTGGTTAAATGGACTCCAAGCTTGTGTTGCAATACCAAATTCTGCATTAGCCTTACGAAGTAAGTTTTGTTGTTTGTAAGGATGAAGTTCAATCTGGTTGAGGGCTGGAACAATTTCAGTATTTAAGGCAAAATCAGCGATGCGTCCAGTTGAGAAATTGGAAACACCGATTGCTCGAATGCGACCTTCTTTATAAAGGTCAGTCATAGCACGCCAAGCGCCATAAGTATCACCGTATGGTTGGTGAATGAGATAGAGGTCAAGGTAATCAGTACCAAGTTTTTTAAGACTTTCTTCAAAAGCTTTTTTGGTTTCGTCATAGCCAAGCTGATTAATCCAAGCTTTTGTAGTGATGAAAATCTCTTCTCGTTTGGTACCTGAAGCTTTAATGGCATTGCCGACAGCCTCTTCATTACGATAAAGCGCAGCTGTGTCAATCAGGCGATAGCCCACTTCAAGAGCATTTTCCACGGCTTTTTGACATTCATCTTGGTCAAACATTTGCCAAACACCAAAGCCGAGTTTGGGGATTTGAACACCGTTGTTTAAGGTTTTAAATTCCATAAGCGTCCTCCTTTTTTCTTTATTCTAGCATAAAAGGCTTACAAGCTTAAAAGATAAGACTTGAACTAGAAAAGTTGACTCTTGTCTGAGAATTCTTTTAAGCTGAGTTTGATTTCATTGATGAAACTTGCTCCGATATCAGAGAGTTTTTTCTTACGATTAGTCACATAACCTAGTGTGTGTTTAGGACTATTTTGCAAAGGTATGAGAACAATCTGGTCTTTAACAAAACTATTAACAATGCCAAGACCTGAAGCGTAAGCGTCTGTTGCACAGAGTAAATTCATGACAGTTCCACGGTCATTGCTGTAGAGAATGCGTTGTTGGTCATGAATATCAAGAGCATCTTCATCAAAATTCAGTCCAGAATGTTCTTGACGAAAGCGTATTTGATTATAGCCTTTTAAGTCTGTTTCTGAAATGACAGATTTGTGAGCCAATGGATGATCACGGCGTAAAAAGACACGCGTTGGAAATTCGCCAAGCGAGGTAAATTCCAAATCATGATATTGCAAAGCTGATGTTAAAATATGTTCATTCTCATCATCTAGGTAAATAATCCCAAGGTCAGCTTCAAAAGAAGCGACACTGTCCAAGACTTTTTTAGTGGTCGTTTCAATGGTTTGAAATTCCTGATAATCCTGCTTGAATTCTTGGGCGACTTTAGCAAGAGGAATCGAGAGAAAATCATAGTGGTGTGAGGCAACCGTAAAGCTTTTTTTGAATTCGTCATGATAGCGTTGCTGCAGCAAATCCAATTCACCAATGATACGCTTAGCATATTTCAAAAAATCATGACCGTCTTCGGTTAAGCGAGCCCCTGTATTGGAGCGCGTGAAGAGTTGAACACCTAATTCATTTTCTAAATCTTTAATTGAGCAAGACAAGTTGGGCTGAGTCATGTATAATTCCTTAGCAGCTTGGCTAAATGAGCCTACACGAGCGACGACTTCGACATAACGACATTGTTGGAAATTCATAAAACATCATCCCTTCTTGTAATAATTGTTACTTATTATAGATAAAAAAGATTAAAAAATCAGCAAAATTCTGATAAGAATATCTAAAGCCTTGATAAAAAAATCCTATAGCGGGTGATAAATGACCTTAATTATTACTTGATTTTATGGCTAGTGATAAAAAGAATAGATTTTTCTAAAGTAGCATAAGCTGTTACAATAAGCTTAGAAAGCTACTCGGAGGTGAGGTGTCAATGCTCTTAACAGAAAAGCACTTAAGAAATAGCTCAATTGCTGTTACAATTATTCTTGTCATATCTCTTCTTATTTTTTTAAAATTTTCTTCCTTTAAAGCCTATCAAACTAATAAAGAATCATCTCAAATTCGAAAGGAAGACATTATTCGCATTAATAGTCTAAAGAGTTTGACACATTTACCTTATGAGTAAAAAGAAAGCTGAGAAAAGTTTCTTAGCTTTCTTTTTTTGGCTTTTTGTTATCATAACTCATTTTTATGGCTGAGCATAAATAAAATAGATTTTTCAAGACTTCTAAAGCGTGATAGTATAATTGCCATACCAAATGAAAAGGAGATTACGCTAATGACAACAAAGAGAGAATGGGTTTTAAAAGCATTTAAAAATGAAACAGTTGACAAGGTTCCAGTCGGCTTCTGGTATCACTTTACAACTGATGAGGAACGAAGTGATGGTTTTAATCCAGAAATTTTTAATAAAAATATTGCTGGTCACAAAAAATTTGTCGCTGACGTTAATCCTGATTTTGTCAAAATCATGAGTGATGGTTTCTTCACTTATCCAAACGAACAAATTCGTGAAGGAATTACTTCCATTAAAGAACTCAAAGGTATCACATCAATCGGTGAAAATCATCCATGGATTGAAAAGCAAATTGAGCTCGCTAAAAAAATCCGTGACGATTTTCCTGAAGATATTGCCTCTTTTTATAATATTTTTGCCCCCGCGACTTATCTCAAATGGCATCTCGCAGGAAAAGGTGGTAATGGTGATACGATTATCGAAAATTTTATCAAAGAAGATGCTGAATTGACAAAACAAGTTTTGGATGTGATTGCTTTTGATATCGGAGTTTTGACAAAACGCTTAATTGAAGAAGCTGGGGTTGATGGCATTTATCTCAGTGTTCAGAATTTGCAGGATTCACGTTTGAGTCATGGCGAATACGATCACGTGATTAAACCGAGTGAACTCCATATTTTGCATCGTGCTATTTCAGCAGGTGGAACAAACATTCTTCATATCTGCGGTTATGAAGGGGCTACCAATGATATTTCTTACTATACAGATTATCCAGCAGATGTCATTAATTGGGCGATTGAATTGGAAGGTGTTAGTCTAGCAAAAGGGCGTCAGCTATTTGGTGGCAAAACTGTTCTTGGTGGTTTTAACAATACAGAGTCGGGTCTTTTGTATAAAGGTAGTAAAGAAGCCATTCAAGCAAGAGTCAGAGAATTGCTTAATGAAACTGGACATCAAGGCGTGGTTATCGGAGCTGATTGCACAGTTCCAAGTGATATTGCATCAGAGCGTATTGCTTGGGTCAAAGAAGCCGTCGCAGATGAACTTGTTCTCAAAGAAGCAGTCGGATTTTAGAGATTTCGGAAATCAAGGAAAGTTTTAGGTAAAAAGAAAAGGAGTGGGGTATATGAGTAAGAAAAAATGGATTATTTCAGGTGGAGTTGTTTTAGCGATTGTGGCAGCGACAGTTGTGGGACGTCAATTAACAGGTAAGACATCAGCAAGTGCAGACAGTTCACAATCAAGTTCTGATAAAGTGACGACCTTACAAGTCGCTCACACTCAAAACTATGTCCCTTATGACTTTGTTAATGATAAAGGGGAAAGTGATGGATTTGAAGTTGCGGTCTTAAAAGCCGTAGATGATAAATTAAAAAATTATAAATTTGAATACACTGGGACAAGTGATGAAGATTTGTTAATCGGACTTGAATCTGGCAAGTACGACATCGGAGTCAAAGGTGCTTGGTACACTGAAGAACGCGCCCAAAAATTTGTTATTCCTGACCAAGCTATCGGAGCTAGTGTGATTGGCTTTGCTGTTCGAAAAGCTGACGAAAACAAATATAAAGATATTGATTCCTTTGCTAAAGCAGGTGGTAAATTAGTTCCAATCTCACCACAAAACGCACAGTATAATGTTATTCAAGAATACAACAAAAAAGCTAAACACCCGATTGAACTCAAAGAATCTGAAAGCTTCTCAGTTGCTGACGCATATGCTTGGGTTCTTGAAGGTCGTTACGATGCTTATTTCTCAATTAAATTGTCATTTGAAGAAGCCGTCCAAAAAGAAGACGGTGCTTATCATCAATACGCTGATCAATTGACATGGTTCCCATATAAGGGAATTGAAACTTACCCATTGATTCATAAAAATGATACTAATAAAGCATTTGCAAAAGAATACGATAAAGCCATCAAGGAATTGCAAAAAGATGGCACAATCGCTAAACTTTCAAGAAAAATACTTTGGAGAAGATGTCTTTAGTTATGTAACAGATTAGGAGGTACCTATGGTTTCTTATGAACCGTCTCGTGTAATAAGAGTAATTCCAGATATTTTATCAGCTCTACCTCTTACCTTATGGGTCTTGGCATTAACTGTTTTGTTAGGAAGTTTATTAGGTTTCTTGTTAGCTTATGCACAACTATCAGACGAACATGGCTTTTCCGTTTTAGCTAGAGGCTATGTCTTTATACTAAGATGTACACCACCAATTGTTCTTATCTTCCTTGTTTTTTATGGTTTACCTCGTTTTTTAGAATGGTGGTTAGGGATTGATGTAAATGGCTGGTCACGTTCGATATTTGTGATTTTAGCAATGACTTTGCTCTTTGCGGCAAGTATTTCAGAAGTCTTTAAATCTTCGTATTTAGCCTTGCCAAAAGGTCAACTAGAAGCTGGTCTTAGTATTGGTTTAAGTGAGCCGCAGACTTTTGTGCGTATTCTTTTGCCACAAGCTTTCAGAATTGCCCTTCCTAACATCACTAGTGCGGTGATTAATTTATTAAAAGATATTGCACTTGCCTATACGATTGGTTTGGTGGATTTGATGGGTGAAGGCAACCTCATCATTTCTAGAAATATGGGCAATTATTCATTAGAAACTTACACAGCGGTTGCCGTTATTTATTGGATTTTAGCACTGATATTATCTGTAGTGACTCATATTGTCGAAAATCAATTGGAAACAAAAGGGGGCTAAGGAGGAGATTATGGATTTTTCTTATATTGTTGAAACATTTGTTAAAGCCCTTGCTGGTATTCCAGTGACGCTTGGCATTATGGTGGTTTCCATTTTGTTGAGCTTTTTCCCAGCTCTTTTCTTGGCAATTGGTCGTATCTATAAGGTAAAAGGTGTAACTACTTTTTCAGTGATATACCTTGCTTTTATCCGCTCTACGCCAGCTATTTTATTAATTTTATTCTTTTATAGTTTATTTCCTAGTTTATTAAACCAATTTTTAAAAGCTCTTGGCATCAATATTTTTGAGTTAAATCCGATTTATTATGCCTATGTTATCTTTGGACTTATGACAACTGGGAGTCTTTCAGAAATTATTCGCTCTGCAATTTTGACGGTTAATAAGGGGCAGTTAGAGGCAGCTCTTGCGATCGGTTTGACGGCAAAGCAGGCTTATCTGAGAATTGTCTTTCCCCAAGCCATTCGTCAGGCATTGCCAAATCTCTGTAATTTGGTGATTAATCTTGTCAAAGGTACCTCTCTTGTTTTTGTGATGACAGTGAAAGATATTACAGCGATAGCGAAAGTGGAGGCGGCTTATGGTTATCATTATTTTGAATCTTATTTTGTTATTTTCATTATCTACATTGTTATATGTGGAGTGATTCAGTACATCTTTAAATTTCTGGAAAAACAAAGCCAACTGGTGGGATAATGTGAGGAGAAATTTATGCTAACAGTTAAAAATATTGAGAAATCTTTTGGAGAAAAGAAAGTTTTAGATGGGATTAGTTTGACGGTTAATCAAGGAGATGTTGTCGTTATTTTGGGACCATCGGGATCAGGAAAAACAACCTTTTTAAGGTCATTAAATTATTTAGAACATGCGGATTCGGGTGAATTAGAACTGGATGGAAAGACTTATGATTTAGCTAAAATCAACCGCAAAGATGTGCTAGAGATTCGTAAAAAGACTGCTTTTGTTTTTCAAAATTATAATCTGTTTGCTAATAAAACAGCGCTTGAAAATATTTTAGAAGGTTTGGTGATTGCCAGAAAAGTTCCAAAGGAAAAGGCAATTCCTATTGCTGAAAATGCCCTAAAAAAAGTAGGACTTCTTGATAAAAGGGATTATTATCCAAGTCAGTTATCAGGTGGTCAGCAGCAACGTATTGGGATTGCGCGTGCTATTGCTGTTAAGCCAGAAGTGATTTTGTTTGACGAGCCGACGTCAGCACTTGACCCTGAATTAATCGGTGATGTTCTTGATGTCATGAAAGAATTGGCGCAAGAAGGAGTAACCATGGTTGTCGTGACGCATGAAATGAGTTTTGCACGTGATGTCGCAACGCATGTTATTTTTATGGAGGGTGGGCATATCATTGAAGAAGGTGACCCGAAAGAATTCTTTACACGACCAAAAGAAGAACGCACAAAACAATTTTTGACACGGATTATTCCAGAATTAAATATTGACCCAGTGATATAGATGGCTCTTCTGAAATTATTGAAAAAGAAAAAGTAAAAAGCTATGTTATGACTGGTTTTATCAACTGAACTAACTACCTAAATAAAAGGAGGCTGATACATTTCAGCTTCTTTTTAAGTGTTGTGCTATAAAAAATACTTATGGCACAGCATAAAATATTTAGAGTACACGACTATAGAAGAATTCTTTATAATACCTTTATAACGTTTGGAGGAATATTATGTTAGATTGGGGCTTTGTTTATGAGAATATTCCCTTGTATCAACAAGCTTTGGTGCTTACGATTCGTTTGGCTCTATTTGGCATCTTGGGAGCGATTATTTTAGGCTTTTTCATTAGTTTGATTAAGTACTACAATGTAGCTATTTTAAGTCAAATTTGCCAGATTTATATTGAATTGTCTCGTAACACGCCGCTTTTGATACAGCTTTATTTTCTCTATTATGGCTTGCCTAAAGTTGGAGTGGTTTTACCATCGGAGCTTTGTGCGATTGTTGGTCTAATCTTTTTAGGTGGTTCTTACATGGCGGAGTCATTTCGTTCAGGGTTGGAAGCAGTGTCCAAAAGACAGTATGAAGTTGGTTTGAGCATCGGATTATCACATCTTCAGAATGTTTTTTATGTCATCCTTCCTCAAGCAATCGCAGTTGCACTTCCGTCGTTGGTTGCTAATATCATCTTTCTTGTCAAAGAGACGTCTGTCTTTTCAATTGTTGCACTTGCTGATTTGATGTACATTGCTAAGGATTTGATTGGACTTTATTATGAGACCGATGAGGCATTGTTAATGTTGGTAGTTGCTTACTTGATTATTCTTTTACCGATTTCACTATTGGCAAGGATACTAGAAAGGAGGTTGCATCATGCAGGTTTCAGGACTCCAGGTGCTGTTTCAGGGAAATAATCTTTTGCGACTCCTTAAAGGACTGTTAGTTACGATTAATATTTCCCTAGTGTCCATTCTTATTTCAGTGGTTTTAGGATTCTTGTTTGGTTTTATAATGATTTCACGCTTTAGAGTGATTCGCTTTATTTCACAAATCTATCTAGAATTTATTCGAATCATGCCACAATTAGTCTTGCTCTTTCTTGTTTATTTTGGTTTAGCTAGAACTTTTAATCTCAATTTATCTGGTGAAGTAGCAGCACTTATTGTCTTTTCAATGTGGGGAACAGCTGAGATGGGAGATCTTGTTCGCGGAGCGTTGACATCACTACCAAAACACCAAATTGAAAGTGGTCTTGCTCTGGGATTAAACAATCGACAGTTATTCATTTACGTTGTTATGCCACAAATTTTACGACAATTATTACCCCAAGCGGTTAACCTAATGACACGAATGATTAAAACAACGTCATTAATTGTTTTGATTGGTGTTGTCGAAGTGGTAAAAGTTGGTCAAGAGATTATTGAAGCTAATCGTTTGACGGTACCTAGCACCGCAATTTGGATTTATGGCTTAATCTTTATGATGTATTTTGCTGTTTGTTTTCCAATCTCGAGATTGTCAGTTTATTTAGAAAAACGTTGGAAGGAGTGAATCATTTGGCAACAATTTTAGAACTTAAAGATATTGAAAAATCTTATGGCGAGCAAAAGATTCTCAATCAAGTTTCATTTTCCGTTGAAGAGGGTGAAGTTTTAGTCATTCTAGGTCCATCAGGTTGTGGAAAATCAACATTACTTCGTTGTATCAATGGTTTGGAACCAATTCAAGCAGGAAGAGTTGAACTTGAAGGCAAGGAAATTTTAAAAGAGTCTAAAAATCTTCCTCTTGTTCGCCAAAAAATCGGCATGGTATTTCAATCCTACGACCTTTTCCCACACTTAACAGTTCTAAAAAATCTTTTATTAGCACCAGTAAAGGTTCAAAAAAGGTCAGTAGAGGAAGTGAAGGACGATGCATTAAAACTACTTAAGCGAGTTGGTTTAGAAGGAAAAGAAAATAGTTATCCTCACGAGTTATCTGGCGGTCAGATGCAAAGGGTTGCTATTGTGAGAAGTTTACTTTTAAATCCTGAAGTGCTTCTATTTGATGAAGTTACAGCGTCACTTGACCCTGAAATGGTTAGAGAAGTTTTAGAGTTGATTGGGGAACTTGCACATGAAGGTAGGACAATGATTATTGTGACGCATGAGCTACAGTTTGCAAAAGCGATAGCAGATCGTGTGATTTTTCTTGAAAAGGGACAAATTGTAGAAGAAAGTGATGCGAGATTATTTTTCAGGCAAGCAAAAACTCAACGTGCGCGTGATTTCTTGAGTGTCTTTGATTTTTCTACAGTTGGTTAAATAGGTAATAAAATTTTAAGGAGTTATATATGAAAATTGTAAAACGTTTTTTAGCGATTGTTAGTCTTTTATTAATTGTTTTTGCTGCAGGATGCTCAACTTCAAAATCCTCAACAACTAAAAATTCATCTTCAGCTACGTCAACAGCCAAAGCTCGCTCTCTTGATGCAATCAAGAAGAGCGGTACCATTAAAATTGGAGTTTTCTCAGATAAAAAACCGTTTGGTTATGTTGATGACAAAGGAAAATACCAAGGATATGATATTTATTTTGCAAACCGTTTAGCAAAAGATTTGGGAGTTAAAGTTAAATATGTTTCAGTGGACCCAGCAAGTCGTGTTGAGTATTTGACATCAGCTAAAGTAGATATTATTCTTGCCAACTTTACAGTGACTGATGAACGTGCGAAACAAGTTGATTTTGCTTTGCCATACATGAAAGTAGCGTTAGGTGTCGTATCGCCAAGTAATCAATTAATTTCTGACGTTGATGCTTTAGAAGGAAAAACTTTGATCGTTGGCAAAGGAACGACAGCTGAAACATACTTTGAAAAACATTATCCAAAAGTAAATCTTTTAAAATTTGATCAGTACAGCGAAGCATATCAAGCACTGTTAGATGGTCGAGGTGACGCTCTATCAACTGACAATACAGAAGTTTTAGCATGGGCTTTGGAAAATAAAGGTTACAAAGTTGGCATTACAAGTTTGGGTGACACAGATACCATTGCTCCAGCAGTTCAAAAAGGAAATACTGAGCTTCTTGATTGGATTAATGATGAAATTAAATCTTTGGGTGATGAAAACTTCTTCCACGAAGACTATGACAAGACATTAGCTCCAGTTTACGGTGATGCTGCAAAAGCAGATGACTTGGTTGTAGAGAGTGGTGAAGTTGATTAAAAAATCAACAATGTAAAAATTAAGAAATCTGAGATTGATTGTCTCAGATTTTTTCGTGATTTATTTGAATGCTATAACATTTTTTAGTAAGAGTCGCTTTTTTTTCGGAACAATGATAAAATGGAGTGTAGACTAAAAAATTATAAGAGAAGAAAATGACTAAGAAAATTGGCGTCGGAAAGGCGCATAGTAAGATTATTTGGATGGGTGAACATTCAGTTGTTTACGGCTATCCTGCTATTGCGATTCCTCTTCAAGGAATTGAAGTAGAATGTCGTATCTATCCAGCTGATAAAAAAATTCACTTTGATTATTATAATACCCTATCAACTGCTGTTTATGCGGCACTTGAGTACCTAAATCATACTGATGTTTCAATCACTTATGATATTCGTTCAGAGATTCCCCAAAAACGAGGCATGGGTTCATCAGCTGCTATTTCAATTGCAGCCATTCGTGCCGTGTTTGATTATTTCGAGCAAAGTATTGACATGGATACTCTTGAAATTTTGGTAAATAAAGCAGAAATTATTGCACATTCAAATCCGAGTGGCCTTGATGCTAAGACATGTTTGAGTGACAAGGCAATAACCTTTATTCGAAATATTGGTTTTAGCACGCTTGATTTGTATTTAGATGCTTATCTGGTTATTGCAGATACAGGTATTTATGGCAATACGCGTGAAGCAGTTGAAAAAGTTGCACAAGCTGAAGAAAATAATTTGCCACATTTGGCTGCTTTAGGAGACTTGACAGAAATGGTTCAAAAAGCGATTCAAGACAAGTCTATTTCTGAAATTGGTCCCTTGATGACAAAAGCACACAGTCACTTACAAGCAATTGGCGTTAGCATTGAAAAAGCTGACCAATTAGTTCAGATTTCTTTAGAAAACGGCGCTCTAGGTGCCAAAATGAGTGGTGGAGGTCTTGGAGGATGTATTATCGCTCTTACACAGACCAAAGCACAAGCAGAAAAAATTAGTAAAGCATTAACAGAAGGAGGAGCGGTTCAAACGTGGATCGAAAAATTGTAACGGTAAAATCATATGCCAATATCGCTATTATCAAATACTGGGGGAAAGCTGACGCAGCTAAGATGATTCCAGCAACCAGCAGTATTTCATTGACACTGGAAAATATGTTTACCACAACAAGTGTTTCCTTTCTGCCAGATTCAGCCAGCCACGATGAATTTTACATCAATGGTGTTTTACAAGATGATAAAGAACACGCTAAAATTTCTGCCATCATTGATCAATACCGTGGGCAGCGTTCAGAATATGTCAAGGTTGAAACAAGCAATAACATGCCAACAGCTGCAGGACTTTCATCAAGTTCAAGCGGTCTGTCTGCCCTTGTTAAAGCGTGTAACGAACTCTTTGAAACTGGTTTAACAAGGGCAGAACTCGCTCAAAAAGCAAAATTTGCTTCAGGTTCCTCATCGCGTTCATTCTTTGGACCACTTGCTGCTTGGGACAAAGATTCTGGTGAAGTTTACCCTGTTCAAACAGACCTCAAGCTTGCTATGATTATGCTTGTCTTGAGTGATAGTAAGAAATCAATTTCTAGCCGTGAAGGTATGAAACGTTGTGTTGAAACGTCAACAACTTTTGCGGATTGGGTCAAACAATCTGAACAAGATTACAAAGACATGCTAGGTTATCTTAAAAATAACGACTTTGAACGTGTTGGTGAGTTAACTGAACGCAACGCACTTGCAATGCATGACACAAACACACATGCAAATCCACCATTTAATTACCTAACAGAGGAAAGTTATAAAGCAATGGAATTCGTTAAACAATTGCGTTCAGAAGGTGAGAAATGTTATTTCACAATGGATGCTGGACCAAATGTCAAAGTTCTTTGTCTAGAAGAAGATTTGGAACGTTTGACAAAACGCTTTGAAGAAAACTATCGTGTCATCGTTTCACGAACTAAGGAATTGTAAGATAAAAATGATTAAGGTTCAAACTGGTGGAAAGTTGTATATAGCTGGTGAGTATGCGGTATTAACACCAGGTCAAACAGCCATTATCAAAAATATTCCTATTCACATGACTGCTGTGGTCAAGGAAGCAAAGGCTATCAGTCTATTTTCTGATATGTTTGATTATGCGGTTGGCATGATGCCAGATAGCAAGTATGCGCTGATTCAGCAAAGCATAGTGACTTTATTTGATTACCTTGGCAAGTCCGCTGAAGAAATGCCAGCCTTTTCTCTTGAGATCACTGGTAAAATGGAACGTGATGGTAAGAAATTTGGTATTGGCTCAAGTGGGTCAGTTACTGTTTTAACCCTAAAAGCTCTATCAGCTTTTTATGAGTTGAACTTGTCAGCTGATCTTCTTTTTAAATTGGCGTCTTACACACTTTTAAAACTTGGTGACAATGGTTCGATGGGGGATATTGCTTGTATTGCATACGATGATTTGGTTGCTTTTACCTCATTTGACCGCCAGCAAGTAGCAAAATGGATTGAAAAGGAATCAATTCAAGAAGTACTTAATAAAGACTGGGGTTATCAAATTGAAGTTATCACACCAGCTTTGCCATGTGAGTTTTTGGTCGGATGGACGATGCAGCCTTCTATTTCAAAAGACATGATTAATCTGGTTAAATCTGCCATTTCACAAGAATTTTTAGCAGCAACTGAAAAAGAGGTTCAAATTTGTAAACAAGCGCTGCAAACTGGTGACAAAGAAAGTGTCAAAAAGGCACTTCAAAATGTGAGCGATTTGTTGCTAGGCTTAAGCTCAGCTATTTACAACGACAAACTTTTAGCCTTAAAAGCTGCCGAAGATGGTCTAGATGTGATTGCTAAATCATCAGGTTCAGGTGGTGGTGATTGTGGTATTGCAATATCATTTAATCGTGAAGATAGTCAAGAACTTATCAAGCGTTGGCAAGAAGTTGGTATTGAGCTACTAGACATGGAGGAATTAGCATGATGAACCGTAAGGATGAGCATATCAAGTATGCACTAAAGTATCAATCACCGTATAACTCTTTTGATGATATGGAGTTGATTCATCGTTCACTTCCTGATTATGATTTGAGCGAGATTGATTTGCATACGCATTTTGCGGGACGTGATTTTGACTTTCCGTTTTACATCAATGCTATGACAGGTGGCTCAGAAAAAGCAAAAGCCGTCAATCGTAAGCTTGCTCAAGTAGCACAAGCGACTGGTTTAGTCATGGTAACTGGGTCATATAGTGCTGCGCTGAAAAATCCTGGTGACGATTCTTATCCAAGTAAAGCAGATTACCCAGATTTGCTTCTCGCAACTAATATTGGTATTGACAAACCATATGAACTTGGGCTTAAAACCATTGAGGAAATGCAGCCCATTTTCTTACAGGTTCACGTGAATTTGATGCAGGAGCTTTTGATGCCTGAAGGTGAGCGTGAATTTTGTTCTTGGAAAAAGCATTTGGCTGATTATGCGACAAAAATGCCAGTTCCTGTTATTTTAAAAGAAGTCGGATTTGGTATGGATTTAAAAACCATTGAGACGGCTTATGACTTAGGTATTAAAACCTTTGATATTTCAGGCCGTGGTGGAACAAGTTTTGCCTACATTGAAAATCAACGTGGTGATAATCGCTCTTATCTAAATGATTGGGGCCAAACAACCGTGCAAAGTCTTTTGAATGCCCAATCAATGGTTGATAAAGTTGAAATCTTAGCTTCAGGCGGTGTTCGTCATCCGCTTGATATGGTGAAATGTTTAGTACTTGGTGCTAAAGCTGTTGGACTATCACGTACGGTTTTAGAGTTGGTAGAAAAATACCCAGTTGAGAAAGTTATCGATATCATTAACGGGTGGAAAGATGATTTGCGTCTTATCATGTGCGCTCTTAATTGCAAAACCATCGAAGATTTAAAAGATGTCGATTACCTTTTATATGGAAAATTACAAGAAGCAACAAAAAAACACTGATTTTAATCAGTGTTTTTTATATTACAACATGAAATACACGATTGCGATGTATTGTAAGATAGATGCAAGCAGGATGAACAAATGCCAAATCATGTGGTCATAAGGACGTTTTCTAGCGTAGAAAATCGCACCAATTGTGTAAGCTAAACCACCAGCCAGCATCAAACTCCAAAAGACCACTCCAGTTTTACTAATAATACTTGGAATGATAAAGACAACCAACCATCCCATTAGCAAATAAAGAAATAGTGAGAATTTATCATTGATTTTTTTAGCAAAAATCTTGTAAAGAATACCAAAAATGGTTGCTCCCCATTGCAAGACAATGATTAAGTAACCTAACCAGCCACCAACAAGTGAAAGAGCAACTGGAGTATAAGAACCAGCGATGGCAATGTAGATCATACTGTGGTCGATAATGCGTAAGACAAATTTTTGTGGTGAGTCATATTGCATTGAATGGTAAATTGTTGATGACATGAACATCAAAAACAAACTAATATCAAAGATTGACATCCCAAGAGCAGCCTGCATGCCATAGTGGTGATAACTGTAAATAGCTGTAATCGGCAAGAGTACCAGCATTGCAACAGCACCGACAGCGTGAGTGACACTATTTGCAACCTCTTCACCAAAAGAAAGACGTTTACTAAGTTTTAAAGTCATGCTAGCTTTCATGGGATTCTCCTTCTAATGCGTGAACCAATTCATGGGTTTGAAAATACAATTTTAACGTTTGGCAAGCTGAGACAACCACAGGTGGTAAATCATCAATTTTTTCACCATTCATACAAGCAACAAAATCATCGTAGTGTTTTTGTGATTGGTCTTCAGCGGTCAAGAGTGCCAAGGTTTGGCTGATTTCTTGAATTGAAAAAACATTTTTCAATGCTGTAATGACAATCAGTCTAGCCACTTGTTTGCGATTGTATTTCTTTTTGACAGGCTTTTCAAGATGACCATGTTTGACATAATTATTTATCATAGAAGCTGTTAAGCCTTTTTCATCCTGTTGATTGGCTTTTCCAACTTGATTAACGTAAAGAAGTACTTGGTCCAAGTACAAATCAATCTCTGGTAATTCAGACCATTTTGGATAATTTGATTTCATAAAGTTATATTTACCTCTTTATCTAGTGTTAATAACTAGATTATATAATTATCGAAAATTAAAGTCAAGAAAAAACCTATCCACTGGATAGGTTTTTCACGAGCCTAGAAATTGAAAAGCGAGTTAAGCTCAGTGGACAGTTTTTCACGAGCCTGAAAATAGAAAATGAGCCATGCCCATTAGACACGACTCACTTATTAAATTATTTTGTTTAATTTCGCAAGTTTAGTAAGATGTGCTGCGCAGTTTCCAAATTCATATGTGGAGCTTCTAGTAAAGCTTTAACCACTTCAGAGACTTCTTTATCTTTGACACCAGCAAGGAGTGCAAGTGATTTAGCTTGTAATTTCATGTGACCAGCTTGAATGCCAGTTGAAGTCAAAGCTTTAATAGCAGCAAAGTTTTGGGCTAAACCAACAGAAACGATGATACGTGCTAATTGACGAGCGTCTGGGTGACCAAGAAGGTCGTGCGCAATTTTAACTGTTGGATTAAGTCCGATTGAGCCACCACGTGTTGCGATTGGCATTGGAAGGGTTAATTGGCCACGGAGAACTTGCGCTTCTTCGTCAAAGGTCCAAGTTGCTAAACCGCGGTATTGGCCATCTTTACAAGCGTAAGTGTTAGCACCAGCTTCGATAGCACGCCAGTCATTTCCAGTTGCCATAACGACTGCATCAATACCGTTGAAAATACCTTTGTTGTGCGTGCTTGCACGGTAAACATCCTCTTGGGCTAATTTGCTAGCTAAGTGGAATTTTCTAGCTAACTCTTGAGCTTCCTCTTTGTTACGGCTTAGGTATCGAAGGTCAACTTGACAGTCAGCGGTAACAAGAGATTCTGTTGCATAGTTTGACAAAATGGCCATCAAACTTTTACCGCCTGATAACTCTTCTAAGCTTGGCACCAAAGCTTCCATCATAGTATTAACCATGTTAGCACCCATAGCTTCTTGAGTATCAACCGTTAGGTAAACAATCAAAAAGTCATCTTTTTCATCGATACTCAATTCGCGTGCACCACCTCCACGTTTAACGATAGAAGGGTGCGCATCATTTGCTAGGCTAATTAATTGTTCTGTGTGTTCAACAATGGCTTTTTTAGCAGCACTTTTATTTGGAACGTCGTAAAGGGCAACTTGCCCAATCATTTTACGAGAGTGAACTTGAGTTTTGAAACCTCCAGAACGTTTGATGATTTTAGCTGCAAAGCTTGCAGCAGCAACTACAGAAGGTTCTTCGGTTACCATTGGAACATTGAAAGTTTTATCATCGATTTGAAAATCTGGCGCTAGTGAAAATGGAAGTGAAAAAGTTCCTAAGACATTTTCGGCCATTTGATTAGCAGTTTCTAGTGAGAGAAGCTCATTGTTTTTTAAGGTTTCTAAGCGTTCTGCGCTAATGAGTTCATTTTTTTCCAGATGTTCAAGGCGTTCAGCCAACGTTTTTTTGGAGAATCCTCCCCAAGTCACTTTATTTGTCATTTACTTTACCATAGATTCTTTGATGTTCATGAATTTCTTTGAGGGTAAATGCACCTGTTTTGTATTCAGGAATATTGGCGTTTCCTTCTGAATCGATAGCAGCTTCCTCAAAGAATAATTTTTCGTAGTCTTCAACAGAAAGTCGAATGCGGTTTTTAAGCGTTTCTAAACGGTTAGTTTGTAGCATGTCTTTAAAACCATCAACCAAAGTTGCTGAGAAGATTTCTGCGACAGCACCACTACCATAGCTGAAGAGGGCAATTTGGTCTCCAGCTACAAGATTTTTAGAATTCTCAAGAAGTGAAAGAAGACCTAAGTATAGTGAACCAGTGTAGATATTTCCGACTTCTTTACTGTAGAGAATAGTGCTTTCAAAGTTTTCCTTGAGTTTTTCTTTAAAGTCTTCTGGTAGATTCTTATCCATCACTTTGTTAAAGCCTTTAAGGGCTAACTTAGGAAATGGAAGGTGGAAGCAGAAGGCTGAGAAATCTGCAAGAGAAGTGTTGAAGCGTTTTTGGAATTCTGCCCAAGTTGTTTTCAACATGTCAAGGTATTGTTTTGTAGAGTAAATACCGTTAACGTAAGGGGTAGTAGAATAGTTTGGACGCCAGAAATCCATAATATCGCGCGTTTGAGCAACTGAGTTGTCATTAAGGAGCAAGATTCGTGGGTCTTTTGAAATCAACATAGCAACACTACCAGCACCTTGAGTAGGTTCACCAGGGGTGTTAACACCATAGCGAGCAACGTCTGAAGCGATAACTAAAACTTTTGATTCTGGGTGTTTTTGAACGTGCAAACGAGCGTAATCAAGCGCTGCTGTTGCACCATAACAAGCTTCTTTCATTTCAATGCTACGAGCAAAAGGTTGGATGCCCAAGAGACTGTGAATATAAGTAGAAGCAGCTTTACTTTGGTCAACAGATGATTCTGTTGCCACAATAATCATATCAATAGTATTTTTATCTTCCTCGCTTAGAATACTTTCTGCTGCAGAAGCACCAAGTGTCACAATATCATCATTGACTGGCGTGATACTTAGATTATTTAATAGGAGACCTTTGCTGTATTTATCTGGATCAACATAGCGGCTCTCGGCCAAGTCGTCCATATTCAGCACGTATTGCGCTGTTGCAAATCCTATTTTATCAATACCAATTTTCATGAAATAACCTTTCTTTTTATTGAATTTCCAATAAATGTTAGGGACTTTATCTTCATTCTTACTGGCCTAACAAGTTTTTAAAAAGTGGGGAAAACCTCTTAAATAGGAAATTCTTTTTTATTAAATTTACGGCGTGACTAATTGTCCAAAGATAATTTTAACATAAAGTTGGCAAAATTCCCTATAAAAAATTTGTTTATTTTATCCTTCAAAGTAGATTGTGAATTCATATTAAATCGTTTAAAATGCTGGTAATTTTCAACATTTTTGATAAAATAGAAGTAATGAGCCATTTTTTTATAGCTAAAAAAATTAAGGAGCGGATAGCATGACAAAAGCAGATGTTATTTTTAAAGAAAATATCAAAAAAATTATGGATGAAGGGGTATTTTCAGAGAATGCACGTCCTGTGTACCAAAGTGGTAGACAAGCAAATTCTAAATATGTAACAGGTGCTTTTGCGGAATACGACCTTAGTAAAGGTGAGTTTCCGATTACAACCCTTCGTCCTATTCCCATTAAAAGTGCTATCCGAGAAATCTTCTGGATTTATCAAGATCAAACTAATGATCTTTCAGTCTTAAATGATAAATACAATGTTAAATACTGGAATGATTGGGAAGTTGATGGCACTGGTACAATCGGCGAACGCTATGGTGCAGTTGTTAAAAAACACGATATTATTCGTAAAATCTTAAAACAACTCGAAGAAAATCCATGGAATCGTCGCAATGTTATCTCGCTTTGGGATTACGAAGCTTTTGAAAATACAGACGGGCTTTTGCCATGTGCTTTCCAAACCATGTATGATGTCCGCCGTGTTGATGGTGATATTTACCTTGATGCGACATTGACTCAACGCTCAAATGATATGTTGGTCTCTCATCACATCAATGCCATGCAATACGTAGCGCTTCAAATGATGATTGCCAAACATTTTGGTTGGAAAGTTGGTAAATTCTTCTATTTTGTAAATAACCTTCATATCTATGACAATCAATTTGAGCAAGCAGAAGAATTATTACGCCGCGAACCAACAGATTGCAAACCACGTTTGGTCTTGAATGTACCAGATGGAACAGATTTCTTTGATATTAAACCTGAAGATTTTGAACTAGTTGATTACGATTCCGTTAAACCTCAATTGAAATTTGATTTGGCTATTTAATCTTTTTCAGTGGCTTTCATATCACATTTCAGCAATTTTATAGGAAATCTGATAAAATGAAGGTAATGAATGAGAGGACAATATGACAAAGAAAATCGTTGCAATCTGGGCAGAAGATGAAAATCGTTTAATCGGGTTAGATGATAGATTACCTTGGCGTCTCCCAAAAGAATTAAAGCATTTTAAAGAAACAACGATGGGTCAAGCCCTTTTAATGGGACGTGTGACCTTTGATGGTATGAAACGTCGCATTTTACCAGGTCGTGAAACCTTGATTTTGACACATGATAAAAGTTTTGAAGCCGACGGCGTGACTGTTGTTCATGATGTGGAACAAGTCCTTGATTGGTTTAAAACTCACGACAAGACCCTTTATATCGTTGGTGGGGCAAGTATCTATGAAACTTTTTTGCCATACTGTGATGCTATCGTTAAGACAACAGTTCATGGTGAGTTTGAAGGAGATACTTATTTCCCAAATATTGATTTAAAAGCCTTTAAAAAGGTTTCAGAGTCATTTAACGAAAAAGATGACAAAAACGCCTACGATTTTACGATTACAGTTTTTGAAAAATAAAAATAACACAGGGAGAAAGGAATGCAGAGAAGTATTTTTGGTGTGTTCACGGCTCTACTAGCAGTTATCTGTTTTTTGTGTGCTCTCCCAGCACTTAGAAAAAAACGTTATGGGTTAGCTGTCCTTTTGTTTTTGAATGCCTTTACTAATGTAGTAAATACCATTCATGCCGTGTATGGTACCTTGTTTTAATAAATAGAGAAAGTATAAAGTTAGAGAGAACGAAAAATGGTTGGAAATCGAACAAATGATGTAAAAGTTTATTGCTCATTTTGTGGAAAAAGCCAAGACGAAGTAAAAAAAATCATTGCCGGAAATAACGTATTTATCTGTAATGAATGTGTGGCTTTATCCCAAGAGATTATTAAAGAGGAGTTAGCAGAAGAAGTTCTCGCAGATTTGGCTGAAGTTCCAAAACCAAAAGAATTATTAGCAACCCTCGATGAATATGTTGTCGGTCAAGAACGCGCTAAACGTGCCCTCGCAGTGGCTGTATATAACCACTACAAACGTGTTTCATTTGCCGAAAGTCGTGATGAAGAAGATGTTGAATTACAAAAATCTAATATCCTATTAATCGGACCAACTGGTTCAGGGAAAACTTTCCTTGCCCAAACCCTAGCTAAAAGTTTGAACGTTCCATTTGCAATTGCTGATGCGACATCATTGACGGAGGCTGGCTATGTTGGTGAAGATGTTGAAAACATTCTTTTAAAATTAATTCAAGCAGCTGACTTCAATATTGAACGCGCAGAACGTGGTATTATTTATGTCGATGAAATTGATAAAATTGCCAAAAAAGGTGAGAATGTTTCAATCACTCGTGATGTTTCAGGTGAAGGGGTCCAACAAGCTCTCCTTAAAATTATTGAAGGAACAGTAGCAAGCGTTCCACCACAAGGTGGTCGTAAACACCCTAACCAAGAAATGATTCAAATCAATACTAAGAACATTCTTTTCATCGTTGGTGGTGCTTTTGATGGTATCGAAGACATTGTTAAACAACGTCTTGGTGAAAAAGTTATTGGTTTTGGACAAAATAACCGTAAGATTGATGAAGATGCTTCTTATATGCAAGAAATCATCTCAGAAGATATTCAAAAATTCGGTTTGATTCCAGAATTTATCGGACGCTTACCTGTTGTCGCAGCTCTTGAACAATTGACTACAGATGATTTGGTGCGAATCTTGACAGAACCTCGTAATGCCTTGGTAAAACAATATCAAACTTTATTGTCTTATGATGGTGTTGAATTGGAATTTGATGAAGATGCCCTTCAAGCTGTCGCAAACAAAGCTATTGAACGTAAAACAGGTGCGCGTGGTTTGCGCTCTATTATTGAAGAAACAATGATGGATATCATGTTTGAAATTCCAAGTCGTGAAGAAGTCACTAAAGTCCGTATCACAAAAGATGCTGTTGAAGGCAAAGATAAACCAATTTTAGAGATTGCCTAAGGAGGAGAGAATGACTGAGTATTTAAATACCCATAACGCCTCACTTCTGTTAAGTGCAGCTAATAAATCACATTACCCACAAGACGACCTCCCTGAGGTCGCTCTTGCTGGTCGTTCAAATGTTGGTAAATCTAGTTTTATTAACACTCTTTTAGGACGTAAGAATTTGGCTCGTACTTCTAGTAAGCCTGGTAAAACACAATTATTGAATTTCTATAACATCGATGACAAGTTACGTTTTGTCGATGTTCCAGGATATGGTTATGCCAAAGTATCTAAAGCTGAACGTGCTAAATGGGGTAAAATGATTGAAGAATACCTTGTTAGCCGTGATAATTTGCGTGCGGTAGTTAGTTTGGTAGACTTCCGTCATGACCCAAGTGCTGATGACATTCAGATGTATGAATTCTTGAAGTACTATGAAATTCCAGTTATCGTGGTAGCAACAAAAGCTGATAAAATTCCACATGGTAAATGGAACAAGCATGAATCAGCTATCAAGAAAAAATTAAATTTTGATAAGTCTGATAAGTTTGTTGTCTTCTCATCGGTTGACCGTACTGGTTTGGATGAAGCTTGGGACAGCATCTTAGAAGAATTGTAATAATGAAAGCTTGAGATGAAAATTTCAGGCTTTTTTCATTGCTATAGTTTTTAACTAAGTGTTTGATAGTTAAAGTCTATTATCATTTCTGAAAATCTTGTGATATGATAGATATATTACGGATTGTGAGGCTTATATGGAAAATCATAATTTTGAAAATGAAGGTCAATTCCAGCGTAAGATGACTAGCAGGCATTTGTTTATGTTATCTTTAGGTGGGGTTATTGGGACAGGCTTGTTTTTAAGTTCTGGTTACACGATTGCTCAGGCAGGTCCTTTAGGAGCTGTTTTATCTTATCTGGTTGGCGCGGTTGTTGTGTATTTGGTGATGCTATCCTTAGGTGAATTAGCAGTTGCTATGCCAGTTACAGGGTCATTTCATACCTATGCTACAAGATTCATCAGTCCAGGAACTGGATTTACAGTGGCATGGTTATACTGGATTTGTTGGACGGTAGCACTTGGAACAGAGTTCTTAGGAGCAGCGATGTTAATGGGACGATGGTTTCCAGAAGTGCCAACTTGGATTTTTGCGACACTTTTTGCCTTGGTAATTTTTGCCATTAATGCTTTAAGTGTTCGAAGTTTTGCAGAAGCTGAGTCTTTCTTTGCTTCAATTAAAGTGATTGCTATTATCATCTTTATTGTGTTGGGTCTGGGTGCAATGCTTGGTTTAGTGAGTTTTGAAGGTCAACATAAAGCAATCTTATTTACCAATCTAACTGCTAACGGTGCCTTTCCAAAAGGTTTTGCTGCTCTGATTTCAGTGATGTTAGCGGTTAATTATGCTTTTTCTGGAACTGAACTCATCGGGATCGCTGCGGGTGAGACCGATAATCCAAAAGAGGCAGTACCAAAGGCGATTAAGACAACTATCGGACGTTTGGTTATTTTCTTTGTTTTGACCATTCTCGTCTTGGCATCACTTTTGCCAATGAAAGAAGCAGGAGTGTCAACGGCACCGTTTGTTGATGTTTTTGACAAAATGGGAATTCCATTTGCGGCTGACATGATGAATTTTGTTATCCTAACGGCCATTTTATCAGCTGGAAATTCCGGACTCTATGCTTCAAGTCGCATGCTGTGGTCACTAGCCAATGAAGGCATGTTATCGAAAAAAATTGTTAAAATCAATGAACACGGTGTGCCAATGCGTGCTCTCTTGTTATCGATGATTGGTGCAGTACTGGCTCTATTTTCAAGTTTTTATGCAGCCGATACGGTTTATCTTGCTTTGGTATCTATTGCTGGTTTTGCTGTGGTTGTTGTCTGGCTATCAATTCCTCTTGCACAGATTAATTTTCGAAAGAGTTTTTTGAAGAATCATTCTCTAGATGAGTTGTCGTACAAAACGCCAATGACGCCAGTCTTGCCTTACTTTACAATTGTGCTGTTGTTAATTTCTATTGTCGGAATTGCTTGGGATGCATCGCAAAGAGCAGGTCTGTATTTTGGACTTCCATTTATTGCTTTGTGTTATGTGTATCACTACTTACGTTATAAAAAATGGTAGAAGGGAAGTTATGGGTAAACTTAAAGAATTACTAGAATCAACTGATTATCTTATCTTGGACGGGGCTCTTGGAACTGAGTTAGAAAATCGTGGTCATGATGTGTCAGGAAAATTGTGGTCAGCAAAATATTTGCTGGAAAATCCGCAAATTATTCAAGAACTTCATGAAGATTATCTTCGTTCGGGTGCTGATATTGTGACAACATCAAGTTATCAAGCAACGGTTCAAGGGTTAGAAGATTATGGTTTATCAGAGAAAGAGGCACTTGACACTATTGTCTTGACAGTTGAATTGGCTAAAAATGCTCGCCAAAATTTTTGGCAATCTTTGTCAGACGATGAGAAGAAAAAGCGTGTCTATCCATTGATTGCTGGTGATGTTGGACCTTATGCAGCTTACTTGGCAGATGGTTCTGAGTATACTGGGGATTATCAGTTGTCAAAAGAAAGTTTCAAAGATTTTCATCGTTCACGTATTCAGACTTTGCTAGCGGCGGGAAGTGATTTTCTAGCCATTGAAACGATTCCTAATATGACTGAAGCTACAGCCTTGGTTGAATTGTTGGCCGATGAATTTCCTGACACGGAAGCCTACATGTCCTTTACGGCACAAGATAGTCAGAGCATTTCTGATGGAACGCTAATGACTGAGGTCGCAAAACTCTGCGACAGCAGCAAACAAATCCTTGCTTTTGGGATTAATTGTAGCCGACCAGCGATTATTTCAGATTTGTTGAAAGCTAGTCGTACAATTTCTCAAAAACCTTTGGTAACTTATCCAAATTCTGGCGAAATCTATGACGGAGCAACACAGACTTGGAAATCATTGCCTGATAATTCACACACTCTGTGTGAAAATAGTCAAGTTTGGCACAAACTCGGCGCTAAGATTGTTGGTGGCTGTTGCCGAACTCGTCCAGAAGACATTAAATTATTGGCTGATAAATTAAAATAAAAAACGTTTGGATTTTCCAAACGTTTTTTTTGATTATAGATTTGTTTCTTGAAGACGGTAGCGGATAACCACGCTTGTGTAATGATAAACGATAGCAGCTAAGGTTAGCGATACTACCCAGATTGTTCTTACTTGAATGAAATGGTGGACAATCGCGACAAAAATAGCACCGATGATAAAGCTAACAACGACCAAAGAGTAGTTCACAGCTTGTCGTTTCATTTTTGCTGTTTTTTCTTCAACAGTTAAGTAGTTGTGCCATGCTGTAATCATTTTACGGTAATTTCCTGAAGTCATCAAAATAGAATAAGCGTGCGATTCAATCTGGCTACCAGAGAATGTCAAAGTTAGTAAACCTGTACCGAGCGCTAAAAGAATAACCCAAAGTAAACGATTATAAGGTAATAGTGGCAGAACAATCGTTACAACTAATAAAGGCAAAATAGCATAGGCACGCCAAAAGGCTGTTTTGGCTTTGGCACGTACACGCAATCCAAACATAAATCCGAGTGAAAAGAATAAGACTGAGTACAAGCGGATAAGTGTCTGATGAAGTGAACTATGACTGATATCAGCGATAAGAAAAAGAATATTTCCGGTTTGGGTGGCAACAAGTGTGTCAAATTGAATTTGGCAATAGACGTCTAGGGCACCACCTAAAAATCCGAGTAAAACAGCTTCAAAACGACTGTTCTGAGGCATGTATTCTAAATCATTCACACCATGTCCTTCTTTCTAATAGAGTTAACAGTCATATTGTAACATTTTATAAGATAAGGTACTAGGGGGTTTTTAGAAAAATCATACTTGTCCTATATTATGGTAGAAAAAGCCCAACCCATGATAAGTTGGGTTGAGCTTTTAAGAGATTAGGAGTGCTTAGAAATTGGAGTGCCTTGATAGGCTTATTTTTCGCTGATAACAAGTTCTCCGTCAACCATATCAGCTTTAAGGTGTTTAGCATCAAGGTTATCCAAGTGGAAGTCTGTGACTTTGTCACGGATTTGTTGTTCAACCACACGACGGAGTGGACGAGCACCCATAACTTCATCATAGCCTTCTTCTGTCATATAGGCTTTAGCAGCTTCGCTAACTGACAACTCAATGCCTTTCTTAGAAAGAGTCTTGTTAACTTCATTCAACATAAGATCGACAATCTTAGAAAGGTCCTCCTTATCTAAGTGTGAGAACTCAATAACTGCGTCGAAACGATTAAGGAATTCAGGACGGAAGTAAGGTTTCAAACGATCCATGAGTTCTGGTTTATCATCATCTTCTGTCCAGTTAGATTCGTAACCAAAGCCAGCGTTTGAAGTTGCGATAATGACTGTGTTCTTGAAGTTTACAGTATTACCTTGACCATCAGTCAAACGGCCATCATCCAAAACTTGGAGGAGAAGGGTGATAACTTGAGGGTCTGCCTTTTCAATTTCATCAAGAAGGATGATTGAATAAGGGTTACGACGAACACGTTCAGTAAGTGTGTTATTGTTGTCATCGTAACCAACATAACCAGCTGTTGTACCGATCAATTTAGAAACGGCTGTGCGGTCGCTGTATTCTGACATGTCCAAACGGATGATAGCATCTTTGGTACCGAACAAATCAAGGGCCAATTGTTTAGCCAACTCAGTTTTACCAACACCAGTAGGTCCTACAAAGAGGAAGCTACCGATTGGACGGTTACCATCGTCAAATCCTGCACGATTACGACGGATGGAACGTGCCACTGCTTCAACGGCCTTATCTTGACCGATAACCTTAGCTTGCAAACGGTTACCCATATCTTTCAAACGTTCGATATCCGTTGCACCCATTTGAGATACTGGAATACCAGTCATACGTTCTACGGATTCAGCCACGTCGTTAACAGTTGCAGTGACTTTTTTATCTTCTGTGTGATTGTCGATTTGTTTTTGCAATTCTTCGATACGCACTTTAGCATTAAGGGCTGCTTCGTAGTCTTCTTTAGCGGCAGCAGCTTCTTGTTTTTCTTTTTGTTCTGCAATTTCTTTTTCAAGTGATTTAACATCAGTTACTGGATGTTGTGCTGCCAAGTGAGCTGCTGTCACGTCCAAAAGGTCAATAGCCTTATCTGGCAAGCTACGTTGTGGAATGTATTGTACTGAAAAATCAACCGCTGCTTTCAAGACTTCATCTGGCAAGATAACATTGTGGTGTTTTTCATAAAGATCACGAATACCTTGAAGAATCTTGAAGGTATCTTCAGGAGAAGGAGCATTGACCTTAACTTCGTTGAAACGACGAGCAAGGGCAGCATTCTTCAAGATAGTGTTACGGTATTCATCTTGAGTTGTTGCACCAATCACTGTTATTTCACCACGTGAAAGAGCAGGTTTCAAGATATCAGCCAGACCTTTAGAACCTTGACCATCGCCAGTGCTTCCGGCACCAAGAATTTGATGAATTTCATCGAAGAAGAGGATAATGTTTCCAGCTTCTTTGACTTCATTTACCAAGTTTTGAATGTTTTCTTCAAAGCTACCACGGTATTGTGTACCAGCTTCAAGGCCTGAAATATCAATTGAGATGATTTCTTTGTTCTTAATAGCAGCAGGCACGTCACCGTTAACAATAGCTTGCGCTAATCCTTCAACGACAGCTGTTTTACCAACACCAGCATCCCCGACTAGAACTGGGTTGTTCTTTGTACGACGAGACAAGATTTCAGCTGTTTCTTGAATTTCCTTGTTACGTCCGATAACGGGATCGAGTTCGTTGTTACGAGCACGTTCAGTTAAGTTTGTTCCAAGTTTAGCCAAGATACCATCTTCTTTAGGTGCAGAAGTAGGAGCACCTTCTTGATAATCAGCATTTCCTGGGAATTTACCAGTTTGACGGTATTGAGCAAATTCTTCAGGAGTTACTTCGCGACCATTGATTAGGTAACGTCTATTTTCTGAATTGTATCCTCCCATGTTTCCCATTAATTGGTTGAAGATATCATCCATATTTCCAAAAGGATCTCTTCCGTAAAATTGATTGTTTGCCATGTATAATTACCTCTTTTCATTCTTAAAATAATTCCAAATGATATTATGCTATGATTTGGAAGATTGAAGGTCGAATCTCTTTAGTCTTTACATATCGGAGTAGAGAGGTCGTATTTAAAGAGATTTATCAATTGTTCCTATCAATCACCTTCTGAGGATATAATACACCTTTGGTCAGTAAAAGTCAAATTATTATGCGCAGAAAATATAATTTTTTTATTTAGTAAGCGTTTGATATTTTTAAAACTAATACTATAATATGATTTTAGAGTTTTGTTAGAAAAATTCAAAAGTCAATTAGCGTGTTATTTAATAGTAGAAAAGAGTAAAAATAAAAAAATCAAGCAAAAAAAGTAAAAAAGTGTTGACAGCTAGAAAAATATAAGTTACAATGATTAAGGTTTTGAAATAAAACTGACCTAAGACAGCAGGGGAGCGTGCTCATAATATTCCTGCCGAGGCACAAAACGTAATTCTTAAAAAACGTATTTGTACTTTCGTGTCTAGGTTTAGGTGCGATTTTTTTGTGCCTAGCCCAAAAATAAAAACGGAGGTAAAACTAATGAGTGAAGCAATTATTGCTAAAAAAGCTGAACAGGTTAATCTTGTTGCTGAAAAAATGAAGGCAGCTGCATCTATCGTTGTTGTAGATTCACGTGGTCTTACAGTTGAACAAGATACAGTTCTTCGTCGTTCACTTCGTGAGAGCGGAGTTGAGTTTAAAGTTATCAAAAACTCAATCTTGTCTCGTGCAGCTGAACAAGCAGGTCTTGATGATCTTAAAGAACTTTTTGTTGGACCATCTGCAGTAGCATTCTCTAACGAAGATGTTATCGCACCAGCTAAAGTTATTAGCGAATTCGCTAAAACTGCGGAAGCTCTTGAAATCAAAGGTGGTGTTGTTGACGGTAAATTCACATCAGTTGAAGAAGTTAACGCTCTTGCATCTCTTCCAAACAAAGAAGGTATGCTTTCTATGCTCCTTTCTGTACTTCAAGCGCCAGTTCGCAACGTTGCATACGCTGTCAAAGCTGTTGCAGAAAAAGAAGAAGACGTGGCTTAATCTCACGTCAGATGGTAGCTGCTTAGTGCTACAAACTACATTTTAAAAACAATTATTGGAGGAAACCACAATGGCATTGAACATTGAAAACATTATTGCTGAAATTAAAGAAGCTACAATCCTTGAGCTTAACGATCTTGTAAAAGCTATCGAAGAAGAATTTGGTGTAACTGCGGCTGCTCCTGTAGCTGTAGCTGCTGCTGGTGCTGGCGATGCTGGTGCTGCTAAAGATTCATTCGACGTTGAATTGACTGCTGCTGGCGACAAAAAAGTTGGCGTTATCAAAGTTGTTCGCGAAATCACTGGCGAAGGTCTTAAAGAAGCTAAAGCTATCGTTGATGGTGCACCATCAGTTATCAAAGAAGGTGTTGCTGCAGCTGAAGCTGAAGAAATCAAAGCTAAACTTGAAGAAGCTGGAGCTTCAGTTACTCTTAAATAATAGAGTAACTACTCAAGTAGCTTAATAAAACAGAACCACTAGTCAATTGACTGGTGGTTTTTTTGTTGACAATTGTGAAGTGGAAGACTAAAATTTGAGTAACAGTACTTGCTAGGAGAAGTCAGATGAAGAGATTCTCGTTGTATGTTAGGTTGCTATATGGTGTTATATTTCTAGTAACTATCGCCTTTGTTCTACTCTCACCAGAAGAAGATGCACTTCATTTTAATAATGGTTTAATGGTTGGTAAAGAAAGTAGGATTAATCTTTTTATTTATCCATTTCTTACTTTTATCCTTGGAGAGGCAGGGATTTTTTGGTCAAAATGGTATCGTAAAAAGACTAATCTGAGAAGTTACCCCATACTTTTAGCAAGTGAAATCAAATTTATTCAAATCTTATCATTGATTGTATTGATTTTCATTTTAGTCATGTTACATCAAGTGTTTTAATTTTACTAAAAAGATAAGAGCTCTGGAATTCTCAGAGCTCTTATCTTTCTGTAGTTATATCAGTTTCTTGATAAGTGTCAAGATTGAAAAATTCTGTTAGTTTTACAATCATTTTTTTGACTTCGCCAGCGATAACTTCAGGTCCTTCAGGATTTTCTTTGCTTAACCAATGACGCAAAACATTGTAGTATCCACCGATGATAAAATCCATGGCAAACTTAATTTTTGTCACATCACCGCTGTAAGCAAACCAAGGGAGGGTAATGCTGTCATAGACTTCTTTGGTACGTCGGTTGAATTGGTGAAAGAAAAGATCAAAATGTTGGTGCTTGATTAAGATTGATAAAACGTTTCGCTTATGATACCAAAATTCTAATGAACCAGCCACCATTTCTTCGAAACTTTCAGATTGAGCGAAGTTTTGGCGTTCTCTTAGATACTCATCGATTACCTTTTCAAAATAGTAATTTAAGAGTTCTTGTTTATTAGCGAAGTGACGATAAAAGGTTCTTCTTGAGACTTGGGAGATTTCGAGAATATCTTTAATCTTGATGTCTTCGTAGTTTTTGTCTTTCATCAGGCAGATGAGGGAACAAAATAGCCTGTCTTTTGTATCCTTTATTTGCTTAACTTTACCACATACCATAATTAAATCCTTTCTTTTTGAGCAAAATAGGGAATTGGATCTGAGTATTAGTTAAAGTTATTATAGCACTCTCTTTGCGATGTCGGGGAAAAGAAGTTTATCCTAAAACGTTTTCCAAAAATATAAACGTAACAAATTTATGAGATATCCCTTTCAATTATAATGTAAATACTTATTAAAAAATCATTGGCGATATGGACAGCGTATTCAAATTGTGTTATGATATGACGGTTAAAGGGAGAGTGAGTTATGCAGCAAAAGAAGAAAACATTTCCAATCATGTCATTGGTTTATTTGGTGATTTATCTAGTTGCCGTTTTTTACAATATTGAGCACCATCAAAAAGTTTTTGTTTATCTGTGGTCAGCCTTGTTTTTGGGAAATTTAGCTTATATCATTTATAGTTTGATCAAAATGTTTCGAAAAGCTAACTAATGATGATAATTGAGTATAAAAAAAGCCTTAAG
>NZ_DS572683.1 GCF_000154985.1 Streptococcus infantarius subsp. infantarius ATCC BAA-102
AGGGATACTTTTTTTGTTCACTTGATTATCTAGAAAGCGATAAATAAACACCAAAAGAGCTAGAACAATTGTTCTAGCTCTTTTTAGGCAATAAAAAATCCTAAGTAAAACTTAGGAAGGTGTCTTATCACTCCGGCAGTAGGACTCGAACCTACGACATCATGATTAACAGTCATGCGCTACTACCAACTGAGCTATGCCGGATAAATAAAAAAACTGCTAAGCAGTAGTTTTATAGTCCGTACGGGATTCGAACCCGTGTTACCGCCGTGAAAAGGCGGTGTCTTAACCCCTTGACCAACGGACCAGAAGTTTTAGGATTTCCCCTCAACACTCTTATTATTATACCAGATATTTTTTCTTTGTCTATAGTTTTTTTCTAATTTTTTTACTTTTTTTGTAAGTTTTTTTGCACTAAATTATCGCCAAAAAATTCAAACAATTTTAACGTGCTAAAAAGCCTTTAATATCAAGCATTTACAGGTGAACTTTCGGTAAAGAAGAAATTGTTTACTAGTAAAAAAGCTAATTTTTTCTTTTACTTATTCTTTACTTTTTAAAAACCAAGCAGGCCAGTGTAAAGTTAGATTTTTAGTTGACAGAAAAGCTGTTATTTTGATAGAATGGTTAAGTTGATATGGTCTCATAGCTCAGCTGGATAGAGCATTCGCCTTCTAAGCGAACGGTCGCAGGTTCGAATCCTGCTGGGATCAAATCTTAAGCCGGTTTTAGCCGGTTTTTTTATTTTTTCTACTAGTAGTGTTTCACATGAAACTAAAAAAAGCTGTTCAAATATTGAACAGCTTTTTACTTATGATAAGGACTTCCTTGTTGTATCATGAAAGCTCGATAAATTTGCTCAGCTAAAACTAAGCGCATTAACTGATGAGGTAAAGTTAGTAAACCAAAACTCATTTTTAAATTTGCACGTTTTTTTACCTTGTCAGCTAAACCTAGGCTACCTCCAATGACAAATACAATGTCCGAATAACCTCTCAAAGTTGCATCAGCGATAATCCTACTAAATTCTTCTGATGGGAATTGTTTACCTTCAATAGCCAAAACAATGACATAATCGCGCTCAGAGATTTTAGCTAAAATACGGTCACCCTCTTTTTCCATGATTTGATGATTTTGCGCCTCACTCGCATTATCTGGTGTTTTTTCATCGGACAACTCAACAATTTCAAATTTGGCAAAGCGAATCATGCGTTTTCCGTATTCTGCAATACCATCTTTTAGGTATTTTTCTTTTAATTTTCCAACAGCAATAATTTTTACTTTCATGTTTTCTATTTTACCACATATTCACAAGCTTTTCACACATTATCCACATATTAACAATCTGTAATTAGGCTCAATAACGCTATATTTTGAGGATTTTTGAACAAATTTCAAAAGTTTTCCACAACCTGTGGATTACTTTATTTTTTTATCTTTTAAGGTATAATTAAGTCGTCTTTTATATGCTATCCGTGAATAAAAAAAGGAGGAAGAGACGTGAAAAAAATAAAATTTCAAAAAGTCAATTACAAAAAAATCCTTAAACCACTATCCGTTATTTTAGTTGGTTTCATCGGAGGAGTTGCTGGGACCTTACTCATTTTGAATATGGCTGGCATCTCAATCAATAATGTTAGTAGTTCAAGTACAAAAACTACAACAAGTAAAGTAAGTTACTCAAATACTAATGATACGACAAAAGCTGTCGAAAAAGTGAGAGAAGCAGTCGTATCAGTCATCAATTATCAATCAAATAGCTCTTCAGATGATTTGTATATGCAAATGTTTGGTGGAAATTTAGACAATAACACTAATAATGGATCAGATAGTGATTTAAGTATCGCTAGTGAAGGTTCTGGGGTTATTTACAAAAAAGACGGCAATTCTGCTTATGTTGTTACTAATAACCACGTTGTCGATGGTGCTAGTCAAATCGAAATTATGCTTTCTGACGGTACAAAAGTAGTCGGTGAATTAGTCGGTACCGATACATACTCAGATATCGCCGTTGTCAAAATTGCTTCTGATAAAGTCACAACGGTAGCTGAATTTGCTGATTCAGATAAAGTTACTGTTGGTGAAACAGCCATCGCTATTGGTAGCCCTCTAGGTACTGATTATGCTAACTCTGTGACACAAGGAATTGTCTCAAGTCTAAGCCGTACAGTTACAATGACTAACGACGATGGCGACACAATTTCAACCAATGCTATCCAAACTGATGCCGCTATTAACCCAGGTAACTCTGGTGGTGCTTTGATTAACATTGAAGGACAAGTAATCGGTATTAATTCAAGTAAAATCTCTTCTACCTCAGATTCTGGATCAGGTAATTCTGTAGAAGGTATGGGATTTGCTATTCCAGCTAATGATGTGGTTAAAATTATTAATCAATTAGAAGCAAACGGAAAAGTTATTCGTCCAGCACTTGGTATCACAATGGCTAACCTAAGCGATTTATCAACAACAACAATCAGTCGACTAAATATTCCAACTAGCGTCACATCTGGTATCGTCGTTGCTTCAGTTCAATCAGGTATGCCTGCTGAAGGAACACTTAAAAAATACGATGTAATCACAGCTATCGATGATAAAGATGTCTCTTCTATCACAGATCTTCAAAGTGTTCTTTACGGTCATTCAACTGGAGATTCTATTAAAGTAACCTTCTATCGTGGTACTGACAAGAAAACAGAAACTATTAAATTAACGAAAACAACACAAGACCTCTCTTCATCAAATCAATAATTTGACTTAAAACTAAAAACTAATGAGGCTGAGCTTCTCAGCTTCATTTTTTAAAGGGAAAAAACTATGATTGAAACACTTAATCTCATACCTATTGACGATATTGCACCAAATCCTTATCAACCTCGCTTGAAATTTAAACCAGAAGAATTAGAAGAACTTTCTCGCTCAATAAAGGCAAACGGCCTCATACAGCCGATAATCGTCCGTAAATCAGATATTTTTGGTTATGAGCTCATTGCAGGCGAAAGACGTCTTAAAGCATCAAAAATGGCTGGTTTAAGCGAAATTCCTGCAATTATAAAAGATATCACTAATAAAGAAAGCATGCAGCTTGCTATTGTCGAAAATTTGCAGCGCTCTGACCTCAATCCTATTGAAGAAGCCAAAGCTTATCAGCAATTGCTCGATAAAAACCAAATGACTCACGAAGAGTTGGCACAATTTATGGGAAAATCACGACCATATATCACTAATTGCTTGCGCTTATTAAATTTACCTGCCAATATTTCTCACGCTGTCGAGAAAGGAGAGTTGTCTCAAGGACACGCACGCGTGCTGCTGACGCTTAAGGACGAAAAAGAGCAGGAGAAGTGGTACCAAAAAATTCTGAGCGAGGATATGAGCGTTCGCAAACTCGAACAAGCTGTAAAATCTACTAAAAAGAAAAAAACATCTACTAAAGTAAGCAAAAAAGATATTTTTATCCGTCATCAAGAAGAAGAATTATCAAAATTATTAGGTCTTCCTGTCACCTTATCACTTTCTAAAAGTGGCTTTAAAGGAGACTTACAATTACATTTTCAATCAGAAGAAGACTTAAACAGAATTATCAACAGGCTAAAATAGCTTGTGAATTTCTCTTTTTCAATTTCATAGTTTTCCACAAGAAAAAGCGGCCAAAATCACTGATTTTAGGCCTTTTTTTGTGTTGTCCACACCCTGTGGAAAACTCCTATAAACAGTGTGGATTTTTTATTTTCACAGTTGTGGAAAACTTTGAGATTTTATGTTAAAATAATTTATGAATTATCCACAAAAAGGAATAGACTATGACTGAAAATGAACAAATTTTTTGGAATAGGGTCCTTGAACTGGCAAAAAGTCAACTAAAACAAGCAACTTATGAATTTTTTGTTTTAGATGCTCGATTAATTCAAATTGAGCAAAATACGGCGACGATTTACCTAGATCCTATGAAAGAACTCTTTTGGGATAAAAATTTAAAACCAATCATTTTAACGGCTGGTTTTGAAGTTTATAATGCTGAAATTGTCGTGAACTATGTCTTCGAAGAAGATTTAGCTAATAAGCAAGCAGTAGAAGAAGCAACTTCCCAAGTTCTCCAAACACCACAAAAAAACTACCTGCCCCAGGTTGATTCAGATTTAAATACAAAGTATACTTTTGACAACTTTGTCCAAGGTGATGAAAACCGTTGGGCCTTTTCTGCGTCTTATGCCGTTGCGGACGCTCCAGGGACTACTTACAACCCTTTATTTATCTGGGGTGGACCTGGACTAGGAAAAACTCACTTGTTAAATGCCATTGGTAATGCGGTATTGCAAAATAACCCCAAAGCGCGTGTAAAATACATCACAGCTGAAAATTTCATCAATGAATTTGTTATCCATATTCGATTAGATACTATGGAAGAATTGAAAGAAAAATTCCGTAATCTTGATGTTTTGCTGATTGATGATATTCAATCGCTCGCCAAAAAAACATTATCTGGTACGCAAGAAGAGTTTTTCAACACTTTCAACGCTCTTTACGATAACAACAAACAAATCGTACTGACCAGTGATCGCACGCCAGATCATCTCGACAATCTGGAACAACGTTTGGTCACGCGCTTCAAATGGGGCTTGACAATCAATATCACGCCGCCTGATTTTGAAACACGCGTGGCAATTTTGACCAATAAAACTCAAGAATATGATTTTGTGTTCCCGCAGGATACCATTGAATATCTTGCTGGTCAATTTGATTCTAACGTCCGTGACCTCGAAGGGGCTTTAAAAGATATTAGCCTTGTGGCAAGTATTAAAAAAGTCCAAACCATCACCGTCGATATTGCTGCTGAAGCCATCCGAGCACGTAAACAAGATGGTCCGAAAATGACGGTTATCCCAATAGAAGAAATTCAAAGTCAAGTTGGGAAATTCTACGGAGTCACTGTCAAAGAAATCAAAGCTACTAAACGTACACAAGATATTGTTTTGGCACGTCAGGTAGCCATGTATTTGGCGCGTGAGATGACTGATAACTCTCTTCCAAAAATCGGAAAAGAATTTGGGGGTCGTGACCACTCTACCGTTCTTCATGCCTATAATAAAATCAAAAATATGCTGGCCCAAGACGATAGTTTGCGAATCGAAATTGAAACCATCAAAAACAAGATCAAATAAGCGTTGTGGATAAGTAGCAAAAAAATCTGCGATTTATCCACAGGTTGTTAACAACTCTTATTCCTCGATTTTTATAGCATTTTTGGAGTTATCAACAGTATAAACAAGACCTACTACTACTACTAACTTAATACTTATAAATTAAAGGAGTTATCTTCATGATAAAATTCTCAATTAATAAATCCTTCTTTCTTCAAGCGTTGAATGCTACCAAGAGAGCAATCTCTTCGAAGAATGCAATTCCTGTGTTATCTACTATCAAAATTGAAGTTCAAAATAGTAACATCACCTTAACAGGTTCAAATGGACAAATTTCAATTGAAAATACTATTCCAACTTCTAATGAAAATGCAGGTCTCTTGATTACATCATCAGGTGCAGTTCTATTAGAAGCAAACTTCTTTATTAACATTGTTTCAAGTCTTCCAGATGTTACTTTAGATTTTGAAGAAATTGAACATCACCAAATCGTTTTGACAAGTGGTAAATCAGAAATCACTCTTAAAGGGAAAGATGTTGACCTTTACCCACGTCTTCAAGAAATGGCTACTGAAAATCCTCTTGTTATTGAAACAAAATTATTGAAGTCAATCATTACAGAAACAGCTTTTGCAGCTAGCCTTCAAGAAAGTCGTCCAATTTTAACTGGTGTTCACATGGTGCTTAGCGACCACAAAGATTTCAAAGCGGTTGCTACTGACTCACACCGCATGAGCCAACGCAAATTAACTTTGGACAATACTTCAAACGACTTTAACGTTGTTATTCCAAGTAAATCTCTTCGTGAATTTGCAGCAGTTTTCACAGATGATATTGAAACAGTAGAAGTCTTCTTCTCAGATAGTCAAATGCTTTTCAGAAGTGACTACATTAGCTTCTATACACGTCTATTAGAGGGAAATTATCCTGATACAGACCGTTTGTTGACAAATTCATTTGAAACAGAAGTAACCTTCAATACAGGTGCTCTTCGTTCAGCTATGGAACGTGCTCATTTGATTTCAAATGCCACACAAAATGGTACTGTTAAGGTTGAGATTACAAATAACAGCATTTCAGCTCACGTTAACTCTCCTGAAGTTGGTAAAGTTAACGAAGAATTGGATATTATTGATCAATCAGGTAGCGATTTGACAATCAGCTTTAACCCAACTTACTTGATTGAAGCTCTTAAAGCCTTGAAGAGTGAAACAGTTGTGATTCGCTTTATCTCACCAGTTCGTCCATTTACGTTGATGCCAGGTGATGATGCTGAAAACTTTATCCAATTAATCACACCGGTTCGTACAAACTAAAAATCTTTAAGGAAACTTTAAGGATGAATTCGTATACTATAATCATCCTAAAACTTTTCTTTTTCATAATCTCCAGCAAGGGCACTGTCTATACAGTGCTCTTGCTTTTTATGTTATAATATTTCTTGATATGACACTTTATATTATTGCTAATCCTCATTCAGGAAATCGTACTGCCAAAGAAGTTATTACAAGGTTGAAAAATGAGTTTAATCAAGAGATGGCTGTTTTTCTGACGCGATATCCAGATGACGAATAAAATCAAGTCAATGATGTTTTAGAGACCTTTCAACTTGATAAAGATAGATTATTGATTCTTGGCGGTGATGGTACCTTATCCAAAGTTTTATATTACCTGCCAGCTGATATTCCATTTGCTTATTATCCAGTAGGGTCTGGAAATGACTTTGCGCGTGCTCTTGGATTGAAAAAAGAATTAACACACCTTATTGAATCGACTAAACAAGCTCCAAAAGAAATTACGGTTTATACTTACCAAAATGGCTTGGTTTTAAACAGTTTAGATTTGGGTTTTGCTTCTTGGGTTATTAATCATGTTGAACAGTATCAGCTAAAAGCTAAACTGAACAAATATCATTTAGGAAAATTGACTTACATCCTAACAGCGATTCAATGCTTGATTAAGAAACCAGCTTTTGCTTCACTTTGTCTAGAGACAGAAGCAGGAGAAGTCCTTGAACTTAGAAATCAGTTTTTCTTTTCGCTGGCTAATAATACTTACTTTGGTAGTGGTGTTATGATTTGGCCCCATGGCACAGCTTATTTGGAACAGCTAGACTGCATGTATGCCAAAGGTGAAACCTTGTGGGAACGTGTGCTTGTTTTATTAAGTTTAGTTCTTAAAGTGCATGAGCATTTCCCTTACCTGCAGCATCATCCCTACAAAAGTGTGACCATAAAAAATCTTGAAAAAAGTTTAATTGAGATTGATGGTGAAATTGTGTCGCTTGATGAAGTCACACTAATACCGCAAAAACGTTATATTTATTTGTAAAGGAGAAATCATGTACGAAATCGGAAGTCTTGTTGAGATGAAGAAACCTCATGCGTGTACCGTTAAAGCAACTGGCAAAAAAGCCAACGAGTGGGAAGTGATTCGCATTGGAGCAGATATTAAAATTCGTTGCACCAATTGTGATCATATTGTCATGATGAGCCGTCATGATTTTGAACGCAAGTTGAAGAAAGTATTATAATATTTAAAATCATTAAGTCTGCGCATATAGCGGGCTTTTTTAAGTGATTTTATGCTATAATAGTTGTGATTGAATAAATTTAACGGAGACTAATAAAATATGGCTTTAACAGCAGGTATTGTTGGTTTACCAAACGTCGGAAAATCAACTCTTTTTAATGCGATTACTAAAGCAGGTGCGGAAGCTGCTAACTATCCTTTCGCGACAATCGATCCTAATGTTGGTATGGTAGAAGTTCCTGATGAACGTCTACAAAAATTAACTGAACTTATCACACCTAAAAAAACAGTTCCAACAACATTTGAATTTACTGATATTGCAGGTATCGTAAAAGGGGCTTCTCGTGGTGAAGGTCTTGGTAACAAATTCCTTGCTAACATCCGTGAAGTTGATGCGATTGTTCACGTTGTTCGTGCTTTTGATGACGAGAACGTTATGCGTGAACAAGGGCGTGAAGATGCCTTTGTTGACCCACTTGCTGACATCGATACTATTAACTTGGAATTGATTCTTGCTGACTTGGAATCTGTTAATAAACGTTATGCGCGTGTCGAAAAAGTAGCACGTACACAAAAAGACAAAGATTCTGTTGCAGAATTTAACGTTCTTCAAAAAATCAAACCAGTACTTGAAGATGGTAAATCAGCTCGTACAATTGAATTTACAGAAGATGAACAAAAAATTGTTAAACAATTGTTCCTTTTGACAACAAAACCAGTTCTTTACGTAGCAAATGTTGACGAAGATAAAGTTGCTATTCCAGACGATATCGAATACGTAAAACAAATTCGTGAATTCGCAGCAACTGAAAATGCTGAAGTTGTTGTCATCTCAGCGCGTGCAGAGGAAGAAATCTCTGAACTTGATGACGAAGACAAAGCATTCTTCCTTGAAGACATTGGTTTGACTGAATCTGGTGTCGACAAATTGACTCGTGCAGCTTACCACTTGCTAGGTCTTGGAACTTACTTCACTGCAGGTGAAAAAGAAGTTCGCGCTTGGACATTCAAACGTGGTATTAAAGCTCCTCAAGCAGCTGGTATCATTCACTCTGACTTCGAACGTGGATTTATCCGTGCGATTACAATGTCTTATGATGATTTAATCAAATACGGTTCAGAAAAAGCTGTTAAAGAGGCAGGTCGTCTTCGTGAAGAAGGGAAAGAATATGTGGTTCAAGATGGTGACATCATGGAATTCCGCTTTAACGTCTAAGCTAACTAATAATTGAAAATCAAATGAGGTTGGAAAAATTTTTTCCAGCCCTTTTGACATTTGAAAGGAAAAAATAATGGTAAAAATGATCGTTGGTCTGGGAAATCCAGGCAGTAAATATCACGAAACACGCCACAATATCGGATTTATGGCAATTGATCGTCTAGCTGAAGATTTGAATGTGACTTTTTCGGAAGACAAAAACTTCAAAGCAGAAGTTGGCTCTGCCTTTATCAATGGTGAAAAAGTGTACTTGGTCAAACCAACTACATTTATGAATAATTCAGGAATTGCGGTACATGCTTTGCTGACTTATTATAATATTGCCATTGAAGATTTTATGGTGATTTATGATGACCTAGATATGGAAGTCGGGCGTATTCGTCTTCGTCAAAAAGGCTCAGCTGGTGGTCATAATGGTATCAAGTCAATTATTGCACACACAGGGACACAAGCGTTTGACCGTATTAAAGTTGGGATTGGACGTCCTAAACAAGGTCGCTCAGTTGTTGACCATGTGCTTGGAAAATTTGACAAGGATGACTATATCACAGTCACTAACACACTAGAAAAAGTTAATGACGCTGTTCAATTTTATTTACAGGAAGCTGATTTTGTAAAAACAATGCAAAAATTTAATGGGTAAATCTATGAATATTATCGATTTATTTAGCCAAAATAAGCTAATCCAAAGTTGGCATGCAGGCGTGTCTAATCTTGGTAGACAGCTTATTATGGGCTTGTCAGGAGCAAGTAGAGCTCTTGCTATAGCTTCAGCTTATCAAGCTAATGAAGAAAAAGTAGTGATTATCACCTCAACTCAAAATGAAGTTGAAAAATTGGCTAGTGATTTATCTAGTTTGATTGGTGAAGATAAGGTTTATACGTTTTTTGCGGATGATGTTGCTGCTGCAGAATTCATTTTTGCTTCGATGGATAAAGCTCATTCTCGCTTAGAAGCTTTGAATTTTTTACAAGATAAAAAACAATCAGGTATCTTGATTACGAGTCTAGTTGGTACTCGTGTTTTGTTGCCAAATCCTAAAACTTACTCAGAAAGTCAATTGAATTTTATTGTCGGAGAGGATTACAACCTTGACAAGGTTGTAAAGGTCTTGTCAAACGTTGGTTACCAAAAAGTTTCTCAGGTTTTGAATCCTGGCGAGTTTAGCCGACGTGGTGATATTGTCGATATCTATGAGATTACAGCAGATTATCCGTACCGCTTGGAATTCTTTGGTGATGAAGTTGATGGTATTCGTCAATTTGATGCACAGACTCAAAAATCTCTTAGTAATGTTGAACAAGTAACGATTTATCCAGCAGATGAGTTGATTTTGTCAGAAGAGGACTTTGCTAGAGCTAGTCAAGCTTTTGAGAGGTATCTTGAAACTGCAAAGGATGACCAACAAGCTTATTTGAGTGAACTTTACGCAGCTACACAAGAGCAGTATAGACATCAAGACATTAGACGTTTTTTGTCTCTCTTTTTTGCTAAAGAGTGGACACTTCTCGATTATATTCCAAAAGGGACACCAGTCTTCTTTGATGATTTTCAAAAGTTGGTTGACCGCAATGCTAAGTTTGATTTAGAGGTTGCTAATCTATTGACAGAAGATTTACAGCGTGGTAAATCTATGTCAAGTTTGGTTTACTTTGCTGATATTTATAAGGAGTTACGTCAATACCAACCAGCAACCTTCTTTTCAAACTTCCATAAAGGATTGGGAAATCTGAAATTTGATAAATTACACAATTTCACCCAATACCCGATGCAAGAATTCTTCAATCAATTTCCACTTTTGATTGATGAGATTAATCGTTATCAAAAATCAAGAGCCACTATTTTAGTTCAATCAGACACGCAGCATGGTTTAGAACGTCTGCAAGAGAACCTGCAAGAATATGGTTTGGATTTGCCGATAGTTGGTGCAAATGATTTACAAGAACATCAAGCTCAATTAGTAGTCGGTAATTTATCAAATGGTTTTTACTTTGCTGACGATAAAATTGTTTTAATCACTGAGCACGAAATTTATCATAAAAAAGTCAAACGTCGTATTCGTCGATCAAATATCAGTAATGCAGAACGTTTGAAAGATTACAATGAGCTTTCTAAGGGTGATTATGTGGTTCACCATGTTCACGGAATTGGTCAATTTTTAGGGATTGAAACTATTGAAATTCATGGGGTACACCGTGACTATTTGACCATTCAATACCAAGGTTCTTCAACGATCTCTCTTCCTGTAGAACAAATTGAAAGTCTATCAAAATATGTTTCTGCAGATGGTAAAGAACCAAAAATCAATAAATTAAACGATGGACGTTTCCAAAAAACGAAACAAAAAGTTTCTAAACAAGTTGAAGATATTGCTGATGATTTGTTGAAACTATATGCGGAACGCAGTCAATTGAAAGGTTTTGCCTTCTCACCAGATGATGATTTACAAAAAGAGTTTGATGACGACTTTGCTTACGTAGAGACAGAAGACCAACTTCGTTCCATTAAAGAAATCAAACACGATATGGAAGAAGAAAAACCAATGGACCGACTTTTGGTTGGTGATGTTGGTTTTGGTAAAACAGAGGTTGCCATGCGTGCCGCCTTTAAGGCTGTTAAAGACCACAAACAAGTAGCCGTTCTAGTGCCGACTACTGTGCTTGCTCAGCAACACTTTACAAATTTCTCAGAGCGTTTTGAGAATTATCCTGTAGCGGTTGATGTACTTAGCCGTTTTCAAAGTAAAAAAGAGCAGACAGCCACTTTGGAAAAATTGAAAAAAGGTCAAGTTGATATTATTATCGGAACTCACCGATTGTTATCAAAAGATGTAGAGTTTGCAGATTTGGGCTTGATTATTATCGATGAAGAGCAACGTTTTGGCGTTAAACACAAGGAAAAATTAAAAGAGCTTAAGACTAAAGTTGATGTTTTAACCTTAACAGCAACTCCAATTCCTCGTACACTTCACATGTCTATGCTTGGTATCCGTGATTTATCTGTGATTGAAACACCACCGACAAATCGTTACCCTGTTCAGACTTATGTCTTGGAAACTAATCCTGGATTGATTCGCGAAGCCATTATTCGTGAAATTGATCGTGGTGGTCAAGTTTTCTACGTTTACAATCGCGTTGACACGATTGATCAAAAGGTTTCTGAGTTACAAGAATTGGTGCCTGAAGCAAGTATTGGATTTGTTCATGGTCAAATGAGTGAAATTCAGCTTGAAAACACCTTGATGGACTTTATTGAAGGTGTTTACGATGTTCTCGTTGCCACAACGATTATTGAGACAGGTGTTGATATTTCTAACGTCAATACCTTGTTCATTGAAAATGCTGACCACATGGGCTTGTCAACCTTGTATCAACTTCGTGGTCGTGTTGGTCGTTCTAATCGTATTGCCTATGCTTATCTCATGTATCGCCCAGATAAGATTTTGACCGAAGTCTCTGAAAAACGCTTAGATGCCATCAAAGGATTTACAGAGCTTGGTTCTGGGTTCAAAATTGCCATGCGTGACTTATCTATTCGTGGTGCAGGAAATATCTTAGGTGCTTCACAGAGCGGTTTTATTGATTCTGTCGGTTTTGAGATGTATTCTCAATTATTAGAAGAAGCGATTGCTAAGAAACAAGGTAAATCTCAGGCACGTCGTAAGAGTAATGCTGAGATTAATCTACAAATTGATGCTTATCTACCAAGTGAGTACATTGATGACGAGCGTCAAAAAATTGAGATTTACAAACGTATTCGTGAAATTGAGAGTCTTAAAGATTACCAAAGTTTACAAGATGAATTGATTGACCGTTTTGGAGAATACCCAGATCAGGTCGCTTATCTTCTTGAAATTGGTTTGGTGAAATCATACATGGACAGTGCTTTTACAGAACTTGTTGAACGTAAAGATAATAATCTTTTGGTGCGTTTTGAAAAAGCTTCGCTACAACATTATTTGACTCAAGATTATTTTGAGGCTCTTTCTAAGACAGATTTGAAAGCTCGAATCGGTGAGAACCAAGGTAGAATTGAAATTACATTTAATGTTAGAGGTAAAAAGGACTATGAAATTTTAGAAGAACTCCAAAAATTTGGTAGCATGCTAGCTGAGATTAAAGCTAGAAAAGCTAAAGAAGACTAAATGTCAAAGCCTTTTGACAGTAGAAAGCTAGTTTAGCAAAGAGATTTTATGGTAAACTTTTTGGTAAAATTTAGACTGGTATTGTCAAGGAGGTCAAAATGGAACTTGAACGCAGATTAGCTGAATTGAGAAAAGAAAAAAATGTCTCTCAAGAAGAGATAGCAGAAAAACTTTATGTTTCACGTCAAACAATTTCTAAGTGGGAGAGAGGCAAGACTTACCCAGATATCAATTCACTTTTGTTGATGGCTAATTATTTTGATGTTTCCTTAGATCATCTAATTAAAGGAGACGTTGATACTATGAAACATCAGGTGGACCAGTCGCAATTTAAGAGATGGCTTATCTTTGGAGGAATTTCTTGGTTTATTTTTTCAGTTGTGTTTGGAACACGTTATTTATTTGATAAAGGGCAAGTAGTTGCCATTTTGACTTTATTAGTAATGCCAGTTGCTTATTCTCTTTTTCAAATATTATATATTGTAAAAAATCGCGAACTTCAGACTTATGCATACATTCTCAATTTTTTTAATCCAGAGAAAAAGGTTAAGATAAACTTTTTTAGAGAGGTGTGGTTTGTCTTTAGTTTGTTAACTGTCACTTGGCTTATTTTCTTTGTTGGAGTTGTCGTTTCTACCCTAGTTTTTTATTAAAACACCGTCTATCTAACTTTAGTAGAACTAAGAGAGCGCAAGCTCTCTTTTTATTACATTATCTTAACAAACAGATTGAAAACATCTATTTTCTGAAAAAAAGTGATAAAATAGAAAAGATTGCGAGGTAGAATATTATGAGATTAGATAAATATTTAAAAGTATCCCGTATTATAAAACGCCGTCCAGTTGCTAAAGAAGTAGCTGATAAAGGGCGTATTAAAGTAAATGGTATCTTAGCTAAATCATCAACTGATTTAAAAATTAACGACGAAGTTGAAATTCGTTTTGGAAATAAATTACTGACAGTGCGCGTTTTGGAAATGAAAGATAGTACCAAAAAAGAAGACGCCACTAAGATGTATGAAATTATTAATGAAACAAGGATAGAAGCGGATGGAGAAGCCTAATATCGTTCAATTGAACAATCAATACATCAATGATGAAAACACCAAAAAACGTTACATGGAAGAAGAAAATCGTAAACGTAATCGTTTTATGGGATGGATTTTGATTGTTGTTATGTTGTTGTTTATTTTGCCAACTTACAACCTAGTTAAAAGTTACCAAACATTACAAGAGCGTAAAGATAAAGTTGTGTCACTTCAGAAAACTTACGACAATCTTGTTGTAGAAACAGACGCTGAAAAAGTTTTGGCAAATCGCTTAAAAGACGAGAACTATGTTGAAAAGTATGCTCGTGCAAAATATTATTTATCACGCTCAGGCGAAACGGTTTACCCATTGCCAAATCTATTACCAAAATAATATGGAAAATTTAATCGAAACTATTGAAAAATTTTTAGCTTGTTCTGATGAAAAGCTAGAAGAATTGGCTGAAGAAAATCAAAAATTACGAGAAGAAAATCATCAATCAACTAAAAAAGAATGAAAGGAGGAGCCAATGAAAAAACTATTCGCAGTGATGCTAATACCATTTTTCTTGACTTCTCTTTCTGTTGTTAGTACCGAAAAAAATGTTGATTTAAGTAATACAGCAAAATACCAATTGACAGCTGGTGTGGCAGTAGCGACAACTTACTTTGATGCTGTGCCATCAAATCCAGTCCTTGCTAAAACTAGCGAGATTTATAAAGATAGTAATCTAACAGTTGTTTCTAGAACAATCGCTGCTAATAGTCAATTGGATATTGTTAGCATTCTGATTAATGATAACTCTCAACCTGTTTTTGAGCTATCAGATGGTAATTATATTGAAGCTAGCCGCCAGTTGATTTACGATGATGTTATTCTTAGCCAAGAGTCACTGTCAGAAAACTACTGGCTAAGGGAAGGCTTTCAAGTTTATCAATCACCATATGTGGTTGGAACACAAGAAGTGAAGACAGATTTAAACGCTTATTCAGCAATTACTGTTTCACAAAAAGCGACAACTCATCATGGAACTTATTATAAAGTTGATGGTAAAGGATGGATTAGCGAAGAAGCTTTGTCTGATACTGATAACCGTATGGAAAAAGTTCAGCAGGTTCTCAATCAGAAGTATAATAAAGGTAACTATTCCATCTACGTTAACCAACTGTCAACCCAAGAAACAGCAGGGATTAATCCTGATACAACAATGTATGCAGCTAGTGTTGCCAAATTAGCGACACTGTATTACGTTGAAGAAAAAATTCAGGATGGCAGTGTTAAGATGGATGATAAACTAAAATACACTGCTGATGTGAATACCTTTGCTAAAGCTTATAACCCAAGCGGTAGTGGAAAAATTAGCAAAACAGTTGATAATAAGGATTACAGCGTTGAAGATTTATTAAAAGCTGTTTGTCAGAACTCTGATAACGTTGCGACAAATATTTTAGGTTATTATGTCGCTAAACAATATGGTGAACATTTCACCTCAGACATTAGTGCTGTAACCAATACTAATTTTGATATGAAGACACGTCAAATGTCTTCTAAAACAGCTGCTGATTTAATGGAAGCTATTTATCAGCAAAATGGCGAAATCATTTCGTATTTGTCATCAACTGCTTTTGACAATGCACGTATCTCTAAAGATATTAATGTCCAAGTAGCTCACAAAATTGGTGATGCTTACGACTACAGACATGACGTTGCTATTGTTTACGTTGATCAACCATTTATATTATCAATTTTTACCAATAATGCTTCTTACGACGATATTTCAAATATCGCTAATGACGTTTACAATATTTTAAAATAAGTGATGTCTTATGTATGATAAATTAGTAAAAGAAATTCAAAAAAAGGCTTATTTTGCCAAACATAAAAAAGTTTTAATAGCTGTATCAGGTGGAGTAGATTCTATGAATCTGCTACACTTTTTGTATATATACCGAAAAAAACTCGGAGTAGATATTGCCATTGCTCACGTGAATCATAAACAACGTCTTGAGTCAGACACTGAAGAAGCTTATTTGCGAGAATGGGCAAAAGAGCACCAAATTCCGATTTATGTAGCCTACTTTTCTGGGGCTTTTTCGGAAACAGCTGCACGTGATTTTCGTTATAAGTTTTTTAAAGAGTTGATGGCTGAGCATTCTTATACAGCGCTTGTAACAGCACATCATGCCGATGACCAAGCTGAGACGATTTTTATGCGACTGTTACGTGGCAGTCGTTTACGCCATTTATCAGGAATGCAAACCGTGAATGCATTTGGTGATGGTGAATTGATTCGACCATTTTTGGCATATTCTAAAAAAGAGTTACCTGATATCTTCCACTTTGAGGATGATACCAATCGCTCTTTAGATTTTTTGAGAAATCGTATTAGGAATCATTATTTTCCAATTTTAGAGGAAGAAAATCCTAAATTTAAACAAGCCCTTCGTTATCTTGGAAATGAAAGTCAGCAACTTTTCCAAGCTTTTCAGGATTTAACAAAGGATATTGATCCAACAAATTGTTCTCAATTTCTAGCTCAGACTCCTGCAGTTCAAGCCCTTCTTTTTCAAAATTACCTTGAAAACTTTCCTGAATTGCAAGTGTCTCATGGACAGTTTGAGGAAATGTTGCATCTTTTAAGAAATAAATCTAATGCTAACTATCATGTGAAATCAGATTACTGGCTAGTTAAAGATTATGAAACATTTCAAGTGAAAAAAATCAGCCCTAAGACCGATGGGGAACTAGCTCAAAAGATGCTAGAATATAACAGTATAGTCAATTATGGTCAGTTTCAATTTCAATTTGTTAGCAAAGATAAGGAAGGCATAGCCATTTACAGTTTAAATCCTATTCTTTTGAGAAAAAGACAGGAAGGTGACCGCATTGATTTTGGAGATTTTTCGAAAAAATTGCGTAGGCTTTTTATCGATGAGAAAATTCCAAGTCAAGAACGTGCTAATGCTATTATCGGTGAGCAGGATGGAAAAATTATTTTTGTCCAGGTTGCTGATAAAACTTATTTGAGAAAACCCTCTAAACATGATATAATGGAGGGCAAATTGTATATTGAAAAAATTAGAAATAGGTGATGTCATGCTTGAACAAGATATTGAAAAAGTGTTGTATTCTGAAGAGGAGATTATTGCCAAAACCAAAGAATTAGGCACACAACTTACAAAAGACTATGAAGGTAAAAATCCTCTATTAATTGGTGTTTTGAAAGGTTCTGTACCTTTTATGGCAGAATTGATTAAATATATCGACACACATGTCGAAATTGATTTTATGGTTGTCTCTAGCTACCACGGCGGAGTAAAAAGCAGTGGTGAAGTAAAAATCCTTAAAGACGTTGATACGAACATTGAAGGTCGTGATGTTGTCTTTATCGAAGATATTATCGATACAGGTCGTACTCTAAAATACCTTCGTGATATGTTCAAATACCGTAAAGCAAATTCAGTAAAAATCGCAACCCTTTTTGATAAACCAGAAGGTCGTGTTGTTGACATCGAAGCTGACTATGTCTGCTACGATGTTCCAAACGAATTTATTGTAGGGTTTGGTCTTGACTATGCTGAACGTTACCGTAATTTACCATATGTTGGCGTTTTGAAAGAAGAAATCTATTCAAATTAGTAGAAAGTCGTTAGTTATATATGAAAAATAACAAAAATAATGGCTTTGTTAAAAATTCCTTTATTTATATTCTTGTTATTATTGCGGCAATTACCGCATTTCAATACTATTTGAGAGGAACAAGTACACAAAGCCAGCAAATCAATTACTCGACTTTGGTTAAACAAATTAAAGCGGGTGATATTAAATCGATTACTTACCAGCCAAACGGTAGCATTATTGAAGTAAGTGGTAAGTATTCGAAACCTAAAAAGACAAAATCAAGTGCCTCTCTTCCTTTCTTAGAAGGAAATAACTCAACATCAGTTACTGAGTTTACATCAATTATTTTACCAAGTGATTCTTCTATTGATACACTTACTAAAGCAGCTGAAAAAGCTGACGTTGATGTAAACATTAAGCAAGAAAGTTCAAGCGGAGCTTGGCTATCTTTGGCACTAACTTATCTTCCACTTATTTTAGTGATTGCCTTCTTCTTCATGATGATGAATCAAGGTGGTAATGGTGCACGTGGTGCGATGAGTTTTGGTAAGAATCGTGCTAAGTCACAAAATAAAGGTGATGTTAAAGTAAGATTCTCAGATGTTGCTGGAGCAGAGGAAGAAAAACAAGAACTTGTTGAAGTTGTTGATTTCTTGAAAAATCCTAAGAAATATAAAGCACTTGGTGCTCGTATTCCAGCCGGAGTCCTTCTTGAAGGCCCTCCAGGAACAGGTAAAACATTACTTGCGAAAGCTGTTGCTGGTGAAGCTGGCGTCCCATTCTTCTCAATTTCAGGTTCTGATTTTGTTGAAATGTTTGTGGGTGTCGGTGCGAGTCGTGTTCGATCACTCTTTGAAGATGCTAAGAAAGCTGAACGTGCGATTATCTTTATCGATGAAATCGATGCTGTTGGTCGCAGACGTGGTGCTGGTATGGGTGGCGGAAATGATGAACGTGAACAAACTCTTAACCAACTCCTTATTGAAATGGATGGTTTTGAAGGAAACGAAAATATCATTGTTATTGCCGCAACTAACCGTAGCGATGTCCTAGACCCTGCTCTTTTACGTCCAGGGCGTTTTGACCGTAAGATTCTTGTAGGAAGTCCAGACGTTAAAGGACGTGAAGCTATTCTTCGAGTACATGCTAAAAACAAACCATTGGCAGAAGATGTTAACTTAAAAGTTGTTGCACAACAAACCCCTGGATTTGTCGGTGCTGATCTTGAAAATGTCTTGAATGAAGCTGCCTTGGTTGCTGCACGTCGTAATAAAACTAAAATTGATGCTTCAGATATTGATGAAGCCGAAGATAGAGTTATTGCAGGTCCTTCTAAGAAAGACCGTACTATTTCACAACGTGAACGCGAAATGGTTGCTTACCATGAAGCTGGACACACAATTGTTGGTTTAGTGCTTTCAAGTGCTCGAGTTGTCCATAAAGTTACAATTGTCCCTCGTGGACGTGCTGGTGGATACATGATTGCTCTTCCAAAAGAAGATCAAATGTTACACTCTAAGTCTGATCTTAAAGAACAATTAGCTGGTTTGATGGGTGGACGTGTTGCAGAAGAAATTATTTTTAATGCTCAAACAACTGGTGCATCAAATGACTTTGAACAAGCAACTCAATTGGCCCGTGCCATGGTAACCGAATATGGTATGAGTGAAAAACTAGGCCCAGTCCAATATGAGGGTAATCATGCTATTATGGCAGGTCAAGTTTCACCAGAAAAATCATACTCACCTCAAACAGCACAAATGATTGATGATGAAGTTCGTGCGCTTCTAAATGAAGCACGCAATAAAGCGGCTGATATTATCAATAATAATCGTGAAACACATAAACTTATTGCTGAAGCACTTCTTAAATATGAAACACTTGATGCTGCACAAATTAAATCTATCTATGAAACAGGTAAAGTTCCTGAAGAATTAGAAAATGATACAGAAGAAGCACATGCTCTTTCATATGATGAAGTCAAAGAAAAAATGGATGATTCTGAAGAATAATCTACATAATAGGTAGAAAACAGTCAAAAAAGACAAAAGAAGGCTCATAGAGCCTTCTTTTTTTTATCTCCCAATAGAAAAGTAGTTCTCAAATAATACGCTTAAAAACGGGCTTATTAGCTGCTAATATAAAAGGTGGCTAGAATAAATCAAAAAAAGCTAAAAAAGCTGTTGACAGAGGAAATG
>NZ_DS572682.1 GCF_000154985.1 Streptococcus infantarius subsp. infantarius ATCC BAA-102
CCGTATTTCTCAGATTTTAGACCATAAGAAAAGACCAGAGGATTCTGGTCTTTTGCTTACTCTTCTGCCCGGAAGAAGGCTTTGTAAAGTGCTCGAACGGCTTGCTTTTCGTGTTCTGTTTGTGTAACGAACATGACAGATACTTCGCTTGATCCTTGAGAAATCATTTCCAAGTTAATGTGTTTATCGGAGAGAGCTTTGGTTGCTGTTGCTGTGACACCAATATGGTTTTTCATATCTTCACCTACAATCATGATGATTGAAAGATTGTGTTCAATATAGACTTCATCTACGCCAAGTTCATGAGTTAAGTATGAAGTGATTTCTTGTTCTTTGATTGGTGTAAGTTCACGTTCGCGAACGATGACTGACATGTCATCGATACCTGTTGGGATGTGTTCCCAACGTATATTTAGGTCTTCAAGAATTTGAAGGACTTTGCGACCAAATCCGACTTCGCGGTTCATGAGGTATTTAGACAAGTTGATACTTGCAAATTCGTCATCAGCTGCGATACCAATAACAGGTACAGTTGGTCCACTGTGTTTTAGTGTGATTCGAGTTCCTGGGTGTTCAGGGTTGTTGGTGTTTTTGATAACGAGAGGAATTTTGCCGCGGTAAGCAGGAATAAGTGCTTCGTCGTGGAGCACTGAAAATCCAGCATAAGCAAGTTCACGCATTTCACGGTATGTTAATTCTTGGATTGTGTGAGGTTTGTGAACCACTCCTGGGTGAGCTGCAAAGATACCATCGACATCAGTAAAGTTTTCGTACAAGTCTGCTTTAACACCTGCTGCAACGATAGAACCTGAAATATCTGAACCCCCACGTGAGAATGTACAGATTTGACCATCAACTGTTACACCAAAGAAACCTGGGATAACAAGGATTTCCTCCGAATCACGTAATTCTTCGAGTTTATCGTAGCTTGATGGAAGAATACGAGCATTTCCTGGTTCACTTGAAACAATGATACCTGCTTCTTTAGGGTGAACATAGCGTGCATTGAGGCCGTTTTTACGGAAAAATTCTGCTACAAGTTTTGCGTTGTTATCTTCACCAGCTGCAAGAAATGTGTCATATAGGAATTCGTTACATTCAATAGGAAGTGTCGCAAGATTTGTAATCGCACCTGCAATTTTGCTCATAATTGATGAACTGAGTCCAAGCTCATCTGCAATGGCTTGGTAACGGTTAATAATCCATTCTTGTGCAGCAGTGACATCATCATCTGAGGTGTAGTTCTTGTAATACTTAATAAGAGCATCGGTTACCTTAGTATCTTCTGAGTTACGTTTTCCGGGTGCTGATACAACAACAAAACGTCGTTCGTTATCAGATTTCACAATATTCAAAACTTTTTTTAGTTGTTCAGCCGAAGCCAGTGAACTACCACCAAATTTGATTACTTTCATGACCTTCTCCACTTTTCTAAAATTCGTATACAATTATAGCAAAATTCTGAAAACTTGTCAGTAGTTTTTCAAATAAAAAGATAGTATAATAGAGGAATGGAAAAATTTAAAGCAATTATTTTTGATATGGATGGTGTTTTATTCGATACTGAGACGTTTTATTATCGCCGTCGCGAGAAGTTTTTGGCTGACAAAGGGATCAGTATAAAGCACTTACCACCTAGTTTCTTTATCGGCGGTAATATGAAACAAATCTGGCGAGACATTTTGCGTGATGATTTGGACAAATGGGATACTGATCAGCTGCAAAAAGAGTATTCTATTTACAAAAAAACGCATCCGCTTCCATACAAAGACTTGATTTTTGAAGATACTTTTAAAGTGGTTAAAGGACTTTTTGAAAGAGGGTACCGTTTAGGGCTAGCTTCTAGCTCAACTAAACATGATATTTTGAAAGCTCTTGAGGAAACTCAGTTGTTAGCATATTTTTCAGTGATTTTATCAGGTGAGGAATTTGAAAAGGGAAAACCACATCCTGCGATTTATCAAGAAGCACGAAAACAACTTGGCTTTAACAATGACGAAACGCTAGTTATTGAAGATAGTGAAAAAGGTATTCAGGCTGGTGTCTCTGCCGATTTAGAGGTTTGGGCGATTGAAGATCAGTTATTTGATATGAACCAAAGTAAGGCAAGTCGTCTGGTGAACAATCTAACACAAGTTATTGAAGAATTAAGCAAATAATGATGTCAAAGTAGGATTACTCCTACTTTTTTATTATAATAGTTTGATATTTCAAATATTAAAAAGTCAAACTAAATTACTTAAAATGCCATTTTTCTCTTGATTTATCAATGAATAATGTGCTAAAATAGCTGGTGCTAAATAGTTAAATTATCAAACTATTTTTATCACATCTGATGGAGGTAGGTAGATGTCTTTCGATAATGTGATTTATGAAAAGGGAGAAGTCGCAACTTTGACCTTGAATCGCCCAGATATTTCGAATGGTTTTAATATTCCAACTTGTCAAGAAATTCTTGAGGTTTTAGACTTAGTGAAAACAGATGATTCTGTGAAAATTTTGGTCATTCAAGCAGTTGGTAAAGTTTTTTCAATTGGTGGGGACGTGGCTGAGATGCAACGTGCGGTTGAATCTGATAACGTCGAATCGCTAGTTGAAATTGCAAGTTTAGTTAATAAAATTTCCTTTGCCATGAAAAAATTACCAAAACCAGTGATTATGAGCGTAGATGGTGCGGTTGCTGGTGCAGCAGCAAATATGGCTGTTGCGGCGGATTTTGTGGTCGCAAGTGAAAAAGCCAAATTTATTCAAGCCTTTGTTGGTGTTGGTCTTGCTCCAGATGCTGGAGGACTTTTCTTGATGAGTCGCGCTATCGGAACAACACGTGCGGTTCAGTTAGCTATGACAGGTGAAGGGGTAAATGCAGAAAAAGCCTTTGAATATGGCATTGTTTATCGTCTTTGTGAATCTGAAAAACTAGAAAGAACGACAAATCAGTTAACGAAACGTCTGCTTCGCGGTTCAATTAATTCATACCGTGCCATTAAGGAAATGTCTTGGAAAGCCCAATATGAAGGCTGGGAAGACTATACAAAACTTGAATTGCAACTTCAAGAAGAATTAGCTTTTAAGGAAGATTTCAAAGAAGGTGTTCGTGCTTTTGCTGAAAAACGCCGTCCGAAATTTTCAGGAAAGTAATGTAAATAATAGTTTGATTTTTAAATTATTTTTCCAGTTTGACCCGAAATACCTTGCAAAATATTTTGATGTTTGATATAATTTGATTGTCAAAGTTTATTTAGGAGGTGAAATCTTGGATTATAATAGAATTAATGAATATTTGGTTGATATTTTTAATCGTGTTCAGGTTATCGAAGAGACTAGTTTGCGAACAAGTCAATTCAACGATGTTTCATTAAAGGAAATGCATACCATTGAGATTATTGGTAAGAATTCTAATGTGACTCCAAGTGATATTGCACGTGAGTTGATGTTGACCCTCGGTACAATAACCACTAGTTTAAATAAGCTTGAGGCAAAAGGTTATATTGAAAGACGACGTTCGAAATTGGACCGTCGTGTGGTTCATTTAACTTTGACAAAAAAAGGAAGATTATTAGATAGGCTTCATCATAAATTCCACAAAAATATGGTTTCTCATATTGCGGAAGACATGAATGAAGAAGAACTAGAAGCTCTTTTGAGAGGGCTTAAAAATCTTCACCAGTTTCTTGAGGAGTTAATGTAATAATGGTATTTGCAAGAATTGCTCAGGCAGCAGCCTATGCCCCTGAACAAGTGATTACAAACGATGATTTGTCTGAAATCATGGACACCAGCGATGAATGGATTTCATCACGTACGGGAATTAGAAGACGACATATCACTCGAGATGAAACAACTAGTGATTTAGGGACGCAAGTTGCCAAGAAACTACTTTCAAAAGCTGGTTTATCAGCTGTGGATATTGATTTCATCATTGTTGCAACAATTACCCCTGATAGTCTGATGCCGGCAACAGCAGCTCGTATTCAAGGAAATATCGGTGCTGTAAATGCTTTTGCCATGGATGTGACAGCAGCATGTAGTGGCTTTGTGTTTGCTCTTTCGACTGCGGATAAATTTATTCAATCGGGTATCTATAAGCGCGGTATCGTCATTGGTGCTGAAACATTGTCAAAAACACTGGACTGGTCTGACCGAAGCACTTCAGTTTTATTTGGTGATGGTGCTGGTGGTGTTTTGCTTGAAGCAACAGAAACAAAACATTTCCTAGCAGAATCATTAAATACTGATGGAAGTCGTGGTCTTAGCTTGACATCAGCCAAAGTTGGCTTGTCTTCGCCATTTTCTGAAAAAGAAGAGGATGATAAGTTCTTGAAAATGGATGGTAGGGCTATCTTTGATTTTGCAATCAGAGATGTGGCTAAGAGTATCAAGACTCTTATTGATGCTTCTGAAGTTTCAGTTGAAGATCTTGACTATTTGCTTTTGCATCAGGCTAATATTCGCATTTTGGACAAAATGGCACGAAAAATGTCTATTGACCGAGATAAGTTTTTGGCAAATATGATGGAATATGGTAATACCAGTGCGGCGAGTATTCCAATTCTCTTATCAGAATCAGTGGATAAGGGACTTATAAAATTAGATGGTTCTCAGACAATTCTTCTATCAGGATTTGGTGGAGGTTTGACATGGGGAAGTCTAATTGTTAAAATCTAGTTACAAACTTGTGCATTATAGCATGAGATATTATATATATTTATTAAGGAGAAATTAATCATGGCAGTATTTGAAAAAGTACAAGAAATTATCGTTGAAGAACTTGGTAAAGAAGCAGAAGAAGTTAAATTGGAAACTACTTTCGATGAACTTGATGCTGATTCACTTGATGTTTTCCAAGTAATCTCAGAAATCGAAGATGCATTTGATATTCAAATCGAAACTGAAGAAGGTCTTAACACTGTAGGTGACTTGGTTGCTTACGTTGAAGAAAAAACAAAATAATGACATGGATGGAGTTGGAATTAAAAACTAACTCCACTATATATTTAGTAGAAAGGGCTGTGGGATAGGTTGCTAGTAAGCGAAAACTTATCTTACTCCCTCTCTTCTTATTATGATAGTTTGACTATCAAATTATTGTTTGGTAAAGACTAAGAAGGTTTAACATGAAAACACGTATTACAGAATTATTAAATATCAAATATCCAATTTTTCAAGGAGGTATGGCTTGGGTTGCTGATGGTGACTTGGCTGGTGCCGTTTCAAACGCTGGTGGTTTAGGTATTATCGGTGGTGGTAATGCCCCTAAAGAAGTTGTTAAAGCAAATATTGATAAGGTTAAACAAATTACTGATAAACCTTTTGGTGTGAATATTATGCTTTTGTCACCATTTGTTGATGACATTGTTGACCTTGTGATTGAAGAAGGGGTCAAAGTTGTCACAACTGGTGCTGGTAATCCAGGTAAATACATGGAACGTTTTCACGAAGCAGGTATCACTGTCATTCCAGTTGTTCCTAGTGTTGCGCTTGCAAAACGTATGGAAAAACTTGGTGCAGATGCGGTTATCGCTGAAGGTATGGAAGCTGGTGGCCATATTGGTAAATTAACAACAATGACTCTTGTGCGTCAAGTTGTTGATGCGGTTAGTATTCCAGTTATTGGTGCTGGTGGTGTCGGTGATGGACGTGGTGCAGCAGCTGTCTTTATGCTTGGTGCTGAAGCCGTTCAAGTGGGAACTCGCTTTGCTGTTGCCAAAGAATCTAATGCTCACCAAAACTTCAAAGACAAAATTTTAAAATCAAAAGATATTGATACGGTTATTTCTGCGTCTGTCGTTGGACATCCAGTACGTGCCGTTAAAAATAAATTGACAACATCATATGCTCACGCAGAGAAAGACTTCTTGGCAGGTCGTAAGACAAAAGAAGACATCGAAGTATTGGGAGCAGGTGCTTTGCGTAATGCTGTTGTCGATGGTGATGTTGTGACTGGTTCAGTCATGGCAGGTCAAATCGCAGGTTTGATTCGTAAAGAAGAAACATGTGAAGAAATCTTAAAAGATCTCTACTATGGAGCTCAAAAAGTTATCTTAGAAGAAGCTAAACGTTGGGCTGACATTGAGAAAGATTAAAATTTCTATTTAAATAAAAAATCAAATTCCGTTTGGGAGGATTTAATGACGAAAATTGCCTTTTTATTTGCTGGTCAAGGGGCTCAAAAACTTGGAATGGCAAGTGATTTATACGAAAAATATCCTATTGTAAGGGAGACTTTTGATCAAGCTAGTTCTATTCTTGGCTATAATCTTCGTGATTTAATTGATAAGGAAGAGGATAAATTAAATCAAACACGCTATACACAGCCAGCTATTTTGACAACTTCTGTTGCGATTTATCGTTTATTGCAAGAGAAGGGCTTTAAAGCAGATATGGTTGCAGGGCTTTCACTTGGTGAATATTCAGCCTTGGTAGCTTCAGGAGCTTTAAACTTTGAAGATGCTGTTGCTTTGGTGGCAAAACGTGGAGAATTTATGGAAACTGCAGCTCCAGCTGGAACTGGGAAAATGGTTGCTGTCATGAATACAGAAGCGTCTCTTATTGAAGAGATTTGTCAAAAAGCTTCTATTAAGGGTGTAGTGACACCAGCTAACTATAACACACCAGCACAGATTGTGATTGGTGGTGAGACTGAAGCTGTGAATTATGCTGTGGAATTACTTAAGCAAGGCGGTGTGAAACGCCTGATTCCTTTGAAAGTTTCAGGACCTTTCCACACTGCTTTGTTGGCACCAGCTAGCAAACGTTTATCAGAAGTACTTGATAAAGTGACTTTTTCTGATTTTGAAATTCCTTTGATTGGAAATACAGAAGCTAAAGTCATGCAGTACGGCGATATCAAAGCTTTACTTGCTAGACAAGTGAAAGAACCAGTTCGTTTTTATGATTCTATCGAGACTATGCGTAAGCTTGGCATGACAGAAGTTATTGAAATTGGTCCAGGTAAAGTTTTGAGTGGCTTCCTTCGTAAAATTGATAGAAGTATTCCAACAGCAAGTGTTGAAGACGAAGCAAGCTTAAGTGTTTTGCTAGAAAAATAGGAGATAGTCATGGATATCAAAAATAAGAATGTTTTTGTAACTGGGTCAACCCGCGGAATTGGTTTAGCTATTGCCCACCGTTTTGCAAGCCTAGGGGCTAATGTGGTGCTTAACGGTCGTTCAGAAATTTCAGCAGAATTGATTAATAGTTTTAAAGATTATCAAGTGAAAGTTATTGTCATTTCTGGTGATGTGTCACAATTTGATGATGCTAAACGCATGGTTGATGAAGCTATCGCGAAACTTGGTTCTGTTGATATTTTGGTTAACAATGCTGGTATCACAAATGATAAATTGATGTTGAAAATGACTGAAGCTGATTTTGAATCAGTGCTTAAAGTGAATTTGACAGGTGCTTTCAACATGACGCAATCAGTCTTGAAACCGATGACGAGAGCGCGTCAGGGTGCTATCATTAATTTGTCTAGCGTTGTTGGTTTGACAGGAAATGTAGGTCAAGCAAACTATGCAGCTTCAAAAGCTGGTTTGATTGGTTTTACAAAATCAGTTGCGCGTGAAGTCGCAGCACGTGGAGTTCGCGTCAATGCCATTGCTCCTGGATTTATCGAGTCAGATATGACAGATGCGATTCCTGAAAAAATGCAAGAAGCTATTCTGGCTGGTATTCCAATGAAACGTATCGGTAAAGCTGAAGAAGTGGCAACAGTAGCAAGCTTCTTAGCTGAGCAAGAATACTTGACTGGACAAGTCATTGCAATTGATGGTGGTATGGCAATGTAAACTATTGTTTGCTTTGCTGTAATAGTTTAAAATTAGAAGTATAATTTCTCTTAAAAGGAGACAAAAATGACATTAAATAGAGTTGTAGTAACAGGTTATGGTTTAACATCACCTATCGGAAATACTCCAGAAGAATTCTGGAATAATCTTCATGACGGTAAAATTGGTATCGGACCAATTACTAAATTTGATAATTCTGAAATCCCAGTTCATAATGCTGGGGAAATCCATGATTTTCCTTTTGATAAATATTTTGTTCGTAAAGATAAAAACCGCATGGATCAATATTCACTTTATGCGATTTATGCGACTTTAGAAGCTCTTGAAAATGCAAAACTTGATATGGATACAGTTGATCGTGACCGTACTGGTGTTATCGTATCATCTGGTATCGGTGGTTTGCAAGAAATGCAAGAGCAAATCATTCGTATGCACGAAAAAGGTATCAAACGTATTCAACCAATGTTCATCCCTAAAGCTTTGTCAAATATGGCTGCTGGTAACATTGCTCTTCGTATTGGTGCGCGTGGTGTATGTAAATCAATCACAACTGCTTGTGCCTCATCTAACGATGCTATCGGTGAAGCATTCCGTGAAATCAAATTCGGCTACCATGATGTGATTCTTGCTGGTGGTGCTGAATCTACAATTAATGAAATTGGTATCGGTGGTTTCAATGCTTTGACTGCCCTTTCTACAACAGAAGACCCAGCTCGCTCTGCTATTCCATTTGATAAAGATCGCAATGGTTTTGTTATGGGTGAAGGTGCTGGTGTGCTTGTTCTTGAAAGTCTTGAACACGCTCAAAAACGTGGTGCAACAATTCTTGCTGAAGTTGTTGGTTATGGTAGTAACTGTGATGCTTACCACCAAACAACACCAACTCCTGATGGTTCAGGTGCTGCAAAAGCTATTGAATTGGCTATCAAAGAAGCTGGCATTTCACCAGAAGATGTTGACTATGTTAACGCACATGGTACATCAACTCAAGCTAATGAAAAAGGTGAAAGCAAAGCTATCGTCACTGTCCTTGGTAAAGATGTTCCAGTATCTTCAACAAAATCATTCACAGGACACCTTCTTGGTGCTGCTGGTGCTGTTGAAGCTGTCGCAACTATCGAAGCTATTCGCCATAACTACATTCCAATGACTGCTGGTACTCGTGAATTGTCAGAAGATATCGAAGCAAATGTAGTTTACGGACAAGGTCAAGAAGCAGAATTAGAATATGCCATTTCAAATACATTCGGATTTGGCGGACACAATGCTGTTCTAGCATTTAAACGTTGGGAGGCTTAAGCGTGAATATTTCTGAAGTGAAGGACTTGATGGCTCAATTTGACCAGTCAAGTCTACGTGAATTCTCATTTAAAACAGGTGAGTCTGAATTAACATTTAGTAAAAATGAATACACTGCGCCTGTAGCACCAGTTGCTGAAGCAGCACCTGTTTCAGCAACTGGTGAAGTGGCTGCGGCACAAGCACCACAAGCAGCAGCACCTGCTGAGGCCGAAGTAGCAGCCAATACTGATATTTTTGCTGAAGGTGAAGAAGTACCAAGCCCACTTGTTGGGGTAGCTTACCTTGCACCAGCTCCAGATAAACCAGCCTTTGTATCAGTTGGTGATGCTGTTAAAAAAGGTCAAACTTTGTTAATCATTGAAGCTATGAAGGTCATGAATGAAATTCCAGCTCCAAAAGATGGTATTGTGACAGAAGTGATGGTAAATAACGATGACGTTGTTGAATTTGGACAAGGATTGGTACGTATTAAATGATTGATATTAAACAAATTCGTGAAGCTCTACCACACCGTTACCCAATGCTTTTGGTTGACCGTGTGCTTGAAGTGAGTGATGATGAAATTGTTGCTGTTAAAAATGTGACAATCAATGAACCATTTTTCAATGGTCACTTTCCAGAATACCCTGTTATGCCAGGGGTTCTCATCATGGAAGCTCTTGCTCAAACAGCAGGTGTTTTAGAACTTTCAAAAGAAGAAAATAAAGGGAAATTGGTCTTTTATGCCGGAATGGATAAAGTACGTTTCAAAAAACAAGTTGTTCCAGGTGACCAATTGATTATGACAGCGAAATTTGTCAAACGCCGTGGTACGATTGCTGTGGTTGAGGCAAAAGCAGAAGTTGATGGGGAATTAGCAGCTTCTGGCACATTGACGTTTGCTATTGGTAGTTAAGAAATAGTAGTTTAACGTAAACTGTGACAAAAAAAGAATTTTGACTGGAATGCTAATACATTCCAAATAGGAGGAAAAAGCAGACGTATGTTTAAAAAAATATTAATTGCCAATCGTGGAGAAATTGCGGTGCGTATTATTCGTGCGGCACGTGAATTGGGAATCAATACGGTAGCTGTCTATTCTGAAGCTGATAAAAATTCTTTGCATACGATTTTGGCTGATGAAGCAATTTGTATCGGTCCAGCTCGTTCGACAGACTCTTATCTTAATATGAATGCCGTCTTGTCAGCTGCTGTTGTAACAGGTGCTGAAGCGATTCACCCTGGATTTGGTTTTTTGAGTGAAAACTCAAAATTCGCAACCATGTGTGAAGAAATGCATATCAAGTTTATAGGACCAAGTGCTGAAATCATGGACAAAATGGGTGATAAAATTAATGCCCGTGCTGAAATGATTGCAGCTAATGTCCCGGTTATTCCTGGATCAGACGGTGAAGTATTTACAGCTGAGCAAGCTTTAGAAGTTGCTGAGAAACTTGGCTACCCAGTGATGCTTAAAGCTTCAGCTGGTGGCGGCGGTAAAGGAATTCGTAAAGTTGAATCAGCCCAAGACCTTGTACCAGCTTTTGAATCAGCTTCTCAAGAAGCTTTGGCAGCGTTTGGTAATGGTGCTATGTACATTGAAAAAGTGGTTTACCCGGCTCGCCATATCGAAGTTCAAATCTTAGGGGATTCTTACGGTAATGTGGTTCACCTTGGTGAACGTGATTGTTCGCTTCAACGCAATAACCAAAAAGTACTTGAAGAAAGCCCATCAATTGCTATCGGTAAAACTCTTCGCGGTAAGATTGGTGATGCTGCTGTACGCGCAGCCAAAGCTGTTGGTTATGAAAATGCAGGTACGATTGAATTCTTGCTTGATGAAAAGACATCACAATTCTATTTCATGGAAATGAATACACGTGTTCAAGTTGAGCACCCTGTAACAGAATTCGTCACTGGTGTTGATATTGTCAAAGAACAAATTCGTATTGCAGCAGGACAAGAATTGTCTGTGACACAAGACGACATTAAAATCACAGGTCATGCTATCGAATGTCGTATCAATGCTGAAAATCCGAAATTTAACTTTGCACCAAGTCCTGGTAAAATTACAGATTTGTATTTGCCAAGTGGTGGTGTTGGATTGCGTGTAGACTCTGCTGTTTATAATGGCTATACGATTCCACCATATTATGATAGTATGATTGCTAAAATCATTGTACATGGTGAAAATCGTTTTGATGCTTTGATGAAAATGCAACGTGCCCTTTATGAATTGGAAATTGAAGGTGTGACAACAAACGTCGAATTCCAAATGGATTTGATTTGTGATGAGCATGTGATTGCAGGGGATTATGATACTTCATTCTTGATGGAGACATTCTTACCAAACTACAATAAGGAAAATGATTAGGAGATTTCATGGCTTTATTTAGTAAAAAAGATAAGTACATCCGAATTACTCCCAATAGCTCTATTAAACAATCGGAACCTCGTGAAGTTCCTGAGGTTCCTGATGAATTGTTTGCCAAGTGTCCAGCTTGTAAGCACATGATTTATCAAAAAGACTTAGGGGTTGCAAAGATTTGTCCAGCTTGTTCTTATAACTTCCGTATTTCTGCTAAAGAACGTTTGGCGATTACAGTAGATGAAGGAAGCTTTGAAGAACTCTTTACTGGGCTTGAAATAAGTGACCCACTTAAGTTTCCTGGCTATCAGGAAAAATTAGCTAAAATGCGTGAAAAAACTGGTCTTGAAGAGGCTGTCATGACTGGTAAAGCTTTGATTAAGGGAGAAAAAGTAGCACTTGCTATCATGGACTCTAACTTTATCATGGCTTCCATGGGAACAGTTGTCGGCGAAAAAATCACGCGTTTATTTGAAATGGCGACTGCTGAAAAACTACCTGTTGTTATTTTTACAGCATCAGGAGGTGCTCGTATGCAAGAAGGTATTATGAGTTTGATGCAAATGGCGAAAATTTCAGCTGCTGTTAAACGTCACTCTGAAGCTGGTTTATTCTATTTGACAATCTTGACTGACCCTACAACAGGAGGGGTGACAGCAAGCTTTGCCATGGAAGGTGACATTATCCTAGCAGAACCGCAAGCTTTGGTTGGTTTTGCCGGTCGTCGTGTTATTGAGACAACAGTGCGCGAAAATTTACCTGAAGATTTCCAAAGAGCAGAGTTTCTTTTGGAACACGGTTTTGTGGATGCCATTGTTAAACGTACAGAAATGCCAGACACAATTGCTAAATTAGTTGCGTTTCATGGAGGTGCCAAATGAGTAGCGACGTATCAAGAATTTTGAAAGAAGCGCGTGATCAAGGGCGTTTGACAACCTTGGAATATGCTAATTTGATTTTTGATGACTTTATGGAACTTCATGGAGATCGTCATTTTGCTGATGATGGAGCAATCGTTGGGGGAATTGCTCGACTTGCCAGTCGTCCTGTGACGGTTATTGGTATTCAAAAAGGGAAAAATTTACAGGAGAATCTAAAACGCAATTTTGGTCAACCGAATCCAGAAGGTTACCGCAAGGCGCTTCGCTTGATGAAACAAGCCGAGAAATTTGGTCGTCCTGTCGTTACTTTTATCAATACTGCTGGAGCTTATCCAGGTGTTGGTGCTGAAGAACGCGGGCAAGGTGAAGCAATCGCGCGTAACCTGCTTGAAATGAGCAATCTTAAGGTGCCGATTATTGCTATTATCATTGGAGAAGGTGGCTCTGGTGGTGCTTTAGCGCTCGCTGTAGCTGATAAGGTTTGGATGCTTGAACACAGCATGTATGCGATTTTGAGCCCAGAAGGCTTTGCCTCAATCCTTTGGAAAGATGGTTCACGTGCAACCGAAGCAGCAGAACTGATGAAAATAACAGCTGGAGAACTTTATAATATGGGAGTTATCGATAAAGTGATTCCAGAACATGGTTATTTCTCAAGCGAAATCGTTGAGATGATTAAGACAAATCTTATTTCTGAACTAGAGGAGCTTAGCCAACTTCCTTTGGAACAATTACTTGAAAATCGTTATCAACGCTTTAGAAAATTTTAAAAATTCCGCATTGTACTAGCCTCAAGTCATAGAAATCATTTTCTTGATTTTGAGGATGGTTCAAAGGGGATTTTTTCTTATACAAAAACACCTGCTAATCAAGTGATTAGTAGGTGTTTTAGGTTTATTATTTAGGTGAGATAACTTCAGCTCCACCCATGTACGGACGAAGTACCTCTGGAATTGTTACAGAACCATCTTCGTTTTGGTAGTTTTCAAGGATAGCAGCAACTGTACGTCCAACTGCAAGACCTGAACCGTTAAGAGTGTGAAGAAGTTTAACTTTACCATCAGCTTCGTCACGGTAACGGATTTGTGCACGACGTGCTTGGAAGTCTTCAGTATTTGAACAGCTTGAGATTTCACGGTAAGTGTTTTGAGCTGGAATCCAAACTTCTAGGTCGTAAGTTTTAGCAGCTGAGAATCCCATGTCTCCAGTACATAGTGTGATAACGCGGTATGGCAAACCAAGTTTTTGAAGAATGTTTTCAGCGTTAGCAACCATTTTTTCCAATTCATCGTATGAAGTTTCTGGTTTAGAGAATTTAACCATTTCAACTTTGTGGAATTGGTGAAGACGAATCAAACCACGTGTGTCACGACCAGCTGAACCAGCTTCTGAACGGAATGATGGGCTCATCGCTGTGAAGTAAACTGGAAGTTCTTTACCATCAAGGATTTCACCACGGTAGTAGTTTGTAAGTGGGACTTCAGCAGTTGGGATAAGAACATAGTCAGAATTAGCCAATTCAAATGTGTCTTCTTTGAATTTTGGATATTGACCAGTACCAAACATAGAGTCATGGTTTACCATGTATGGAGGAATAACTTCTGTGTAGCCTTCTTTAGCGTGTTCATCCAACATGAAGTTGTAGATAGCGCGTTCTAGGCGAGCTCCAAGACCTTTATAGAATAGGAAACGAGAACCAGTAACTTTTGCACCACGTTCCCAGTCAAGGATGTCAAGATCTTCACCAAGATCCCAGTGAGCTTTGATATCAAAGTCAAATTCACGAGGTGTTCCCCAACGACGAACTTCAACGTTTTCGTCTTCGTCAGCACCGACAGGAACATCAGCAGCTGGGATGTTTGGAAGTGTTGCTGTGAATTCAGATAATTTTTCATCGATTTCAGCTAGTTCAGCGTCAGTAGCTTTGATGTCTGCTGACAATTTTTGCATTGCAGCGATTTGTTCAGAAGCGTCTTCTTTGTTGCGTTTTGCTTGAGCGATAGCTGCAGAAGCAGTGTTACGTTCAGCTTTAGCTGATTCAGATTTAACAAGCAATTCACGACGTTTGTCGTCAAGTTCTTTAAGTTCAGCAAGTTTTTCAGCAGCAACGCCACGTGTAGCCAATTTTTTAGCGACTTCGTCGAAATCGTTACGAATACGTTTGATGTCTAACATAAGTTTCCTCCAGTTTTTTTAGTGCTCATAGGGGTTAGCTGTGCCCAGATGAACAAAAAACACAGCATGTTAACTGCTGGAGCGCAATCGCGCGGTTCCATCCAGCTTCACATCCTGTGCACTTAATTTCTATTCTTAATTGATATAACGGTAGAATTTCAGACCTGTCGCTCTATCTGCTCACAGCAACCGCAGACTTTCTGAAAGAGCTCCACTCTTACTTATCCGTACTATTTATTATACTAGATTTATTTCTTTTTGACAAATATTGTTAGTTTTTTCATAAGGACTTGAACAAGTGTAAGCATACGAACAACTTTATCATTTCCAATATGTTGGCGAGCCACTTTTAAGATTTTTCCTGAGTCTTTTGAGGCAAAAAGAAATTTTCCTTTATCTGTAAAGACTTCAAAGTGACGGCTGACTTTGTTACGAGAAACGTTAGCGCCGTATTTTTTCGATGTTTTCCCAAGGAATTTGGATATAATCCTCGACGTTAGCGTTGCTATAAAATTCAAGACCTTTATTACCGAGAAGGAATTTCCCTACTTTTCCCCCCATGCCAAGATAAGAAACACCAGTAGTCGTTAATTCCACGGTAGAGTTAAGTGATTGTGCCATGTAATCTCCTCTGAATTAGCTTTTACTCTATTATAACATAATAAAAAAAGAAGGACCGAAATCCTTCCTTTCTTTTATTACATGATTCCGAAGAAACGAGCGGCGATACCAACGATGAACAATCCGATGATGATTGTGATTGGAGAAACTTTTTTCTTAAGCAACCACATGCAAAGGAATGTAAGGGCAAGTCCCATCAAACCAGGAATCAATGAGTTCAATTGACCTTGAAGTGTATTAGCTTTTTCTGGTGAAAGGCTAAGTCCATCAGCCACTTTACCAAGAATACCTTGAAGTTCAGTACCAGTTACGTTTCCTTTAGGAAATTCGATGTAAGCACCTTCTGACAGTTTAGTTGAAGGAAGATTAACAGTGAATCTAATTGATACCCAACGTTCAACCAAGACAGCCAAGATGAACATACCAAGGATTGAAGCACCTTTAGTGATTTTTTGGATGATACCACCTGAAAGGTCTTTAGTGATTTCAGAACCAGCTTTGTAACCAAGTTCTTGAGTGTACCACAAGAATGCCATACGGATGATGTTCCATCCGAAGAAGAATAGAAGTGGACCAACGATGTTACCTGCCATAGCAAGTGAAGCACCAAGAGCACCAAGGATAGGACGAACTGTAAACCAGAAGACTGGGTCACCAACACCAGCAAGAGGTCCCATCATACCAATTTTAACCCCTTGGATAGCTGTGTCATCAATTTCAGCACCATTTGCGCGTTCTTCTTCAAGTGCAAGAGTTACACCGATGATTGGAGCAGCAACGTATGGGTGAGTGTTGAAGAATTCCAAGTGACGTTCAAGAGCAGCAGCTCGGTCTTCTTTAGATGTATAAAGTTTTTTGATAGCAGGGATCAAAGCGTATGCCCAACCTAAGTTTTGCATACGTTCGTAGTTCCAAGAACCTTGTAGGAAAGTAGAACGCCACCAAACTTTTTGACGATCAGATTTTGATAATTGAAGTTTTTCAGCCATGTTTGTACCCCTTTCTAGTAGTCTTCCAAGATGTCGCCGATTGGGTCACCAGAACCTGAAACAGTTCCACCACCGTTTCCACCTTTCGCTGAAAGGTTAAGGTAGATGAAGGCAAGAGCAACACCAATTGTACCAAGGGCGATAAGAGTAAGGTCAGAGATAGCAGCAACGGCAAAACCGATTGCGAAGAAAGGCCATACTTCGCTTGTAGCCATCATGTTGATAACCATAGCGTAACCTACGGCAACAACCATACCACCACCGACAGCCATACCACCTGACAACCAGTCTGGCATAGCGTTAAGGATAGATTGTACTGCTGAAGTTGGTACTGCAAGAAGAAGAGCAGCAGGAACAGCAATACGAAGACCTTGAAGGAATAGAGCTACCAAGTGAGTACGTTCAACTGCAGCGATGTTACCTTCTTTAGCAGCAGCATCAGCACTGTGAACAAGGGCAACAGAAGCAGTACGAACAAGCATAGTAAGGAAAAGACCTGCAACAGCAAGAGGGATAGCTGTTGCTGTTGCAACGGCGATACCTTTAGAAGTGAAGTCTCCACCTTTAACCATGATGATAGCAGCGGCTATAGAAGCAAGGGCAGCATCTGGCGCAACAGCGGCACCAATGTTAGCCCAACCAAGAGCGATCATTTGTAGAGAACCGCCAAGGATGATACCTGCTTCAAGGTTACCAGTAACAAGACCGATAAGTGTGCAGGCAACTAGTGGTTGGTGGAATTGGAATTCGTCAAGGATACCTTCAAGACCAGCGAAGAAGGCAACTACAACGACTAAAATCATAGAAATAACTGACATTATTCTAGTTCCTTTCGTTTATAAAAGTTTTCAATGTGCAATTGTAAGCCAGAAACCAAGGCTTACGTGTTTTGGATAAAAACAGGAAAGTTTGATTCAAAAATTATTGAACGTTTGCTTTTTTGATTAGATCAAACAAGTCTTTTTTAGAATCATTAGGGACTTTACGAACATCGAATGTTACGCCAAGGTCACGTAATTTTTCAAATGTAGCAACGTCATCTTTGTCCATTGACAATACGTTGTTAACCATTGTTTTACCTGTTGAGTGAGCCATTGAACCAACGTTAAGTTCTTTAATTGGCACACCGCCTTCGATAGCTTCAAGAGCATCTTGAGGTGTTTCAAACAAGATAAGTGCGTGTGTGTTACCAAAACGAGGGTCTTTAGAAACTTCAATCAATTTCTTGATTGGAACTACGTTTGCTTTAACACCGTTTGGTGCTGCTTGTTTGATCAAGCCTTTACGCAATTCATCTTTAGATACAGTGTCTGATGCAACGATGATACGATCAGCTTTAGAAGCTGGTGTCCAGTTTGTTGCAACTTGTCCGTGAAGAAGACGTGTGTCAATACGAGCGAGGTTGATTTTAAGTTTACCATCACCGATGACAGTTCCTTCAGGGATAGCACCTTGAGGATCAGCTTGTGCGGCAGGCGCTGCAGCAGCTGTTTCAGCTGGGTTGAGTTCTTCAGGAAGTGCTTTAATACCGTCTTTAGACTCTTTAATGATATTTGCGGCAACTTGTTCAACACCTGCATTTGCGTCCATCATACGCTCAGTGTAGGCTTGGATAAGCATTGGCAAATTAAGACCTGTAATGATAGCCATCTTGCGGTCTGGATTTTCACCCATTACGCGACTAGCTTGGTTAAATGGAGAACCACTCCAAAGGTCAGCTAGTACGAGGATTTCATCATCAGCATCAAATTGTGCGATAGCATCGTTGAAGTGTGCATATAAATCATCAGGTCCTTCGCTTGGCATGAAAGTTACAACTTGAACTTTCTCTTGGTCACCAAAGATCATAGAACCTGATTGATGAATACCTTCAGCAAATTTACCATGGCTGGCAATAATAATACCGATACCCATTCTTGTTCTTCCTCCTTATTATTATTTTTCGTTGAAACAAAAAAGAATAATCTCCTTCCGGACAAGTCCGGCAATTCTTTTCCGTTCCAAGGAAATTTTAAGAACGATATTATTGTAAAACGTTTTCACAAAAAATGCAATAGCTTTTTGAGAAAAAATAACAGAAATCATGAAAAATTTTCAGAAACTCACAAAATAAAGCGATTAAATTGTATAAAACACAAAATAACGTTCGGATAATGCGCTATGATTATTGTAAAATTCATGAAAATGTTTTGAAAACGATGAAAAAAAGAAAAAACTTCCTAAAAAGAAGTTTTTCAGAAATTTATAGAAAAATTTTCGCCAATTCTTTCGCAACACCGTCTTCTTCGTTGGTGAAGTCTGTTTGTTTGTCAGCAAATGGTAGGAGTACGTTGCTAGCATTTTTCATGGCGTAGCCTGTACCGGCGAAGGTCAACATTTCGGTATCGTTGTGTTCATCACCAAAGGCAATCAAGTCTTCTCGGCCCATATTTAGAGTTTTTAGTAAGTAATTGAGAGCATAAGCTTTGTTGATGCCCTTAGGTGAGAATTCTAAGATATTAAGCGGTCCTCCCCATGAATCAATTTCGATTTCGTGGTTGAAGTATTTGCGCATTTCATCGGCAAGAGCATATTTGTCTTCGTGATGAGTTTGCATCAAAAGACCATTTGGATTTTCGGTAATTTTTGTTACATCCAGTGTCATTTTATTGGTGATTTTATCGACACCAAAAAGTTGTGGATTGATGATGTCGTGATTATCGGCACTGATGAAGAATTTTTTACGGTATTCACTAGCGATAAAGTCTGCTTGGATACTTTTTTTGATGTCTAGGACATCAAGCAGGTATTGTTTATCGATAGTGACGCTGTGTTCAAAGTCCCATTTTTTTTCGGGAAGGTGTGTCAAGGAACCGTTAAAGGTAATCATGGGTGTCTCAAGTTGTAAGCGACGGTAGTGCTCAAGAGCCATACGGTATGGGCGACCTGTCGCAATAACGACCTTGTGACCTTTTTCTTGTATTTTTTTAATCGTATCAACAGTATAATCTGAGATGGTATTGTCACTGCGCAGCAGTGTACCATCCAAATCAAGAGCAATCATTTTTTTCTTTGTCATAGATGTTATTATAACAAAAAAGAGTGGCAAAGAAAAAGCAAAGTAGGTATGATATAATGGTTTTAATAAAAAATGAGGTTACGCTAATGTATAAAATTTTTTGGAGTCATGTGTTTGCTTTAGGGATTATTTTAAGCATTACTTTCTTTCATGCAGATAGCAATGGGTTGATGAATGATGTGCTATTTTCATTGTTAACAGTGGAAATGGGATTTTTCTTTTTTTATTTTAAACACACTGTTCTACGAGTGGCAGCATTTGTCTTATGGTGTTTTTTCTACCCGAATAATTTAAATGTCTTGTTCAGTGTGGCAGATAGGTCATGGGCAACATCTGTTTTATGGTCAGCTGACGGGATGACATCATTTATGATTTATTTGGCAGTGCTAGTATTTTCATTGGTTGCAGGGACACTAAGTTTGCGAATGATTTTAAAACCTTTGAAATTAAATCAGTATATTCAAGTATTCTTTGTGATGGGAGTTGCTTTCTTTGCAAGTTTACTTTTTCAGGTACTCCGAACATTAGGCATTACATGGAAGGTGATTATTAATCAACACTTAAATATCTTTGAAGAAGCGGCGAAAGCTTTATCGACGATTAACATGCCTTTTATTCTTGGGTTGATGGTCGTTCAGGTCATGATGTTTGTTGTTCTTGATAATGATTAGTAGAAAAATGGAGGCGAGTTATTCTCGTCTCCATTACTTGTTTTAAGGGGTAATTTTAAGGCTTTTTTGCTATAATAAGCCTTAAGAAAGGGGAGAAAATATGGCTAAAAAGAATGTATTGATTCATGTCTTTTTTGGAATCATTTCGTTTGGCATTTATTACTACCATTTGCGAGGTCCAGATTTGGTATGGAACATGTTTTTGGCGCTGCTAGCTCTTGATTTTTCACTTCTTTCCTACTGTACAAAGCAAAAAGTGGTGAGATGGTCAAGTGGTCTCTTATGGTTGCTTTTTTATCCGAACACCTTTTATATGCTAACCGATATTGTTCATATGAATTTTACTGATTCGGTTTTATGGAATAAAACTAGCTTGATTCTGTACATGTTGTACGTGTCTAGTATTTTATTTGGGGTTCTATGTGGCATTGAAAGTGTGAAAAACATTGTGGTGACTTTTAAGTTGAAAAATTATTATATCCGAATGTTTTTTATCCTAATTCTATCTTTTGTTTCGAGTTTTGCGATTCATATTGGACGTTATGCAAGGTTAAATTCTTGGGATATTTTCACTAGACCTGGTCTTGTTGTTGATGAAATTTTGAATGTAATTAGCTGGAATGCTATTCATTTCGTGCTTGGTTTCACTTTTTTGCAGGTTTTATGTCTTATTTTTTTAGATCGTGAAAATTTTAAATAAAGTCATTGAAAACTGAACAATATTTTGGTAGACTATATAAGTCGTTCGGAAATAGAAGAAAAAGCGACTATTATTAACCTTATTAAAGGAGAAACCATTTAAAAATGGAAAAGTTTTTTAAACTTAAAGAACATGGTACAGATGTTCGTACAGAAGTAACTGCTGGTTTAACAACATTCTTTGCAATGTCATACATATTGTTTGTTAACCCATCAATCCTTTCACAAGCTGGAATGCCTGCCCAAGGTGTGTTCCTTGCCACAATTATTGGTGCTGTCGTTGGTACATTGATGATGGCTTTCTACGCTAATCTTCCATATGCACAAGCACCAGGTATGGGGCTTAACGCCTTCTTCACATATACAGTTGTCTTTTCACTAGGTTACTCTTGGCAAGAAGCTCTTGCGATGGTCTTCATCTGCGGACTTATCTCACTTGTTATTACAGTAACTAAAGTTCGTAAATTGATTATTGAATCAATCCCAGCAGCATTGAAATCAGCTATTTCAGCTGGTATCGGTATTTTCCTTGCTTATGTCGGAATTAAAAATGCAGGTTTCTTGAAATTCTCTATTGATGCTGGTACTTATACGGTAGCTGGTACTGGAGCTGATAAAGGTCTTGCTTCAATTACAGCTAACGCATCAGCTACACCAGGATTGGTCGCTTTTAACAACCCAGGTGTTATTCTTGCATTGATTGGTCTTGCTATCTCAATCTTCTTTATCGTTAAAGGAATTCGTGGTGGTGTTATCCTTTCAATTGCTGCAACTACAGTTGTTGGTATTTTGATTGGTGTTGTTGATCTTGGTTCAGTTAACTGGGCTGCAACTAACTTGTCTGCTTCAATCAATGATTTGAAAGAAATCTTTGGTGTAGCTCTTGGTAGTCAAGGCCTTGGTTCATTATTCTCAGATGCTTCACGTATTCCAGGTGTCTTGATGGCAATTCTTGCTTTCTCATTGACAGATATCTTTGATACAATCGGTACACTTGTTGGTACTGGTGAAAAAGTTGGTATTATTGCTTCAACTGGTGAAAGCAAAGAATCTAAAGCACTTGATCGTGCACTTTATTCTGACTTACTTGGTACTACATTGGGTGCTATCGCAGGTACTTCAAACGTTACAACTTATGTTGAATCTGCTGCAGGTATTGGTGCTGGTGGTCGTACTGGTTTGACTGCTCTTACAGTTGCCGTACTATTTGCTATCTCAAGCTTCTTTAGCCCACTTGTTTCAATCGTTCCTACACAAGCAACAGCTCCAATTCTTATTATCGTTGGTGTTATGATGCTTTCAAATCTTAAAAACGTTAAATGGGACGATCTTGGCGAAGCAGTTCCAGCATTCTTCACATCAATCTTTATGGGATTCAGCTACAGCATTACTTACGGTATCGCTGCTGGATTCATCACTTACACATTAGTTAAAATTGTAAAAGGTCAAGCAAAAGAAGTTCACGCTGTTATGTGGGTTCTTGACTTCTTATTCATTCTTAATTTCGTTAGCTTGGCTATTTTATAAAATATAATTTTTGACAAAAAGCTGAAGGTATGTTCTCTCACCTTCGGCTTTTTTTGTATGGTGAAAGAGGTAGAAAACTTGTCATTAGTGAATTTAATAGCCTATTGGATAAAATCTACCGATGAAAAAACTGGCGAGACTTGGAAGGTAAGCAGAATTTTGATATAATGGACTCATGTTTTATAGTCATAATGAAGATGAGTTGATGGCTTATGGTTATCGACTCGGTCGAAAATTACAAGTAGGAGATGTTCTGGTTTTAACTGGAAATCTTGGTGCCGGTAAGACGACATTAACCAAAGGAATCGCAAAGGGACTTGATATCGATCAGATGATTAAGAGCCCAACCTATACAATTGTTCGGGAATACGAGGGGCGTTTACCACTCTATCATTTAGATGTTTACCGTATTGGAAATGACCCAGACTCTATTGATTTGGATGATTTCTTGTATGGTGATGGTGTTGCTGTTATCGAATGGGGTGAACTTTTAGAAGAAGATTTGCTTGGCGATTACTTAGAAATCATTATCACTCCTTCAGGAGATGGTCGTGACATTGAGTTACAATCTAATGGCCCACGAAGTAAGGAGCTTTCGGAGGCTATAGAACGTGGCTGAACAAGAGGTAATCGTTGAAGAAGCCCAACTCTCTGATGCCAAAGCCTTGGTTGACTTGCTTAGTCAGGTTAGTCAAGAGACAGATTTTGTGGTTGCAGAAACGATTTTGTCACAAGAAGATATGGAGATTTTCTTGGAGCGACATCTTGAGTCTGTTAATGAAATTTGCTTGGTCGTAAGAGTTGGTAAAGAGTTGGCTGGTGTTTTAAATGTATCCAGCACTAGCTCACCACAAACTAATCATATCGGCGATATTTTCATTGCTGTGCAAGAAAAATACTGGGGATATGGTCTCGGTTCGCTTCTTATGGAAGTTGCTCTTGATTGGGCTTGCCACACGCCAGTGATTCGTCGTTTGGAGTTGACGGTTCAGGATAGAAATAGCAGAGCTGTTCACCTTTATGAAAAGTTCGGTTTTAAGATTGAAGCTACTAAAGAACGTGGCGCAAAAACTAAAGATGGAGAATTTCTTGACGTCTACTTGATGAGTAGGTTGATAGACTAAAAGTAAACAAATGAAACTCGGAAAAAAAATTCTGCTTATGATAGCAGCAATCGTTGTGACAACAGTTGTTGCATTAGGTGTTTATATTACAAGTGCTTACAATTTCTCGACAAGTGAGCTCTCAAAAACGTTTAAGGATTACAAGACGTCTGGTTCAAGTAGCAACGCTATTAAACAGACAAAACCTTTCTCAATTCTCTTGATGGGGGTTGATACAGGGGATTCTGAACGTCATTCAACTTGGGAAGGTAACAGTGACTCAATGATTTTGGTAACTGTTAACCCTAAGACGAAGACAACAACAATGACAAGTCTTGAACGTGATATTCTTATTGAATTAACAGGACCTGAAGACAATAATATGAATGGTGCTCAAGCTAAATTGAATGCTGCTTATGCTTCAGGCGGAGCTCAAATGGCTATTATGACCATTCAAGATTTGCTAGATATTAAAATTGATTACTACATGCAAATCAACATGCAAGGTTTGGTCGACTTAGTTGATGCCGTAGGTGGTATCACAGTCACAAATAATTTTGATTTCCCAATCTCAATTGAAGAAACAGAGCCTGAGTATACGTCATCAATCGAACCTGGAACTCACAAAATTAATGGTGACCAAGCTTTGGTATACGCACGTATGCGTCACCAAGATCCAAAAGGTGACTACGGTCGTCAACAACGTCAACGTGAAGTTATTCAAAAAGTGCTTAAGAAAATTTTAGCTCTTGATAGCGTGTCATCTTACAAGAAAATTCTATCTGCTGTAAGTAAGAACATGCAAACAAATGTTGAAATTTCATCACGTACCATTCCAAGTCTTCTTGGTTATGCGGATTCTCTAAAAAATATTGAAACGTATCAGTTAGAGGGTGAAGGACAAACGATTAATGAAATTTCTTACGAAATCGTAAGTTCTGATCATTTGCTTGAGGTGCAAAACCGTATTAAGAAACAACTTGGTTTAGAAGAAAGCACAGAATTAAAAACGACAGCAGTTCTTTCTGAGAATCTTTACGGTACTTCATCTTATTATAGTAGTGATTACAGTAGCGATTATAGCAGTTATGATAGTGGCTATAGCACAGGTTATGACACTGGTTATAGTGATTATAGCAACAGTGGCTACAGTGATTACTCAACCGATACTTATTCACAAGATGCAAGTGCTTATGCATATTAACATAAAAAAGTCGACTATTTGGTCGGCTTTACATTTTAGATTTGAGAGGCGTACAAAAAGTACTGGAATTTTCCAGTACTTTTTGTTATTGTTCTAATTCTTGGTATTTTGAAAGTGTCATTTTGATTTGTTCAAGTCGGCTTTTGCTTTCTTGTTCAAATAAGCGACGTTTGTAGTCCAATTCTTGGCTAATGCTTTCAAGTTTTGGTAATTGTTGGTTGATATTATCAATCGCTTGGTTGATTTTGGTAATATCTGCAGCAATTTTGTCACTGATATCGTTAGCATCATCGATATCGTCTTTAATCTCTTCGCGTTTTTGGTAAGTTTGGTAAGCTGTAAATCCAGCGCATCCAGCTAGGCCTAAGGCGATAAAAGAGCTTAATTTCATGCTTCTACCTCTTTAGCAATTTGCTCTGCTAATTTTCCAAGAGCTTCAAAATCTGGTTCATGTTCTGTGAAGTTAAGTGAGAATTCGTCGTCGTTAGCATAACGTGGAATGAGATGAACATGAGCGTGGAAAACGGTTTGTCCAGCGACTTCTTCGTTATTGTTGATAATGTTCATGCCAACAGCTCCAGTCGCTTTTTGAACAGCACGCGCAACTTTTGGTAAGTGCGCAAAGAGTTCTTGTGATGTTTCTTCAGACATAGCAAGGACGTTACGAACGTGTTCTTTTGGAATGAGAAGAGTGTGTCCTTTAGTGGTTTGTGAAATGTCTAAGAAAGCTAAGACTTTATCGTCTTCATAAACTTTTGATGACGGAATGTCACCTGCGATAATTTTACAAAAGATGCAATTTTCCATTTGAATCACCTATAATCCTTTGATTTTGTTATAATTATTATATCAAAAAAATGTGGGTAGATTATGTTAAAAATTGAAAATGTCACAGGTGGATACATTAATATCCCTGTTTTAAAAAATATTTCTTTTGAAGTTGGTGACGGTGAGTTGGTCGGCTTGATTGGGCTAAATGGTGCTGGGAAATCAACGACGATTAATGAGGTTATCGGACTTTTGACACCTTATCAAGGAAAGATTACGCTTGACGGCTTGACTTTGGCTGATAACCAAGCAGAGTATCGCAAAAAGATTGGCTTTATTCCTGAAATGCCAAGCTTGTATGAAGAGCTAACTTTACGTGAGCATTTAGAAACGGTTGCTATGGCTTATGATCTTGATTTTGATCAAGCAATGGCGCGTGCGAAAGAATTATTAAAACTTTTTCGTTTGTCTGATAAGCTTGAGTGGTTCCCGATTAATTTTTCAAAAGGGATGAAACAAAAGGTTATGATTGTCTGCGCCTTTATGATTGATCCTCATTTGTTTATCGTTGATGAGCCATTTTTGGGACTAGATCCTTTGGCGATTTCTGATTTGACGGATTTGCTAGCGCAGGAAAAATCAAAAGGCAAAGCTATTTTGATGTCAACACACGTGCTAGATGCTGCTGAAAAAATGTGTGATCGATTTGTGATTTTGCATCATGGTCAAGTGCGTGCAATGGGAAATCTAGCTGAATTGCGTCAAGCTTTTGGAAAAGAAGATGCTAGTTTGAACGATATTTACATGGCTTTAACTAAAGAGGGATAGAAATGAAAGAAGTTTTTCGAAAACGACGCAGCCTCTTTTTAGGGCAATGTCTGAAATACTTGCGTTATGTCTTAAATGATCATTTTGTCTTGGTCTTGCTTTTCTTATCAGGTTTTTTGATGGTCCAATACGGTGAGTTATTAAAGCATTTTCCAAAGCAACATTGGTGGATTGATGTCATTTTGGTCATTGTGACGCTTGCTCTTCTTAGTCTTGGTAAAATTGCAACTTATATTGAGGCACCAGATAAGCTATTTTATTTGCCAAAGGAAGAAGAAGTGGTGGCTTGGATTCACCAAGCAAGAGTCCGTTCTTTTGGTGTTTGGGCAGTGCTACAAACAGCTGTTTTCTTGTTGCTAGCACCTATTTTCTTTAAATTAGGTTTCTCAGTTCCTGTTTTTGTGGTCTGTTTACTTGCTTTACTTGCTATTAAGTGGGTGATTATGGCGAGAAAGGAACAAGTCTTTTTTAGAGCTGGGCATTTTTCTTGGGAAGCTGCCATTACTTATGAAACCAAGCGCCGTCAATCTATTTTGAAATTCTTTGCCCTCTTTACAACGGTTAAAGGAATTTCGGCAAGTGTCAAACGTCGTGTTTACTTAGATAAGATACTCGGTTTGGTTAAGAAACGTCACGATAAAACGTGGTCGAACCTTTATCTCAGGGCCTTTCTTCGTAGTTCTGATTATCTGGCTTTGACTTTGCGTCTGGTTTTGTTAGGTGTTCTTGTTTTATTATTTATTCCAAATCATCTGGTAGCAGCTGGCCTTGCTTTGACTTTTAATTATCTTTTACTGTTTCAGTTGTTAGGACTTGCTCAACATTTTGAGTATCAATATTTAACACGCTTATACCCCATTTCAGAAACGCAGAAAATGGCGAATTTAAAGGTTTTTCTACGAACTTTGTCCTATATGATTTGCTTGCTTGATGTGTTATTATGCTTTTCTTTGAAGGCTGCAGGGCTTCTGATTTTAATTACTGTAATTGTTACAGAATGGTATCTTCCTTACAAAATTGCGAAGATGATTGACTAGGAACTGTAAAACAAGTAAAATAAAAAGTGACGAATCGTATTATATAAGAAAGAAAAGGAGGGCAGACAGGTGACAATAGTATCAGATCAGGAATTGACAATGACACCACTTCGAGGAAAAAGTGGGAAAGCCTTTATTGGTCAATATCCGAATGGTGAAAAAATCTTTATCAAGTTTAACACGACACCAATTTTACCAGCTCTTGCTAAAGAGCAGATTGCGCCACAATTGTTGTGGGTGCGTCGCACTGGTAATGGCGATACAATGAGTGCACAGGAATGGCTTGATGGAAGAATTTTGACTAAAGAGGATATGGGTAGTAAACAGATTGTCCATATTCTTTTGCGTTTACACAAGTCACGACCATTGGTTAACCAATTGTTGCAGTTAAACTATAAGATTGAAAATCCATATGATTTGTTGGTTGACTGGGAAAAAAATGCACCGTTGCAAATTCGTGAAAATACATATTTGCAAGGTATTGTAAAAGAACTAAAACGTAGCTTACCAGAATTTCGTTCTGAAGTTGCGACCATTGTACATGGAGATATCAAGCACAGTAACTGGGTCATTACAACAAGTGGTATGATTTATCTTGTTGACTGGGATTCTGTTCGTTTGACAGATCGAATGTACGACGTAGCCTTTCTTTTGAGTCACTACATTCCTTACACACGTTGGGGTGAGTGGTTGAATTATTATGGCTATAAAGACAATGAAAAAGTTCGCAGTAAAGTTGCTTGGTACGGACAATTTTCATATCTATCACAGATTTTGAAATGTTTTGACAAACGTGATATGGAACACGTCAATCAAGAAATATACGGCTTACGAAAATTTAGGGAGTTAGTTAGTAAAAAGAAATAATGCGAGTTAGAAAACGTAAGGGTGCTGAGGAGCACTTAGAAAATAACCCACACTATGTTATCTTAAATCCAGAAGAAGCAAAAGGACATTGGCGTGAAGTCTTTGGTAATGATAAACCAATCCACATCGAAGTTGGTTCAGGAAAAGGAGCATTCATTACAGGAATGGCTTTGCAAAATCCAGATATTAACTATATCGGAATTGACATTCAAGTATCTGTGCTTAGCTACGCTTTGGATAAAGTTTTAGATAGTCAAGCACCAAATGTTCGGTTGTTGCTAGTTGATGGTTCTGATTTGACAAATTATTTTGCGGATGGCGAAATTGATTTGATGTATTTGAATTTCTCAGATCCATGGCCTAAGAAGCGTCACGAAAAACGTCGTTTGACTTATAAAACATTCTTAGATACTTACCGTCAAATCTTACCTGAAGACGGTGAAATCCACTTTAAAACTGATAACCGTGGCTTGTTCGAATACAGTTTGGCAAGTTTCTCACAATATGGCATGATTTTAAAACAAGTTTGGTTAGACTTACATGCTAGTGATTTTGAAGGAAATGTCATGACTGAATATGAAGAGAAATTTTCTAAAAAAGGTCAAGTCATTTATCGTGTGGAAGCACAGTTTCAGTAAACAGCTAATGTTAGCAAAAAGAAGTTAGTCTGCTAATCTTCTGTTGGAGAGGTACTTAGTGGAGAAGCGTAAATGAATTTTAGGTTTCGAGGGTTCAAGTCCCTTCCTCTCCTTACACAATTGAATAGAAAAAGAGACGTCCTTTGATTTTTTAAACAAATCTGAATATTTGGGGCGTTTTTTTGCTTCTTTAATGGTTTTAGTGATTAAATAAGAAAAAGGGGATAAGATTATGAAAAGGAAAACTTACTAGAGTTAATGGCGGTATGTTGTTAGAAAACGTTATTTAGGTGATATTAGCAAGTGATTTAGAGCTTGCTTAGAATAGTGAGGCTGTATGCTTTTAGGTAGAATCAAAGAATTATTATATAAGTATTAAGGCTGGTTGACCTATCTTGGGGCTTTGGTAGCATTTAATTTGATGTTGAAGCTGGCTTATGATGAGATTGTTATTAATCATAAGAATCCTGTGGAACTACTCATTTCAATTATTATATTAGGTGTGAGTTTATTGGCATCTTATCTCAATCGAAGACGTCACATGTTATCCTACTTTATCCTTAAGAGTTCTGAGTATATCAATATGTATGCTCTTGATTTGAATTATCGTTTTATGGCTATCAATCGAAATGATATTCGTCTCATGCAAGAAATCTTTAAATTCACTCCAAAGATTGGTGATTGTCCGCTACGGCATTTAGATGCTGAAAGATCAGCAGAGCTAAAAGCTAATGACGATAGAGCACTGAAAGGTGAGAATTTTACGTCCTTAGATACTATCGAATATGATGGTAAGACACTTTATTGGCAAAATATGTTTTCGCCGATTTATAATCGTCGCAAGAAAATTATTGGAGCTTTTTCAATCGTTGTTGATGTGACGGAGCAACGAAAACAAGAACTCGAAATGCAGAGATTGGCATATGAGGATGTCTTAACTCAAGTTCATAATCGTCGCTACATTGAGCTTGCTTTTGACGAATGTGTTCTTAACAAGACTGAAGAAATTACGGTTATCATGTCTGATTTGAATAAATTTAAAGAGGCTAATGACATTTATGGTCATACTCGTGGGGACCAGATTTTAATTGAATATGGTGAGTTATTAACTAAGGTTATGCCAGAAGATGCTGTGGTGGCACGGCTAGGTGGCGATGAATTTGCTGTTTTACTTCCGGGGGTTACGAAACAACAGGCAGATTTTTTGATCAATCTTGTTAAGATTGAGATGATGGTAAAAGATATGCCGGTAACGGCTTCGCTCGATTCTTATACAGATTCTTATCAGGCCCATAAGACATTTGTTGATTTTTGTGCTTGTGCTAATGAGAGAATGTATCGTGATAAAAATCAGAAGGGATAAAGCTTATGATCTATCAAGATGTTGTTATTGTTATTCCTGCCTTTGAACCTGATCAACGCATGCTAGAATTGTTAAGAGATATTCGCTTACGAGAAGATAAACCTAAGGAAACGACTCTTCATGGACCTTATATCTATATGCTATCCCTTATGCGGTTCTTTGGCTGATAGCTATGTATGGTTTGGTAACCTTTAACTATGGTAAATTTGGTTCGGAACTTTTCTATGGTAGTATCATTAGTTTCTGACTCTTTTATCACATTGTTAATTTGACATTTGCTATTTTCTGTGCGATTGGTCGTCCTCATTATAGAGGCAGTGAACGTTTCCCTGTTGATGAACCGATGACTATCGAGGTTGATAATGATTCTTACCAAGTGAGGGTCTGTGATATTTCAGAAACAGGTATTTCCTTTAGTTCTAACTTGCCACTTTATTTGCCAAAAACGAAGGAAATAACGCTTCACTTGCAATCACGCGATTATCGTGCGAGATCTAAAGGACATGTGGTTCGTGTTGTGGTTGGTGAAAAATGCTGGCGCTACGGTGTGCAATTTACGGAAGTTAATCCAGCTGATATCCGTGAATTTTATCAATACATTTACGACCGTATCAATCACAATTTACCAACACATAAGGATTCTTGGATGACAACTTGGGATGATTTGCTTAAAAACTTTAACCGACGTTTCCAAAGTAATGAACGTCCAGTTTCAGCATACGACCAAATTGCCTTACCAAAAGTGCGTCTAAATGAGGATGTTGAATACAACGGCACAAGACGTCAACTTAGAAAGACGAATTATTATTATATGACTTTTTCTGGGCAACTAGAAAACCCACGAAGAAAGCCAATTGTCGACTTTATCTATCATGACATGTTCTTTAAGCTTGCCTTTGTCTCTTACGATATTGATAGAGATTAGTCACTGTACCAAGTGGTGAATCTTCCAACTCTGGAAAAATTACCTGCTTTTAAAGCTTTAGCAAATGAATGGAGGGAAAAAGTATGATAACGATTTTGGGATTACTTTTATTCTTTGCTATCACCATGGGGTATGACGCCTTTTTCCGCAATGGGTTGAAGATGAATCGCCGTTTGACTTGGGTCTTTACTTTTTCATTTATTACCTTGGTCTTGCATCTTAGTAGTTTAGTTGGTGAGATGCTTGAGACGGTTTATGTCTTATCTGCTATAGGCTGTCTATTAAGTCTTTACTATTTGTGGTCGGTTTGGAAGAAAAAGGTTAAGATTCGTAGGTTGGATTACATCTCTATTGGCATGATTTTTTACCTGCTTTTATTTGGGATGTTAACGTTGATGCCAGGGAAAACTTTGTCCAAGCAGATAAGGAATTTCTTGAATTGATGAAGTCTTACAGTAACAACGCAACAAGTTATTACCTTTGGAATGAAAATATTGAAGCAAGGGATGATTTCACCTTTACGGATAAAGATTTTATTGCCATGCTAAAAACTTATGATGAAGTTGTTATTTTGGATGACCACTACACCTTCAATGCTTTGACGAAGAAACTTTTTGGATGTACCTATGCTCCAGGAGTTTACAAGATATCTGATATTCTTGCGGGAAAAGGATGATATTTCCTATTATATCAAGCTTTTGACTTGTCAAAGACCTTGAATTATGTTACTATAATATAAAATAAGTAGAAGGAGGCGGAGTTTGTGACTTCGCCTCTTGTGGTGCTTAAATCTCATTTTAGCCCAAAAGGCTAGTGATTACACGAGGTTAAGAGAAAAGTTCTACGATGAGACGCTACAAATCCACTTTTTAGAAGTGAATGAGCGTAGTGAACTTTCTATTTTTGATTTTGAAAGATAAAGGAGGCGATTCTTATCGCAAACGCAAATACAATCATTGATGTCGTTACAGAAGTGGTTGCACCAGCTATTAAAGAGCCGTTTGAATTGGTTGATGTTGAGTATGGAAAAATGGGCAGCGACTATGTCCTTAGTATCTTGATTGACAAACCAGGAGGGATCACCGTAAATGATACAGCTGATTTGACTGAAATCATTAGTCCTCTACTTGATGCCATCAAACCAGACCCATTCCCAGAACAATACATGTTGGAAGTGTCTAGCCCTGGTTTGGAGCGTCCATTGAAGACTAAAGAAGCTCTTGAAAAAGCTTTAGGTTCTTATGTCAATGTTAGTCTTTACAAAGCTATTGATAAAGTTAAGGTATTCCAAGGAGACCTTGTAGCTTTTGATGGTGAAACATTGACTATTGATTATTTGGACAAAACACGCAAGAAAACCGTTGAAATTCCATATTCAACAGTTGCAAAAGCGCGTTTAGCAGTGAAATTGTAGTCAAACTACTATAACAAACTACAATCTGATTTTACTTAGATATAAACGAAAGGATTACGTCCTGCTTAGCCATGCAGGGCAATGAAAAAAATGAGCAAAGAAATGCTAGAAGCCTTCCGTATTTTGGAAGAAGAAAAACACATTAACAAAGACGATATCATCGACGCTGTCAAAGAATCTTTGAAATCAGCTTATAAACGTCGTTATGGTCAATCTGAATCATGTGTTATTGAATTCGACGACAAAAAAGGTGACTTTAAAGTCTACACAGTTCGTGAAGTTGTTGAAGAAGTTTTTGATAGCCGTCTAGAAATCAGCTTGTCAGATGCATTGAAAATTAGCTCAGCTTACGAACTAGGTGACAAAATTCGCTTTGAAGAATCTGTTGCTGAATTTGGTCGTGTGGCTGCTCAATCAGCTAAACAAACAATCATGGAAAAAATGCGTCGTCAAATTCGTGAAGTGACTTACAACGAGTACAAACAACACGAAGGCGAAATCATGACTGGTACTGTTGAACGTTTCGACCAACGTTTCATCTATGTTAACCTTGGTTCTCTTGAAGCACAATTGTCACACCAAGACCAAATTCCTGGTGAAACATGGAAATCACACGACCGTATCGAAGTTTACGTTTACAAAGTTGAAAATAATCCAAAAGGTGTTAACGTCTTTGTAAGTCGTAGCCACCCTCAATTTATCAAACGTATCATGGAACAAGAAATTCCTGAAGTATTTGACGGAACTGTTGAAATCATGAGCGTTTCACGTGAGGCTGGAGATCGTACAAAAGTTGCTGTTCGTAGCCACAATCCAAATGTTGATGCTATCGGTACAATCGTTGGTCGTGGTGGAAGCAACATTAAGAAAGTTATCAGCAAATTCCATCCAAAACGTTATGATGCTAAAGCTGGCGTAGAAGTTCCTGTTGAAGAAAACATTGACGTTATCCAATGGGTTGAAGATCCAGCTGAATTCATCTACAACGCTATTGCACCAGCTGAAGTTGATATGGTTCTTTTTGACGAAGAAGATAGCAAACGTGCAACTGTTGTTGTTCCTGACAACAAATTATCACTTGCTATCGGTCGTCGTGGACAAAACGTCCGTTTGGCCGCACACTTGACTGGCTACCGTATCGACATTAAATCTGCTTCAGAATACGAAGCTCTTGAAGCTGAACGTGAAGCTAAAGCAGCTGAAGCACAAGAAGCACCAGCTGAGGAAGTTGTTGAATCTGCTGATACAGAAGTTTTAGCAAACGACGCAGAATAAGAAAGATGGAGGTGTTTCATGGCTAAAACACGTAAAATACCTTTAAGAAAATCAGTTGTTTCAGGTGAAGTGATTGATAAACGTGATTTACTTCGCATTGTTAAAAATAAGGAAGGTGAGATTTTTATCGATCCAACTGGTAAGCAAAACGGACGTGGCGCTTACATCAAACTTGATAATGCAGAAGCTCTTCAAGCCAAAGAAAAACGCGTCTTTAACCGTAGCTTTTCAATGGAAGTTCCTGAATCATTTTATGATGAATTGATTGCTTACGTAGATCACAAAGTCAAAAGAAGAGAGTTAGGTCTTGAATAACCACCAAAGATTGTCAAATTTAATTGGACTAGCACAGCGTGCAGGAAAAGTCATTTCTGGAGAAGAATTGGTCATTAAGGCCATCCAATCTGGCAAAGCAAAACTTGTTTTTCTGGCAAATGATGCTGGTGATAATTTGACAAAGAAAACAACTGATAAAAGTCATTATTACAAAGTAGAAGTCTCCACAGTGTTTAACACACTGGAATTAAGTGCTGCGCTTGGTAAACCACGTAAAGTGGTTGCCATAGCAGACGCTGGATTTTCAAAGAAAATGAGGACTCTTATGAACTAACAGAATAGGAGGACATCAATTGTCAAAGAAAAGATTATATGAAATCGCTAAAGAACTGGGCAAGTCAAGCAAAGAGGTTGTTGAGTATGCTCAAGAATTAGGACTTGATGTGAAGAGCCATTCTTCTAGCGTTGACGAATCTGATGCCAAACGAATTGCGGCGAAATTCTCAGGAAATGCCAAACCAGCTGCGGCAAAAGTCAAAGTTGAAAAAGCAGCCGAGAAACCAGTTGCAGAAGCTCCTAAAGCAGCTCCTGCTAAACCTCAGAGCCGTAATTTTAAGGCAGAACGTGAAGCGCGTGCTAAAGCCGAAGCTGAAAAACGAGCTAAAGGCGGCGATAAAAAGCGCAATAACAATCAAGGACGCGACAATCGTTCTAATCGTGACAGACAAGAGAATGCTCAAAATAATCGCAAACAACGCGATCGCAATTCTCAAAATCATAATCGAAGAGATCAACAGCGTGATAATCGCCAAAGAGATCAACGAAACGATCGCAATCAAGCAGCAAAACCACGTATCGATTTCAAGGCACGTGCAGCTGCATTGAAAGCAGAACAAAATGCTGAGTATTCTCGCCAAAGCGAAAATCGCATTCACGAAAAAGAAGCCACTAAGCGTAAAGCAAAAGCAGCAAAAACTGCAGCGCCTGCTCCTAAACATGTGGTAGCAGAACAAGCAGCACCTGCTGTAGATAAACATCGTAAGAAACAAGCTCATCCTGAAAAATCACGTGATTATGAACGTGATAATGAAGATGGACCACGCAAGAATAGAAAAAACTGGAATAATCATAACCAAGTGAGAAATCAAAAAAATAGTAACTGGAATAATAACAAGAAAAACAAAAAAGGTAAACATAACAATCGTAACAACGCTCCAAAACCTGTAACAGAGCGTAAGTTCCACGAATTACCTAAAGAATTTGAATACACTGAAGGCATGACTGTTGCTGAAATCGCAAAACGTATCAAACGCGAACCAGCGGAGATCGTTAAGAAACTCTTCTTGATGGGTGTTATGGCCACTCAAAACCAATCCCTCGACAGCGATACAATTGAATTGTTGATGGTTGATTATGGTATTGAAGCACACAAAAAAGTCGAAGTTGACGAAGCTGATATCGAACGCTTCTTTGCTGACGAAGGCTACCTCAACCCAGACGAAATGGTTGAACGTGCTCCTGTCGTAACTATCATGGGACACGTTGACCATGGTAAAACAACCCTTCTTGATACCCTTCGTAATTCACGTGTCGCTACAGGCGAAGCTGGTGGTATCACTCAACACATCGGTGCTTACCAAATCGTTGAAAATGGTAAGAAAATCACCTTCCTTGATACACCAGGTCACGCGGCCTTTACATCAATGCGTGCGCGTGGTGCCTCAATCACAGATATCACTATCTTGATTGTTGCCGCTGATGACGGTGTTATGCCTCAAACAGTCGAAGCCATTAACCACTCTAAAGCTGCTGGTGTTCCAATCATCGTTGCCATCAACAAGATTGATAAACCAGGTGCTAACCCAGAACGTGTTATCGGTGAATTGGCAGAACACGGAATCATCTCAACTGCTTGGGGTGGTGACTGTGAATTCGTTGAAATTTCAGCCAAATTTGGTAAAAACATTGATGAATTGCTAGAAACAGTTCTTCTTGTTGCTGAAATGGAAGAATTGAAAGCTGACCCAACAGTTCGCGCTATCGGTACTGTTATCGAAGCTCGTCTTGATAAAGGTAAAGGACCTGTGGCAACCCTTCTTGTCCAACAAGGTACTCTTCATGTTCAAGACCCAATCGTTGTTGGTAACACATTCGGTCGTGTTCGTGCCATGGTTAATGACCTTGGACGCCGTGTTAAAGTGGCAGAACCATCAACACCAGTATCAATCACTGGTTTGAATGATGTGCCTATGGCAGGTGACCACTTCGCGGTTTACGAAGATGAAAAAGCTGCGCGTGCAGCCGGTGAAGAACGTGCTAAACGTGCTTTGATGAAACAACGTCAAGTCACTCAACGTGTTAGCCTTGAAAACCTCTTTGATACCCTTAAAGCAGGTGAAGTTAAGACTGTTAACGTCATCATCAAAGCCGACGTACAAGGTTCTGTTGAAGCCCTAGCAGCCTCACTTCTTAAAATTGATGTTGAAGGCGTGAAAGTTTCAGTTGTCCACTCAGCTGTTGGTGCTATTAACGAATCAGACGTTACCCTTGCTGAAGCCTCAAAAGCCTTCATTATTGGATTTAACGTACGTCCTACACCACAAGCACGTCAACAAGCAGAAACTGATGAAGTGGAAATTCGTCTTCATTCAATTATCTACAAAGTTATCGAAGAAGTTGAAGATGCCATGAAAGGTATGCTTGACCCTGAATACAAAGAAAAAATCATCGGTGAAGCTATCATCCGCGAAACCTTCAAAGTTTCTAAAGTTGGTACAATCGGTGGATTCATGGTTACAAGTGGTAAAATCACTCGTGATGCTAACGCACGTGTTATCCGTGACGGTGTCGTTATCTTCGACGGTAGACTTGCCAGCCTTAAACACTTCAAAGATGACGTTAAAGAAATCGGAAATGGCCAAGAAGGTGGTTTGAGGATTGAAAACTACAACGATATTAAAGTTGATGACGTTATCGAAGCTTATGTTATGGAAGAAATTAAACGTTAATTCCCATTGAGACTGAAGTTTCTAATGGGAATACGGCAAGCACTATTGTGCTTCGCCTAAACGTTACACTAGTCTAAAACTTTCAGTATAATCGACTGAAAGTTTTAGACGTCGAAACGCTCCATTTTCTAAGAAACTAAAATCTCTAATGAGAATATGGCAATCCCTATGTAGCTGTTCTTAAACGTTACAGTTATAAATGAATAGAAGCTAGGCTTGCTTAGCCTAGCTTTTTCAAAAAGATTAGAAAGGAAATGATTATGGCTAATCATCGTGTTGATCGTGTTGGCATGGAAATCAAACGCGAAGTCAATGAAATTTTACACAAAAAAGTTCGTGACCCACGTGTTCAAGATGTGACAATTACTGATGTTCAAATGCTTGGAGACCTTTCAATGGCTAAAGTGTATTACACAATACACTCTGAACTTGCATCAGATAACCAAAAAGCCCAAATTGGTCTTGAAAAAGCTAAAGGTACAATCAAACGCGAACTCGGTCGCAACTTGACAATGTACAAAATTCCAGATTTGACATTCATCAAAGATGAATCAATCGAATACGGAAATAAAATCGATCAAATGCTTCGTGATTTGGAAGCTAAAAAATAAATTTTAGTTAACTAGAATTTTATATGAGAAAGGTCTGCCACTTGGCAGGCCTTTTTTAGTGTGATATAATGAAAGTGTTTTAGCGAGGAATATCGAGAAGATGAAAATTACGGTTTATTTGGGGTCAAGTTTTGGGAATGACCCGATTTATAAGGAAAATATCATTGAATTAGGTCATTGGTTAGCCAAACAGAAGCATCAATTAATCTATGGTGGCAGTAAAGATGGTCTAATGGGCGTTTTGGCAGATACGGTTTTAGCTGATGGCGGAGAGGTTTATGGCATTATTCCGCTTGATTTTAAAAAGCGTGAAAAAGCTCATTTGCATTTAACAGATCTAACTTTGGTGGCTGATATGGATGAGCGTAAGCGACTCTTAATGGATAATGGGGAGCTTTTTTTGGCTTTTCCAGGTGGTCCCGGAACCCTTGAGGAAATTGTCCAAGCTTTTTCTTGGGCACGCATTGGGCTGCATCATAAGCCTTGCCTTTTTCTTAATTTGAATGGTTATTATAATCCTCTTAAAGAACTTTTTGACCAAATGGTAACCACAGGATTTTTGAGACAAGAAGACCGTGATAAGGCTATTTTTGTAGATGATTTAAAGGCTCTGCAAAAATTTGTAAAAGCTTATCAAAGTGAGGAAAATGATAGATCTCAAAGCTTTATTTGCAAGTGATAAAGAGTTAATGGCGATTTTAACCATAATAGCTGAGCTTGAGCTGCCAGATGCTTGGTTAGCTGCGGGGACACTTCGTAATTACCTTTGGAATGCCTTATCAGGAAAGCCGGGTTTGTCGGATGCAAGTGACATTGATGTTGTTTTTTTTGACCCTGAGACAACTTATAAGAAGACTCAAGTTATTCAAGAACAGCTTCAAGCGGCTTACCCTAGTTATCAATGGGAAGTCAAAAATCAGCTCTTTATGCATGGTCACAGTCCGCACACAGCCCCTTATCAAAATGCTAGAGATGCTATCAGTAAATATCCAGAACGCTGTACAGCTATAGCAGCACGTTTAAAAGATGGGGATTTAGAATTATTTTTGCCTTACGGTGATGATGATATTGTTAATTTTGTCGTCCAACCCACTCCACATTTTTTAGCTGATAAAGATCGTATGGTAGTTTATCATGATCGCTTGAAAAAGAAAGATTGGCAAAAGAAATGGCCGCGCTTGCAAATTCTAGCGTAAAGAACTAGAATGAAGGTGTAAAGTCTCTTCTAAATTACTCAGAACACGAGCTTATTTGTGTTTAAAGTCCGAAATGTTAGGTTTCGGGCTATTTTTTGCAGTTATAGTTGACAAATTTAGACGATAGAAATATAATAAATTTACAAATGTAAACCAAAAAAGATATTTAGAAAGGAATGCTATGTCAATTTCAAAATCAGAATGGGAGATCATGCGCGTGATTTGGACCAAAGATGCGGCAACGAGTGGTCAGATTCTTGAGATTCTAGGTGAAAAAAATAGCTGGACAGCCTCAACGGTTAAGACTTTTTTGAAACGTCTAGTTGATAAAGGTTATTTGACAAGAAAGAGGTCTGGTAAAGCTTTTATCTACTCAAGTCTCTTGTCTGAGCAAGAAGCCATGAACCAGCAAGCTGATGATTTATTTAATAAATTTTGTCAGCGCAAGCACAAGACTATTCTTGAACATTTGCTAAAAGAAACGCCAATGAGACTTTCTGACATTGCTGATTTACAAGCTCTGCTATCATCCAAAGAAAAAGAAGCTTTGGATGAAGTACCGTGTAATTGTATTCCTGGACAATGTCGTTGTAAAGAACATCTTGGTCTTTAACGGTTGATTTGTGAGATTTCTGATAGGAAGGTATCTTATGAAAAAAGAAGAAGTCTTTGTCATTGATGGCATGACATGCGCGGCCTGTGCATTAAATGTCGAAAATGCTGTCAATAAAATAGATCATGTCGATTCAGCGGTTGTTAATCTGACAACAGAGAAGATGACTGTACGCTACAATCCTGACTTAGTCAGTGAAGCTGAGATTGAAAAAGCTGTTGTGGATGCTGGGTATGGCGCTTGTGTCTTTGACCCAACAACAGCTAAAAGCCAATCAGAACGCCAGAGCGAAGCCACTCATAATATGTGGCATAAGTTTTTGTGGTCAGCGGCTTTTTCGATTCCCTTGCTTTATCTATCGATGGGTAGCATGATGGGATTGTGGGTGCCGAAGGCTATTGGCATGAGTGAGCATCCTTTGATTTTTGCGCTGGTTCAGCTTGCATTGACTTTACCAGTCATGTACTTTGGACGCCGTTTTTATGTTAATGGTTTTCGTGCTTTGTTAAAAGCGCATCCTAATATGGATTCTTTAGTCGCTCTGGCAACGAGCGCAGCATTTCTTTATAGTCTTTATAGCACTTACCACATTGCCTTAGGCCATGTGCATCACGCGCATATGCTTTATTTTGAGTCTCTTGCTGTGATTTTGACCTTGATTACCTTGGGAAAATATTTTGAAACCTTGTCGAAAGGTCGAACATCCGATGCCATCCAAAAATTATTAACTTTATCTGCTAAAGAGGCGACTCTTATCCGTGATGGAGCTGAGCAGACAATCTCAATTGATCAGGTTCAAGTAGGTGACCTTATCTTGGTCAAGCCAGGTAGAAAAAATTCCTGTTGATGGTTATGTGGTGTCAGGACATTCGGCTATCGATGAATCAATGTTGACGGGTGAAAGTATTCCAGTAGAGAAAGTGGCAGATGATAAGGTATTTGGTGCTTCTATTAATGGACAAGGTTCGCTAACTATTCGAGCTGAAAAAGTCGGTGACGAAACGCTTTTAGCACAGATTGTTAAATTGGTAGAAGATGCTCAACAAACTAAAGCGCCTATCGCCAAGATTGCTGATAGGGTTGCTGGGGTTTTTGTGCCAGCAGTTATGACTATTGCTTTGGTCACTTTCTTATTCTGGTATTTTGCCAAGGGCGAAAGTTTCGTCTTTGCACTCCAAGTCGCTATCGCCATTTTGGTGATTGCTTGTCCTTGTGCGCTTGGTCTTGCCACACCAACAGCCATCATGGTCGGAACTGGACGCGGTGCTGAAAATGGGATTCTTTACAAACGTGGTGATGTCCTTGAAAATACTCATCATATTGATACCATGGTCTTTGATAAGACAGGAACCATCACGCAAGGAAAACCACAAGTTGTTGATATTATTGCCTATCACGGTGACGAAAGTAAGCTACTTGGTCAGGTTGCATCTATTGAAAAATATTCAGAACACCCACTTAGTCAGGCGATTGTGGAAAAAGCTAGCGCTGAAAAACTTGTTTTAGCAGAAGTTGAAAATTTCACTTCTCTAACAGGACGAGGTTTACAAGCTGACCTTGCTGGGCAGACCATTTACGTTGGTAACCGCAGGTTGATGGAAGAGTTACAAGTTGACTTGACCGCAAGTGAAACAGCGGTGCTGGCTGCGACCCAAAAAGGTCAAACTCCGATTTATATCTCGGCTAATGAGCAACTGCTAGGAGTAATTACTGTAGCGGATTTGTTAAAAGCAGACAGTAAAGAGACCGTCGCCAAATTGCAAAGTCAAGGTATTGATGTTGTTTTATTAACGGGAGACAACAGCAATACCGCGCAAGCTATTGCCAAACAAGCTGGAATCAAGACTGTGATTAGCGAAGTCTTGCCTGACCAAAAATCACAAGCTATTAAGGACTTGCAGAGCCAAGGAAAAATGGTCGCTATGGTCGGTGACGGGATTAATGATGCGCCAGCGTTAGCAGTAGCGGATATTGGGATTGCGGTAGGTTCAGGAACTGACATTGCTATTGAGTCAGCGGATATTATTCTGATGAAACCAGAAATTTCTGATGTTCTAAGAGCCTTAAGCATCAGTCGTTTGACGATTAAAGTGGTTAAGGAAAATCTCTTCTGGGCATTCATCTACAATATTCTAGCGATTCCAGTTGCGATGGGAGTTTTGTATCTCTTTGGTGGACCTTTGCTTAATCCAATGATTGCAGGACTTGCTATGGGCTTTAGTTCAGTGTCAGTGGTTCTAAATGCCCTTCGCTTAAAATACATGACATTAAAATAAAGGAGTTTCTCATGGAAAAAACATATGAAGTAACAGGCATGAAATGCCAAGGTTGTGTCACAAAAGTGACTGAAAAATTATTAGCTGTTCCTGGTGTGAAAGCAGTTAATGTTGATTTAGAGAAAAAACAAGCGACTATCACAGGACGTCCGTTTAAGTTCTTTTTAAAACGTGCGCTTAAAGGAACAAAATTTAGCCTCGGACAAGAAATTAAGTAAAATTTAGAAAAACAGAGCTTGCTCTGTTTTTTTACTTCTTTAAAAATGATAAACTAGTCTAGTAAGAAAAAATATAGTTTGGAATCAAAATGAGGATGAATGTTTGGGATTTATTAAGTATCATTGGTTCTATCGCCTTTGCTTTATCTGGGGCAATCGTCGCGATGGAAGAAGATTTTGATATACTTGGGATTTTTATCCTTGGTTTTGTGACTGCCTTTGGTGGCGGAGCTATTCGTAATCTTTTGATTGGTTTGCCGATTAGCGCCCTCTGGTCTCAGAGTCAGTGTTTTTATTTTGCCTTGGCAACCATGTTATTTATCATGGTATTTCCAAATATCATTACTCACAAAGGTTGGCGAAAAGCAGAAGTCTTGACGGATGCTATTGGTCTTGCGGCTTTTAGTGTTCAAGGGGCCATGTATGCTGTTAAACTTCATCAACCTTTAAGCGCTGTGATTGTCGCAGCTGTTTTGACTGGTGCAGGTGGCGGGATTGTCCGAGATATCTTAGCTGGTCGAAAACCAAGTGTGCTTAGAAGTGAAGTATACGCTGGTTGGGCAATTTTAGCGGCGCTTGCGATTTATTTTAAAATCGTTCATAATGATCCAGGCTATTATGTATTAGTTTTAATTCTGACAATCTTACGTATGATAGGCTACTGGCGTCAGTGGCATTTGCCAAAAATTAAACGGAAGGTCACTAAAAATGATTAAATTAATTGCAATCGATTTAGATGGAACATTACTTAATTCAGATAAAAAAATTCCTGAAGAAAATGTCAAAGCAATCCAAAAAGCTGCACAAGCAGGGGTAAAAATTGTTCTTTGTACAGGACGTCCAAAGTCAGGAATTCTTCCATTTTTTGAAAAATTGGGCTTGGGTGATGAAGAATATATCATCATGAATAATGGTTGCACCATTTACAATACCAAAAATTGGGAACTTGTTTTTCATGCTCAAGTCACAAATGAAGAGCTAGATAAATTGAATGAAGCTGTTGCTAATTACCCAGATGTTTGCTTAACCTTGACAGGTGAAAAACATTATTACGCTGTAGGTGAAGAAGTTCCAGAACTTGTCCAATACGATGCTGGTCTTGTCTTCGATAACGCTCATGCAGTCACACTTGATGAGATGAAGGCGACAGACGAAATCATCTTCCAAGCTATGTACATGGCAAAAGCGCCACAATTAAATTCATTTCAAGAAGCAAAAGAAATAGCTTTGGCTAAAGATTTTAGTGTGGTTCGTAGCCAAGAATATATCTTTGAAGCTATGCCAAAAGGCTACACTAAAGCAACAGCTCTTAAAGCTTTGTCAGAAAAACTTGGCTTCTCACCAGAGCAAGTCATGGCACTTGGTGATGCTGCCAACGACCTTGAAATGCTTGAATTTGCTTATCATAGCGTTGCTATGGGAAATGCGACAGACGAAGTCAAATCTATTTGCCGCTACGAAACAACAACTAATGACAATGCCGGAGTAGCTCAGGCTATTTACGATTATGTCTTGAAATAATAAAAATACCGACCTAATTATGGTCGGTATTTTCTTCTTATAAGAAAAGTGGCAAACCGATTGCAGCTACTTCCTCAGCAGGGATACGCATGTCATCAGCTACCCAGTTTGAAAGAACTGAGATGATGGCGTTACTCCAGAAAGAATTTGTGTAGCGTGAATCATGTTTTTTCTTGAACCTTTGGTAAGCTTTTAATCGTTTAGAGACGATGCCCGTCAAGAGTTTTTCAAGGCGTTGTTCAAAAATTAAGCCAAGAACTTGTGCCTCTTTTTTGGCTTCATTCAGAATGAAAAGCCAAGCTTGGGAGAGCTGACTTCTCAAATCAAATGCTTTGAGACCACGAAAAATGCGACGAACGATTTGGGTTAGAATAGACTCTAAAATAGCTTCTTTAGACTTATAATTACGGTAGAAAGCGTTGCGTGAGACACCTGCTTTGGCAACGAGTTCTGAAATCGTAATTTGGTTCAAGGTTTTCTTTTCAAGAAGGAGCAAAAGTGCAGTTTCTAGCGCTTCACGTGTCAATTTTCGTGATTCTTTATTAGAAACTTTCAAATTTTGCAAGGACTTTTTTGAAATTGTCTTTTCCGTCATGACAAAACCCTCTTACTTGTGACATCTGATTGTTTTTAATACTAAGATAAAGGCATTAATGATATAATTTTAGGTGAAAATAGTTTGTTTGTCAAATGAATTTAAATCTCGAATGGATTGGAGGAAATAGATATGACTTGGAAAATTGTGACTGATTCAGGTTGTGACCTTCGACGTATTGAAGAGCTTGCAGAACACACAGAATTTCAAAATGTCCCACTAACAATTCAAATTGGTTCAGAAATTTTTGTGGATGATGAAGGATTAGATGTTGCTAATATGATGACAACCATGTACGCAAGTCCTGTTTCATCAAAATCAAGTTGCCCTAGCCCAGATGCTTTCTTACAAGCTTACCAAGGTGCTGAAAATGTTATTGCCATCACGATTACAGGTAATCTTTCAGGAAGTCAAAATAGTGCTCAGGTTGCAAAATATATGCTTTTGGAGGAGCATCCAAATGTCAATGTTCATGTTATCGACTCTTTGTCTGCAGGTGGTGAGATTGATTTAATCGTTGAAGAATTAAATCGTTTGATTGCTAAGGGCCTAAGCTTTGATGAAGTGGTCGAAGCTATCACGGATTATCAAGAGAAGACAAAATTGTTGTTTGTTTTGGCACGTGTGGATAACCTTGTCAAAAATGGACGTTTGAGTAAGCTAGTCGGGAAAGTTGTTGGACTTTTGAACATTCGCATGGTTGGTAAGGCAAGTGACGAAGGAAAATTGGAACTCCTACACAAAGCGCGTGGTCAAAAGAAAGCTGTTCAAGCAACCGTTGAGGAAATGTTTAAAGAAGGTTACCAAGGTGGCAAGGTTATGATTGCTCACGCAAATAACGAAAAAGCTTGTCAACAATTGAGTGACAAAATCAAAGAAAAATACCCACAAGCTGATGTTCGCTTTATCCCAGCATCAGGTCTTTGCAGCTTTTACGGTGAAGATGGCGGTATTTTATTAGGATACGAAACAGCGTAAGTCAATATAAAACTGCATGAGTATGACTCATGCAGTTTTTGTATACTAATGAAAAAAGTCTTAAATAAAATCAATTTCAAGCCATTATTGCCGCTTCAAGCCATTATTGCCGCAATTTGATTTTAGGACTGTTTGCGAGTGAAATGAGCAACAAAAAAGATACTTTCACACGGCAGAAAGTATCAGAAAATGAGTTTATTTCTAGTCTTGATGAAAAATCAAGACTTATTTTTCTTATGATTAAGTGAACTGTATTTTGAAATAGCAATTAAGGTTGTTAGTGTGATGACAATATCCATAAGTAAAGCAGGATAAGCTTTAATAGTGAAGTCATAAAATGCCCAGAGTACCATATTTTCAACAGTAACCCAGCGTAACCATTGCACTTTATCAGTTGCAAAAGAGACGATAGTATACGATACTGAAGAAATTAACGGAAGTAAGCCAATCAAACCAAGGTTGTTAAAATAAGTCCCCGCAGAAACTTGGATAATCACTAAAATAATGGTTGTGTAGATGGAATCCCAGTGTTTAATCATTAACGTGTTACGAATAATAGACACGCTGATAGAGATGGCGCCAGTGTAACCACCGAGTAAAAAATTAGCAATCATCGTAAAGAAATAATCCGATAATTGCCAAGTTAACATAGTTTTTTTCGTTTTAGCAAATGATGAAATGGCTAAGCAAGTTGCACCAATTGCTGAGAAGATAAATCCAATTGAAATCATTAATAGCTATAATAAGTGTAAGTACCATCAGTTGTAACTGATGTAGGAGTGCGAGAGGCATTGTTTGGGTCAATAGTAGACTCAGTTGTGCTGTCAGAAGATGCGGCAGTATCTGTATCTGTAGTTGCTGTATTGGCAGCAGCAATAGCGTTAGAAACAGCATCAAGACGTGCTTGAAGTTGATCTTTAGTAGCTTGGTTAGTTAGCACATCAATCGCAGCTTGAGCAGCAGCAACATTGTCGCTTGTTTGATTGTCTTCAGCAGTTTTTACAGCATTTTCAGCATTTGTTTGATTTGTCACTTCAGCAGAAACAGCATCTAATTGAGATTGAAAATCTGTTTTCTTAGCTTCATCAGAGATTTTGTTGATAGCCGCTTGTGCATTTGTCACAGCTTCATCAGATGGATTAGCTTGAGCAGCTGATAACAATTCTTGGGCTTTAGCTTCTAAGTCAGTTTGACTAGAAGAGGAAGAACTGATTGAGCTTTTTGGTTGTGAACTTGACGTATTAGTCTTTGTATTACCAAAGAAAAGGTAAATACCACCAGCAAAGGCAATTAAAATGATACTTAAAATAAAATAAGTAACTTCACTTTTTGAGGCTTTCATGAAAACTCCTTCTATAATAAAATAAATGTGATGTGATAAAGAAGTTGTTATCACATTTTTGATAATAAACGTATTTAGTAGCATTCTGTGGCAAGCACAGCGTCCTTAACTATTATAACATATAAATGACAGCGCATTAATTTTTTTCTAAAAAGCTCCCTCAAATTTTAGTATTTTTATCATTTATGTTTAGAAATGGCTGCTAAAAAGGGGAAAATGACCGCTTATCTTAAAAGAGTAGTATTTTTCAGTTAGTTATCAATTTAGAAAAAGCTTAAAAAACGCTTGTTTGTTTTCTTTGAATACATTAAAATGGAAGTATCGGGTTTTTCCGGTAAAATTATAATATTTGAGGATAAGACTGTGTCAGTAAATTGGTAAGAAATTGCTTTTGGTTTTTTTGGAGGTCTAGGACTCTTTCTCTTCAGTATTAAATATATGGGAGACGGTCTACAACAGGCTGCAGGAGACAGACTTCGTTTTTATATCGACAAATATACGAGTAATCCTTTCTTAGGAATTCTTGTTGGTTTAGCCATGTCAGCTCTAATCCAATCAAGTTCAGGGGTAACAGTTATCACTGTTGGTCTTGTGTCAGCAGGACTTTTAACCTTGCTACAAGCGATTGGTATTGTCATGGGAGCCAATATCGGGACGACTGTGACGTCCTTTCTGATTGGTTTTAATTTGGGTGACTATGCACTCCCAATGATTTTTATTGGTGCCGCTTTGTTATTCTTCACGTCAAACTGACGTTTGAATAATATCGGGCGTATCATGTTTGGTGTTGGAGGAATTTTCTTCTCACTTAATATCATGGGGTGACGCCATGGGACTATTAAAAACTGTTCCAGCCTTTCAGGATTATTTAGCAACCTTAGGTGACAAACCGATTATGGGTGTTTTGATTGGGACTGGATTGACCATGCTTATCCAATCATCAGCTGCCATTATTGGTATTTTACAAGGGTTATATGCAGGTCATTTGCCTGACCTTCAAGGCTCAACTCCTATTCTTTTAGGAAGTAATATCGATACTTGTATCACAGCCGTGATAGCAGCGATTGGTTCAAATATCGCAGCCAAACGTGTGGCTGGTGCTCAAGTTCTCTTCAACGTTGTCGTAACAGTGCTCTTTATGATTCTTTTGGTGCCATTTACTAGCTTGATGCAATGGATGGAAGTTCATTTTAAATTGACACCAGCCATGACGGTTGCCTTTGCCACACAAGCCTTTGAAGCAGCATTCTTGTTTGTTGAAACATGTAATGAAAAATATGCTGATAAGACATAAAAATTTGAAGATACTATCAATAATGTCGATGAAGAATTGACTAAATATTTGATTGACCTTTCAAGTGAACAATTGAATCAACACGAAAGTGAAATTTTATCAAGTATCTTAGATTCATCACGTGATTTGGAACGTATCGGTGACCACAGTATCAGCTTGGTGCATTTGATGGAGCATAATATTTCAAAAGATATTACTTTCTCTCCAGTTGCTGTTCAAGAAATCGATCAACTTTACCATGAAACACATCGTATGATTTTGGATTCATTGAAAGTTGTTATTGATAACGATCTGCCTTTAGCAAATGAGTTGGTAGATCGTCACAAAGATATCGCTCATTTGGAACGTCGCATCCGTAAGAATTACATCAAACGCATGAACAACGGTGAATGTACACCACTTGCAGGGGTTAACTTCATCGATTTGATTACACCATGTACACGTATCACAGATCACGCACTTAACTTGGTTGAAAAGTACTTGAAAATCAAATTTAATCATACATTTAATACCTTTGAACCTTTTTGTTTTTGAAGGTATTTTTTTGAATACCAATTTAGAATTGGTCTAATTTTGGTATATACCATTTACAAAAAAGCGCTTTTATTTTATAATATAAGCATGGAGGCGATTCAAATGACAAAATATATCAAAGCAGATGAATTTTACTATCCTTACCATGTTAAAGGTGCAGGTTACCTTGCTATCGAAGGCGATTCTTTTGGTGATTGGCAAGCAGAAGCACCGCATGGCGCAGACATTATAGATTATACAGGTTTTAGTGTGGCACCTGGTTTAGTAGACACACATATCCATGGCTTTGCTGGTGTTGATGTCATGGACAATCATCAAGAAGTTTTTGAAACAATGAGTCAGGCTCTTTTGGGAGCTGGTGTTACAAGCTTTTTACCAACAGCTTTGACAGCATCATTTGAGACATTAGATGATATTTGTCGTACGGCAGCTGATTTTGCTGGTAAAGAAAGCGGTGCGCGTATCCAAGGACTTTTCTTTGAAGGACCTTATTTTACAGAAAAATACAAAGGGGCTCAAAACCCGTCTTATATGAAAAATCCTTCAACAGCAGAACTTGATCAATGGCTTGACAGTTCAAAAGGCTTGTTGAAAAAAATTGCCTTGGCACCTGAGCGAGGCGAAGTCGAAGACTTTATCGATTATGCGACTCGTAAAAATGTGATTGTGGCTCTAGGACATTCAGATGCTACTTACCAGCAAGCAGCGCAAGCAGTCGAAGCAGGGGCATCTGTTTGGGTTCATGCTTATAATGGTATGCGTGGTCTTAATCATCGTGAGCCAGGTATGGTCGGTGCAGTTTATGAACTACCAAATACCTATGCTGAGTTGATTTGTGATGGGCATCATGTGCATCCATCAGCATGTGATATTTTGATGCATCAAAAAGACCACGAACATGTTGTCCTGATTACGGATTGCATGAGTGCTGGTGGTCTTGAAGATGGCGATTATATGCTTGGAGAATTTCCTGTTATCGTTGAAAAAGGAACAGCACGTTTGAAATCAAACGGTGCCCTTGCAGGCTCTATTCTTCAGTTGAAGGATGCTGTTAAAAATGTGGTTAATTGGGGAATCGCCTCAAAAGCGCAAGCCATTAGTATGGCAAGTCTCACAGCAGCAATCTCAGTTGGCATTGACGATAAATGTGGTCAAATCAAAAAAGGACACAAAGCTGATTTTATCGTTCTAGACAAGGACCTTGACTTACGAGCAACATATCTAGGCGGACAAGAAGCCTGGAAAGCGTAATAGACTAAAAGTTGAATTTACAGTAGTAGATTCAGCTTTTTTGATACTTACTAGACACTCAATTACATTTGTGCTAAAATAGCTGGTAAAGAGAGAAAGCCTCATGGTGTTTCTTAGCGAGTCCGAGGTGGTGGAAGTCGGATGGAACTGAAATGAGTCGCTGGCGCTTTCGCTTAGCTAGGCTAAGTTAAAATCAGATAAATGAAGTAATAAAATAGGGTGGAACCGCGTTTTAACGCCCCTTATGAGGTATCATATGGGTGTGTTGGCGGTTTTTTATATTGTAAAAAAGCTGATTTCCTTAGATACTTCGCAAAAACTAAGTTAACAAAATAAGGAGTAGATGTATGTCTAAAAAATTGACTTTCCAAGAAATTATTTTGACTTTGCAACAATTTTGGAACGACCAAGGTTGTATGTTAATGCAAGCTTACGATAATGAAAAAGGTGCTGGTACAATGAGCCCTTACACATTCCTTCGTGCCATCGGTCCAGAACCATGGAATGCAGCTTATGTAGAACCATCACGTCGTCCTGCAGATGGTCGTTACGGTGAAAACCCTAACCGTCTTTACCAACACCACCAATTCCAAGTTGTTATGAAACCATCTCCATCTAACATTCAAGAACTTTACCTTGAATCATTGGAACGTTTGGGAATCAACACTTTGGAACACGATATCCGTTTCGTTGAAGATAACTGGGAAAACCCATCAACTGGTTCAGCTGGTCTTGGATGGGAAGTTTGGCTTGACGGTATGGAAATCACTCAATTTACTTACTTCCAACAAGTTGGTGGTTTGCAAACTGGTCCTGTAACTTCAGAAGTTACTTACGGTCTTGAACGCTTGGCATCATACATCCAAGAAGTGGATTCAGTTTATGATATCGAATGGGCTCCAGGTGTAAAATACGGTGAAATCTTCCTTCAACCAGAATTTGAACACTCAAAATACTCATTTGAAATTTCTAACCAAGACATGCTTCTTGAAAACTTTGAAAAATTTGAAACAGAAGCAAAACGTTGCTTGGAAGAAAACTTGGTTCACCCAGCTTACGATTACGTTTTGAAATGTTCACACACGTTCAACTTGCTTGATGCGCGTGGAGCTGTTTCTGTAACAGAACGTGCTGGTTACATCGCTCGTATCCGTAACTTAGCTCGTGTCGTTGCTAAAACATTTGTTGCTGAACGTAAACGCCTTGGTTACCCATTACTTGATGAAGCAACACGTGAAAAACTTTTGAAGGAGGATGCTGAATAATGGCTAAAAATTTACTTGTAGAACTTGGTTTAGAAGAATTACCAGCTTATGTTGTTACTCCAAGTGAAAAACAACTTGGCGACCGCATGGCAGCATTTTTGAAAGAAAAACGTTTGGCTTTTGAAGGCATTCAAACCTTCTCAACACCACGTCGTTTGGCTGTTCGTGTTCTTGGACTTGCAGATGCTCAAACTGATTTGACAGAAGACTTCAAAGGTCCTTCTAAAAAAATTGCTTTGGATGCTGAAGGTAATTTTACAAAAGCTGCTCAAGGTTTTGTTCGTGGTAAAGGTTTGACAACTGATGACATCGAATTCCGCGAAGTCAAAGGTGAAGAATATGTCTACGTTACAAAACACGAAGCAGGAAAAGCTGCTAAAGAAGTCCTTGTTGACATTCCAGAAATTTTGTCAGTTATGACTTTCCCAGTAAACATGCACTGGGCAAACAATACATTTGAATACATTCGCCCAGTCCACACATTGACTGTACTTCTTGATGACGAAGCTCTTGACCTTGACTTCTTGGATATCCACTCAGGTCGCGTGAGCCGTGGTCACCGTTTCCTTGGTCACGAAACAGAAATCACAACTGCTGATTCATACGAAGAAGATTTGCGTAAAGTCTTTGTTATCGCTGACGCAAAAGAACGTCAAGACATGATTGTTAACCAAATCAAAGCTATCGAAAAAGCTCAAAACGTTCGCGTTGAAATCGATGACGAATTGCTTAATGAAGTGCTTAACTTGGTTGAATACCCAACTGCCTTCATGGGAAGCTTCGATACTAAATACCTTGAAGTTCCAGAAGAAGTGCTTGTGACATCAATGAAAAACCACCAACGTTACTTCGTTGTTCGTGACCTTGATGGTAACTTGATGCCAAACTTCATCTCAGTTCGTAATGGTAATGAAAACCACATCGAAAACGTTATTAAAGGTAACGAAAAAGTGCTTGTCGCTCGTTTGGAAGATGGTGAATTCTTCTGGCGTGAAGACCAAAAACTTAAAATCGCTGACCTTGTCGCGAAACTTGATAACGTAACATTCCACGAAAAAATTGGTTCACTTTCAGAACACATGAAACGTAGCAAAGTGATTGCTGCTTACCTTGCTGAAAAAGCTGGCGCTTCTGCTGAAGAAAACAAAGCACTTGCACGAGCTGCCGAAATCTACAAATTTGACCTATTGACTGGTATGGTTGGTGAATTTGACGAATTGCAAGGTATTATGGGTGAAAAATATGCCCTTCTTGCTGGTGAAGATGCCGCAGTAGCAACAGCTATTCGCGAACACTATCTTCCTAACTCAGCTGATGGTGACCTTCCAGAAACTAAAGTTGGTGCACTTTTGGCACTTGCTGATAAATTGGATACAATCCTATCATTCTTTTCAGTTGGCTTGATTCCATCAGGTTCAAACGACCCATACGCTCTTCGTCGTGCGACAGCTGGTGTGGTTCGTATCATGGATGCCTTTGGTTTGAAAATTCCAATGGATGAATTGGTTGACAACCTTTACGCTTTATCATTTGATAGCTTGACATACGAACACAAAGCAGAAGTGATGGACTTCATTCGTGCACGTGTTGAAAAAATGATGAACAAATCAGTTTCTAAAGACATTAAAGAAGCTGTTCTTGCTGGTTCAAACTTTGTTGTTGCTGAAATGCTTGAAGCTGCTGACGCTCTTGTTGAAGCAAGCAAAGCAGAAGGCTACAAAGCCGCTGTTGAAAGTCTTTCACGTGTCTTCAACCTTGCTGAAAAAGCACAAGCAGGTGTAGCAGTTGATGCTAACTTGTTTGAAAATGATGAAGAAAAAGCTTTGGCACAAGCCGCAGCTGACCTAAACTTGACTGGTTCTGCTAGCGATAAATTGGCACAATTATTTGCTCTAAGCTCAGTTATCGACAAATTCTTTGACAATACAATGGTTATGGTGGATAATGAAGCTGTTAAAAATAACCGTTTAGCTATTCTTGCTGAATTGACAGCAAAAGCAAGCAGCGTTGCCGCATTTAACAAATTGAATACCAAATAAACTTAAGAAATCTACTCTTTGAGTAGATTTCTGGCGTATATCAGACTTCTTAGTTTAGAGGTTTTGGTAAATTATAGAAAGGAAATAACGTTTAAACATAATTTAGACGTTAGGTGAGTCTTACTCATGAATGAAAAAAAAATTACAACGTATTAATGAACTTGCACGCAAGAAAAAAACAGTTGGTTTGACTGGTCCAGAAAAAGTTGAACAGGCTAAATTGCGTAAAGAGTATATTGAAGGTTACCGTCATTCACTTCTTCACCACATCTCTGGTATTAAAATCGTCGATGAAGATGGAAATGATGTGACACCAGAAAAACTTCGTCAATTGCAACGTGAACGTGGTTTGCACGGTCGTAGCCTTGACGATCCAAATTCATAAGAAAATCGCTCAGCTATGTTTAGCTGGGCTTTTTTAGAAACTGCTTACAAGAAAGCAAATGACAATTTAATTTAAAAAGTCAAGTTTTTTATGATATAATAGAATCCGAACAATAATACTTTAAGTCCTTAAAAACAGAAAGGTTTCACTCATGACATTTGATGCTATTGATCAGTTGGCAGTAAACACTGTCCGTACGCTCTCAATTGATGCCATTCAGGCAGCCAATTCAGGTCACCCAGGCCTTCCAATGGGAGCTGCACCTATGGCTTACGTTCTTTGGAATCATGTAATGAATGTTAATCCAAAGACAAGTCGTTCTTGGTCTAACCGCGACCGTTTCGTATTGTCTGCTGGTCACGGTTCTGCTCTTTTGTATAGCCTACTTCACTTATCAGGCTACGATGTAACAATCGATGACTTGAAGAACTTCCGTCAATGGGGTTCAAAAACACCAGGTCACCCAGAAGTTAACCACACTGATGGTGTAGAAGCAACTACAGGACCACTTGGTCAAGGTATCGCTAACGCTGTTGGTATGGCAATGGCAGAAGCTCACTTAGCTGCTAAATTTAACAAACCAGGCTTTGATATTGTAGACCACTACACTTATGCTTTGCATGGTGATGGTTGTTTGATGGAAGGTGTCAGCCAAGAAGCTGCTAGTCTTGCAGGTCACTTAAAACTTGGTAAATTAGTCCTTCTCTACGATTCAAACGACATCTCACTTGATGGTCCAACATCAAAAGCCTTTACAGAAGATATTAAAGGTAAATTCGAAGCTTACGGTTGGCAACATATCTTGGTTAAAGATGGTAACGACCTTGAAGCTATTGCTAAAGCTATCGAAGAAGCTAAAGCTGAAACAGAAAAACCATCTATCATCGAAGTGAAAACAATCATTGGTTTCGGTGCTGAAAAACAAGGTACATCAGCTGTTCACGGTGCCCCTCTTGGTGTTGATGGAATTGCTTATGCTAAAAAATCTTACGGTTGGGAATATCCAGAATTCACAGTACCAGAAGAAGTTGCTAAACGCTTTGAAGTTGGTATTAAATTCCGTGGTGAAGCTGCTGAAAACGCATGGGAAACTAAATTCCGTGAATACGAAGCTGCTTACCCAGAATTAGCTGCTGAATACAAAGCTGCATTTGCTAACAAACCGGTTGACGTGAAACTTGACGACTTCGAACTTGGAACTAGCCTTGCTAGCCGTTCATCAAGTCAACAAGCTATCCAACAAATCTCAGCTCAAGTCCCATCATTCTGGGGTGGTTCAGCTGACCTTTCTGCATCAAATAATACAATGGTCAAGGTAGAATCTGATTTCCAACCAGATAACTACCTTGGTCGTAACATCTGGTTTGGTGTTCGTGAATTTGCCATGGCAGCTGCCATGAACGGTATTGCCCTTCATGGTGGTACTCGTGTTTACGGTGGTACATTCTTCGTATTCTCAAACTACCTTCTTCCAGCTGTTCGTATGGCTGCTCTTCAACAATTACCAACGGTTTATGTCATGACGCATGATTCAATCGCTGTCGGTGAAGACGGACCAACTCACGAACCAGTTGAACAATTGGCTAGCGTTCGTTCTATGCCTAACCTTAACGTTATCCGCCCTGCTGACGGTAACGAAACAAATGCTGCATGGAAACGTGCTCTTGCTGAAACTGATCGTCCAACAATGCTCATCTTGACACGTCAAAATCTTCCTGTCCTTGAAGGAACAAAAGAATTGGCAGCAGAAGGTGTTAATAAAGGTGCTTATATCCTTTCAGAAGCAAAAGGTGACCTTGACGGTATCCTTATTGCAACAGGTTCTGAAGTGAAATTGGCGCTTGATACGCAAGCTGCTTTGGAAGCAAAAGGTGTTCATGTTCGTGTGGTTTCAATGCCAGCACAAAACATCTTTGACGAACAAGACGCTGCTTATAAAGAAAGCATTCTTCCAGCTAACGTCACAAAACGTTTGGCTATCGAAGCTGGTTCAAGCTTTGGTTGGGGCAAATACGTTGGTCTCCAAGGTAAAACTCTTACAATCGATACTTGGGGAGCTTCTGCACCAGGTGCTAAAATCTTTGAAGGATATGGATTCACAGTTGATAACGCTGTTAGCCTTTACGAATCATTGTAATCCTTAATAAATGATTATAAAAAGTCCTTGCTTTTGGCAAGGGCTTTTTATAATCATTTGACAAATAGTGTAAGAAAGGGTAAGATATTGTAAAAGTTATTTTGTCTTATTTTAATAGTACAAATGTATTTAATTTGGGAGAGGGGGAGATTTAATGGATGAAAGATGTAGCAAGCTATATTCAGCTATTAAAGTCGCTTATGAAGATATGGTCGTTAGACAGGACGTGAAATTATCTAAAATTTTGCTGTCAGCGTCTAATGAAGTGATTAAGAGTAGAGATGCTGGTTTATGCGCTTTGCATTTAGACTGTGACTTGAATCTTTACAGTGCTCATACTGATTTAACACTCCCACGAGGTGTTGAGGAATTAAAAAAATTAACTCAAAAGTGGGCAGCAGAATATTATGAGAAAAAGGAAGTTTCAAAGTGGATAAAGCCACTTTGAGGAGATTAGGAGGAAAGAAAAATGATTCGTTTTGAACATGTTTCAAAATTATACGGAGACAAGGAGGCACTTAGTGATTTAAATGTAACCATTGAAAATGGGGAAATTTTTGGTTTGATTGGTCATAATGGTGCTGGTAAAACAACGACTATCAGCATTTTAACGTCAATCATTGATGCGACTTATGGTGAAATTTATGTGGATGATTTGGCTTTATCAGAACATCGTGATGACATTAAAAAACGTATTGGTTATGTTCCAGATTCACCAGATTTATTCTTGAATTTGACAGCTAGTGAGTATTGGCATTTCTTGGCAAAGATTTACGGCGTTGCTGAAAAAGAGGTTGATGAACGTATTGACCGCTTATCACATTTATTTGATATTGCTGAGCATGTTAATGATTTGATTGAAAGTTTCTCACATGGGATGCGTCAAAAAGTCATTGTGATTGGAGCTTTGATTTCAAATCCTGATATTTGGATTTTGGATGAGCCTTTAACTGGTCTTGACCCGCAAGCTTCTTTTGATTTGAAAGAGATGATGAAAGAGCATGCGCGTGGTGGCAATACCGTTCTTTTTTCAACACATGTCTTGGCTGTTGCAGAGCAATTGTGTGACCGTATTGGGATTTTAAAAGAAGGCAAATTGATTTTTGTTGGTTCTTTGGATGAGCTAAAAGCAAATTATCCTGACAAAGATTTGGAAAGCATTTACCTAGAACTTGCTGGACGCAAGGTGAAAGAGGGGTGAGTGTATGAACTGGTCAACTGTTAGGGAACTCGTTAAGATTAATATTCTTTACTCAAATCCCCAAGCTGTAACGGCGGTTAAACGTAAGCAAGAAAAGAATCCGAGAAAAAATTTTTCAACTTATAAAAGTGTGATTCGTCAGCAAATATTTTTAAGTTTGTTCTTTGCGGTGATTTACATTTTTATGTATGCTAATCTTAATTTTAAGCATTATCCTGGTTATTTTTCTTTTTACACAGCGATTTTCTTTATCATGGCAACCTTGAATGCTTTCTCAGCCATGTATAGCATTTTTTACGAAAGCGATGATGTGAAGCTTTATGCTCACTTACCGATTAAATCCAGTGAGCTATATCTAGCAAAAGTGATTTCAAGTTTTGGGATGGGCGTGACGTTTTTGATGCCTTTGTTATCATTATTTTTCATCGCTTATTGGCAAATGGCAGGGCTATTTGTGGCAATTATTGCTACCGTGATTGTTTTTGGGATTCTCTTTACAGCTTCGACAGTATTAGCACTTTATGTGAATAGCTTGGTTGGTGGGGTGATTGTTCGCAGCAATCATCGTAAATTGATTTCAACAGTCTTGATGTCTCTTTCGACGATTGGTGCTGTCGGAACGATTCTTTATATGAATGTTGTCAACAGTAAAAATATAGGAAGTGACAGCTTGACGATTCCTGATCGTCCAATCATTCCTTATTTTAGAGGTTTTTATGACGTGGTTAATGCGCCATTTAGTTTGGCTGCACTGTTAAACTTCTATTTACCTTTAGTCGTTCTTTTAGGCTTAATGATTGGTTTGGTTAAATGGGCAATGCCAAATTATTACCAAAATACTTTGTATGCTAGTCCTAAAAAAGCTAAAACTAAGAAGCAGACGAAAAAAACGTCAAAGAGCTCAGCTTCTTTAACAAAGATGATGCTTCATCATCACCTTTCAACGCTTCAAAATGCAACCTTATTGACGCAAACTTATGTGATGCCTTTGATTTATGTGGTTTTTTTCCTAACACCAATGCTGACTAATGAGTTTACTTTAACCAAGGTATCTACGGATTATTTTGGTATAGCTTTGTTAGTTGGAGTCATTTTGGGAACAACTTGTGCTATGCCAACAACTTTACTAGGTGTCGGCATTTCACTTGAAAAAGAGAACTATAACTTTTTGAGAAGTTTACCACTTAACTTTAAAGCTTTCCTTGTTCAGAAGTTTGTGGTTTTAGCAGGACTTCAAGCTCTTGTTCCTGCTTGTGTTTACCTAGTCGTTGGCTTGGTTTTCTTACAGTTAAATGTACTTTTGATGCTAGCCTTTTTGGTAGGTTTGTGTGCAATGATTGTTGTCCAAGGTCAATTAATGTACTGGCGTGACTATAGAAATCTGAATCTGCTTTGGCAAGATGTGACCCAACTTTTTAATCGACATTCAGGTCAGTGGCTTGCTTTTGCGATTATGATGGCAGCTTATCTTCTTGGTGGTGGCTTAGCAGTAGGTTTAGTTATTCTTGGCAATATCACACAGCAAATTCTGCTGATTAACATGACGCTATCAATTGTTCTTTTGGTCTTAGCGCTTATTTCTCAAATCTTGATTAGTCATAAATTTTGGAAGAAAATCTCACATTAATTTCTAAAATCTCCTGAAATTAAGATGTGAATTAAAGTTGACTAAATACTTAGATAAAACCTTAGAAAAACAGTTCCTAGGACTGTTTTTTTAGTGTATAATAAGCGTATGAAACGTAATTTTGAATCAGTAAAACGCATTGTTATAAAAATCGGGACAAGTTCCCTTGTTATGCCAAATGGCAAAATAAATTTAGAAAAAGTTGATCAGCTAGCCTTTGTTATCTCTAGTTTGATGAATAAAGGGATGGAAGTTGTCTTGGTATCATCTGGTGCCATGGGGTTTGGACTTAATGTTCTTAATATGGATAAACGTCCAACAGAAATTGCACGACAACAGGCCGTATCAAGTGTCGGTCAGGTGGCCATGATGAGCCTTTATTCGCAAATCTTTTCACACTATCAGACAGAAGTTAGTCAGCTTTTAATTACACGTGATGTTATTGAGTATCCAGAAAGTTTGGCAAACTTCACCAACGCTTTTGAAACTCTTCTTTCAATGGGAATTGTTCCAATCGTTAATGAAAATGATGCTATCAGTGTTGATGAAATGGATCATGCCACAAAATTTGGAGACAATGACCGTTTGTCAGCCATTGTAGCTAAAGTGACTAAAGCTGATTTGCTAATCATGTTGTCAGATATTGATGGCCTTTATGATAAAAATCCAAATGTTTATGAAGATGCTAAACTTCGTGAACATGTTAGTGAAATCACTGATGAAATCATTAAGTCAGCTGGCGGTGCTGGTAGCAAATTTGGTACAGGTGGCATGCTTAGCAAGATTAAGAGTGCCCAAATGATTTTTGACAATAATAGTCAAATGATTTTGATGAATGGAGCTAATCCACGCGATATTTTACGTGCCCTTGATGGTGCTAATATTGGAACATGGTTTTCACAATCTAAGTAATTAAGGAGGTCTTGAGATGGGCTATATTGATGAACTAGGGAAAAATGTAAAAATCGCTTCTCTAAGTCTAGTAAAACTTGGAACAGCAGAGAAAAATAAAATCTTGGCTCAAGTAGCGGATGCTTTGCTTGCTGAAACAGATTTTATCTTGCAAGAAAATGCACGTGATGTGGCAAAAGCGCAAGAAAATGGCATTTCACCAGTTATGGTGGATCGCTTGCGCCTAGATGCTGGCCGCATTGAAGGTATTGTCGAAGGTGTTCGTCAAGTAGCTGATCTTCAAGATCCGATTGGTCAAGTTGTTCGAGGCTATACAAATCTTGATGGCTTAAAAATTGTGCAAAAACGTGTTGCGCTTGGTGTCATTGCCATGATTTTTGAAAGCCGTCCAAATGTCTCTGTCGATGCTTTTAGCCTTGCTTTCAAAACAAGTAATGCCATTATTTTACGTGGTGGTCGTGATGCTATTCATTCAAATACAGCACTTGTAACAGTTATCAGAAAAGCTCTAGCTGAGGAAGGGATCGACCAAAATGTGGTTCAATTAGTCGAAGATACTAGCCACGCTGTTGCTGAAGAATTAATGCAAGCTGTCGACTATGTTGATGTGTTAATTCCACGTGGTGGCGCACGCTTGATTCAAACGGTTAAAGAAAAATCTAAAGTTCCAGTCATTGAAACTGGAGTTGGGAATTGTCACATTTTTGTTGATGAAACAGCTGATTTGGACATGGCGACTAAGATTGTCATCAATGCCAAAACACAACGCCCAAGCGTTTGTAATGCAGCTGAGTGTCTTGTGGTTCATGAAAAAATTGCAGAGCAGTTCTTGCCTCAATTGGAAGAGGCTATTAACAAGGTTCATGCGGTTGAGTTTCGAGCTGATGAGAGAGCGTTAGCCATTTTTAAAAATGCAGTAGCTGCAACGGCTGATGATTATGCAACTGAGTTTTTAGATTACATTATGTCTGTTAAGGTTGTTGATTCACTAGATAAGGCTATTGATTGGGTAAATCGTTACACAACGCATCATTCTGAAGCGATTGTGACAAAAGACCTTGAGCACGCCGAACGTTTCCAAGATGAAGTGGATGCAGCGGCAGTTTACGTTAATGCGTCAACACGCTTTACAGATGGTTTTGTCTTTGGTTTGGGTGCTGAAATTGGAATTTCTACCCAAAAAATGCATGCGCGTGGTCCAATGGGCTTAGAAGCATTAACAAGCACAAAATTTTATATTAACGGTAAAGGACAAATCAGAGAATAATATTTTTCAGATGAGTAAGTACCAAGTGTCTTAAACACGAGATGCTTGGTTTTTATTTTTATCTCTATCTTTTAAGGAAGAAATTTTCTATTTGTGTTATAATGAAAGGTATGACAAAAGACTTTCATCATATTACAGTACTTCTACATGAAACCGTTGATATGCTTGATATCGAGCCAGATGGAATCTATGTAGATGCAACGCTAGGAGGAGCAGGACACAGTGAATATCTCCTCTCTAAGCTTGGCCCGAATGGTCATCTTTATGCTTTTGACCAAGACCAGACGGCTATTGATAATGCACAAATTCGATTAAAAGATTATATTGAAAAAGGACAAGTCACTTTTATCAAGGACAACTTCCGCAATCTTGCTTCAAATTTAGCAATGCATGGAGTAACTGAGATTGATGGTATTTTATATGACCTTGGGGTGTCAAGTCCGCAACTAGATGAGCGTGAGCGTGGTTTTTCTTATAAAAAAGATGCTCCGCTTGATATGCGTATGAACCGTGAGCAAGACTTAACGGCTTATGATGTGGTGAATACTTACGATTACTATGATTTGGTTCGTATTTTCTACAAATACGGTGAAGATAAGTTTTCAAAACAAATTGCGCGCAAAATTGAACAAGCTAGACAAGAAAAGCCGATTGAAACAACGACTGAGTTGGCAGAAATCATCAAATCAGCTAAGCCGGCTAAAGAACTTAAGAAAAAAGGGCACCCTGCTAAGCAAATTTTCCAAGCCATTCGTATCGAAGTTAACGATGAATTGGGAGCGGCAGATGAGTCTATCCAACAAGCGATTGACTTATTAGCAGTTGATGGTCGTATTTCCGTAATTACTTTCCACTCGCTTGAAGACCGTTTGACAAAACAATTGTTTAAAGAAGCGTCTACAGTGGAAGTTCCAAAAGGTTTACCTTTTATTCCAGATGATATGCAGCCAAAACTAACTCTTGTAAATCGTAAACCAATTTTACCGCGTCAAGAAGAGTTAGAAGCCAACAATCGTTCACACTCAGCAAAATTGCGCGTGGCTAGAAAGGTTCGTAAGTAATGACTGATAAACATCGTAACGAAGCCATTGCTAAGGCTCTTAAACGTCGTATTCGAAAGTTTTCACGCATTGAAAAAGCTTTTTATGGTTCAATTATTTTAACGGCTATTACCATGGCGATTAGTATTATTTACCTTCAAAGTCGTAATCTTCAAGTACAACAGCAAATCACTGATTTAAATAGTCAGATTACTGAAGTACAGACAAATTACGACAATGCTAAACAAGAGGTTAACGAACTGTCAAGTCGTGACCGTGTTGAGCAAATTGCCCAAAATGCTGGTTTAACAAGCCAACAGGATAATATTAAACAGGTGGAGTAGTCTATGAAAAAATTAATGAATCGTTTTTTAGACTATGTGGTAAAGGACAGACGCACACCCGATAAGAATCGCGAGCGTGTTGGTCAAAATCTGATGATTTTGGCAGTCTTCCTTTTCTTTGTGTTTATTATCAATTTCGCGATTATTGTGGGAACAGATACCAAGTTTGGTCATAATCTATCTAAAGAAGCCTCAGATGTTTACCAACAAACAGTGACGGTTCAAGCTAAACGTGGTACGATTTATGACCGTAATGGTGTTGCACTGGCTGAGGATTCGACAACTTATAGTGTTTATGCTATTATTTCGAAATCTTATGTGTCAACAACTGGTGAAAAACTCTACGTTAAAAAATCTCAATACGATAAAGTTGCTAAGATTTTGAATGCCCAAATCGGTATTGATAAAGACGAAGTCTTAAAACAATTGAATCAAAGTGGGCTTTTCCAAGTGTCATTCGGAAGTTCAGGGTCTGGTTTATCATACAGTAAGAAATCAGAAATTGAAACAGCTATGAAGGACGCTGGAATTAAGGGAATTGGATTTGAATCAACACCTGGACGTATGTATCCAAATGGTGTCTTTGCTTCGCAATTCTTAGGACTTGCCCAATTAAAAGAAAACAAAGATGGTAAAACATCGAGCCTTGTCGGAACATCAGGTTTAGAAGCCTCATTAAACGATGTGCTATCAGGGTCAGACGGAAAAGTAACCTATCAAAAAGATAAAAATGGTAACTTGTTACTTGGTACGGAAACGACTGTTAAACGTGCTGTTGATGGAAAAGATGTCTATACAACACTTTCTGAACCATTGCAATCTTATCTTGAGTCACAAATGGATATTTTCCAAAATGATGCTCAAGGTAAATATGCCAGTGCGACAGTGGTTAATGCTAAGACAGGAGAAATCTTAGCAACGACACAACGTCCAACTTATAATGCACAGACAATGGAAGGTTATAATGAAGATAACCTAAAAACATGGAATACCCTTCTATATCAAAGCTATTATGAACCAGGGTCAACCATGAAAGTAATGACACTTGCCTCAGCTATCGATGATGGTATTTTTACGCCAAATGAAGTGATTTCAACAATCAACGGTATTACAGTTGCTGATACAAAAATCAATGACTGGAACGTCAATGAAGGTAATACTTCTGTTCAATATATGACGTATGCTCAAGGGTTTGCTTGGTCAAGTAACGTTGCTATGACAAGTCTTGAACAAAAAATGGGTAATGACAAATGGCTAAACTACTTGTCTAAGTTTAAGTTTGGTTACCCAACACGTTTTGGTATGGTCAATGAAGGTAGTGGCTTGTTACCATCAGACAATGAAGTAACCATTGCCATGAGTGCTTTCGGTCAAGGTATTGGTGTGACACAAGTTCAAATGCTTCGTGCCTTTTCTGCGATTTCTAATAAAGGAGTTATGCTTGAACCACAATTTATTAGTCAAATCTACGACCCAAATAATAATACAGCCCGTAAAGCATCAGCTGAAGTCTCTGGTAAACCGGTCTCAGAAAATGCTGCCAACCAAACACTTGATTACATGGTAACGGTTGGTACAGATTCACAGTATGGTACCTTGTATGATAGCACAGAAGGGGCACCGGTTATTCAGGTCGGTGATTATTCAGTTGCTGTCAAATCTGGTACAGCCCAAATTGCCGCATCTGCGGATGAGGGCGGAGGATATTTGACTGGTGATAATGACTATATCAACTCAGTTGTTGCCATGGTGCCATCAGATGATCCTGACTTTATCATGTATGTTACCCTTCAACAACCAACAACGACTTTCAAACGTTCTTTCTGGAAAGACGTGGTTAATCCTGTTCTTGAACGTGCTATGATGATTAAGGATACTTTGACAAGTACAGCCGTGACTGGTACAGATACAGAAACTAAATACCAATTGAAAGATTACATCGGAAAAACACCTGGTGATACTGCTCAGGAACTTCGTAATAATCTTGTTCAACCAGTTGTTGTTGGGTCAGGTAGCAAAATCAAGAAAATGTCTAAAAAAGTCGGTAGTAACCTTTCACAAAATGAACAAGTGCTACTTTGGACAGGAAAATTAAAAACAATGCCAGACATGTATGGCTGGACGAAAGAAAATGTTGAAAAATTTGCGAAGTGGACTGGAATCAAAGTAACCATTAAAGGCTCTGGTTCAAAAGTCATTAAGCAAAGTGTCGATACCGGAAAAGATATTGACAAAGTCAAAAAAATTAAAATTACTCTAGGAGACTAAACTAAAATGTTTTTAAGTTTAATTGCAGGTATTGTCGCCTTTGCCTTGACAGTATTTGCTATGCCGCATTTTATTCGTATTTATCAATTGAAAAAAATCGGTGGGCAACAAATGCACGAGGATGTCAAACAACATTTGACTAAAGCTGGAACACCAACAATGGGTGGGACAGTCTTTCTAACAGTTGCCATTCTTGTTAGTCTTGTCTTTAGTTTCTTTATCGAAAGACAAGCTGGTGCTTCAATGGGAGCAACTGTAGGAATTTTAATGGTTCTTTTGATTTATGGAATTGTTGGATTCCTTGATGATTTCTTGAAAATCTTTAAACAGATCAATGAAGGTTTGACACCTTGGCAAAAAATGAGTTTGCAAATTATTGGTGGTTTGATTTTCTATTTTGTTCACGTGCGTCCAAGTGGAACAGATGATTTGAATGTCTGTGGATTTAATTTACATCTAGGTGTTCTTTATGTTCTCTTTGTTCTTTTCTGGATTGTTGGATTTTCAAATGCAGTTAACTTGACTGATGGGATTGATGGTTTAGCTTCAATCTCAGTAGCTATTAGTTTAGCAGCTTATAGCGTTATCGCAGTTGTTCAAAAACAATTTGATGTACTTTTGATTATTGTTACTATGATTGGTGCTTTGTTTGGTTTCTTTGTTTTCAATCACAAACCAGCTAAGGTCTTCATGGGTGATGTGGGAAGCTTGGCATTGGGTGCGATGCTTGCTGCAATTTCAATTGCCCTTCGCCAAGAATGGACATTGCTAATCATTGGATTTGTTTACGTTTTTGAAACAGCTTCAGTAATGCTTCAAGTATCTTACTTCAAATACACTAAGAAAAAATATGGTGAAGGTCGTCGTATCTTCCGTATGACACCATTCCATCATCATTTGGAGCTTGGTGGTTTGTCCGGAAAATCAGAAAAATGGTCTGAATGGAAAGTTGATGCTTTCTTGTGGAGCGTTGGAGCTATCGCAAGCATCCTCACATTGATTTTCCTTTATGTCTTATAATAAGGAAAGCGAGTTGAGAAATTCTCAGCTCGTTTTTTTAGTTCTTAAAGCGCATAGTGCTTTGCTTTTATCCCCCTTTTAATGATATAATAGAAAGGAATGAAAAAATTCGCCTAGCTATGTTAGCTAGGGATGAAACGATAAACAGATATAGAGAAATTTCAAGTAAAACTTGATGAGATAAGAAATTGAGGTAAAACATGTCTTTTAACGATTTTAATTTTAAGCCCTACATCCGTGTTGCACTCGCAGAGCTTAAATTCAAAAATCCGACAGAAGTGCAACAAAAATTAATTCCCGTTGTACGTTCAGGTCGTGATCTGGTAGGTGAATCAAAAACTGGTTCAGGGAAAACACACACTTTCTTGCTACCAATCTTTGAAAAATTGGATGAAACAAGCGACAACGTCCAAGTTGTTATCACAGCACCAAGCCGTGAATTGGTAACACAAATCTATCAAGCTACAAAACAAATTGCAGATAAATCTGAAACAGAAATTCGTGTAGCAAATTATGTTGGTGGGACAGATAAACTTCGTCAAATTGAAAAACTAAAATCATCTCAACCACATATCGTCATCGGAACACCTGGTCGTATCTATGATTTGGTTAAATCTGGCGACCTTGAAATCTACAAGGCACACACTTTTGTAGTTGATGAAGCTGATATGACGCTTGATATGGGATTTCTTGATACGGTTGATAAGATTGCTAGCACATTGCCAAAAGATGTTCAAATTTTGGTCTTCTCAGCAACTATTCCACAAAAATTACAACCGTTCTTGAAGAAATATTTGACAAATCCTGTCATGGAAAAAATAAAGACAACAACAGTTATCGCAGATACCATCGATAACTGGTTGGTATCCACTAAAGGTCGTGATAAAAATGCTCAAATTTTGGAAATCACAAAAGCTCTTAACCCATACCTTGCTATGATTTTCGTGAACACCAAAGAACGTGCGGATGAATTGCACAGCTACCTTGTATCAAATGGTTTGAAAGTTGCTAAAATCCACGGTGGTATTCCACCACGTGAACGTAAACGTACGATGAACCAAACCAAAAAACTTTCTTACGAATACATCGTGGCAACAGATTTGGCAGCGCGTGGGATTGATATTGAAGGGGTTAGTCACGTTATCAACGATGCGATTCCGCAAGATTTGTCATTCTTTGTTCACCGTGTTGGACGTACAGGACGTAACGGTTTGAATGGTATTGCCATCACACTTTACCAACCAAGTGACGATTCAGATATTCGTGAACTTGAAAAATTAGGTATTAAATTCGTACCAAAAATGCTTAAAAATGGTGAATTCCAAGATACTTATGATCGTGATCGCCGTGCCAACCGTGAAAAATCATACCAAAAACTTGATACTGAAATGATTGGTTTGGTTAAGAAGAAAAAGAAAAAAATCAAACCTGGTTACAAGAAAAAAATTCAATGGAAAGTTGATGAAAAACGCAAACGCGAACGCCGTGCAGCTAACCGTGCTAAAGGGCGTGCCGAACGTAAAGCAAGAAAACAAACTTTCTAATATCAAAAGTAGTCTGAAACAAAAGTTTCAGGCTATTTTTTAGGCTCAAATAAAAAATTAGACTATCATGTCAAGAACTTAGCTCGATCTCATGATAGTTTTTCTCTATCAAGGTCATAGAAAATATATATTGGGCAGGCGCCTCTAAGTTTGGTAGACTGTAACAAAGATGATTAGAAAAGAGGAAGAGAGATGAAAAAGACAAACCTTTTAACAGTAGCCTTTTTGGCGGTAGTTGCTTTGGTGCTTTCAGCTTGCTCAACTCAAACGCAATCTGGTGGTAAAAAGGTCATCAAAGTAGCGACTGATTCAGACACAGCACCATTTACTTATAAGGAAAATAAAGCCTTTAAAGGTTATGATATCGATGTGGTAAAAGCTATTTTCAAGGACTCAAAGGAATACAAAGTGGAGTTTGTGACAACAGCTTTTGATTCTATTTTGACGGGTGTGGATGCAGACCGTTATCAAATTGCGGCAAATGATTTTAATTACAATGAAGAACGTGCGCAAAAATACCTTTTCTCAGATCCAATTTCACACTCCAATTATGCGATTACGAGTGCTGAAGGGACAAGCTATGATAGTTTAGATGATTTATCGGGTAAAAAAACGGAAGTTATTTCAGGGTCAAATTACGCGCAAGTTTTGGAAAAATGGAACAAGGATAATCCAGATAAAGAACCGATTAAAATCAAGTATGCTGCAAGCTCAACTGGATTAACGACACGTGTTCAACACATTGAAAATGGAACGATTGATTTTATTCTTTATGATGCCATTTCATCAAATTATTTGATTGAAGACCAAGGCTTTAATTTAATAGTAACTAATGTTAAAGGTGAAATTGGTGGCGAAAACGACGGACTAGAATATCTCTTGTTTGCTGATACTAGTGAGGGTAAAGAACTGCAAGCATTCGTTAATAAACGTCTTAAAACTCTAAAAGAAGATGGAACGTTAACTGAATTAAGTCAAACTTACTTTGGTGGAGATTTCGTCTCATCTGTTAAATCTTAAAAGAAGGAGTATTCATGTCTTTTACAATACTTACAACTGGCTTATCTTGGTATGATAAGTTAGTTGAAAAAATTCCTGAAGGTCAGCTCTTTAGCTGGCGAGCGGTTTTTGATGCTATCCCTGATTTGCTGGGACATTTGCCAACAACTCTTGGCTTGACTTTAGCAGGTGCTTTCTTTGGTTTGATTTTAGCTTTAGTCTTTGCTATTGTGAAAATCAATCGTCCTAAAGTTTTGTATCCTATTCAAGCTGTTTTTGTCAGTTTTTTACGTGGAACACCGATTTTGGTTCAGTTGATGCTGACTTATTACGGCATTCCACTCTTTTTAAAATTTCTTAAACTAAAATACGGATTTGACTGGAATATCAATGCCATTCCTGCATCGGTCTTTGCTGTGACAGCTTTTGCTTTTAATGAAGCTGCCTACACCAGTGAGACCATTCGTGCGGCCATTCAAGCTGTAAATGTTGGTGAAATCGAAGCTGCGCGTAGTCTTGGAATGACTTCGTTTCAAGTTTATCGCCGTGTGATTATTCCAAATGCTGCGGTGATTGCCACACCAACTTTGATTAATAGTTTAATTGGCTTAACTAAAGGAACATCACTAGCCTTTAATGCTGGAATTGTTGAAATTTTTGCCCAAGCTCAAATTTTAGGTGGGTCAGATTATCGTTACTTTGAACGATATATTTCGGTCGCTCTGGTTTACTGGATTATCAGTATTATTATCGAACAAATTGGGCGTTTAATTGAGAAAAAAATGACTATTGATACTCCAAAAATAAGCCAAGATACGATAACAGGAGACATTCGCTAATGATTAAGATTACAAAATTAACAAAAGCATTCTCTGGTCAGAAAGTTTTAGATGGTTTAGATGTGGCTATTAAAAAGGGTGAAGTTTTAGCTCTTGTCGGGGCATCTGGAGCGGGAAAATCAACATTTTTACGTAGCTTAAATTATTTGGAACAAGCGGATTATGGTAGCATTGCTATCGATGATTTCAAAGTTGATTTTCAAAACATTACCAAAGAAGAAGTGCTTGAGTTGCGTCGAAAACTGGCCATGGTTTTTCAGCAATTTAACCTTTTTGAACGCCGTACCGCACTTGAAAATGTCAAAGAAGGCTTAAAGATTGTCAAAAAACTATCAGATGTAGAGGCGACTAAGATTGCTAAAGAAGAATTAGCTAAAGTTGGGTTATCTGATCGTGAGAATCATTACCCAAGGCATTTATCTGGTGGGCAAAAGCAGCGCGTGGCTTTAGCGAGAGCCCTTGCCATGAAACCTGATGTTCTTCTTTTAGATGAACCTACTTCTGCCCTTGATCCAGAGTTGGTCGGAGAAGTGGAAAAATCAATTGCAGATGCTGCAAAGGCAGGACAAACCATGATTTTGGTGAGCCATGATATGAATTTTGTTTATCAAGTGGCTGATAAAGTTCTCTTTTTGGATAAGGGACGTATTCTTGAAGCTGGTCGACCAGAAGAGATTTTTAAACATCCCAAAGAAGCAAGAACCAAAGAATTCTTTGCAAATTATTCAAAAACGTATATTTAAAGACACAGATTTGATATAATAAGAGCTGAAAGTTTTTTTCAGCTTTTTTAGAGCAAAATAGAATACGAGTGCAAGGTAAAATATGTTTTTAGAAATTTTTAGTCTCTATATTCAGGGATTACTTTTATCAATTATCAGTGTTTTTTTAGTTGGTATTTTTTGGAATTTTTGGCGAGCTAGACGCAAATATGATAAAACAGCCAAAGAACGCCAAGCTTTTTTATATGATATTTTGATGATATCTATTATGGTCATTCCAGTTCTTTCTTTTGCCTTTATGGCCATTTTATTGATGTTTAAAGCATAATAATTGTGTTTTAGAGATGAGCTTGATAGAATAGAAAAATAATCGATAAAACGAGGTAAAAAATACATGTACGATACATTAATTATTGGTTCAGGTCCTGCAGGGATGACTGCTGGGCTTTATGCCGCCCGTGCTAACTTGAAAATTGGTATTATTGAACAAGGTGCTCCTGGTGGGCAAATGAATAATACATCAGAAATTGAAAACTACCCAGGTTACGATCACATTTCTGGACCAGAATTGTCAATGAAAATGCACGCACCGCTTGAAAAATTTGGTGTGGAGAATATTTATGGTATCGTTAAAAGCATTGAAGATGCTGGTGATGTTAAGCGCGTCATCACTGAAGATGCTACTTATGAAGCTAAGACAATTATTTTGGCGACTGGTGCTAAAAACCGTTCCCTTGGCGTAGCTGGTGAAGAAGAGTACACAAGCCGTGGGGTGTCATACTGTGCAGTTTGTGATGGAGCATTCTTCCGTAACCAAGATTTATTAGTTGTCGGTGGTGGTGACTCAGCTGTTGAAGAAGCTGGTTATTTAACACAATTTGCAAAATCAGTAACCATTATTCATCGTCGCGATGAATTACGCGCACAAAAGATTTTGCAAGACCGTGCCTTTGCTAACGAGAAAATCAATTTCATCTGGGATTCCGTTGTTAAAGAAATCAAAGGAAATGATATCAAGGTTTCAGGTGTTGTTGTAGAAAATGTTAAAACTGGTGAAATCAGTGAACATGAGTTTGGTGGTATTTTCATCTACGTTGGTGTTGACCCAGTTTCAAAAATGGTTGAAGGACTTGGTATTACAGATGAAGCTGGTTGGGTTATTACAGATGACCACATGAAGACAGCTATTCCAGGTATCTTTGCCATCGGTGATGTACGTAAGAAAGAACTCCGTCAAATCACAACAGCAGTTGGTGATGGTGCTATTGCTGGACAAGGTGTTTATCAATATATTGAAAATATGAAATAACAGAAAACCGAGATTATTTCTCGGTTTTTTTAGTGTCTGAAAAGGTAGAAAGATTGTGAAAAACTTTTCTGAAAGTCAGATTTTTTTCAAATCTTTGCGCAAAACCTCACAAAGTTTTAGCCAGTCTCTCGTAATTGTGCTATAATATGGGGGATAATTAATCTTTTGACAGATGCTAGCAGAGGTTGTTAAAACCAGATATGATAAGACTAGCATTGGGTCGATATTTTTAAAAAGGGGATACCACATGTATCAAGACGATAGTTTAACTCTCCACACGGATTTGTATCAAATTAACATGATGCAAGTTTATTTCGATAAAGGCATTCACAACCGTAAAGCGGTTTTTGAAGTCTTTTTCCGTAAAGAACCATTTTCAAATGGCTATGCTGTTTTTGCTGGTTTGCAACGTATGGTTGAATACATTAAAAACCTTCGTTTTACAGAAACAGATATTGCTTACTTAGAAGATTTAGGTTATCCAGCTGATTTCATCGCTTATTTGAAAGATTTTAAATTAGAATTAACCATTCGTTCAGCTCAAGAAGGTGACCTTGTTTTCGCTAATGAACCAATCGTCCAAGTGGAAGGACCTTTGGCACAATGTCAATTGGTTGAAACAGCTTTGCTTAACATCGTAAACTTCCAAACGTTGATTGCCACAAAAGCTGCTCGTATTCGTTCAGTTATTAATGACGAACCATTGTTAGAATTCGGTAGCCGTCGTGCCCAAGAAATGGATGCAGCAATTTGGGGAACACGTGCTGCTGTAATCGGTGGTGCTAATGCCACATCAAATGTTCGTGCTGGTAAAATATTTGATATTCCAGTGTCAGGAACACATGCACATGCTCTTGTTCAAGCTTACGGAGATGACTATGAAGCCTTCATGGCTTACGCAGGCACTCACAAAGATTGCGTCTTTTTGGTTGATACTTATGATACACTTCGTTTGGGTGTTCCAGCAGCTATTCGTGTAGCCAATGAACTTGGCGACAAGATTAACTTCCTTGGAGTTCGTATTGACTCTGGTGATATGGCTTACTTGTCTAAAAAAATCCGCGAACAATTGGATGCTGCAGGTTACCCAGATGCTAAAATTTACGCTTCAAATGATTTGGATGAAAATACCATTCTTAACCTTAAAATGCAAAAAGCCAAAATTGACGTTTGGGGTGTTGGTACAAAACTTATCACAGCTTATGACCAACCAGCTCTTGGTGCTGTTTACAAAATTGTCTCAATCGAAGATGAAAACGGTGTAATGCAAGACACTATCAAATTGTCTAACAACGCTGAAAAAGTGTCTACCCCAGGTAAAAAACAAGTTTGGCGCATCACAAGTCGCGAAAGAAATAAAACAGAAGGTGATTACATCACTTTCACTGATACAGACGTTAACCAACTTGATGAAGTTTACATGTTCCACCCAACATACACTTACATCAATAAGACAGTAAAAGATTTCAAAGCTGTTCCTCTCCTTGTTGATATCTTTGATAAAGGTGAATTGGTTTACGATTTACCAACACTTGCTGAAATCCAAGATTATGCTCGCAAAGAGTACGACAAACTTTGGGACGAATACAAACGTCTACTTAACCCACAAGATTATCCAGTTGACTTGTCACAAGAAGTTTGGCAAAACAAAATGGATCTTATCGACCGTATTCGCAAAGAAGCTCAACAAAAAGGAGAAGTTAAGTAATGACATTACAAGAAAAAATCATTGCTGAATTAGGTGTTAAACCAAGTATTGACCCTAAAGAAGAAATCCGTGTGTCTGTTGATTTCTTGAAAGATTACATGAAAAAACACTCTTTCTTGAAATCTTATGTGCTTGGTATTTCTGGTGGTCAAGATTCTAGCTTGACAGGACGTTTGGCACAAATCGCTATGGAAGAATTGCGTGCTGAAACTGGTGATGACAGCTACAAATTCATCGCAGTTCGTTTGCCATACGGTGTTCAAGCTGACGAAGAAGATGCACAACGTGCGCTTAAATTCATCAAACCAGATGTTAGCATTGCTGTAAACATCAAAGAAGCGGTTGATGGACAAGTTCATGAACTTGAAAAAGCAGGAATTGACGTTTCTGACTTTAACAAAGGGAACATCAAAGCTCGTCAACGTATGATTACTCAATACGCTGTAGCAGGTGCAAATAGCGGTGCTGTTATCGGTACTGACCACGCTGCAGAAAACATCACTGGATTCTTTACAAAATTTGGTGATGGTGGTGCTGACGTGATTCCACTTTATCGCCTTAACAAACGTCAAGGTAAACAATTATTGGCAGAGCTTGGTGCTGACCCAGCTATCTACGAAAAAATTCCAACAGCTGATTTGGAAGAAAACCGTCCAGGTATCGCTGATGAAGTGGCATTAGGCGTTACTTACAACGATATTGATGATTATCTTGAAGGTAAAACAGTTTCAGCAGAAGCACAAGCTAAAATCGAAAACTGGTGGAATAAAACAGAACACAAACGTCACTTGCCAATCACAGTATTTGACGATTTCTGGAAATAAATTTCAAAATCAAAAAGCCCTATTTGGGCTTTTTTGTTTGGTTTTAGTATTATTATTTGAAGATTCTGACATATACTGTTATGAAAGTTTACGCATTTTTTTGAAAGTTTTAAAAAGTTCTACAATTTCTCTTGAAAAATGCTTAATAAGCGTTATAATGGTTATTAGTTAAGTTAGGTTAAGTCAGAAAATATTACATGAGAACTTAGCCACATTATAGGAGGAATTATGTCAGAATTATCATCAACATTTACTGATAAGCTATTTACTGACTTTCAAGCTGATAGCAAATTGCGTGCTGTTGAAAATGCTGTAACTCACAATGGATTGTTAAAATCACTTGAAACACGTCAAAGTGAAATGGAAAACGACCACGCTTTTTCAATTGATTTAACAAAAGATAAAGTTGCTAACCAAAAAGCTTCAGGTCGTTGCTGGATGTTTGCAGCTCTTAATACTTTCCGTCATAAAATGATCTCAGACCTTAACTTGGAAAACTTCGAACTTTCTCAAGCGCACACATTCTTCTGGGACAAATACGAAAAATCAAACTGGTTCTTAGAACAAGTTATTGCAACTGCTGACCAAGAACTTGGTAGCCGTAAAGTAAAATTCTTACTTGATGTGCCACAACAAGATGGTGGTCAATGGGATATGGTTGTTGCTCTTTTTGAAAAATACGGTGTTGTGCCCAAAGCTGCTTACCCAGAATCAATTTCATCAAGCAACAGTCGTGAATTGAACCAATACCTTAACAAATTGTTGCGTCAAGATGCACAAATTTTGCGTGAAGCAATTGCAGCAGGTGCTGATGACAAAGCTGTTCAAACTAAAAAAGAAGCTTTTCTTCAAGAAGTCTTCAATTTCTTAGCTATTAATCTTGGCTTGCCACCACGTACATTTGATTTTGCTTACCGTGATAAAGACAATAACTATCATTCAGATAAAAATATCACACCACAAGAATTCTTCAAAAAATATGTTGGTTTAGATCTTTCTGAATACGTATCAGTTATCAATGCCCCAACAGCTGATAAACCTTATGGTAAATCATACACTGTTGAAATGCTTGGTAACGTGGTTGGTAGCCGTGATGTTCGTTACATCAACCTTGATATGGAACGTTTCAAAGAATTGGCTATTGCTCAAATGCAAGCTGGTGAAACTGTTTGGTTTGGTTCTGATGTTGGCCAAATTTCAGACCGCCAAAAAGGTATCATGGCAACAAATGTTTACGATTTTGAAACAGCTATGGATATAAACTTCACACAAGATAAAGCAGGTCGTCTTGATTACAGCGAAAGCTTGATGACACACGCTATGGTTCTTACAGGTGTTGATTTGGATGAAAATGGCAAATCTCTTAAATGGAAAGTTGAAAATTCATGGGGAGATAAAGTTGGTAACAAAGGTTACTTTGTTGCTTCTGATGCTTGGATGGATGAATTCACTTACCAAATCGTGGTACGTAAAGAATTCTTGACAGCAGAAGAACGCGCTGCTTATGAAGCTGAACCAATCGTTCTTGCACCTTGGGATCCAATGGGAGCTCTTGCAAGCAAATAATATAAAACTAAAAATGTTAGCTGGTATCAGCTAACGTTTTTTTGGCACAATAAAATCACCTCTGACTAAGCAGAGGTGATTTTTTATTATTCGTTACCTTCAGTGCTGCTGTTAGTATCAGTAGATTCGCTGCTTTCTGAGCTAGCTTCTTTTGATGAAGTATCTTCGCTAGATGATTGACTAGATGATTGACTAGATGAAGCTTCTTCAGAAGAGCTTGAACCATAGATGTTGCTATAGACTGAGCTTGATGATGGTGAATAAGTGTAATTGCTTGAGCCGCTTAAGTAAGCATAGCCGCCGCTTGTGTAAACACCTTTAGGAACTTCAAAGTCTTCGCTTCCGCTACCATATTTTTCGTTGAGGTAGCTTTGCATAGCTTTGTAAACATCAGCTGCAACGTTTAGACCGTTACCGTAAATTGGTGTCATACGGTTTTTGTAACCTGTCCAAACAGCCATTGAGTACTGTGGTGTGTATCCGACAAACATTTCATCAGGAGCCATTGTTCCGACAGCACTGTTGTAAATGCCTGTTGATTCTTCGATTTCAGCAAGTTCATCATCTGAGTAGTTTGATGTACCTGTTTTACCAGCTTGGTAGATACCTGGGAGAGCAGCTCTCGTACCAGTACCGTATGTCAAAACAGTTTTCATCATTGAAGTCATCAAGTAAGCTGTTGTTTCTTTCATTGCACGGCTACCAGATGCGCTAAATGACTTACTTGTACCATCGTTGAATTCGATTTTGTTGACATATTGTGGTTCGTAGTAGATTCCACCGTTAGCAAATGCGGCATAGGCAGCAGCCATTTTTTCACTACTTGCGCCGTATTTTTGGCTAGAATCACTTGTTGAACTTGAAATAGCATTTGAGTAGTAAAGTTGTGGGTAGTAAATACCAAGACCTTCCAAGAATGATTTAGCTTTATTTAAGCCGACAGATTCAAGGGCTCTAACCGCTGGCACGTTACGTGATTGTTGGATAGCGGTTTGAATGGTCATGTTACCGTAGTATTGACGGTCCCAGTTATAAATTTGAGTTGAAGTGCCTGGCCAGTAGTATTTGCTATCGCTAGTGACAGCAGCAGTACTTGTGTAGATACCATTTTCAATCGCTGGAGCGTAGTCTGTGATTGGTTTCATTGTAGAACCCCAGTCACGGTCAGTTAGAACGGCTTGATTAGTTCCGAGTGAAACGGTTGTATCTTGGTTACGTGAACCAAGTTGAGCAATAACTTTACCAGTGCTTACGTCAACAACAGTTGAGGCAACTTGTAAGTCTGTATCTGGATAATAGACGTAAGAGTCAGTGTTGTAGATGTCCCAGAGGTATTTTTGAGCTTCTGTATCAACGTTTGTGTAAACTTTCAAACCAGCTGAGTAGATATCTTGACCAGTTTTTTCGCTTACTTCTTGGATAACTTCTTTGATGTAGTTATCAAAATAAGGTTCATAACTTGTTGATTCAGTTAGTGTTTGCAGACCATCTGTGATTGGAGTAGCACGAGCTGTATCGTATTCAGATTTTGTAATGTTACCATCTTCATACATTTCAGCAAGAACAGTATCACGACGATTTTGAGCAGCTTCTGGATTTGTGTAAGGATCATATTGACTTGGTGCTTGAGGAATACCAGCAAGTAAAGCCAACTGTGCAATAGACAAATCTTTCAAATCTTTACCGTAGTAAGATTTAGCTGCTGTTAGCATACCATAGTTACCGTTACCCATGTACACTTTGTTAATGTAGAAGGTAAGAATTTCTTCTTTGGTATACTTACGTTCCATTTGAAGAGCTAGCCAAGCTTCTTGAGCTTTACGTTTCAAGGTTTGGTCAGATTCACTTGTTGAGAAGTAAGCTAATTTGATTAACTGTTGGTCAAGTGTTGAACCACCTTGTGTGCTAGAACTTGTAAAGTTATTTAGCGCTGCTCCGAGGATACGGTAAACATCGATACCACGGTGTTTGAAGAAACGTTTATCTTCGATAGAAGTCACTGCATTAACTAAGTTCAATGGAATACTGTTAGCTGATACGCTCTCACGTTTTTCAGAACCCAAGTCAGCAATTAAGGTTCCGTTGGTATCATAAATCAGACTTGAGTTAGTTGATGATAATTTAGCCGCTGTTAGTTTTGGTGTGCTGCTAACATAGAATGCAAAGATTGAGCCACCAATTAGAAAACCAGCAACAACCAAAGACATCATAGTGATTAAACCGTATTTTAGCACCTTAAGAGCAGTTGCTTTAGCTGCAGGATTACTTGTTCGTCTGTATTTTGTTGTTTTCTTTTTAATTGTGATCACCGCCTAATATTTTTTGATCGATAATGTCCAAATAAGGAACTTGAGGGAGTGAACTTGTTGTCACCATATACCCATTTTTTCTGATATAATCAAGTGGCATGGATTTGGTGCCGAGGTTGATTTGGTAAAAGTCTACTAGAGCGCTAGCAGGTAAGAAATAAGTTTCCTTAAGTGTCGAAAAGTGAAGTAGTATAAAGCAGATGCCGTCTTGCTTTAAGACATGTTCCATGTGCTCAATCTGGTGAGCGTGGAAGTTTTTTAAGGGCATGGAAGTCTTTTGTCGCGTTTCTTTCGCTTCAAAGTCAATGTAGCGTCCTTTGTAGACACCAGAATAATCGGTCGTGGATGCTTGGCGAAAGTAAGCTTCTACAATTTTGGCACGGCTTCTTTTGGGATAATCAACTTTTACAATTTGAATTGGGGTTGGTTTTTTGTGAACGACAGCAATATCACGAGATAAATAGTAATTATTAGTTTCATTGATTGCTGCTTCAAAACTCATCCCACGATTAGCAAAGTTAATCGTTGATTTTGTGTTCTTCCTAGAAGCTGGGGCTGCTTGTTTTCGAATAAGATGATGAGGGTAATTAACCATAAAACTCCTAACATTCATGCTTAAGTCAATATAAGCACTACTATTATAACATATTTTTAGAAAGGAAACAGGTTATGACTGCAATTCTCGTCACGGGCTATAAGAGTTTTGAACTTGGTATTTTTCAAGAAAAAGACCAACGAATCGAGATTATCAAGAAGGCGATTAGGCATGATTTGATTCGTTATTTTGATGAAGGAGTTGATTGGTTAATCTTTATGGGAAACCTTGGATTTGAATATTGGGCATCACAGGTTGCAAAAGAGCTCCAAGAGGAGTATGATTTTAGTATTGCTACTATTTTTACTTTTGAAAATCATGGTCATAATTGGAACGAAGCCAATCAAGTCAAATTGAGTGAGTTCAAACAGGTGGATTTTGTGAAGTATTCCTATAAAGAGTATGAAAATCCAAGTCAGTTTAGAGCGTACAATCAATTTTTAGTAGATAATACAGACGGTGCTTACCTTTTTTATGATCCAGAAAATGAAACAAATCTGAAATATCTGGTAGAAGTCATGCGAGAAAAAGGTAACTATCCTATCCAGTATTTAACCTTTGATCGCCTTAATGAATTCCTTCAAGATTGGTAATGAATTTTTAATAATGATTTAAAGGTAAATGCTTGATTTTTCACTAAATTTTCTGTAACATATATCTTGATATGACGTTTTTATATTCGAAGGTTAACTAGAATAGTTTTGTTTGGAGAGAGATAGAATGGCAAGTATTATTTTTAGTCCTAAGGACATTTTTGAACAAGAATTCAAAACCAGCATGCGTGGTTACGATAAAAAAGAAGTAGACGAGTTCCTTGATGATGTTATTAAAGATTATGAATCTTATATTTCTCAACTTCAAGAACTACGTGCTGAAAATGAAAAATTAAAACAAGAATTGGCTGCTAAACCAAAAGCAGCACCAGCAACTTCTTATGTTGCTCCACAGGCTGAGCACGCACGTGTTGCTCAAACTGCAACAAACTTCGATATTTTGAAACGTATTAGTCGTTTGGAAAAAGAAGTTTTTGGTAAACAAATCACTGAATAATAACTTTTAGTCGGTTTTGACAAAGTTATTAAATGAGTTTGTATGTGACTTATCTTCCTTTACGAAGGTAAGAAAGATAAATTGCAATTTTCGGATAATCGCGTGGTATTCTAATACCATGAGGAAAGTCCATGCTAGCACTGGCTGTGATGCCGGTAGTGTTTGTGCTAGGTGAATTAATAAGCCTAGGGACATCTTGTGATGTTACGGCGAGTGAAAAGGCTAAGTCTTTGATATGCCTAAATAGCTCTGAAAAGTGCCACAGTGACGTAGTTCTTGAGGAAACTCGAGAAGTGGAACGCGGTAAACCCCTCAAGCTAGCAACCCAAACTTTGGTAGGGGCACGGGATAGTAGGAATCCGAACGATCTATCCTGACTGGAAACAGTAGACAGATGATTATCGAAGGAGATAAGACCTAGTTATCTCTGGAACAAAACATGGCTTATAGAAAATTGCATATAGGTATCTAGCTAGCTTAGGCTAGCTTTTATTTTTGTATTTTAATACTAAATCGAGGCTTGATTTGGTATTTGAAAATTAATTGATTTTTACTAGCTATAAGCCAGTAAAACGTGTTAAACTTATAGATAAGTATTTTGATGAAATAGGAATGTGTGAATGAAAAAAACATTTAATTTAGTGGCGACTGCAGCTGCAGGGCTTGAAGCTGTTGTTGGGCGCGAAATCCGTGATTTAGGGATTGATTGCCAGGTTGAAAATGGTAAAGTACGTTTCCAAGGTAATGTTCGAACAATTATTACAACAAACCTTTGGCTTCGTGCGGCTGACCGTGTCAAAATTATTGTTGGAGAATTTCCAGCACGTACCTTTGAAGAATTATTCCAAGGAGTTTACAAATTAGATTGGGAAAATTACTTGCCTTTAGGTGCTAAATTCCCAATTTCAAAAGCAAAATGTGTCAAATCAAAATTGCACAATGAGCCAAGTGTTCAAGCTATCAGTAAAAAAGCAGTTGTAAAAAAACTTCAAAAAGTTTACCACCGTCCAGATGGTGTTCCTTTGCAAGAAAATGGTGCGGAATTCAGAATTGAAGTATCTATTTTGAAAGATAAAGCAACCGTTATGATTGATACCACTGGTGCTAGTCTCTTTAAACGTGGTTACCGTGTGGAAAAGGGTGGTGCTCCGATTAAAGAAAATATGGCAGCTGCTATTATTGAATTGTCAAACTGGTACCCAGATAAACCATTTATCGATCCAACATGCGGTTCTGGAACATTTTGTATTGAAGCTGCTATGATTGGGATGAACATCGCACCAGGTTTTAACCGTGATTTTGCCTTTGAAGAGTGGAATTGGGTAGATGCTGATTTGGTTCAAAAAGTTCGTGATGAGGCTGAAGAAAAAGCTAACTACGATATCGAGCTTGACATTTCAGGATTTGATATTGATGGTCGCATGATTGAAATCGCTAAGAAAAATGCAGAAGAAGCAGGACTTGGCGATGTCATCAAATTGAAACAAATGCGTCTTCAAGACTTGAAAACCGATAAAATCAACGGTGTTATCATTTCTAACCCACCTTACGGTGAGCGATTGCTTGATGACAAAGCAGTAGATATCTTGTATAATGAGATGGGACAGACCTTTGCACCACTTAAAACATGGAGTAAATTTATTCTGACTAGCGATGAACAGTTTGAACGAAAATACGGGACACAAGCTGATAAAAAACGTAAATTGTATAATGGTACTCTTAGAGTTGATTTGTACCAATTTTACGGTGAACGTGTTAAACGCTCTGCTATCACGCAAGCAAAAGAAAAGTAAAGAAAAGTGCGCTTAACAACATCGTTAAGCAGTTGAGATTTTATTTAGAGAGGTGACCAGAACGTGTCAGAAAAAAAAGACATGCCATCTTCTGAAGAAAAAGATGGGCTTAACTTTGAAGATGTTAAAAATCTAACCATTGAAGAAGCTGTTCGAAAAGGTTCTGAAATGAAAGCTGGAATTACTGAGTCTGATGGCGTTTTAGATAAGTATATTAAACAGCACCGAGATGAAGTAACATCGCAAAAATTTGAAACAAAATTATCTGATTTCGAAGATTTAGATACAAAAGCTTTGGATAACTTTATTAAAAAACAACGTGAAGAGCTTGTTAATAGCGGTATTGTTAGCAAGGATGTTTTTGAGGAAACTGTTGAACCTAAATCAGAAGATGTAGTGGAACCAGTTGTTGAAGTGGCTGAAGTTAAAGAGGTTGAGGCTGAGCCTGAACAAGCAGAAACTGTTGACGCAGAAAAAGAAGCTGCAAAAGAAGTAAAAGCAACTACTCCGAAAGTTGAAGAAGCTGTAGCTGCTGTTGAAGAACCAAAAGAAGCCCCTGTAGCAATTCCTGCTGAAGAGGTTAAAGAAGCCGAAAAAGAAGCAACTTCGATTGCTCTTTCAGCTGATGATAATAAGCCAACATCTAAGAAGAAACGTGTTATCATTGGTGGTTTAGCAGTTCTTGTTGTCGCTATTTTTGGTGCAGGCTATGCGCTACACTACACTAAAGATTCAACAACTACAGTAGCTAGCTCATCAACTTCATCAAGCCAGAAAAAAACGATATCAAGTTCAAGTGCTGCTAAAAAAGCTAAAAAAGTATTTGATGATGCTTATGCGGCTTTGTTCACTGATGATACTAAAACGAAGTTGAAAAATAGTGAATTTGACAAGATTTCTGTCCTAAAAGAAAAATTGGATGACCTAAAAGGTACTGATTTTTATGATGCTGCTAAAAAACAATACGATACTGTAGCAGCTCACATTACAGCTATTAAAGCAATCAATGCTTTGTTTGAAAAAGATGTTATTGTTGATGGTAAGAAAGTTTCAGGAACGGTTAAAGCTGATGCCAAGTTCGATAGCTTATCTAGTGATGTTTTGAATACAGGTGACGCTAACTTGGATAATTTATTGCAATCAGTGATTACTGATGGTAAAAATCAATTAGCAGCTAAAGCACAATCAAGTAGCCAGGCGCAAGCAGCTGCTAACTCTGCCAGCCAGACAGAAAGCAATGATAAAGCAGCTGAAGCTAAGCCAGCAGCACCAGCTTCTGATAATTCAAACCTTCAACGTGATAAGAGTCGTGTTCCTTATAACGACTCAGCGATTGCTGATTCAAATAATCCAGCTTGGACATTTAGTGATGGTGTACTTGAAAAAATCGTTTCAACATCACAAGCTCGTGGTTATTTCTCTGGAAATGACTATATTCTTGAAAAAGTTAATATTATCAATGGTAATGGTTACTACAACATGTTTAGAAAAGACGGAACTTACCTCTTCTCAATTAACTGTAAAACAGGTTATTTTGTAGGTAATGGTTCAGGTCACTCTGACGCTTTGGATTATTAATTTTTAAAGGCGATTCCTAGAAATAGGGCGCCTTTTTGTTTGCATTTTCAAAGTAATTAAAAATTTCGTGAAAATATTCAAAAAGTTTGACAGTGATTTTTGTAAGCGCTATAATCAACCTAACTTAAAGATTAAGGGGTGATATTTATGATAAAAGTAGCCATTGTTACTGGTGCAGGTCAAGGAATTGGCTTTGCCATTGCAAAACGTCTTCACGCAGATGGATTTAAGATTGGAATCTTGGATTATAATCAAGAAACAGCTGAGAAAGCTGTTCAAGAACTGTCGCCACAAGATGCTTATGCTGTTGTAGCAGATGTTTCTAAACGCGAAGAAGTTGCTAAGGCATTCGTACAAGTTGTTGAGCATTTCGGAGATTTGTCGGTAGTTGTTAATAATGCAGGTGTTGCGCCGACAACGCCCTTAGATACTATCACAGAAGAAGTCTTCGAACGCACTTTTGCCATTAATGTCGGTGGTACTATCTGGGGTGCTCAAGCAGCTTTAGCTGAGTTTAAAAAATTAGGTCATGGCGGTAAAATTATCAATGCTTCTTCACAAGCTGGTGTCGTTGGGAATCCAAATCTAACGATTTATGGTGGTAGCAAATTTGCTATTCGTGGTATCACACAAACCCTAGCACGTGATTTGGCAGATTATGGTATTACAGTAAACGCCTATGCACCAGGTATTGTTAAAACACCGATGATGTTTAATATTGCTCATGAAGTTGGTAAAAATGCTGGTAAAGATGATGAATGGGGCATGCAAACTTTTGCCAAAGATATTACCCTAAAACGTTTATCTGAACCAGAAGATGTGGCTAAGGCTGTTAGCTTCCTAGCAGGACCTGATTCTGATTACATCACTGGACAAACCATTATTGTGGATGGTGGTATGCAATTCCATTAATCCATCTATAAATCAAAAAAGCCAGCAGCTAGCTGACTTAAAAGAATTAGATGACGTGACGTTCAAATGGATCGTCTGAGATACCATCTTTAAGAATAAGTTTTGCCCATTCTTTTGCTGTAAATAGACTGTGGTCTTTGTAGTTACCACAAGACTCGATAGTAGTACCTGGAACGTCATCCCATGATGTTCCAGTAGCGATTTCTTCTAAACTTGATTTGATGACTTTGACAATTTCAGTGGTGTTGTGTTTACCCCACATAATCAAATGGAAACCAGTACGGCAGCCAAATGGTGAACAGTCAATCATTCCGTCGATACGTTCACGGATAAGTTTTGCGAGCAAGTGTTCGATTGTGTGCAATCCAGCAGTTGGAATAGCATTTTCATTTGGTTGAACGAGACGAATATCAAAGTTTGTAATCACATCACCTTTAGGACCAACTTCCTCAGAAATAAGACGGACATAAGGTGCTTTAACAATTGTATGGTCAAGTTCGAAACTTTCTACAGTTACTTCTTTTTTAGACATAATAGACTCCTTTTTTATTCCTCTAATAATCATATCATAAATTTTAGTAAAACGCTTTACAATTTTAAATTGTGAAAAAACTCGATTTATGGTAAACTTGAAAGTAGCTTTCTATAGATGAAATCTAAAATTTTTATTGAGGTAAAAACATGGCAAATATTATTATCTTGGTTGTTTTTGCCCTCATTGGTTTGATAGTTGGTTATGCACTGATTTCCATCAGACTTAAGTCTGCGAAAGAAGCTGCAGAACTCACTCTTTTAAATGCAGAACAGGATGCTGTGAATCTACGTGGCAAGGCTGAATTAGAAGCTGAGCACATTAGAAAATCAGCTGAGCGAGAAACGAAAGCTCATCGCAAAGAATTACTGATCGAAGCAAAAGAAGAGGCTAGAAAATATCGAGAAGAGATTGAAAAAGAATTTAAATCTGAAAGACAAGAGTTAAAACAAATGGAGACTCGTTTGACAGAACGAGCGTCTTCTCTTGATCGCAAGGATGAAAATCTAACCAGCAAAGAAAAAGTGTTGGATAGTAAAGAACAAAGTCTAACCGATAAATCTAGACACATTAATGAGCGTGAAAAACAAATCGGAGAACTCGAAGAACAGAAAAAAGCGGAACTTGAACGTGTAGCTTTGATGACGATTGCAGAAGCGCGTGAAATTATTTTGACGGAAACTGAAACTAATTTGACGCATGAAATTGCCACTCGTATTAAAGATGCTGAACGTGAGGTTCGCGATAAGTCTAACAAGCTCGCTAAAAACATTCTCGCTCAAGCCATGCAACGAATGGCTGGTGAATACGTTACTGAGCAAACCATTACAACCGTTCATCTTCCTGATGATAGCATGAAAGGTCGTATTATTGGTCGTGAAGGACGTAATATCCGTACTCTTGAAAGCTTAACAGGGATTGATGTCATCATTGATGACACTCCTGAAGTGGTCGTTCTTTCAGGCTTTGATCCAATCCGTCGTGAGATTGCTCGCATGACCTTGGAAGCTTTGATTCAAGATGGTCGAATTCACCCAGCACGCATTGAAGAATTGGTTGAAAAGAACCGCTTGGAAATGGATAACCGCATTCGTGAATATGGTGAAGCTGCTGCTTTTGAAATCGGTGCAGTAAACTTGCATCCTGATTTAATTAAAATTATGGGACGTTTGCAATTTAGAACGTCATATGGTCAAAATGTTCTTCGTCACTCAGTTGAAGTTGGTAAGATGGCTGGTATTCTTGCTAGTGAACTTGGCGAAAACGTAATGCTTGCTCGTCGTGCAGGTTTCTTGCACGATATGGGTAAAGCAATTGACCGTGAAGTCGAAGGTAGCCACGTTGAGATTGGTGCAGAATTTGCTCGTAAGTACAAAGAAAACCCAATCGTGGTTAACGCAATTGCAAGTCACCACGGCGATGTAGAACCTGAAAGTGTCATTGCTGTTATCGTGGCAGCAGCCGATGCTCTTAGCTCAGCTCGTCCAGGTGCTCGTAATGAGTCTATGGAAAACTACATCAAACGTCTACGTGATTTGGAAGAAATTGCCAAGAGCTTCGATGGCGTTCAAAACAGCTATGCCTTGCAAGCTGGACGTGAAATTCGTATCATGGTGCAACCAAATAAAATTTCCGATGATGAGGTAACAATCATCGCACACAAAGTTCGTAAAAAAATTGAAAATAACCTTGATTACCCTGGTAATATTAAAGTTACAGTTATTCGTGAACTACGTGCAGTCGATTACGCAAAATAATGAAATAGACAAGAAGAAGTACGTTTTAGATGTGCTTCTTTTTAATGTGAAGGAGCTTGTAAATTCCCTTGAAATATAGCCTTATCTTTGATATACTAGACTGTAGTCTAATTGATAAAAAGCAAGTCTTAACTTGTAGTCTATAATAAGGAGAGTGGCATGACCGAACGTGGTTTGTTAATTGTTTTCTCAGGACCTTCTGGGGTTGGTAAGGGAACAGTTCGCCAAGAAATTTTTTCAACACCTGATCATAAATTTGAGTATTCTGTTTCTATGACAACGCGCCAAAAGCGTCCAGGAGAAGTTGATAGCGTTGATTATTTCTTCCGAACTCGTGAAGAATTTGAAGAGCTTATTAAAAATGGTCAAATGTTGGAATATGCTGAATATGTAGGCAACTACTACGGCACACCACTGACTTACGTTAATGAAACGCTCGATAAAGGAATCGATGTATTCCTTGAAATCGAAGTTCAAGGGGCTCTTCAAGTTAAGAAAAAAGTTCCAGATGGTGTCTTCATTTTCTTGACTCCACCAGATTTGGACGAATTAAAAGATCGTTTGGTCGGTCGTGGTACTGATAGCGAAGAAGTTATCCGCCAACGTATCGAACGTGCTAAAGAAGAGATTGCTTTGATGCGCGAATACGATTATGCTGTTGTTAATGACGAAGTGCCTTTGGCAGCTGAACGCGTTAAACGTATCATTGAAGCAGAACATTTTCGTGTTGATCGTGTTATTGGACGTTACAACGACATGATTAAAGACATTGACTAAAAGAGAGAAGAGAGAAAAAAAGCTATGATGTTAAAACCTTCTATTGACACTTTGCTTGATAAAGTGCCATCAAAATACTCACTTTGCATTCTTCAAGCTAAACGCGCTCACGAACTTGAAGCTGGTGCAAAACCAACTCAAGAATTCAAATCAGTAAAAGCTACTTTGCAAGCTCTTGAAGAAATTGAATCTGGTAACGTTGTTATCCACCCAGATCCAGAAGCAAAACGTGCTGCTGTACATGCTCGTATCGAAGCAGAACGCTTGGCGAAAGAAGAAGAAGAACGTAAAATCAAAGAACAAATCGCTAAAGAAAAAGAAGAAGGAGAAAAAATCTAAGGTATTTTATCTTAGATTTTTCTTGTAATAAATCATTGTGATAAAGTAAACAAGTATTTTAAAAGCTTACTTATCGCGATGATTATTCTTTTTTTCGTTAGGATATTTTTTGAGTTTATTTAGAAAGGATAGTTATGACAAAAATCGCTCAGGTCATTGTTGATGTGCCGTTAATGCAGACCGATAAGCCTTTCTCGTATCTTGTGCCAGAAGACATGCAAATTCAAGTCATGTTAGGTTCACGGGTGTATGTTCCTTTTGGTCGTGGCAATCGTCTTTTGCAAGGCTTTGTTGTCGGCTTTTCTGAAAGCTTAGACAGTGATAGCAGTGAGATTAAGGCTATTTGCGAGGTACTGGATTTTGAACCAGTTTTAAATGAAGAACAGCTTGCTTTAGCAGATCAAATGCGTCATACTATTTTTTCTTATAAGATTTCAATTTTGAAATCAATGATTCCTAATTTGCTCAATTCAACATACGATAAACGCTTGATGCCGACAGAAACGTTGTCTGATGAAGAGCGATTGGCCTTATTTGGCGATAAAGACAGCAGGCTTCACTCAAGCTTATCTGAAGAAGAAGCTAAAAAAGTTGCTAGACTGGTTCAAGCAGGAAAAATTTCAGTTGATTATCTTGCTAAAGATAAGAAAAATATCAAAACTGAGAAATTCTATCAAGTTAATTCTGACCAGTTAGCTCAAGCAGAAATTTCAGCAAGAGCTAAGAAGCGTTTGTTGTTACGTGATTACTTGCTTGAGCATCCTGAAACAGGAAAATTGGCAGATCTGTACCAGCTCTTTTCACGTGATGTTGTCAAATTCTTTGTGGAAAATCATCTGCTAACCATTTTAGAAAAAGAAAAGAAACGTTCGGACGCATACTTCGATGTTGCAACGACAGATTTTCTTGAGTTAAATGTAGAACAAGCTGCTGTGGTTGAAAAGGTAACTAGTCAAATTGGCAAGGAGTCTAAACCTTTCTTGTTAGAAGGCGTGACTGGTTCAGGTAAGACTGAAGTGTATTTGCACATTATTGATAAGGTCTTGAAACTTGGTAAAACAGCGATTGTTTTGGTGCCTGAAATTTCTTTGACGCCTCAGATGACTAATCGCTTTATTTCACGTTTTGGTAAGCAAGTGGCAATTATGCATTCGGCTTTGTCTGATGGTGAAAAATTTGACGAATGGCGAAAGATAAAATCAGGTCAAGCGCGCGTTGTCGTAGGTGCTAGATCTGCTATCTTTGTTCCAATGGAAAATATTGGCGCAATTATCATCGATGAAGAGCATGAGGCAACTTACAAGCAAGAATCGAATCCGCGTTACCATGCGCGCGATGTGGCTTTGCTTCGTGCGAAATATCATAAAGCTGTTTTGTTAATGGGGTCTGCAACGCCAAGCATTGAGAGCCGTGCGCGTGCTAGCCGTAATGTTTATCAGTTCTTACAATTGACTCACCGTGCCAATCCTTTGGCTAAGATTCCAAAAGTTGACATTGTTGATTTTCGTGATTACGTTGGGCAACAGGAAGTCAGCAATTACACGCCTTATCTGCTGGAAAAAATTGCAGATCGATTAGCAAAAAAAGAGCAAGTAGTGCTTATGCTAAATCGTCGCGGCTATTCAAGTTTTGTCATGTGTCGTGATTGTGGCTATGTGGATGAGTGCCCAAATTGTGATATTTCCTTGACCCTTCATATGGATACCAAGACCATGAATTGTCATTACTGTGGTTTTGAAAAAGCCATTCCGCACACTTGTCCAAATTGTCATAGTCGAAGCATCCGATATTACGGAACTGGAACTCAAAAAGCTTATGATGAATTAGCAGAGGTTTTCCCGCAAGCTCGCATCTTGCGAATGGATGTCGATACCACACGACAAAAAGGAGCGCATCAGCGAATTCTTGATAAATTTGGGAATCATGAAGCTGATATTCTACTTGGGACTCAGATGATTGCTAAGGGTCTTGATTTTCCAAATGTTACCTTGGTTGGTGTCTTAAATGCGGATACATCACTAAATTTGCCTGATTTTAGATCTTCTGAGCGAACTTTTCAACTGTTGACTCAGGTTGCAGGGCGTGCTGGACGTGCTGAAAAAGAAGGAGAGGTCTTGATTCAGACCTACAATCCACAGCACTACGCCATCAAGTTAGCCCAAAAGCAAGATTATGAAGCTTTTTACGCTTATGAGATGGGCATTCGTAAGCAATTATCTTACCCACCATATTATTTTACGGTTGGCTTAACCTTGTCACACAAGGATGAGCAGACTGTTGTGCGTAAGTCTTTTGAATTGCTTCAAATTTTGCGTCAACATTTATCTGACAAAATTAAAATTCTCGGTCCAACGCCTAAGCCGATTGCCAGAACGCACAATCTTTATCATTATCAAATCATTATCAAATATCGCTTTGAGGACCACTTAGAAAGTGTCTTGAATCAGATTTTAGACATGACTCAATTACCTGAAAATAAGGATTTGCGACTGGTAATAGACCATGAGCCACAAAATTTTATGTAGGCTCTCACTATGCTATAATAAAGAAAAATTTAAGTAATAAAATCCTTTGAGAGGAAGAAAAATGACAAAATTAATTTTTATGGGAACACCTGATTTTGCAGCGACTGTTCTAGAAGGTTTACTAGATGATGCCAACTACGATGTTTTAGCTGTTGTGACGCAACCAGACCGCGCGGTTGGTCGTAAAAAAGAAATCAAAATGACACCTGTTAAAGAAGTTGCTTTGGCACACAATTTGCCAGTTTATCAACCTGAAAAAATGTCTGGTTCAGATGAAATGGCTAAGCTTATGACTTTAGGGGCAGATGGTATTGTAACAGCTGCTTTTGGTCAATTCTTACCAACAAAATTGCTTGATTCTGTTGATTTTGCAGTTAATGTGCATGCCTCACTGCTTCCTAAATACCGTGGTGGTGCACCAATTCACTACGCTATCATCAACGGTGACAAAGAAGCAGGTGTGACAATCATGGAAATGGTTAAGAAAATGGATGCTGGAGACATGATTGCTAAAGCATCAACACCAATTACTGACGAAGATAACGTTGGGACAATGTTTGAAAAATTAGCCGTTATTGGACGTGATTTACTTTTGAAAACATTACCAGATTACATTGCTGGCAATATCAAACCAGAACTACAAGATGAAAGCAAAGCAACTTTCTCACCAAATATCACATCAGAAGAAGAACGCATTGACTGGAATAAATCAGCGCGTGAGGTCTTTAACCACATCCGTGGTTTGTATCCATGGCCTGTTGCTCACACACTTCTTGATGGCAAACGATTCAAAATCTATGAAGCAAGCTTGGCAGAAGGTCAAGGACAACCAGGTCAAATCATTGAAAAAGGCAAGAAAACTTTGGTTGTGGCAACTGGAGACGGTGCGATTTCTCTTAAAACAGTTCAACCAGCAGGGAAACCACGCATGAGCATTGTGGATTTCTTAAATGGTGTTGGACGTAAACTTGAAGTAGGTGACCTTATTGGCGAATGATTGGAAGAAACAAGCACGTGGCTTAGCGCTAGTCGTTCTTGAAAATGTCTTTGAAGAAGGAGCGTATTCAAATATTGCTCTCAATCAGGAACTTAAACAGACTCAGTTGTCACAAAAAGATAAGTCTTTAGTGACAGAAATCGTCTATGGTACAGTGGCACGAAAGATTACCCTAGAATGGTATTTAGCTCATTATATTGAAGACCGTGACAAATTGGATCCTTGGGTTTATTATCTTTTGATGCTGAGCCTTTATCAATTATTGTATCTTGACAAGATGCCAGCTCATGCTGTAGTAAATGACGCGGTTAATATTGCTAAAAATCGTGGCAATAAAAAAGGTGCTGAAAAATTTGTCAATGCGGTTTTGCGACGTTTGACTAAAGATGACCTCCCAAATCCTGAAAGCATTAAACGTAAAAATAAACGTTACTCAGTTCTTTATTCTTTACCAGTCTGGTTGGTTAAAAAACTGATTGACCAATTTGGTGAAGACCGTGCAGAAGCCATTATGCAAAGCTTATTTGTTCGAAATAAAGCAAGCATTCGAGTGACAAATCCTGAAAAATTGGCTGAGATTAAAGCTGCAACAGGCGCAGAACAATCTACTTTATCTCCAGTTGGTTTGGTTAAAACATCAGGTCACTTTGCTGGAACAGACTATTTTGCCCAAGGTGATATCACGATTCAAGATGAATCTAGTCAATTGGTGGCCCCAACGCTTAATATTCAGGGTGATGAAAATATCTTAGATGCTTGCGCAGCTCCAGGTGGAAAGACCACTCATATGGCTTCTTATCTGACAAGTGGTCATATCACAGCATTAGATTTATACGATCACAAGCTTGATTTGGTAATGGATAATGCCAAACGACTACATGTGGCTGATAAAATTTCTACACAAAAAATGGATGCCACAACAGTTCACGAACATTTTGCACCAGATACTTTTGATAAAATCTTAGTTGATGCACCATGTTCAGGAATTGGTCTTATCCGCCGTAAACCTGACATTAAGTACAATAAAGAAAATCAAGATTTCACGGCTTTACAGGAAATTCAATTGCAAATTCTTGATAGCGTTTGTCAAACATTGCGCAAAGGTGGTATAATAACTTATAGCACTTGTACGATTTTTGATAAGGAAAACTTCCAAGTTATTAATAAATTTTTAGAAACTCATCCAAATTTCGAACAGGTAAAACTGAGTCATACGCAAGAAGATATTGTAAGAGATGGCTGTATTGCTATTACACCTGAACAATATCAGACAGACGGGTTCTTTATTGGACAAGTTAAACGTATCTTGTAATCTCAAGGAGGAAACTGACACAGTCAGAAGGAAAACTATGAAAATTTCACTTGTAACTGATATCGGACAAAGACGTTCAAATAATCAGGATTTTATTAATAAATTTGATAACAAAAAAGGTATCACTTTAGTCATCCTAGCAGATGGTATGGGAGGTCATCGTGCTGGTAATATTGCTAGTGAAATGACCGTCACTGATCTTGGACGTGAATGGATTAGTACCGATTTTACTGAATTAAGCCAAATTCGTGATTGGCTGATTACTGCGCTAGAAGCAGAAAATCAAAGAATTTATGAACTGGGTCAAACTGATGAGTACAAAGGTATGGGAACAACCGTTGAGGCTTTAGCGATTGTTGATAACAATGTTATCTTTGCTCACGTTGGTGATTCACGCATTGGATTGCTCCATAATGGTGAATATAAATTGCTAACTAGTGACCACTCTCTCGTTAACGAATTGGTGAAAGCTGGTCAATTGACAGAAGAAGAAGCTGCAAATCACCCACAAAAAAATATCATTACACAATCTATTGGACAAGCTAATCCAGTTGAACCTGATTTAGGGGTTCAAGTTCTTGAAGAAGACGATTATCTTATCATTAACAGTGATGGTTTAACAAACATGATTACCAATGACGAAATTGTTAGCATTTTGAGCCAAGATAAAAATCTTGACGATAAAAATAATGAGTTAGTCACTCTTGCTAACGAACGTGGAGGTCTTGATAATATCACCATTGCTCTTATCCACGCCGAAAGTGAGGAAGCTTAATGATTCAGATTGGCAAATTATTTGCTGGTCGTTATCGGATCCTCAAATCTATCGGACGGGGTGGAATGGCAGATGTTTATCTTGCCAAAGATTTGATTCTTGATAATGAAGAAGTGGCAATCAAGGTCCTTCGGACGAATTATCAAACAGATCAAATTGCCGTTGCTCGTTTCCAACGTGAAGCGCGTGCCATGGCAGAGCTGAACCATCCAAATATTGTTTCGATTCGTGATATTGGAGAAGAAGACGGACAGCAATTCTTAGTAATGGAATATGTTGATGGCTCGGACTTGAAGAAATACATTCAAGACCATGCCCCTCTTTCTAATAATGAAGTTGTTAGAATCATGGAAGAAGTCTTGTCTGCGATGACTTTGGCTCATCAACAAGGAATTGTTCACCGTGATTTGAAACCACAAAATATCTTGTTAACCAAAGACGGAACGGTTAAAGTTACCGACTTTGGTATCGCTGTAGCTTTTGCAGAAACAAGTTTAACACAGACAAACTCAATGCTTGGTAGTGTACACTATTTATCACCTGAACAAGCGCGTGGATCAAAAGCCACTGTTCAAAGTGATATCTACGCTATGGGGATTATGTTGTTTGAAATGTTGACTGGTCACATCCCATATGATGGTGATTCAGCTGTTACAATTGCTCTTCAACATTTCCAAAAACCACTTCCATCAATCATTGATGAAAATAAAAATGTTCCACAAGCTTTGGAAAATGTTGTCATTAAAGCAACTGCAAAACGTCTGAGTGATCGCTACGCCTCAACTTTTGAGATGAGCCGTGATTTAATGACTGCTCTTTCATATAACCGCAGTCGTGAACGCAAACTTGTCTTTGAAGATACAGAAAATACGAAGACACTTCCAAAAGTAACAACTTCAACACCTGTTCCCTCAACTAAAGAACAATTGTTGAAAAAACAAAAAGCGGCTAAAGTTAATCGTGAAGCTGCGGATAATAAAATTGCAAAAGCGAAAACGAAGAAGAAAAAATCACATCGTATGTTTGGTACTTTAGTGAAAATTTTCTTTGCGGTCGTAGTAGTTGCAATTGCTATCTTTACTTACTTGACGCTAAGCACACCAGCTTCAGTCAACGTTCCAAATGTAGCTGGAACAAGTTTACAAGCTGCTAAGACAAGTCTTACATCAGCAGGGCTTAAAGTTGGAAAGACCAGGAAAATTTATAGTGACACTGTTCCAAGTGGTCAGGTTATTGAGACTAATCCGAAAGCTGGCACATCTAAGAAAGAAGGTGCCAAAGTTGATATTTATGTATCAAAAGGAACTTCAGGCTTCAAGATGAAAGATTATACTGGTCAAAACTATCAGGAAGTTATCAAAGAACTCAAAGATAAGCACGGTATTTCAAGTGATAAGATTGATGTTGAATGGATAACAGGTACTAACTATGACGGTGGTACTATCATTAGTCAAACACCTGAAAAAGGTACAAAAGTAGTTAGTGAAGATAAGATTACTTTCAAGGTTGCAGCTTATGTGATGCCGAACTTAATTGGTTATACTTATCAAGATGCAATTGCTGAATTGACTGCACTTGGCTTATCAAGCTCACATATTACAGTATTCCAAGCTGATGCTACTTCATCAACTGGATACTCTCAAGTCAAAACACCATCTGCTTCTGCAGTTGTTGTGGAACAATATCCTTATTTCGGTGCAGCTATTGAAGGAAATGTGAAACTTTTCTTCTCAGCTGGAAGTGAATCTCAGTCTTCAGAAGTCGCACCATCTCAATCTGTTCCTGAGTCATCTGAGACAAGTGAAACTAGTGAGTCAAGTTCTTCAAGTAGCAGCAGTAGCAGCACTGAAGAAAGTTCACAAACCGACTCATCATCAGTTGAACAATAAGATATTATAAGAACACCTAAATAGGTGTTCTTTTTTAGTCAAAATCGAGCAATTTCCGCTTCTTTTTGGTAAAATACAGAAAAAGAAAGGGTATGATATGAGGAAAGTTCAATTTTTTGTCATTGTCGAAACTATTTTATTAGTCATGGGCTTAATGACAATTATGGCCAACAATTTATCGAGTTTTATCTTAATTTTAGTTTTAATTCTTTTGGCATTACGTTTTTATAATCAAGACAAGCGCAATAATTTATTGTTAACAGTAGGATTGGTTCTTTTATTTTTGATTTTAATGTTAAATCCTTACATTATCATGGCAGTTGTACTTGGTGTTGTTTATGTAGTTATTAACCGCTTTTCACAAGTCAAGAAAAAAAATCGCTTTGCTTTGGTTCGTTTTCGTGAGGAAGACTTGAAAGTAAAACCAATTCGTAATCAATGGATTGGGGCGGATATGCATGACAGTGATTTTTATGCTTTTGATGACATCAACATAGTTCGTTTAACAGGAAGTGATACTATTGATTTAAGCAGTGTCATCGTAACGGGTAAGGATAATGTTGTGATTATTCGTAAAGTTTTCGGTCCAACGAAGATTTTAGTTCCTATTGATGTTGCGGTTAAATTGAATGTTAGTGCAATTTATGGCAGTGTTCGTTATTTTGATTTTGAAGAATATGATTTGCGTAATGAATCTTTGAAATTATGGTATCCTAAAGATGAAGAATGTTTGAAAGCTGTTAAGGTGATTGTTAATGTTTTAGCAGGAGATGTTGAGGTGGTGCGTAAATGAAAAAACATCATTTTTTACTTTTGATTCTTTATGCAAGTATTATCATCATTTCTATCGTTGTTATTGTCCTAGATAGTTTAGAGTTACATTTGAAAAGTTTGATAACAGATTTTTGGATGGGAGAACGTTTTGTTTTTTCAATTGTCTTTCTTATCTTAGCTGTTACTATTTTGTTATTACTACTTTGGGTTATTTTGGATGATAATAGCAAACGAAGTATTAACCAAAATCTCCGTCGTATTTTGAATAATCAAGAGGTATCTCTTGATGAAGATACAGAAATCAACACGAATTTGTCACGTTTGTCTAAAAAGATGACACACTTAACAAATAGTCTTCAAAATACTGAGAATAGTCGTATTCAAAATGGACAAGAAATCGTAGAACAAGAGCGTAAACGCATCGCACGTGATTTACATGATACGGTTAGCCAAGAACTTTTTGCTTCTTCAATGATTCTTTCAGGGGTATCTGCTAATCTTGATCAGATTGAAAGAGAGCAACTAAAATTCCAGTTGACTGCTGTTGAAAGCATGCTGCAAAATGCTCAAAAAGACTTGCGTATTTTACTCCTACATTTACGACCTACTGAATTAGAAAATAAAACCCTTTCAGAAGGTTTTGATATCCTCTTGAAAGAATTAACAGATAAGAGTAGTATAGAAGTTATTTATAAGAAAAATATTGGAAAACTACCTAAAAAGATTGAGGATAATGTTTTTCGTATTGCTCAAGAGTTTATTAGTAACACACTCAAACATGCTAAAGCGACACGTTTGGAAGTTTACCTTAATCAGACAGAGACAGAATTGCAATTAAAAATGGTTGATAATGGTGTCGGTTTTGATATGGATGAACGTCATGATTTAAGTTATGGCTTGAATAATATTGAAGAACGTGTTGATGACATGGCTGGGACAATGACATTATTGAGCCAAAAAGGAAAAGGAGTATCAATGGATATTCGTTTGCCGTTGGTTAAGGGAGAAAACAAGGAGAAAGAAGATGACCCAGAAAATTAGAGTTATCCTAGTTGATGACCACGAAATGGTACGTCTTGGTTTGAAAAGTTTTTTTAACTTGCAACCTGACGTTGAAGTTGTTGGCGAAGCAGGCAATGGCATTGAAGGGATAAAACTTGCTTTAGAGTTAAAACCAGATGTGGTAGTAATGGATTTGGTAATGCCTGAAATGAGTGGCGTTGAAGCGACCTTAAAACTCTTAAAAGAGTGGAAAGAAGCTAAAATCCTTGTTCTGACATCTTATCTTGATAATGAAAAAATCTACCCAGTTATTGAAGCAGGTGCTAAAGGTTATATGTTAAAAACATCTAGTGCCGCTGAAATTCTTAACGCCATTCAGAAAGTAGCGCGTGGTGAACTAGCAATCGAAACAGAAGTTGATAAGAAAATCAAAGCCCACGATCAGAAACCAGAATTGCATGAAGATTTGACAGCGCGTGAACGAGATATTTTAAGACTTCTTGCTAAAGGTTATGACAATCAGACCATTGCTGATGAATTGTTTATTTCACTAAAAACAGTTAAAACCCACGTGTCAAACATCTTAGCTAAGCTAGAAGTAGATGACCGCACACAAGCAGTTGTCTATGCCTTTAAGCATCATTTAGTACCGCAAGATGAGGATTAATGTTATAATAAAAACATAGCTTTTCTTTGATTTCAAAGTTAGAAAGGAAAAAGGGACAAAAGTCTAAGGACTTTTATGGAAAATGAGATTTTAGTGACCATTTCCTTTCCCATAATGATACAGATGGATGTAAAAACAAAATACAAGGCTAAAAAAACGAAGATTGTTTTCTTTGATATTGATGATACCTTACGTGTCAAAGTCACAGGTTATATGCCAGAATCAATCAAGTATGTTTTTAAAAGCTTGAAAGAAAAAGGAATTATGACAGGGATTGCTACGGGACGCGCTCTCTATGGTATTGTTCCTGAAATCCGTGATTTAAGCCCTGATTATTTTGTCACAATCAATGGAACATATGTTGTTGACAAAAAAGAAGCAGAGATTGTTAGTGATCCTCTTCCACGTGATTTAGTTGAAAAATACGTCAACTGGGCTAAGTCAGAAGGCATTGAGTACGGCTTTACTGGTAAGGATAAACCAGTCGTGTCAAAACGCTGTGACTTAATTGATGATGCTATGAAACCTATTTATGGTATTTGTGATGTTGAGTCAGATTTTTATTTAACAAATGACGTTTATCAAATGTGGACATTTGCTGAAAATAATGCTGACTTGCAATTGCCAGAAGACTTAGCTAGTGAGATTCGTTTGGTACCTTGGCATGAACACTCATCTGATGTTGTTAAGGTTGGCGTTTCTAAAGCTTCAGGGGTTGCCCACGTTTTAGAAAGTCAAAACTTAAAACCACTCAATGCCATGATGTTTGGCGATGGACCAAATGATATGGAAATCTTTGATTATGTTGGCTTGAAAATTGCCATGGGGAATGCAGTACCTGAACTCAAAGAAAAAGCAGACTTTGTAACAAAAACAGTAGAAGAAGATGGCATTTTATATGCTTTGGAGGCACTCGGTTTGGTAGAAAAACAATTAAATTTCCCACAAGTTGATTTATCAACAGTTGAAGGTCCAGTTGCGATAATTAAAACAAATCATGGTGACATGAAAATCAAACTTTTCCCTGATCATGCACCAAAAACAGTAGCAAACTTTGTTGCTTTGTCAAAAGATGGCTACTATGACGGTATCATCTTCCACCGTATCATTCCTGAATTCATGATTCAAGGTGGTGACCCAACTGGTACTGGTATGGGGGGACAATCTATCTATGGCGATAGCTTTGAAGATGAATTCTCAGAAGAACTTTACAATGTTCGTGGAGCTCTTTCAATGGCAAATGCTGGTCCAAATACAAACGGAAGCCAGTTCTTTATCGTTCAAAATAGCAAAATTCCATACGCTCAAAAAGAACTAGAACGTGGAGGTTGGCCAAAACCAATCGCAGAACTTTATGCTGCTAAAGGTGGAACACCTCACCTTGACCGTCGTCACACAGTCTTTGGACAAATCATGGACGAAGAATCATACAAAGTTCTTGATGAAATTGCAAACGTTGAAACTGGCGCACAGGACCGACCAGTTGAAGATGTAGTTATTGAAACAATTGAGGTAGTAGATTAATGAGAATTGGCGACAAAATTACTGGAACAATAACAGGTATAAAACCTTATGGTGCCTTTGTCGCATTGGATAATGGGACTACAGGCCTTATTCATATCTCAGAAATTAAAACAGGCTATATTGAAAATATTTACCAACTGCTTAAAGTTGGTGAGAAAGTCTTGGTACAAGTGATTGATTTTGATGAATTTACGCAAAAAGCTAGCCTTTCTTTGCGTACTCTTGAAGAGGAAAAACATCATCTTCACAGACGCCATCGTTTTTCAAATAGTCATTTAAATATTGGTTTTCAACCATTAGCAGATAATCTGCCAAAATGGACAAAAGAAAGCCTAGAATGGCTAACAAAAGATTAAATAAAAAATGCTGAGACGAAGTGCTCAGCATTTTTTATATCATAATTATAAGAAAACAAGGTTAGAGCAGAACTCTAGCCTTGTTTGATTTTAGATAGATTTATTCACCAAAGTCGTAAAGAGAAGTTGAAAGGTAACGTTCGCCGTTGTCAGGAAGAAGGGCTAAGACTTTTTTACCTTTACCAAGTTCTTTGGCTTTTTCAATAGCTGCAAAGATGGCTGCGCCAGAAGAGATACCAGCAAGGAATCCTTCTTTTCCACCAAGGTTACGGCTTGTTACAATAGCATCGTCTGATGTGACGCGAATGACATCATCATAAGATTTAGTATCAAGGGTATCTGGGATAAAGCCAGCTGAAATTCCTTGAATTTTGTGTGGACCAGGTTTTTCACCAGAAAGAACAGCAGATTCATCAGCTTCAACTGCATAGACTTTGATGTCTGGGTTTGCTTTTTTAAGAGCGTGAGAAACACCAGAAACAGTTCCTCCAGTACCAACACCAGCTACGAAAGCGTCAAGGCCTTTTGGACCGAAAGCTTCAATGATTTCAGCTCCTGTTGTTGCTTCATGAACAGCTGGGTTAGATGGATTAGCAAATTGAAGTGGTACCCATCCATTTTTCTCTGCAGCGACTTCTTTGGCTTTAGCGATAGCACCTTTCATTCCTTCGCTTCCTGGTGTCAAAACAAGTTCAGCACCATAAGCTTGGATAATTTTACGACGTTCAAGGCTCATTGTTTCAGGCATTACAATAATGACTTTGTATCCTTTAGCTGCACCAACCCAAGCAAGACCAATACCAGTATTACCTGATGTAGGTTCAACAATTGTATCACCAGGTTTGATTGTACCTGCTTTTTCAGCATCTTCAATCATACGAAGAGCAATGCGGTCTTTAACAGATGAGCCTGGGTTAAATGATTCAATTTTGACGTAAACATCAGCAGCATCTTCAGGAACAATGTTGTTAAGTTTGATGATAGGAGTGTTTCCAATTAATTCAGTAATTGAGTTATAAATTTTTGCCATAAATGATTCTCCTTGAATTAAAATTTATAGGTCAAGTATATGCTCAAATTGACTGTTTGTAAAATATATAATTCTTATCATGGTGATAGGGAAATCTTATCACAAGGCAACTTCGACAATTTTTGAACCAGATTTTTCAAAAGAAACCTTACCTTGATAAAATTCAACAAGACGGTCACTGACCTCTTGGACATTTTCAGGATTAAGGTAGATGTGAGTCGTTACATTTTCTAGAAATTCGGTGTCAAATTCTTGAAGATTTTCAGCTTGTAAGAAGTTGGAGAATATTTGGTATTGTGGGTAAGAAAGGGTGAGTTTTAGCCCGTCTTGTTCCTTAACTTCTACGATACCAATCTCTTTAAGAGCATTAGCAACGCTGCCAGCGTAAGCACGAATTAAGCCACCAGCGCCAAGTTTAATACCACCGAAATAACGTGTGACAACAGCAACAACGTTTGTTAAGCCTTGTTTTTCTAAAACAGTTAGCATGGGAACGCCAGCTGTCCCGCTTGGTTCACCATCATCACTAGAACGCTTAATTTCAGCATTTTCTCCAATAATCATCGCTGAACAAGAATGAGTTGCTTTGTAGTGTTCTTTTTTAATTTGAGCAATAAATTCTCGTCCTTCTTCTTCAGTTTCAACGCGTTTTAATTGGCAAATAAAGCGTGATTTTTTAATCTCTTCCTCGCAAATACCATCGTTTTTAATTGTTTTATAGTTCATATCAAAATTTTACAAGATTTTTTGGGATTTAGCAAAATTTTCGAATAAATAGGTATGACAGAGTTGAATGATTACTATGGAAGAATTTTTACAGAAAGTCAATTAACAGATGACTTGAAAAAGGAAGCAAAAGTCCTTCCTTCGGTTAAAAAGGAAAAAGGTCAAATGATTTGTAATCGCTGTGGAAGTGTAATGGCAGCAAATCAAATGTTGCAAACTGGTCGCATTTATTGTAGAGAGTGTTTAGTTTTTAGGCGAAATACTAGTGATTCTAATCTTTATTATTTCCCTCAGAAGCCTTTTACAAAGACTCAGTCGTTAAATTGGCAAGGAAAACTAACTTCTTATCAAGATGAAGTTTCTAAAGGCATGCTTGCAGGTATTACAGAAAAACAAGATTTATTGATTCACGCTGTGACTGGTGCTGGTAAAACTGAAATGATTTATCAATCTCTAGCTAAAGTTATTGATAATGGTGGAAGTGTCTGCTTAGCGAGTCCACGGATTGATGTTTGTTTAGAACTTTATAAACGATTATCAAGAGATTTTTCTTGTCCAATTACACTTTTACATGGTAATTCTGAGCTGTATAAACGCTCTCAGTTGGTAATTGCAACGACCCATCAGCTTTTAAAATTTTACCGAGCTTTTGATTTATTAATCATCGACGAAGTTGATGCCTTTCCCTTTGTTGATAATAAAATGCTTTATTACGCTGTCAATCAATCGCTAAAAGATGATGGCGTTAAACTCTTTTTAACAGCGACTTCGACTGATGAACTTGATAAAAAGGTGAAAAAAGGAGAGTTGACAAAGCTGCATTTGGCAAGACGTTTTCATGCCAATCCTTTGGTAGTCCCCAAAATGGTTTGGTTAAGCAAAGTGCTAATTTCAATGAAAAAGAAAAAATTTCCTCCTAAACTAATCTCTCTTTTAAAAAAACAAAGGCAAAGCCAGTTTCCACTTCTCATATTTTTCCCAAATATTGAACAAGGTAGAGAATTTACAAGTATCTTTCAAACCACTTTTCCAGATGAAAGGATAGGATTTGTATCAAGTAAAACTGAAAATCGTTTGGAATTGGTAGAAGAATTTAGACAAGGAAAATTAACCATACTAGTGACGACAACCATTCTAGAACGTGGGGTAACCTTTCCTTGTGTCGATGTTTTTGTTCTACTTGCAAATCATAAATTGTACAGCAAAAGTGCACTTGTTCAGATTTCTGGTCGAGTTGGACGAGCAGCCGAGAGACCGACAGGAGAGCTATTGTTCTTGCATGATGGCGTAACAAAAGCTATGAAAAAAGCTATTTCTGAAATAAAAGAAATGAATCATAAAGGAGGTTTTTAATGATATGTTTGCTTTGCGGACAAGAATTTTCTGAGAAGGAAACTTTTCTAGGAATTATTACAATGCGCAAAAGCCGTTACTTGATTTGCAAAGAGTGTCAGGAAAACTTTGAAAAAATTGGTGATGACCACTGTCCAACGTGCTACCGAAAAGGCAGTAAAGAGCAGTGTGATGATTGCAAGAAGTGGGCAAAAGAAAATCATAAAGTTTCGCACCAAGCACTGTATACTTACAATGAAGCCACGAAAGAGTATTTTTCAAAGTACAAATTTCAAGGAGATGCTATGCTAAGCCATGTTTTTGCAAAAGAAGTCAAACAAGTTTTGAAGAATTATAAAGGCTATACTATTATTCCAGTACCCTTAAGCAAAGAAAGGATGAAAGAAAGACAATTCAATCAAGTTACAGCCATTCTAAATGCTGCCAAAATTCCCTATCATGATATTTTAGAGAAGAAAGATATTAAAAAGCAATCTGAAAAAAGTAGAAAAGAAAGACTGACAAGTGATTGTCCTTTTAGGATTAAATCAGATATTCAGATACCAGATAAAGTATTAATTCTTGATGATATTTACACAACGGGAGCAACTTTAAAAGGAATTTGTCACTTATTTTTTGAAAAAGGAGCAAAGATTGTAAAAAGTTTAACAATTGTACGGTAAATGCTTGCAAATTTTCATGAAAGCAGTATAATAAAAGAGTAAAGAAAGCGCTTTATAGCGAGAAAGAGGTGTTTTTATGATTAAATATAGTGTTCGTGGAGAAAACATAGAAGTAACAGATGCTATCCGTAACTATGTCGAATCTAAACTCGGAAAAATTGAAAAATACTTCAATGCTGAACAAGAATTAGATGCTCGTGTTAATCTAAAAGTCTACCGTGAAAAAACTGCAAAAGTTGAAGTAACAATTTTGGTTAATTCAATCACTCTTAGAGCTGAAGACGTTTCACAAGATATGTATGGATCAATCGATTTGGTAACTGACAAGATTGAACGTCAAATTCGTAAAAATAAGACTAAAATTGCTAAAAAACATCGTGAAAAAGTTCCAGCTAGCCAAATTTTCACAAGTGAGTTTGAAGCTGAACCTGTAGACGAAGGACCAGCAGTAAACGTCGTTCGTACAAAACACGTTAGCTTGAAACCGATGGATCTTGACGAAGCGCTTCTTCAAATGGACCTTTTGGGACATGATTTCTTTATCTACACAGATGCTGAAGATGGTGTAACAAACATTCTTTATCGTCGTGAAGATGGTGAACTTGGTTTAATCGAAGCCAAATAACCCGTAGAAAAATCTGCTAAAAAAATTAGC
>NZ_DS572681.1 GCF_000154985.1 Streptococcus infantarius subsp. infantarius ATCC BAA-102
AAAGCAAGGCTTTTTTATTGATTAATACTTGCCATCAGGCTATCTGCTGTTGTTTCTGGTAAAATTCGAATGCGATCTAATGATAGTAAACCGTCATTTTTATCAGCAATTCCTTCATTTGTTGTAATACCAAGTTTATAGTTGAGTTCACCAGCGAGTTGGAGAGTGGTATCAGAATAACGTCCTGCAGGATAGGCGATTGTCATGGTATCTTGTGATAAGTTGCTATCAAGGTAGCTTTTGGCATCGGACATTTCTGTTTTTTGAGTATTGTCATCACTAGCAGATAAGTCTGGGTGGGTTGAAGTATGACTTTGGAAAGACATCCCTTGTTCTTTCATTTCAAGCATCTGGTCGAGACTTAAGTTAGCTGAATTTCCAACAGTACTTGTAATGACATTGTTGGTTGCTTTGGCACCGTATTTTTTCAAAATAGGGTAGGCATTATCGTAAAAATCCCATAAACTATCGTCAAAAGTTAACCAAATGATTTTTGAATTTCCATTTGGTAAAACATTTTCTGTCAGAACTTTATAAGCTTCTTCAGGAATTAAAAAATAGTATCCTTCATCAGAAAGTCGCTTGATGTGACTTTCAAAGGTTGTCGGATCTACGATAAGGTTAGCGTTTGAAGCTTCCTCGGGAGCCATGACGTGAATGGCGTGATACATTAGAATTGGAAGAGAAACATCTGAATCTTGCTGAACCCAGTTAACGTCATTGCTATCAGTAGTTTGACTTGTTGAACTTTCTTGAGTGGAAGGAGCAGCCGATGATTGCTTGCTTGATTTTGATGAGACTTGCTCTGTTTTTTCTGCTGATAGAATCGAGTGACTCTCTTTTAGTGTGAAAAAGAGCATGGCGCCAGCTATGATACAGGATAAAAATAGAATAATGTTGACAAGTAACATTGTTTTTTTACTTTTTTTCTCGTGCTTGTGTCGTTTTTTCATGAAAATCTCCCTTGAAGACAAAAATCTGCTTTTATTGTACTACTTTTTTAGTACAAATGAAAGAATTTACTTTTAATTAGGAAAAGATTTTTAGACTTCGTTATTTTTCTGTAAATTCTGAATAATTTTATGGTATAATGTAGAAAATGTTTTTATTTTAGGAAGTGCTGGTTGAAAAAATCACTTTTCCGTTCGAAAATTACTTACTAAGGAGAATAAAATGTCAATAAAAATTGCTTTGCTCGGTTTTGGTACAGTTGCTAGTGGTGTTCCTTTCCTTTTGAAAGAAAATCATTCAAAAATTACGGAAGCAGCTCATGACACCATTGAAATCGCTAAGGTTCTTGTCAAAGACGATGAAGAAAAAAATCGTTTGTTGGCTGCCGGAAATGATTATAATTTTGTTACAAATGTTGATGAGATTTTAAGCGATGACAGCATTGACATTGTTGTTGAATTGATGGGACGTATCGAACCAGCTCGTACTTTCATCACAAAAGCTCTTGAAGCAGGTAAAAATGTTGTTTCAGCCAACAAAGATTTGATTGCTACTCATGGTAAAGAATTGATTGCGCTTGCTAAAGATAAAGGTGTTGCTTTTTACTATGAAGCAGCAGTAGCTGGTGGTGTTCCAATCCTTCGTACACTAGCAAATTCACTTACTTCTGATAAAGTGACTCGTATTTTGGGTGTTCTTAACGGTACATCAAACTTTATGATGACTAAGATGGTTGATGAAGGTTGGACTTATGATGATGCTCTTAAGACAGCTCAAGAACTTGGTTATGCTGAAAGTGACCCAACAAATGATGTTGAAGGTATCGATGCTGCTTATAAAGCTGTTATCTTGAGTCAATTTGGCTTTGGTATGACAATTGATTTTGATGATGTGGCTCATAAAGGTATCACAACAATCACACCAGATGATGTGGCTGTGGCTCAAAAACTTGGTTATGTGATTAAACTTGTTGGCGACGTCCGTGAAGTTGAATCAGGTATTTCAGCAGAAGTGTCACCAACATTCTTGCCAAAAGCTCACCCACTTGCTAGTGTAAATGACGTTATGAATGCTGTCTTTATTGAATCTATCGGTATCGGTGAATCAATGTATTATGGACCAGGTGCTGGTCAAAAGCCAACAGCAACTTCTGTAACAGCTGATATTATTCGCATTTGCCGCCGTATTAAAGATGGCAATGTTGGTAAATCATTCAACGAATTTGCTCGTGAAACAAAAATGGCAAATCCTTCAGATGTGACAAGCCATTACTATTTTGCAATTAATACACCTGACAAAAAAGGTCAATTGCTTCGTTTAGCTGAAATCTTCAATTCTGAAAATATTTCATTTGAACAAGTACTTCAACAAAAAGCAAATGGTACTCGCGCTCGTGTTGTTATCATCACTCATTCAATGAGTAAGACACAATTGGCTGCGGTTACTGAAAAATTGGAAGCTGAAGAAGATTTCAAAGTTTTAAATACTCTTAAAGTATTGGGTGAATAAGAAACGATAAGTTTAAAGGTGAAAGGAAGGCTCATTTTTGAGCAATTATAGTGATATGAAAATTACAGTACCAGCAACCTCTGCTAATGTTGGACCTGGATTTGATTCTGTTGGTGTTGCGGTTTCTAAGTATTTAACAATCGAGGTTTTAGAAGCTGCTGACAAATGGGAAGTTTTGCATGATTTGGGTGATGTTCCAAGTAATGAAACAAACCTTTTGATTACGACAGCTTTGCAAATCAAATCAGATTTAAAACCACATCGTATTAAGATGGTTTCAGATATTCCTTTGGCACGTGGTTTAGGGTCTTCATCTTCAGTTATTGTGGCAGGTATTGAGTTAGCCAATCAATTGGCTGACTTGAACTTGTCAGATGATGAAAAGCTTACGCTAGCAACTAAAATTGAAGGGCACCCAGATAATGTAGCGCCAGCTATTTTTGGAAATCTTGTGGTGTCATCATATGTTGATGGAAAAGTTAACAGTGCTGTTGCGACTTTCCCAGAGGCATCATTTGTAGCTTTTATTCCAAATTATGAATTAAAGACAAGTGATAGCCGTAATGTGCTTCCAGTTCAATTTTCTTACAAAGAAGCTGTTGCAGCCTCGTCAATTGCCAATGTTGCTATTGCAGCCCTTTTGACAGGAGATTTGGAAAAAGCTGGAAAAGCGATTGAAGCTGACCTTTTCCATGAACGTTTCCGTCAAAAATTAGTAAAAGAATTTGCTCAGATTAAAGAAAAAGCACATCAAGCAGGTTCTTATGCGACTTATCTTTCTGGTGCTGGTCCAACAGTGATGGTTTTGGCGCCAAAAGAGCAAGAAAGCAAAGTTCTAGAGGCTGTTCAATCACTTGGCTTGGATGGCGAAGTAGTTGCTCTACATGTAGATACTAAAGGAGTTTTTGTTGAAAAAGACTAATTTAGGTTTTCTACTTGGTTTAGTAACATACATTTTGTGGGGCTTTTTGTCCCTTTATTGGAAATTACTTTCAGGTGTTAGTTCATATAACACCTTTTCTTATCGTATCATTTTCACAGTTATTACCATGTTGTTTTACATGCTGGTATCCAGAAATCACAAGCGGTATCAGAGTGAGATTAGTAGTTTGATAGCTGATAAGAAGAAGTTATTTATGATGATTTTGGCGAGCTTTTTGATTGCTATTAACTGGCTGACTTACATCTTTGCAGTGGCACATGGTCAAGCAACTCAGGCGAGTTTTGGTTATTATATTATGCCGCTTGTTTCCATTTTACTTGCTGTGATTTTCTTGCACGAAAGTTTAAGTTCTTGGATGCTTTCAGCAATTGCTATTGCAGGGTTTGGGGTTGGAATGTTAGCTTTTGACACTGGGCAAGTGCCACTGGTTTCGATTATTTTAGCTTTATCTTTTGGTTTATATGGTTTGGTTAAGAAAAATATTCGACTATCCAGTGATGTTGCTATGCTGGTTGAAAGTAGTCTGGTTTTGCCTTTTGTCATCATTTATTTGGTAATTTTTAGTAAGGAAAGTATGCTTGATTATACCTTGCTGGAGAATATTTTGTTGGTAATTTCTGGTGTGGTTACGGCAATTCCTTTGCTTTTATTTGCAGAGGCCGTTAAGCGTGCACCGTTGAATATTATTGGGTTCATTCAATACATTAACCCGACGATTCAGTTGATTATTGCGGTTCTTATTTTCAAAGAAACAATAGCTGCAGGACAATTAAAAGGATTTATCTTTATCTGGATTGCCATTGCTGTCTTTATTTTAGGACAAGTTATTGTGATGCGTAAAAATAAGTAGTTTGGAGCTAACATGCACAAAAAAACTGTTGTTGATTTTAAGGAATTAGGGCAACGTTTGATTTTTGAAAATCCCTTGATTGAGCTTTCTGCTAAGTCAGTAAAGGATGTAAAAACCATTTTGCAAGAGGTGGAGAATTACCAAAAGCAAGGATATTATGTCATTGGTTATGTGAGTTATGAAGCAGCCAAAGCCTTTGATGAGAAGTTTCTGGTCAAATCTTTCCCTCTTTCTGCTGAGTATTTAGCTTATTTTACGGTTCATCAAGAAGTTAAAAAAGAGCCTTTTCCGTGTCAATCTCAAAAAAATATTCAATTGCCAAAATCATGGCAATCAAAAACGACTAAAGGTGATTACGAGAAAGCTATTGCTAGGATTAAAGAGGAAATCAGGCAAGGAAATACCTACCAAGTTAACTACACTCTCCAATTATCTAGTCAACTTGAAGAAGATGCTTTGGCTTTATACAATCACCTAGTCATTGCCCAAGAAGCAGCCTACAACTGCTATATCGAGCATGATGATTTTGCCATTTTGTCCGTTAGTCCAGAGCTGTTTTTTTTAAAAAAAGGAAATCGTATAATAACGCGACCGATGAAAGGAACGATTACTCGTGGTTATAGGACCAAAGAAGATTTGCAAAATAAAATCTGGCTGGCAAATGATAGTAAAAATCGTGCTGAAAACATGATGATTGTTGATTTGCTACGTAATGATATGGGACGCATTTCAGAAATCGGTAGCGTTAAGGTAACAAAACTTTGTGAGGTTGAACAATACTCAACGGTTTGGCAAATGACCTCAACCATTGAAAGTCAGTTGCAATCAGATAAAAGTCTTTTAGATATTTTTTCTGCCCTTTTTCCCTGTGGGTCAATTACCGGAGCTCCAAAGATTGCGACAATGGCGATTATCAATCAGCTAGAAAAGCAACCTCGAGGCGTTTATTGTGGGACGATTGGGATTTGTCTGCCGAATGGAGATGCTATCTTTAATGTCGGTATTCGTACCATTCAAAAGCTAGGTAATCAGGCTATTTATGGTGCTGGTGGTGGCATTACCTGGGGAAGTGTCTGTGAAGATGAGTACAAAGAGGTTTGTGATAAGGCTGCGGTTTTATATCGTAATCAACCTGACTTTGATATACTTACAACCGCTAGGGTATCTCATAAGCAAGTGGTGGATTTAGACGAACACATCAAGCGTTTAAAAGAGTCAGCAAGGTATTTTGCTTACCCGTTCTCAAAAGAAGAGTTTTTAGCAAAACTGTCTAAGCAGCTTGAGGAGTTAGATGATGCTGACTATCGTTTGCGAATTTTAGTGAAGCAAACTGGTGCTATTCAGTTCCAGCTAGCAGAACTTAGAGAACTGCCAGAAAATTATCTGAAAGCTGAGCTGGTTCATCGCAGTGAGTCAATTGACAGTCCGTTTACTTATTTTAAGACGACCTATCGTCCGCATTTACAAAGTTTATCTGGTGAGTCTATCTTTATTTCTAATAAGGGTTATCTGCAGGAAACGACTATTAGTAATCTCATTTTAGAAATTGATGGGAAATGGTATACGCCCTCGGTTGATGTGGGTATTTTAGATGGCATTTGCAGGCAAAAATTAATTAAGGAAGGTCGCGTGTTTGAAGCATATTTGACAAAAGATGATTTAAAGAAAGCTGGTCACATTTATGCTTGTAATAGTGTTCGTGGCGTTTATGAAATCACTTTGAATAAATAGCAAAGCTTCTTTTAGAAATAGTTTCTATCGATTTTCCTTGTGCTATAATAGAAGTGTTATTGTAATTTTATAAGAGAAAGGTATATGCGCTAAAAGCTTATCATTGAAAGATTTCGAGGTAAATGTCTCAATCTTATTTTTAATGTCAGCAACTTTTGGTCATAGTAGGACATTCATCAAATGGAATATCAAGAAGCTTTAGATTGGATTCATGGCAAGTTAAAATTTGGAATCAAACCTGGTTTAAAACGAATGGCTTGGATGCTTGAAGAACTTGACAATCCTCAGGAAAAGCTTGCCGCTGTCCACGTTGTTGGGACAAATGGTAAAGGATCAGTTACCAGCTATTTACAACACATTTTCTCACTAGCTGGTTATGAAGTTGGGACATTTATGTCACCATATATTGTTGATTTTCGTGAACGTATTAGCTTAAATGGGCAAATGATTTCTGAGGCTGATTTTCTTAAATTGGTGGAACGTGTTCGCCCTGTTGTTGAACGTTTATCTGTTGAAACTGACTTAGAACCAGCTACAGAATTTGAAGTTATTACTGTTTTAATGTTTGAGTATTTTGGTCACATGCACCCAGTTGACATCGCGATTATTGAAGCTGGAATGGGTGGCCTTTATGACTCAACAAATGTGTTTAAGGCTTTAGCGGTTCTTTGTCCATCAATTGGTTTAGATCATCAGAATGTTTTAGGGGAAACTTATGCAGAAATCGCTGCGCAAAAAGCGGGTGTTTTAAAAGAAGGAGTTCCATTCATCTTTGCGACTGAGCGTGATGATGTCCGTCAAGTTTTTACTGAGAAGGCAAAAGCATGTCATAGCAGACTTTATGAATTTGGGAAGGATTTTTCTGCTTCAGAAAATGAAAACAGTTTTGATTATCATGGCAAAGAAAGACTTGAACAAGTTAGTTTGGCTATGCCTGGAAAACACCAAGTCAGCAACGCTAGTCTAGCTATTACAGCAGCCCTTCAATTGCGTGAACGTTATCCAAAAGTGACTAAAGAAATCATTAAAGCTGGCTTAGCCCAAACTCACTGGGTAGGTCGTACAGAATTGGTCTTCCCAAATGTCATGATTGACGGTGCTCACAACAACGAAAGTGTTCAAGCACTGGTTAATGTTATGCAAAAGTACAAAGATAAGCATTTGCATATTTTATTTGCGGCCATTGACACAAAGCCAATTGATTCAATGCTTGAGTTACTTAGTCAGCTAGCTGATGTGGATGTGACAACTTTTGTCTATCACAATGCACTGCCTTTGGAAAAATACCCAAGCCAATACCATAAAGTAGCTAATTGGCAAGATTGGCTTAAGCAGATTGATTTAGATAGTCAGGATGATTTTTATCTGATTACAGGCTCACTTTACTTCATTTCACAAGTGCGTCCTGTACTTTTGTCAAGACAGCAAAATTAAGCTATAATAGAAAAAATAAAAAGATTGGAAAATAAAATGGCAACTCAAGAAAAACTCGAAGCAGCAGTTTACCAACTCTTAGAAGCTCTAGGAGAAGATCCAAAGCGTGAAGGATTACTAGATACGCCTAAACGTGTTGCAAAAATGTATCAAGAGATGTTTTCAGGCTTGAATGAAGATCCCAAAGATCAATTTACAGCTGTGTTTACCGAAAATCATGATGAGGTTGTTCTCGTCAAAGATATTCCGTTTTATTCAATATGTGAGCACCACTTGGTTCCTTTTTATGGAAAAGCTCATGTTGCTTATTTGCCAAGCGATGGTCGCGTAACAGGTCTTAGTAAATTAGCTCGTGCTGTTGAAGTAGCAAGTAAACGTCCGCAGTTGCAAGAACGTTTGACTGACCAAGTGGCTACGGCATTGGAAGAAGCTCTTCATCCAAAAGGCATTTTTGTCATGATTGAAGCAGAGCACATGTGCATGACTATGCGTGGTATTAAAAAACCAGGAAGCAAAACGGTGACAACTGTCGCTAAAGGGATTTTTAAAGAAGACCGCGAAGAACGTAAAGAAATACTATCTTTGATTTTAGGAAAATAATCGCTTAAGGTATTGTATTACTAAGGAGATCATAATGAAAATCGGTAAACATAACATTGATGGCAAAGCTTGTATCATGGGAGTTTTAAATGTTACCCCTGACTCTTTTTCTGATGGAGGTTCTTACACATCGGTTGAGAAAGCGCTTGAGCAAGCAGAGAAAATGATTGCTGAAGGGGCAAAAATTATCGATGTTGGTGGCGAGTCAACACGACCAGGTTACACTTTTGTGGAAGCAACTGATGAGATTAATCGTGTTGTACCAGTTATTAAGGCTCTCAAGGAAAAATTTGATGTCCTAGTCAGTATTGATACCTACAAAACAGAAACTGCGCGTGCTGCCTTAGAAACAGGAGCAGATATTTTAAATGACGTTTGGGCAGGACTTTACGATGGGGAAATGCTTGCGCTTGCTGCTGAAAAAAACGTGCCAATTATTTTGATGCACAATCAAAAAGAAGAAAAGTATGACAATATTACTAAAGAAGTTTGTGACTTTTTAGCAGAACGTGCGCAAGCTGCATTGGACGCTGGCATTGCTAAAGAAAATATCTGGATTGATCCAGGATTTGGTTTTGCTAAAAATGAAGCACAAAACATTGAACTTTTGCAAGGTTTGGATGCTGTTTGTCAGCTTGGTTACCCAGTTCTTTTTGGCATTTCTCGTAAACGCACAGTAGATTATCTGCTAGGAGGCGGTACAGCAGCTCTTGAGCGCGATATGGGAACAGCGGCACTGTCAGCTTGGGCAATTGCTAAAGGTTGTCAAATCGTCCGCGTGCATAATGTTGATCTCAATCGCGATATTGTTAAAGTGATTAGTCAACTCGTTTGAAAGGAGTAAGAGGAGAAGAAAGAGTTTGAGAAAAGTATCTCAGACTTTCTTCTTTGTTACCAATAATATGGATAAAATTCATTTAAAAGGATGCCGTTTTTACGGTTACCATGGTGCTTTTGCAGAAGAACAAACATTAGGGCAAATTTTTGTTGTTGATTGTACCTTGTCTGTTGATTTGGCAAAAGCATCGCAGTCTGATCGTTTAGAAGACACTGTTCATTATGGATTAGTCTTTGAAACTATCAAAAAGCAAGTTGAAGAAAATAAATACATTTTGATTGAACGTTTGGCTGGGGCAATTTGCCAGGACATTTTTGAACAGTTTCCGCCAGTTCAAGCAATTATTTTAAAAATTTCCAAAGAAAACCCGCCAATTAATGGGCACTATGATTCTGTTGGCATTGAGCTAGAACGGGAGAGAGCATGATTAGAGTTTATTTAAGTTTAGGCAGTAATATTGGTGACAAGAAAGCCTATCTTGAAGCAGCACTTGATCGGCTAAATCAACTGCCACAAACAACCGTTGCAGCTGTTTCTTCATTTTATGAAACAGCCGCATGGGGTAAGACGGACCAAGATGATTTTTTGAACATTTGTTGTCAATTAGAGACAGAATTGGATGCTCAGCAATTATTGACAGAGTGCCAAAAAATTGAGAAGGATTTGCAACGTGTTCGCCATGAACATTGGGGACCTCGTACCATTGATATTGATATTCTTTTGTATGGTAGCGAGCATATCGCAACTGAAACCCTTAATGTGCCGCATCCTTACATGACAGAGCGTGCTTTTGTTCTTGTACCACTTTTTGAAATTGCTCCGTCGCTTGAGATTTATGGTAAATCTATTACATCTTATTTAAAAACATTAAATCTTGAAGAAGTGCGAAAACTTCATTCTTAAATATCGTCAAAAGCTGATTTTTTTGTTATAATTAAGGTCGGCTTTATGCCGATTTTTTAGTAGATAATTGATTATTTGATCATAAATGAGCTAATAGTATTGATAAGGGTATTGGTTGATTTTAATCAAATGATAACTACAATTTTGATTAATAGTTTTAGAGTTGGAAGAAAATGTTAGAATTTTTAAATGATGAACTAAAAGGGATTGATATTCGAGTTAATGAACCCTTAAAAAAATATACTTACACGAAAGTGGGAGGTCCAGCGGACTATCTCGCTTTTCCACGTAATCGTTATGAATTAATTCGTATTGTTGAATTTGCTAATAAAAATGATATTCCATGGATGGTGCTTGGAAATGCTAGCAACATCATTGTTCGTGATGGTGGTATCCGTGGTTTTGTTATCATGTTTGATAAATTAAATACCGTTACAGTCAATGGCTATGTCATTGAAGCAGAATCTGGTGCTAACTTGGTTGAAACAACACGTATCGCCAAATATCACAGTTTAACTGGTTTTGAATTTGCTTGTGGTATTCCAGGTAGCGTTGGTGGTGCTGTCTTCATGAACGCTGGTGCTTATGGCGGAGAAATTTCGCATGTCTTGGTATCAGCTCAAGTACTTACCAAAGAAGGTAAAGTTAAGACAATTGAAGCTCGTGACATGAAGTTTGGTTACCGTCATTCAGCGGTCCAAGATAGCGGTGATATTGTTATTTCAGCAAAATTCGCCCTTAAACCAGGTGATTATGTCTTGATTGAGCAAGAAATGGCACGTTTAACTCACTTACGTGAATTAAAACAACCCCTTGAATACCCATCATGTGGGTCAGTATTCAAACGTCCAGTTGGACACTTTGCTGGACAATTAATCACAGAAGCCAACCTTAAAGGACACCGTATTGGTGGCGTTGAAGTTAGTAAAAAACACGCAGGCTTTATGGTAAATGTCGCTGACGGTACAGCTCAAGATTATGAAGATTTGATTGCTTATGTTATTGACACAGTTGAGAAAAATTCAGGCGTTCGTTTAGAGCGCGAAGTTCGCATCATCGGCGAGAAAAAAGATTAAAGAAGCTCCATGGAGGTTTTATGAGAATTGACTAATCCAATTATTGCATTTAAAAACGTATCAAAAGTATTTGAAGATAACGGTACAGCTGTTTTAAAGGATATTAACTTTGAGTTAGAAGAAGGAAAATTTTACACCCTTCTTGGTGCTTCAGGTTCCGGAAAATCAACGATTTTAAATATCATTGCAGGGCTTTTACAGCCAACCACAGGTGATGTTTTCCTTGATGGAGAGCGTATCAATGATATCCCAATCAATAAACGTGATGTTCACACCGTTTTTCAAAATTACGCCCTTTTCCCTCATATGAATGTCTTTGAAAATGTCGCTTTTCCTCTAAAATTAAAAAAAGTCGACAAAAAAGAAATTGAACGACGAGTGGAAGAAGCTCTTAAAATGGTACGTTTGGCTGGTTTTGAGAATCGCCAGATTCAAAAATTATCTGGTGGGCAGCGTCAGCGTGTCGCGATTGCGCGTGCTATCATCAATGAACCGCGTGTGATTTTGCTTGACGAACCTTTATCAGCCTTGGATTTGAAGTTGCGTACAGAAATGCAATACGAACTTCGTGAATTGCAACAACGTCTTGGCATTACCTTTGTCTTTGTTACACATGACCAAGAAGAAGCTTTGGCAATGTCAGACTGGATTTTCGTCATGAATGATGGTGAAATTGTACAATCAGGTACACCAGTTGATATTTATGATGAACCAATTAATCACTTTGTAGCAACCTTCATCGGTGAATCAAATATCATTCCAGGTAAAATGATTGAAGACTATTTGGTTGAATTTAACGGCAAACGTTTTGAAGCGGTTGACGGTGGTATGCGACCAAATGAAGCGGTTGAAGTGGTTATCCGTCCAGAAGACTTGCAAATCACAATGCCTGAAGAAGGTAAATTACGTGTGAAAGTCGATACCCAACTTTTCCGTGGGGTACACTATGAAATCATTGCTCACGATGAGCTTGGCAATGAATGGCTGATTCACTCAACGCGTAAAGCCATCGAAGGGGAAGTCATCGGACTTGATTTCACACCAGAAGATATTCATATCATGCGCTTGAATGAAACAGAAGAAGAGTTCGATGCGCGTCTTGAAGAATATGTTGAAATGGAAGAGCATGAAGATGGTTTGATTCATGCCATCGAGGAGGAGCGCAATGAAGAAAAATAATTTCTTCTCGATTCCATATATTTTATGGTTGATACTGTTTGTCATTGCTCCCGTCATTTTGATTTTATGGCAGTCATTCTTTGATATCCAAGGACATTTTACCTTGGATAATTACAAGACTTTTTTTAGTTCTTGGACTTATCTTCGAATGAGTTTTAATTCGATTTTATATGCTGCCATCATTACCCTTGTGACCTTGTTGATTTCTTACCCAACAGCATATTTTTTGACACAGCTTAAGCATAAGCAGTTGTGGTTGATGCTTGTGGTTTTACCAACTTGGATTAATCTCTTGTTAAAAGCTTACGCTTTTATGGGGATTTTTGGACAACATGGTGGTGTTAACGCCTTCTTATCATTTGTCGGTATTGGTCCAAAACAAATTTTATTCACAGATTTTTCATTTATCTTTGTTGCTTCCTACATTGAAATTCCATTTATGATTTTACCGATTTTCAATGCGCTTGATGATATTGATACCAATCTCATCAATGCGAGCCATGATTTAGGCGGAAATGGCTTCCAAACCTTTACAAAGGTTGTCTTTCCTTTATCACTAAATGGTGTGAGAAGTGGGGTACAATCAGTCTTTATCCCAAGCCTTAGCTTGTTCATGTTGACTCGTTTGATTGGCGGTAACCGTGTGATTACACTAGGGACAGCAATTGAGCAGCACTTCTTGACAACACAAAACTGGGGAATGGGTTCAACCATTGGTGTGATTTTAATCATGGCAATGCTTGTGATTATGTGGATGACTAAGGAGAGACGAAAATGAAAAAAATTGCGAATTTATATCTATCTTTAGTCTTTGTTATTCTTTACATTCCAATCGCTTATCTGATTTTCTATTCCTTTAATCAAGGTGGCGATATGAATGGTTTCACTGGATTTACCCTAGAACACTATTCAGAAATGTTTACGGATAGTCGCTTGATGCTTATCTTGATTCAGACATTTTTCCTAGCCTTTTTAAGTTCAATTCTGGCGACAGTGATTGGGACTTTTGGAGCTATTTTCATCTACCAAGCTCGTCGTAAACACCAGCAATCCATTCTATCAATGAATAATATTTTGATGGTGGCACCTGATGTTATGATTGGTGCAAGCTTTTTGATTCTTTTTACGCGTTTGGCGGATATTTTCCATTTTAATCTTGGATTTATGACAGTTTTGCTTAGTCATATTGCCTTTTCAATTCCGATTGTAGTGCTTATGGTTTTGCCACGACTTAAGGAAATGAATGACGATATGATTAATGCTGCCTATGATTTGGGTGCAACACCTTGGCAAATGTTAAAAGAAGTCATGTTGCCATATTTGACACCTGGTATCATTTCAGGATTCTTTATGGCATTCACTTATTCCCTTGATGACTTTGCGGTAACTTTCTTTGTTACAGGAAATGGATTCTCAACTCTTTCTGTTGAAATTTACTCGCGTGCACGAAGAGGAATTTCACTTGAGATTAATGCTCTTTCAACCATTGTCTTCATCTTTAGTATCTTGCTTGTAATTGGTTATTACTTTATTTCACAAGATAAGAAGGGAGAAAGCAATGCGTAAATTATACACGTTTTTCCTAGGGCTTGTTGCGGTAACCTTGATTCTATTTGGTGTTTCAGTTTATATGCAAAAAACATCAAGTTCATCAAGTCAATCTGATAAATTAGTCATTTACAACTGGGGTGATTATATTGACCCAGAATTAATTACAAAATTCACTAAAGAAACAGGTATCGAGGTTCAGTACGAAACCTTTGACTCTAATGAATCAATGTATACCAAGATTAAGCAAGGTGGAACAACTTACGACATCACCGTGCCGTCAGATTACATGATTGATAAGATGAGAAAAGAACATTTGCTCATCAAACTAGATAAATCTCAAATCAAAGGCTTAGATAACATCGGTTCAAAATTCATGGGCATGAGTTTTGACAAGCATAATGATTATTCAGTCCCATATTTCTGGGGAACACTTGGCATCGTCTATAATGATACTATGGTTGATAAAGCGCCAGAACATTGGTCAGACTTATGGAAACAAGAATATAAAAATGACATCATGCTGGTTGATGGTGCTCGTGAAGCAATGGGAATTGGTCTTGGAACTCTTGGCTACAGCCTAAATACCAAATCGATGACTGAGCTAAATGCTGCTTCAAAGAAACTTGATGACCTAACACCAAATATCAAAGCTATTGTCGGTGACGAGATGAAGGGTTACATGATTAATGACAATGCTGCGATTGGAGTCACATTCTCAGGTGAAGCGAGTGAGATGCTTAATTCAAATGATCACCTTCACTACGTGGTTCCTAGCGAAGGCTCTAACCTTTGGTTTGACAACTTAGTGATTCCAAAAACAGCTAAGCACATTAAAGAAGCTTACGCCTTTATCAACTTCATGTTGCAGCCTGAAAACGCTGCGCAAAATGCAGAATACATCGGCTATGCCACACCAAATACAGAAGCCAAGAAACTTTTGCCAAATGATATTAAAGAAAATAAAGCTTTCTATCCATCTGAAGAAACCTTTAACCATTTGGAAGTTTATAATAACCTTGGTCAAAAATGGCTTGGTATTTATAACGATTTATACTTACAATTTAAAATGTATCGCAAATGATATTTGATGAGTTTGGCCAAATTTCAAGTTCAAATTAGCTAGTCTGTAAAAACTCTTGGCTCTTTGTCAACTGTAGTGGGTAGATGAAAAGCTAACACCTAGAGAGGACGAACTTCGTCCTCTCTTTCTTTATCTCTTTTTTGTTTTTAGGAGATAAGCTGAAAAGGGCTCTCCCCAGCCCTTTTCACTGTTCAATGCAATCAAAATCCGTTTTTTAAAGTTTTCAAAGTTCCTGAAACCAAAGGCATTTCTCTTAATGACTTTGATGAGATTATTGGTAGCTTCCAGTTTGGCGTTGGAATAAGGCAATTCCATGGCGTTTAAAACCTTGTCCTTATCCTTTAAAAATGTCTTCAATACCGTCTGGAAAATAGGATTAACAGTGGCTATTTACTGTTCGATGAGGTCAAAGAAATGGACTGAGTTCTTCTCTTGGAAATGGAACAAGAGAAATTGATAGAGTTCATAGTGCTGTCTGAGTTCATCTGAGTAGGATAGGAGTTTTTCTAGGATTTCCTTGTTAGTCAAATGCATTCGAAACATAGGTCGATAAAATCGTTTATCGCTGAGTTTACGGCTATCTTGTTGTATCAATTTCCAGTAACGTTTCGAGGTTCGGTATTCCTGCGATTTTCTGTCGAATTGATTCATAATTTGAATACGGACACGGTTCATAGCACGACTAAGGTGTTGCACGATATGAAAGCGATCGAGTACAATTTTTGCATTGGGGAGTGAAACAGTCTGGGAATAGACTGTTTCAGCCTGAGCTCAGAAATAGAAGAGCGAAGGGGTTAGTAAGTTGATAATAGGGACTAAACATATCCATGGTAATCACTTTGACCCGATTTCTAACCTTTCTAGGATAGCGTAGAAAGTGTTTTCGGATGGTTGCTTGGGTTCTTCCGTCGAGAATGGCGATGACATTTAGGGAGTCGAAATCTTGAGAGAAGAAGCTCATTTTCCCCTCCTTGAAGCTATATTCATCCCAGCTCATATTGGTTGGAAGACAGTTCAGGTCTGTCTTGAACTGAAATTCTTTTAGTTTACGAATGACCGTAGAGGTGGATACTGCTAAGCTTTCCGCAATGGTTGTCATAGATAGCTTCTCAATCAGTTTTTGGGCAATTTTGTGGTTGACAATAGCTGGTATTTGATTGATTCTTCTTGACTAGGGAAATCTCAGAAGTCGCTAATCGTCGTGCGAATACCGAGCATTCTTATACGTTCCATGGACGAGATGTTTATGCTTATACGGGTGCAAAATTAGCGTCAGGGCATATTAGTTTTGAAGAAGTTGGACCAGAACTTAGTGTGGAACATATTGTCGAGATCCCAACTGTAGAAACAGAAGTCGGCTTTGATTTTGTCAAAGGTGCTATTGATATTCTTGATGTTAGATTTGGATCTCTTTGGACATCAGTCACTCGTGAAGAGTTTTATACTCTTTTGCCAGAATTTGGAGATCGCTTCGAGGTAACGATTTACAATAATGATATGCTTGTCTACCAGAATCAGGTAACATATGGAAAATCATTTGCGGATGTGCGCATAGGTCAACCCTTGCTCTATATCAACTCACTTTATCGTGTTGGACTTGCAATTAATCAAGGATCGTTCGCCAAAGCTTATAATGTCGGTGTTGGTCAGAACTGGCATATTGAAATTAGACGTATTGTCAATTAATTACTTTATTTTACAAGGAGACTTACAATGAAAAATAATTCGATTAAAACTGTTGTTGCAACTGGTATTGGTGCTGCTCTTTTTGTTGTAATTGGCTTGGTAATCAATATTCCAACCTTTGTACCAAATACGAGCATCCAGCTTCAATATGCTGTTCAGGCTCTTCTATCCATTCTTTTTGGTCCTGTTGTTGGATTTATTGGTCATGCTCTTAAAGACTCTATTCAGTACGGTCCATGGTGGTCTTGGATTTTAGCTTCGGGTGTATTTGGGCTTGTTGTGGGTGTAGCAAAAAGTCGTCTTCGTATCAAGAAGGAATTTTTGAAGGCAAAGACATCCTTGTGTTCAATGTCTTCCAGATTGTGGCAAACATTGTTTCTTGGGGTATCATTGCTCCAGTACTAGACATCGTTATTTATAGCGAACCTGCTAATAAAGTTTTTGTACAAGGTTTAGTTGCGGGCATTGCAAATAGTGTTACTGTTGCTATTGCAGGTACGATTTTATTGATTGTGTATGCGAGAACACAAGTAAAATCTGGTAGCCTATCAAAAGACTAATAAAATAGGATGAGCTGTTACAAAACAGTTCATTTTTTCGTTGTGAAATATCAATATAGTTTTTTGTTGTATCAAAACAGCTTTCAGTTCAGATTTTTGTAATATTGACTGGTACACGATATAATCTTAGAGAGTCATTTATTAGAAATGATAGAGTTTTATAATCTATTGCAAAGATTGAAAAGGAGAAATTATGTCAAAAGACATTCGTGTATTACTTTATTATAAATATATCCCAATTGAAAATGCGGAAGCCTATGCTGCTGAGCATCTAGCTTTCTGTAAGTCTATCGGACTCAAAGGACGTATCTTGATTGCTGATGAGGGAATCAACGGTACTGTCTCTGGTGATTATGAAACAACACAAAAATACATGGACTATGTTCATGCAAACCCATTGTTCAGCGACTTGTGGTTTAAGATTGACGAAGAAAATGAGCAAGCTTTCAAGAAAATGTTTGTTCGTTATAAAAAAGAAATTGTTCACCTTGGTTTGGAAGACAGCGACTTTGACAACGATATAGATCCACTTGTAACAACAGGTGCCTACTTGTCACCAAAAGAGTTCAAAGAAGCTCTCTTGGATGAAGATACAGTTGTTTTGGATACGCGTAATGACTACGAGTACGACCTAGGGCATTTCCGAGGTGCGATCCGCCCAGACATCCGCAACTTCCGTGAATTGCCACAATGGGTCCGTGATAACAAAGAGAAATTCATGGACAAGCGTGTAGTTGTATACTGTACTGGTGGTGTTCGCTGTGAGAAATTCTCGGGCTGGATGGTTCGTGAAGGTTACAAGAATGTCGGTCAGCTTCACGGTGGTATCGCAACCTATGGTAAAGACCCAGAAGTTCGTGGCGAATTGTGGGATGGTAAGATGTACGTCTTTGACGAGCGAATTATGGTTGATGTTAACCATGTTAACCCAGTTGTCGTTGGTAAGGACTGGTTCGATGGCACACCATGTGAGCGCTATGTCAACTGTGGCAATCCATTCTGTAACCGTCGTATTTTGACATCGGAAGAAAATGAGCACAAGTATGTTCGTGGCTGTTCAGCTGAATGTCGTGCTCATGAGCGTAACCGCTACATTGTTGAAAATGGTTTGACACGACAGGAATGGGCAGAACGATTGGAAGCAATCGGGGAGAGTTTGGCGCCTGTAAATGCTTAAAAAATAAATTGCATTGAGAAATCAGTGCAATTTTTATTATAAATGACATTTCTGATTGAGAAATATTGACAGAACATCTTCACAAAGGTGGAATCTAGTGATTCTTCCTTTTTTTCAAAGCCAATTTACGTTATAATGGTTCTATGAAAAAAATCATTGAATTTAAAGATTTTACATTTAAATATCAGGCACAGCAGGAACCAACTTTAAAGGATATTCAACTATCCATTTATCAAGGGGAGAAAGTCTTAATCATTGGACCTTCTGGCTCCGGAAAGTCAACGTTAGGGCAGTGTCTCAATGGCATTATTCCCAACATTTATAAGGGAGAACACAGTGGGAGCCTGATTTTGGATGGTCAGGAGGCTTTTGATTTATGAGTTTATGATAAATCTTTACTAGTATCAACAGTACTTCAAGATACAGATGGACAGTTTGTTGGTTTGTCGGTTGCAGAAGATCTTGCCTTTGCCCTAGAAAATGATATGGAAAGTCAACAGATCATGCATCAAAAAATAGGGAATTGGGCAGAAAAATTGTCACTTACAGACTTATTGGCCCATCGGCCACAAGATTTATCTGGAGGTCAAAAGCAATGTGTCAGTTTAGCTGGAGTGTTAATAGATGAGAGCTCTATTTTATTGTTTGATGAACCACTTGCTAATTTGGATCCTAAATCAGGTCAGGATACGATTGATTTGATTGACCGACTGCATCGACAAGAAGGCACCACAACGATTATTATTGAACATCGTTTAGAAGATGTCTTGTACTGTCATGTGGATCGGGTGGGATTGATAAATGATGGTCAAATTTTATTTAACGGAAACCCAGATCAATTATTGAAGACTTCCTTGTTACAAGAAAATGGGATACGTGAACCTCTCTATATTTCTACTCTTCGAGCGTTGGGTTATCCAATTGAAGACGCAGAGCATCTTGCTTCAGTATGGGAGGTTGATGTAGCATCCTTGACTGTTGGTCAACTACCAGCTTTGCATTTTGAAAGTGAGTCAGAGGAAGTATTATTAGAAACAAACCATCTACATTTTTCCTATCCAGAGAAGCAGGTGTTAAAAGATATTAACCTTACCATTCATAAGGGTGAGCGGTTAGCAATTGTCGGAAAGAATGGTGCTGGCAAATCTACCTTAGCTAAGGCACTTTGTGGCTTTATTCGGCCAGAGGGAGAACTTCTTTGGAAAGGTCAATCTATTCAGGATGATTCTATTAAAGAGCGTGCGGAGCGTATTGGATATGTTCTTCAAAATCCTAACCAGATGATAAGTCAAAATATGATTTTTGATGAGGTGGCACTTGGCCTCCATTTGCGAGGAGTAGATGAGGAAGTAGTTGAACAGCGCGTTCTCAATATATTAGAAGTTTGTGGCTTATACCCTTTCCGTAAATGGCCTATATCGGCACTTTCCTATGGTCAGAAAAAAAGGGTGACGATTGCTTCTATCTTGGTTCTCAATCCGGAAATCATTCTACTGGATGAGCCGACAGCTGGGCAGGATCAGCGACATTATCGAGAAATGATGGATTTTTTGGACCAATTAAATGCTAAAGGGCATACCATTGTCATGATTACCCATGATATGCAACTCATGCTGGATTATTCAGACAGAGCAGTTGTAGTGGTGGATGGGCAGATTATTGAAGATGCTAGTCCAGCAGAAATATTATCAGATGTTGCTGTGATAGAACAGGCCAGTTTGAAAGAAACCTCTATATTCCATTTGGCAGAACGTCTTAGAGTGAATCCTTTAGAGTTGACGATGTGTTATATGCAAGAAGAGAGGAGGAACTGATGAATCGCCAGTCATTAATTGGTTATCGTAATGGACAAGGTTTTATCTACAATCTTTCAGCAGTCAGTAATTTATTGTTCTTTCTAGCATTTTCCGTCGTTGCGATGGTTACCTACGATACTCGTCTTATTTTATGCATTGCCGTGTTTTCCCTCAGCCTGTTTAAATTATCGGGCATTCGTTATCGGGATGTTTCCTTTGTTCTCTTCTTTACAACAGTATTTGCCTTGCTGAACGCATTGATGGTGTATCTATTTGCCCCAACTTATGGCGTGATTTTATATGGAGCAGAGACCGTTTTGTGGTCGGGGATTGGGACTTATTCTATTACGAGCCAGCAACTATTTTATCTGCTCAATTTGTTATTGAAATATTTTTGTACTGTTCCTGTTGCTTTGATTTTTTTAATGACCACTCATCCCAGTCAGTTTGCATCAAGTTTGAATAAAATTGGGGTTTCATATAAAGTCGCTTATGCAGTAAATCTGATTATGCGGTATATTCCAGATATCCAAGAAGAATTTTATACGATTCGGATGTCACAAGAGGCACGGGGTCTAGAGTTGTCTAAAAAAGGGAGATTAGTGGATCGGATAAAAGGGAATTTATCACTTGTAATCCCATTGATTTTCAGTTCTTTGGAACGAATTGATACCATATCAACTGCCATGGAATTACGGCGCTTTGGAAAAAATAAAAAGAGAACCTGGTACACCTACCAGCCTCTGAAACAAATGGATTACATCGTCTTAATTATCATTTTCTTCCTCATAGGCATTACCATTACCCTCTTTATTGCAAATCAGGGGAGATTTTATAATCCGTGGAAGTGAAATGATGAAGTTTATCAAATAATCAACCTTTATTGTTGACAAATGATAATTATCCTGTTAAAATAAATAATGTAAATAAGTTTAGAGTTTAAGTATCAGTTTCATCTTTTGTTTTTCCTCTTGATTCGTTTTACAAATAAATAAAAAGAGGTAACAAAAATGGTACAAGGTACAGTCAAATGGTTTAATGCAGAAAAAGGATTTGGTTTTATTTCACAAGAAAGTGGACCAGATGTATTTGCACACTTTTCTGAAATTCAGTCTAATGGTTTCAAATCTTTGGAAGATGGTCAAAAGGTGAATTTTGAAGTGGAGCAAGGCCAACGTGGTCTTCAAGCAACCAATATTACAAAAATTGGATAATAAAAGAGCGGGTTTCTTAGTGAAACTCGCTTTTCTTATGGGCTCTTTGTCAACTGTAGTGGGTTGATGAAAAGTCATAACCTGGAGAGGACCAAGTTGGTTCTCTCCATTTTTATATTCAAAGCGATGAGAATTCTTAATTTAAAGTTTTCAAAGTTCCGAAAACCAAAGGCATTGCGTTTAATGACTTTGATGAGATTATTGGTAGCTTCTAGTTTGGCGTTTGAGCAAGGGAGTTCAAGTGCCATTGACAATCATCTTATCTTTGTCTTTCAAAAAGGTCTTAAAAGCAGTCTGAAAGATGGGATGTACACTGCAAAGCGTCTCCTCAATGAGATTAAAGAAATGGTCGGCTTGTTTCTCTTGAAAGTGAAAGAGTAAGAGTTGATAGAGTTCATAATGTTCTCAAAGTTCCTGCGAGTAAGAAAGTAGCTTTTCTAGAATCTCCTTGTTGGTCAAGTGTATACGAAAAGTCGGGCGATAAAATCGTTTATCGCTGAGTTTGCGACTATCTTGTTGGATGAGTTTCCAGTAGCGTTTGAGTGCCCTGTATTCATGAGATTTTCTGTCAAACTGATTCATAATCTGGACACGTAGACGATTCATGGCCCGGCTCAGATGTTGGACGATATGAAAGCGATAGAGGACGAATTTAGCGTTCGGGAATAGCTTTTTAGCGATATCGTAGTAGGCGCTAAATATGTCGTCCATAGTGATGACTTTGACGCGGTTTCTAACCTTTCTAGGATAGCGAAGAAAGTGGTTTCGGATGGTTGCTTGGGTTCTTCCGTCGAGAATGGCGATGACATTTAGGGAGTCGAAATCTTGAGCGATGAAGCTCATTTTCCCCTT
>NZ_DS572680.1 GCF_000154985.1 Streptococcus infantarius subsp. infantarius ATCC BAA-102
AATAAAAACGTTCCTCTAGTACTTTGTCTAGAGAACTTTTTATTATAACTTTAATGTAAAGCCAAGACAATCAAGAAAAGACTTAAGCCAACGTAAGCCGCTGCCGCCAACCAACGTTGCCATGGTTTAAACATACCTTTCTCCACAAGCGTTGGTAAAAAGATGGCACATAAGACACCCCCGACAAGACCACCAATATGACCAGCAATCCCAATACTTGGAGTAAATAAGTTGAAAATCAAATTCACAATAATCAAAGCTTGATAATTTCTACCAAGTTCTTTTAAATAAGGATTTCTTCCAAAATACCCAGCAACCATAATCGCTGCAAAAACGCCAAAAAGCGACGTTGAAGCTCCCGCAGCAATCACGTTTGGCGTAAAGAAAAGCGTAAAGATATTCCCAACAATTCCTGATAGAACATACAATGCTAAAAACTTGTGATGGCCCCAAATTTGCTCTGCTATTTGACCAACAAAATATAGCGTTAAAGCATTGAAAAAGAAATGCTCCCAACCGATGTGGACAAATATCGGTGTCACTAAGCGCCACAATTGACTTGGAAATAAACGTACGTAGGCACCGAACATCCCACCAGTATTAAAAATGGCTTGGTTGGATGTGGCATTTCCAAAATAAATTACCTGCATGGCTATAAAAACCAAAGTCGTTAGAGCCAGCAAAAAAATCGTCACTGGACTTTCTTTAATAACGTTTTTCATCGACTAAACACCTCCATAACAGCGACATCATGACTGTCTGGCTGAAACTCTACTTTCTGACACTCATAAATCGTACTGATTGTTTTGCCTTTATAATCCACTAAATACCTGTCATAATAGCCAGCTCCATATCCAATTCGAAAACCATCTTGGTTAAAACCAACGCCTGGCACATGAATCAAATCGATTTCTGACTTATCCACAGCTTTGTCACAAGCAGGTTCCCACAAGCCAAATGAAGTTTTCACCAAGTTATCCACATCATAGAGACAAAAAATCATTTTGCCGTGTGGGTAAGTCTTTGGAACTAAAATGGTTTTGCCATCTTTTTGAGCTTGTTTAATCAACAATTCGGTATTGTACTCAAAATCAAAAGCTAAATAAGTGGCAATAGTATTCGCTTTTTGATATGCAGAAGAGGCTAGCAAATCATCTAATAAAGCCATATCTTTCAAGGCTTTTTCTTTTCTATCTTGATGTTTTAAATGAGCAATGATACTCTTTCGTAAGGCTACTTTTTCCATGCTTTTATGATAACACAAAACCGAGATTTTACTCAGCAAAAACCTTAAAATTTACTTTAAGGTTTCTTTAAGGCTTCTCCGATATACTACATTTATCCTAAATAGCGGTTCTCCCAAACCGCTGGGAATTGGCTCTTTTGGAGTTATTCCCTTTTCATAAATCTCCTGGACATGATTGAAAAATCATGTCCATCCCTTTTTAAGCCGCTAGCTCCCAATAGCGGCTTTTTTTATTTTTCAAATACAAAAAAAGTAGCAAGACCAAAAACTTGCTAGCTTATTTTAGATTTAATGACTTGCTTTTTCTTTTAAGAAAGCTGATATTTCACTAACCGCAAATGAAAGAACTGCTTCATTTGGACTCATCTTAGGATGATGAAGAGCGTACGGTGTTTCAACACCCAACCAGAACATCACCCCTGGAATTTTATTTAACAAATAGCCAAAATCTTCTCCAGTCATAGCTGGCAAGCAGTCAATCAGATGAACAGCTTCGCGATTTCTGAAGAAGTCCATGGCCTCACGCGCCAATTCGGGATTATTTTCCACAGGGAGATAACCACCTTGTTTCAAATTAACCTCTACTTCCATTCCAAAGCTTGCTGCCACCCCTTTTGCAATCTCAGTCACACGCTTTTGAATTAAAAGGCTCATGTCTTGTGTCAAGGTACGAATGGTTCCATGCAGCTGCGCTGTTTCGGCAATGACATTATTAGTTGTCCCCGAGTGGAAAGAACCAAATGTGACGACACCGCCTTGAATCGGGTCTACATTTCGACTGACGATTGTCTGCACCTGAGTGACAAAATAGGACGCCGCAACCAAGGCATCGTTAGCTTCATGTGGAAAAGCAGCGTGACCACCTTTTCCTTTAAAAGTGATTAAGACCTCACAAGTCCCCGCAAATAGAGTTGAGGTATTTGTCGCGATAGTCCCAACCTTGAAATCAGGTCGCACATGCAAACCATAAAATTCATCTGGCTTCCAATCCCCAAAGGCATTGTCCTGATACATGAGCATGCCGCCTGCTTCATTTTCCTCTGCTGGTTGGAAAAGAAAGAGTAAATTATTTTTAGGCTGTACTTGCACCAATTCATTAAGTAAACCAAGCGCAACAGTCATGTGCATGTCATGCCCGCAAGCATGCATACGCCCCTCATGCTGGCTAGCAAACGCCAACCCAGTTTCTTCTACAATAGGCAAAGCATCAATATCTGTTCGCCAACCAATCGTCTTTTCAGGAGCTGAGCCATTTAAAAAGACAAGAATCCCAGTTCGCCAAGTACGCTGCTCTACAAAACCTTTTCCAGCCGTAATTTCTGCAATACGCTCCAAAAGATAAGCTTGTGTTTTAAATTCTTCCAAACCAATTTCAGGAATCTGGTGCAAATCACGGCGGATATTAACTAAATCTAAAGTCATATTTTTTCCTTTATTTTTTAAAAGCTTGAGAGAAGTTCTCAAGCCTTTACTTCCTTTATTACAAATTACGCAAAGCGTCTTCGAGTGCTGTTTTTTGTTGTGTTTTGGCATCAATTTCTTTAATGACACGCGCTGGAACACCTGCTACAACAACATTTTCAGGGACATCTTTGGTAACAATAGCTCCCGCAGCAACAACAGAACCATTACCGACTTGAACCCCTTCGATAACGACCGCATTAGCACCGACAAGAACGTTGTCTCCGATACGAACTGGGTCAGCTGAAGCTGGTTCAATTACACCTGCAAGAACGGCACCTGCACCGATATGGCTATTTTTACCAACAATGGCACGACCACCAAGAACAGCACCCATGTCAATCATTGTTCCTGCACCGATTTCAGCACCGATATTAATCACAGCTCCCATCATAACAACCGCATTGTCTTCGATTGTCACTTGGTCACGAATGATAGCCCCTGGTTCGATACGAGCATTAATATGGCGTTTATCAAGCAATGGCACAGCTGAGTTACGACCATCTTGTTCAACAACATAATCTTTATTTTCAGTCAAGTTTACCAAAAGTGGCTCAATGTCTTTCCAATCACCAAAAAGCACATTACCAAGCTTAATGACACTTTCTGGAACAGCTGCTGCTAATTCACCTTCAAATGTCACTTTAACATTTGTTTTTTTCTCCGCATTTCCGATAAATGCGATAATTTCTTGAGCAGTCATTTTTTGTGCAGTCATATTTAAGATACCCAGAGCGTTGAAGCGGTTCACAGAGCCTTTCAATCGAAAAAAGTAAAGCAGAACATCTACTACTAACCAGTTTTCCCTTTTAGCTCAGATACAGTTATTCAAAACTCCCCTTGCTAAACACTCAAATCCTTCTAATTCAAATTTTATTATATAATTTACTATTATAACAAATATTCAGAAAATTTGGAAAGGAATTTTTATTAAAAAATCACTCAGTAAAAAACTGAGTGATTAGGTATTATTAAAATACAAAATAACTTTTATTCACTAGCTAATTCTGTAAATTATCCATCAATATCTTCTACGTCTTTAGCCATCTTTTGTCTAAAGTCTCCTCTATACTCATTCATTCCCGAAAAATCTTCTGAAATTTTTCCGTCCAATAAATCTACAAATGTATCGGCTAATTTATTTCCCATTGGTTTAAATGTCATATAAGTTAGACCCCCAGAAATCACTCCACCAATTACTGGGACTACTTTAGTAATTGATTTCCCGATACTTTGTTTCGTAATTTTAAATCCTATGGTGCTACCTATTTTCTTAACAAGCGGATACCAAGCAGTCTTGGTTAAGGCTTGTTGTGCTACTTTCTTCCCAAGATTTTTTCCGGCCGTTTTAGATACATTAGCAATTAGGGCAGATGAACCGCCTGCTCCAAACATAATACCTAGATAGGCAACAATACGAATTCGTGCTTCCTCTGGTAGTTGATTATAATCTCCGCTAAATAACTCTTCTTCACCAAATAAATAAGCTATTTGCTGTGACAAATTTAGAGCAAAGCCAAAATATTGAACCACATCTGCTCCTCCAGATGCCAAAGCAGTAACTGGATTAGATGGAAGACCAGTTACAAAAGAAGCCACTGAAGTTTTATTAGTAGCATTAGCTATAACCCTATCAGCTCTTTTTCGCAAAGCTTGACTAGTAAAAACACTTTGAGGACCATCTTTTATAATATTCTCTAAGTACTTATCACCAGCAAATTCCTTTCTTAAAAACTCTTCTCGATTCACTTTTACAAAAGGTAACTGACTAGCTGCAGTAATTGTTTGAGTCATTACCTCATACATTTGATTTCGGTCATTACTTGTCATGCCTAATCTCCATTTTCCTTAAAATCTTCTACAACCATTATATATATATGATTTTGTCAATCGGTTTCATAGAATTTTTTAAGGAAATTTTAAGGATTTTTTCACGCAAAAAAAGCTCCCTTACGGAAGCTTTTTTATCTGTGTATTGATGAATTAAAGACGTGCGTTCAACTCAGCTGACAAGTCTTCAAATCCTGGTTTACCAAGAAGAGCAAACATGTTTTTCTTGTATGCTTCTACACCTGGTTGGTTGAATGGGTTAACAGCGTTAAGGTAACCTGAAAGACCGATAGCTAACTCGAAGAAGTAGATTGTGTAACCAAGAGTGAATTCATCTTGTTGAGGAAGTGTCAAGAACATGTTAGGTACGCCACCGTCTGTGTGAGCAAGAAGTACACCATCAGTTGCTTTTTTGTTTACAAAGTCAACGTCTTTACCTTGAAGGTATCCAAGACCGTCAAGATCTTCTGACAATTCAGGGATAACAACGTTTTTACGTGGTTTATCAACACGAACAACTGTTTCAAAGATGTTACGGTAACCTTCTTGGATAAATTGACCAAGTGAGTGAAGGTCAGTTGAGAAGTTAGCAGATGTTGGGTAGATACCTTTTTGGTGTTTACCTTCTGATTCACCAGCTAATTGTTTCCACCATTCACCAAAGTATTGAAGTGATGGTTCGTAGTTAGCCAAGATTTCAGTGATGTAACCTTTACGGTAAAGTACGTTACGAACTGCAGCGTATTGGTAAGCGATGTTTTCTGAGATTTCAGCAGAAGTCAATTCTTTACGAGCAGCGTTAGCACCGTTCATAAGAGCTTCGATATCGATACCAGCAGCAGCGATTGGAAGAAGACCTACAGCAGTCAATACTGAGAAACGTCCACCAATGTTATCTGGAACAACAAATGTTTCCCAATCGTTAGCAACAGCTTCAACTTTAACAGCGCCTTTAGCTTTATCAGTTGTAGCGTAGATACGTTTGTTAGCTTCTTCTTGACCGTATTTTTCAATCAAAAGTTCTTTGAATACACGGAAAGCGATAGCTGGTTCAGTTGTTGTACCAGATTTAGAGATAACGTTTACTGAGAAATCTTTATCTTTAACGTATTCAACAAGGTCTGCAAGGTAAGTTGAAGAAATTGAGTTACCAGCGTAAAGGATTTGTGGACCTTTACGGTCTGCAGATGCTTGAAGGTTATAGAAGTGGTTGCTCAAGAAGTCGATAGCCGCACGAGCTCCAAGGTAAGAACCACCGATACCGATAACAACAAGAACTTCGCTGTCTGATTGGATTTTAGCAGCAGCTTTTTGGATACGCGCAAATTCTTCTTTGTCATAGTTTTCAGGAAGGTCTAACCAACCAAGGAAGTCAGAACCTGGACCTGTACCTTTGCGCAAGTATTCGTCAGCAACGTTGACTTGTGTTTGCATGAAGTCGATTTCTTCTTGTTCGACGAATTGACCCAAAAGTTTTGAATAATCAAATTTAATATGTGTCATTACAATACTCCTCAAAAAATTAAATTTCTCTTTTATATTACTCTTTTATGCATGATTTTTCAATGATTTTTACTAAATTATCTCATTTAAATAAAGCGTTTACCAAGTTACTGAAAACTTTCATGAAACAACCATTTTGTGATGAAAATTTCACAGATTTTTACAGTTATAGCCACGTCACAACACAGATGACACTTGATTTATCTAAACGATTAAACACGATTAAAATATTTTAATTCCTGCCCCTATTTCGCCCCTTTAGTCTCTCAAATAAAAAAATAATCCTCTGAAACGATTGATTTCAAAGGGGTTAGTTTTATATAAAAAAAGAGCACACACCTACAATCGCTTAGGGCTGCTGGATTCCTCCCCTGACCCACTTCACGCGCAGATGTTGCTCCGAGAAATATTATATCATAATTTCTAGATTATGCAAACTAAGACTGTTCTTTGGCAGCTTGCTTGGCTGCTTTTTTCTTTTCACGGTTTTTACGGAAAAAATCTTGCATGATAGCTGCACATTCAGTCTCTAAAATCCCAGTCTCCACTTCCACTCGATGATTGAGACGAACGTCCGTCAGAATATCATAAAGACTGCCTGCACCGCCAAATTTTTGATTGGCAGCCCCATAAATCACTTGCGGAACGCGGGCAAGCCCAATAGCTCCGCTACACATCACGCAAGGTTCAATGGTCACAAATAGGGTGCTATCTAGTAAACGCCAACTACCTTCGTTTTCATTGGCATCATCAATCGCCATGATTTCAGCATGCAAAATGGCTTTCTGACGTTCTTCACGCGCATTGTGTCCACGTCCAATGATGTCACCGTTTTTCACGATAACACAGCCAATTGGGATTTCCTCTTTTGCTAGCGACTTTTGCGCTTCCTTGAGCGCTTCTCGCATGAAATATTCCTTTTCTTCTTGTGTAAATTCAGCCATTATAGCTCACCAAGTTGCCATGATTTGTGTGGCTCAGCCAAATCAACAGGAACACCGTCAGCATAATTTTCTGCTTCTTTTTTAAGCACTTGAAGGTGATTTTCGGCATCAATGCCTTGTGGTGGAACTGGTGGCGTATGCGTCAAGACAAGGGATGTCACACCTGCAGCCTTGGCAATTTGCCCTGCTTCTTTGGTTGTCAAATGCGCTGGATGATTTTCATTTCCCGCATAAAGGTAAACATCTGCCAAAAAGAGGTCAGCGCCTGCAGCAAATTTATCCAAACCTTCAAAATAGCCTGTATCACCAGTGAAAACAAGCGTTTGCCCTGTTGCACGTTCGACAATACGAAAAGCATAGCAAGGAACAGGGTGGACGGTTTTGATAAAGGTAATGTCGAATGGACCAATCTTCTCAACACCGTTGACATCATAGGACTTCCCTTGAGAAACGCCGTCTAAAGTCAGTTTAGCAAATTCTTGCTCATCTTCGGTGTGTCCGTAGATTGGCAAAATTTTAGGCTCCCAGAGATGTTTGGGATATAGTTGAAAATAATGGCGTAGCACGCCTAAATCAGCAACATGGTCAGGATGATAATGTGAAATAATCACCGCATCCAAGTCAAGTGGGCTGATTTCTTTTTCTAATTCTGTGACAGCACGGCTTCCGCAATCCATAAGCAATTGAAAACCGTCCTCACTCGTAACGAGATAAGAGGTCGTGCCGCCGTCTTTATATGGGTAAGCTCCCCAGCAACCAAGTGTTGTGAGTTTCATAATAGGCTCCTTCTTTGTTTACTTTACCCATATTATAACAAAAAATATGTCCTTTTACGCGAGAGCCAATTGTTCTTTGTATTTATAAGCGATAAGACTGGCAAGAATTGCTTTGATAGTATCCCCAGGAATAAAAGCAAGATTTGATAATAATGAGGTCATCAAAGGCATGTGCATATAAACTGACAAATAAATGGCCCCTAACAAATCAACAAACAAAACTCCGCCCACTAAAATCGCGATCACATTTCCAATAAACGATGACGTTTTAAAAGCTTTCAAAATCAAACTGATTAGCATTGGTACAAAAAACCAAGCCACCACATAACCAGCCGTCGGACCAGCTAAAACCGCAAAAAATGTACTCCCAGAAAAAGCTGGCAAAAACATCCCTAATAAGTAAAATAAGAGAATTGATAAACTTCCCTTCTTCCAGCCTAATAAAACACCAGCTAACATGACTCCCAAATTCTGCAAAACAATTGGAACAGGAATAAATCCCAGTGGAATGGCTGGAATGAATCCTAAAATAACCAAAATAGTTGCCATCATAGCAATGTAAAGTAAATCCCTGACGTTTTTCATAACCTACTCCTTTGAAAAATAAATAGTCTCATGTAACTGACACTTTGGATTAAAGGCATGGTGACAATAAGGACAAAATCCCTTTTTATACTCCGTAAAAGTTAACGTATGACGACAACTGCCGCAAAGCACTGGTGCATCATCATCTACCGAAACAGGCTCAAAAGGATGATTTCGCAACTGATCATGACACTGATAACAAGCAAAATATTCCTGACACTTGCTACATTTCAAAGCAACAACATCACATGCTGTATGATAGTGTCGACATCTTCCCTCACTATCAAGATCAACTCCATAAATCACCATAATAACCAACCTTTTAACAAAGTTTACTACTTCATTTTATTTTAGTCAACTACTTTTTGTATATAGGTTAACACTTTTTTGAGGTTCAAGTAAAAAAGCCTGAAACAATCGTTTCAAGCTTTATAATATATTAGAAATTACGGTCACTCTTATTGTAGCCATAACGTTCAAAGAAATCTTCACGGAATTCCAAAAGATTATCATCCATGATTGCTTGACGAACTTTTTTCATCAAGTTTACAAGGAAGTAAAGGTTATGGTAACTTGTTAAGCGAAGTCCAAAAGTTTCATCAGCTTTAAGAAGATGACGAATATAAGCACGTGTATAGTTACGACATGTGTAGCAATCACAATCATGATCAAGTGGTGTAAAGTCTTCGGCATAAGCTGCATTTTTAACCACTAAACGTCCTTCACTTGTCATACATGTTCCATTACGAGCGATACGTGTTGGAAGTACGCAATCAAACATGTCGACACCATGAATAACACCATCAATCAAGCTATCTGGTGCACCAACTCCCATAAGGTAACGTGGTTTACTTTCTGGCAACATTGGCACTGTGAAATCAAGCACAGCATTCATTTCTTTGTGTGATTCACCAACAGCAAGTCCACCGATTGAGTAACCTGGGAAATCCATACTTACCAAATCATTAGCTGATTGACGACGAAGGTCTTTGAAACCAGCTCCTTGAACGATACCAAAAAGTCCTTGGTCGTGCGGACGACGGTGAGCTTTCAAGCCACGCTCAGCCCAACGACTTGTACGTTCGATTGATTTTTTAACGTAATCATACGGTTGGTAGAATTGAGGGCATTCATCAAAACTCATCATGATATCTGAACCCAAGTTATTTTGGATTGAGATAGCTTTTTCTGGTGATAAGAACATTTTTTGACCATTGAGGTGGTTTTTAAAGGTAACACCTTCTTCGGTAATATTACGTGTCTCAGCTAATGAATACACTTGGAAACCACCACTATCTGTTAAAATAGCTTGGTCCCAATTCATGAATTTGTGAAGACCACCAGCACGAGCGATTAGCTCATCACCTGGACGCAACCATAGGTGATAAGTGTTTGATAGAATAATTCCTGAACCCATTTCTTTGAGTTCTTCTGGTGATTGTGTTTTAACTGTTGCTTGTGTACCAACAGGCATGAACATTGGTGTTGGGAAAGTCCCGTGTGGTGTGATAATTTCACCCAAACGAGCTCCAGTGTGTTTTTCTTTCTTAATTAAACGATATTTAATCGGATAATCTGTCATCTTTTTTCTCCTAGCTACCACAAAAAACAGTTGTGGGCATTTTTAATAGTCTCATGATTAGAAATAATCAGACTGAGAAAACCTCGGAAAAGCTTCCTAGATTCTTACAATATATTGCTTAAAAAGCGCAACCTTTACGATTTTACCAGAAATCACCTTTTTTGTCATGTTTACCTCTTTTCGTGTGACTTCTCTAATACAATGTGCTATAATGAAAGCGTGGAAGTAATTACATTTTAGGAAACTTTTTAAGGAGGTCCATATTATGAAAGCTTCAGAAACTCGTCGCAAAGCTAGGGAATTTTTGAAAACTCTCTCTGGCAAGTATCAATTGTTTATCGTTCCTATTATTTTAGCTATCCTTGCTGTCTCAATCAGTTACAAGGAAACTTATACTTACAATGGTACTGAATTTAGCATTACTGAATCCGTTCCAGGAATCATCAGCATCTTGTTAGCATTGTTCCTTGCATCAGCAAGTTACGCTGTTCTTGATGTCATGCGTCATAAATCCGACCATGTTGAAGTAGGCGACAATATGCGTGTCTTCTCCAATGAACTATTCGGTAAATACGTCATTACCGCTATTGTAAAATGGTTCTACATTTTCTTATGGTCATTGCTTGCATTTGTAGGTATGATTCTTCTTGTCGCAGGAGCTACAGCCGCTTCAAGCAAAGACAGTAATGTCGGACTCTTTGTTGCTTTACTTGGCTTTGTTCTTATGATTGCTGGTTTTATTCTTTCAATCATCAAACAATACTCATATGCCATGACTACATTTGTTCTTTACGATGCTGTCGCTGATGGTACCTATGATGGTCCAAACAGCGTTATCTCTAAGAGTAAAGAATTGATGAATGGCAACAAATGGCGCTACTTCTGCTTACAATTTAGCTTCATCGGTTGGTATATCTTGACTGGCCTAACATTTGGCTTGCTTCATTTCTATACACTTCCATACACTACAACTGCTACACTTTTCTTCTATGAAGATTTGCTAGATAAAGCAGAATAATAAATCATTAACAAGCAAAAAATCTCCAGTAATACTGGGGATTTTTTATGATTAAAAAGAGAGCCTGGAAATTTTCCCAAACTCTTTATTTATTATCTTCTCGGTAAGCCATGAAAGGTTCGCCGGCTGCTTTGAGCTTTTCTTGGCATTTTGGACAAATACCGTAGGCTGTCAATTGAACCTTAGTAATCATGTAGCCAGTTTGTTCATAAGCTTCTTTTCCAATATCAATAGCATCAACATCCATAAAGTCTGCAATATCGCCACAATATTTACAAACGATGTTAATGTGCTGGTGACCCATGAAGTCATAGTAGGTTGTTAGGTCGTTAGTCACTTTTAATTCAGCAACAAAACCTTCTTTAACCAAGACTTTCATGTTATTGTAAACCGTCGCCAAACTCATATTGGGATGTTCTGGCAAAAGGTCTTTATAAATCTTCTCAGCACTTGGGTGCTCATAGCTATTTATGATATAAGCGATAATGGCTTTACGAGTCTCCGTGATACGAATGTGCTTTCTCTTGAGATGCTCAATGACATTTTCATAGGCATCCAAAGGACGGTGATGGGTATGAATATCCATTATAGCTCTCCTGTTCTATTTATTAAGGTCATTATAACATAGTTTATCTGTCAGCCATCCTGACATGCTCATTCATTTTATTATAAAAATCTGACTATTTCAAGTTTTCATAGTAAAAGTTAACTATTTTTCTCAAAAAGGCTACTAATCTAGCATTTTTAGCCAATAAAAAATGAGAAAATTCATTTTGAAAGAATCTCCTCATTTTCACTATTGTTTTCAAAAAACTTTTACAAACCTTGGTATTCAATCTTAATACACTTGTTCATGACGATTTTATCACGTCCAGCAGCTTGTAAAATATCTGCAGCTTCTTGGCTTTCGAGTCCAAGTTGTGCCCAGAAGACATCAGCATCCGTTTCAATGAAATCTTTAGCAACTTCAGGGAGAAATTCACTGCGTCTAAAGATATCGACAATATCAATGTGGGCAGGAACATCTTGAAGCGAAGAATAGACGGTTTCACCAAGAACCTTTTGACCAGCAAGGCGAGGATTGACTGGAATAATGGTGTATCCTGCTTCCTGCATAATCTTTGAGACGCCATAAGCTGGGCTATTTTCACGATAAGACAAGCCAACAACTGCAATGGTTTTAGCATTTTTAAGATAAGATGCAATCACATCTTGGCTAGGGTTTTGAAATGATGTCATTTAGCTGCCTCCTTTTATTGGTTTTTTCTTAAGTATAGCAAATCATTGATTTTCTGCCTAGCAAAAAGGAAATGACTGTATCAGTCACTTCCTTTTCATTGTTTCTATTTTGCTTCGTACCATGTTTGGCCTGCGCTTTCGTCTGCTACTAGTGGGACTGAAAGTTCAATGGCTGATTCCATGGTTTCTTTGACTAATTTTTCAATAGCTTCTAGCTCGTCTTTTGGCACTTCAAGGATGATTTCATCGTGCACTTGTAGAAGCATTTTGGTCTTGAACCTACCATCAACAAGAGCTTTATCAAGGTTAATCATAGCAATTTTGAGAATATCAGCTGCGCTACCTTGAATTGGTGAGTTGATGGCTGTACGCTCTGCAAATTGACGTACGTTGAAATTGCGAGCATTGATATCTGGCAATTCGCGACGACGGTGGAAGAGCGTTTCAACATAGCCTTTATCTTTGGCATCACGCACCACGCGCTCCATGTAGTCTTTAATACCTGGGTAGCGTTCGAAGTAAGTCTCAATGTATTGTTTTGCCACTTTACGCGGGATACCAAGGTTGTTAGCAAGACCGTAATCAGAAATACCGTAAACAATACCGAAGTTAACAGCTTTGGCATTTCGACGGTCATTTGGTGTGACGTCTTCAGCTTTTTCGATACCAAAGACGCGCATAGCTGTTGAGGTATGAATATCTGCTCCTTCACGGAAAGCCGCAATCAAGTGTTCGTCATTTGAAATATGAGCTAGCACGCGCAACTCAATTTGTGAGTAGTCAGAACTTAAAAGCACTTCATCTGCTGTCTCTGGGACAAAAGCCTTACGAATCAAGCGACCTTGTTCCAAACGAACTGGAATGTTTTGCAAGTTAGGGTCAACACTAGACAAGCGACCTGTTTGTGTCAAATCTTGCAAATAACGCGTATGAATTTTGCCATCTTTCAAGATAAAATCTTGTAAACCAACAATGTAAGTTGATTGAAGTTTAGCGATTTGACGGTATTCCAAAATCTTAGACACGATTGGTGAGATTGGGGCCAAGCGTTCCAAGACATCTACTGCTGTTGAATAGCCTGTCTTAGTTTTCTTAGTGTAGCTTGTTGGCAATTGCATCTTGTCAAAAAGCAATTCTCCCAATTGTTTTGGTGAATTAATGTTAAATTCCATGCCAGCAAGGTCATAGATTTCTTGTGTTAACTCATCAATAACAGCTTGGTTAGCTTTTTCCATGTCTTGCAGTGTTTCTTTCTTAACCGAAATACCAGCGATTTCCATCTTAGCAAGAACGTTTGCAAGAGGTTGTTCCATGTCAAAAAGAAGGCTTGCTTGTTGATGCTCTGTCAACTTGTCTAGCATGGCTTTTTCAGAGTGGTTCAAAACGACAATCTTACGAGCCAGGTGGCTAAGAAGCACTGCTTTATCTGGCACCGCGCGTTTAGCCCCTTTACCATAAACCGCTTCATCGCTATCAAGAACATACTCTGTATAAAGACGAGCAATCGTTGATAATTCATTGTCATCCACGGTTGACAAGAGGTATTTCGCTAAGCGGCTGTCAAAAGCTGGCGCAGGCAAATCAATTCCTAAATGACTGAGAAGCACTTTGCTGCGTTTGAAATCATAAGTCTTGATTGGTTTAGCTAGCGCTGCTTTAAACAAATCGTCTTTTAGAAGGTCAAGGTTTGTTGAGGCATAGATTGCCTTGTCATTTCCCCAAGCAAAACCAATGATGTTTTCAACGTGGTAATTGTCACCTAAGATTTCAAAATAGAAAAATTGGTCATCGGTAAACATATCAGCGCTTAAGCTGTCCACTTCAGTGTAGGCAACGTCAAATTTTTCTTGTTTCTTAGTAGCACCAAGATTGTCTTTAAACTGTTTGAAGCCCATTTCATCATAAAATGGCACAAGTTTTTCTAAGTCTGGTCTGCTGTAATTAATATCATCTAAGCCAATCGCAATCGGCGCTGTGATGTTAATTGTCGCCAAGGTCTTAGATAAGAAAGCTTGCTCTTTATCATTAATCAAGTTTTCTTTCATCTTAGATTTCTTCATGCCGTCGATGTTTTCGTAAACACCTTCAAGACTTCCGTATTCTAAGAGAAGTTTTAGACCTGTTTTTTCACCGACTTTGGTAACACCAGGGATATTATCGGATTTATCACCCATAAGGGCTTTAAGGTCGATGAATTGTTTTGGCGTAATGCCCATTTTTTCCATGAGGTAAGCTGGGGTGAATTCTTCAAACTCAGCCACCCCTTTTTTAGATATTTCAACGGTTGTATTGTTATCTGCCAATTGGATAAGGTCTTTATCCCCACTGACAATGGTTACGTCGTATTCATCTTCATTTTCAGCCAATTTATCCAATGTTCCGATGATGTCATCAGCTTCATAGTTTTCCAATTCATACCACTTGATACCAAGCGCTGTTAACATTTCACGGATGTATGGCAATTGCTCACGGAATTCATCTGGTGTTTTAGCACGACCAGCTTTGTAGTCCTTGTACATTTCTGTACGGAAAGTCGTTTTTCCCGCATCAAAAGCTACCAAGACGTGCGTTGGCTGAATTCTTTCTAATAAATGATTGAGCATGAGGTGAAAACCGTAGATGGCATTGGTGTGCAGACCAGCACGGTTTTTAAAGCGATCAATCTGATTGTAAAGTGCAAAAAAGGCACGATAAGCAACGGATGACCCGTCAATTAATAATAATTTCTTCTTGTTTTCCATGGCTTTATTATACCACATCTTGAGCCTACATTTGGCTCTTAAAGATGTTTCAAAAAGAAGAAAAAATTTCTCCTTAAGCTTACTTTAAGCCACCCCACTTATACTATAGTCATTCCTAAAACTTTCACAGCTAGCTTTGCTAGTTTGACGTTCATCTAGAACTCCCAATTTAGATGAATGTATCTTTTTCATAATCTCCTTAAAGTCTAGCTACTCCAGCTAGGCTTTTTGTATTAAAAAAAGCATCTCAATCGTTAGATGGTCTGTCTAACTTTTGGAATGCAGATGATATTTATAAAACATTCAATAAGAGCATTAGAATTGGAATGACAACCATGGTCAAAATGGTCGATTCGGTTACCATAATGGCTGCATAGTCACTATCTGCTCCGTAAAGTTTAGCCACAACAGGTGCATTGGTCATGACTGGCATGGCTGATTGAATAATAAAGACTTCTTTCATCAATTGTGGCATTTGGGTGTGTTTGACAATGATTAACATCAAAAGCGGAGCAATCACGAAACGCCCGACTAAGACCAAGACATTATCCTTGGTAAACCGCAAACGTGACAGCCCTGCATTAGCCACCGAAATCCCAATGAAAATCATAGACAAAGGGATGGTCAAATTGCCCAAATATTGGAAATCACTCAGCAAGAAGGCTGGGAGTTTGATATTTAAAAGAACCAAAATCACCCCAATGATGAAGCCCATAAGTGGTGGTGAGAAGATTTTCTTCAAGGTTCCTCGCAAATCAAGCGTGACTTCTTTGCGACCATCTTTTTGAATCAAATAAGTCCCAATAGTCCAGAAAAATGTCGTGTTACACATGTAATAAACCAAGACATAAGGAATACTTTTATCCCCAAAAAGCGCTTGATTGATGGGAAGTCCCACAAAAATCGTATTAGAATTAAAAAACATAGAAATAAATAAGCCCTGATGATTTTTATCAATCAAGAATAAATGAGCTACCGCTACAGCAATAGCTAATAAAATCACCATCGAAAGTGCTGGAAAACGCAATTGTGGCAGTATTTCAAGCAACTCTTTTGCCGTAAAACGCCCAACAATGGTTGAAATCATATAGCATGGTAATGCTACTTGTGTTACCAACTTGGCAATGAGATTCGGCGCTTTTTCGTCGAACCAACCTTTTTTGGTTAGCACATAACCGACTAATACCATGATAAGAATAATCAGAACACCCGAAAAACTACTCACAAACCTTGCCATTGCTTACTTCCTTTTCATCTTTTAGTTTCAGTATAGCATATTTTTAGCGCTTTCTTAACTACTTTTATGAATATTACCCCAGTCATTTAAAAAAGCTAGAAAAATAATATTTCTAGCTTTCTTATTCTTGATTAATCATCATTTTCCGAGTCGAACACTTGCTCAACGTGGTCATGAATATCTTTTTTAATTTCTTTTGTTTCAACGACAGATTCTTCACCTAGTTGTTGATATTCTATTTTATCTTTCTTGGTAAATTTCTTATCATCGTCATATTTTTTAGAAATCAAGGAAATCATGCGGCGACGAAGATGTTTTTCGTCCTGCACATTACCTTTTTCACGAATCCAAGCTTGAAGTAAAACAACCAACATAATCAAGCCAATGTAACCAAGGATTGGATACATGACAGAAACCAGTTGTTTAAAACCAAGGAAGGACAAGGCATAACCACTCACGACAAAAATAATCATGTCACGTTTAAACTGACTTTCACTTTTATTTTCAGAAAAGCGTTTTGCTAAAGCATAGTAAAGACTAAAGGCTGTGTTGAAAATAAGTCCAAATACGACAAGGGAATAGGCAAAAGCAAACCAAGGATGGATTTCATTGGCAAGTACTAACATTGGAATATCTGCAGAAGCAATCTTTCCAACATTGACAAACAAGACAAGTGAGGTAATCGCAATAATCAGGCCGACCATTGCACCACCAAGTGTTCCCCCTTTTTCAGCAACGCCAATACGAATAATTGAACCACCAAGGACAAAAGCCATTGATACCCCAGTCATCACACAAATGGCGAAATAATTAAGAACAGACACCCAAATATTTGGCATATTTGTCGGTAGAGTCTTAGCTACTGTATTTAACTGTTCAAAGTCAAAAGAATGTCCAATCAGACTATGACCAGCAATGATCAATACCATAATAATAACAATCGGCGTAAAAATCCCAATAATCTGAGTAATTTTCTCAAAATCAAGGAAACTTACAAAAATCACAAGGAGAACACAGATTAAAGCTCCTAATCAAGTGGGCAATCCAAATTGTTGATTAAGGTTAGAACCCGCTCCAGCAATCATGACAAATCCAATGACATAACAAGAAATAATCAAAGCAATGTCTAATACACGATTGGTAAAAGGATGGGCAATCTTTAAAAGCACCTCTGAGTGGTCATTCGAACGATAGTAACTTCCTAATGTCACGATAATACGTCCAAAGATAGCATTCAAAATCCCTAAAACAATAACGCCAATCATTCCCCAGATACCAAATCCGACAAAATATTGCATCAAATCCTGTCCCGAAGAAAGTCCAGCACCAACAATAATACCAACATAAGCCAGTGCAATTGATAAAATTCGTTTAAACATTTTTCCTCCTTTTTAAATCAGGCAACATTAATAGGTTAACAAAAACAGATTAAGACAAAATGACTATTGTAATCTCAGCATGACATTTGTTAAATTTATGTGAAAATTTTCACGTTATTTACAACTCTTTCTCAAGCAAATGCCATTTAAAAAACAAGGGTATTTATTACCTTCATTTTAGCACAAAACCCCGCCAGAAAGCTTCTGGCAGGGTTTACTCTTATAAAGATTTTTTCAACTTAATTAAATATTTGCCCAAACTGATTCAAGGATGTTAGTTTGATCGCGATCTGGTCCAACTGAGAATGTTGAAATGCGAACACCAACGAGTTCACCGACACGGCGAACGTAGTCACGAGCATTTTCGGGAAGTTCATCTAGGCTACGGCAACCTGTGATGTCTTCTGACCAACCTGGCAATTCTTCGTAGATTGGTTTACAACGTTTCAATTGTTCAAGGCTTGCTGGGTAGTGGTCGATACGTTGACCGTCAAGGTCGTATGCCACACAGATTTTGACCGTATCAAGACCTGAAAGAACGTCAATTGAGTTAAGTGACAAGTTTGTGATACCTGATACGCGGCGGCTGTGACGCATAACAACTGAGTCAAACCAACCAACACGACGTGGACGTCCAGTTGTTGTCCCATATTCGTGACCCACTTCACGGATGCGGTCACCAACTTCGTCTAAAAGTTCAGTTGGGAATGGTCCGTCACCAACACGGCTTGTGTAGGCTTTACATACACCGATAACTTTGTTGATTTTACTTGGACCAACACCAGAACCGATTGTTACACCACCAGCGACTGGGTTAGATGATGTTACAAATGGGTATGTCCCTTGGTCAATATCAAGCATGACACCTTGTGCACCTTCGAAAAGGACACGTTTCCCAGCATCAAGAGCATCGTTCAAGATAACTGATGTATCTGTAACGTAATCTTTGATTTGTTGACCATATTCATAGTATTCTTCGAAAATATCTTCAAATTTGATTGGTTCGCATTCGTACATTTTTTCGAAGAGACGATTTTTTTCTTCCAAATTCACGCGCAAGCGTTCTGCAAAGATTTCTTTGTCCAAAAGGTCAGCAATTCGGATACCGACACGTGCTGCTTTATCCATGTAAGCAGGTCCGATTCCTTTATTTGTTGTCCCAATTTTATTATCACCCTTAGAAGACTCTTGCAAACGATCAAGTTTAATGTGATATGGCAAAATAACGTGTGCACGGTCAGAAATACGAAGGCTATCTGTCGTAATTCCCTCATCATGCAAGTATTTCAATTCAGTTACCAATGATTTTGGATTAACAACTACACCATTTCCGATAACTGAGATTTTCTCTGGGAAGAAAATACCTGATGGAATCAAATGCAATTTGAATTTTTTACCGTCGATAACGATAGTGTGCCCTGCATTATCTCCACCTTGATAACGTGCAATCACTTCAGCATCTTGTGACAAGAAGTCAGTGATTTTACCTTTACCTTCATCACCCCATTGGGTACCAACAACTACTACTGATGTCATATTCTGTTCGATACTAATACGAAATCACCTAGCGAGCAAATAAAAACGATACTAACTTATCCAGCCTGTCGTCTCCATCTCCAAGCTAAAATTCGTATCTTCGTCCTTTCTCTACAACTTGGCAGGAATCTCACCTGCGAGTTTGTCTTACAATTTATTATATGACTTTTCTGTGTTTTTTTCAATATTTGACCTTGATATTTTATTTTTTCCGTAACTTTTTTTGAAAAAATGGCTTTTTTTCACATATTTTCTCTCATAGTTAAAATATTCAAACAACTCTTGGTAAAGCAAAACTTTTTTTCATAGCAAATCTTTGCATTTTCAGACGCTTTTCCATAGAATAAATTTACATTAAAATGTATACCGTTTACATCATAATCATAGTAATTAGAGTAGCGAGGAATTACCATGTCACTTAATGGTTTACTAGAAAAATCACCAGCGACTTTGCCTATTCTTCAAGCAACTTTTGGGTTAGAAAGAGAAAGTCTTCGAATTGGAAAAGACCACCGTATCGCACAAACTGACCACCCTGCTTGCCTAGGCAGTCGCTCCTTTCACCCTTACATTCAGACGGACTACAGTGAAGCACAGCTAGAACTTATCACGCCTATCGCTCATTCCACAAAAGAAGCGCTCCGCTTTTTGGGAGCACTGACTGATGTTGCTGGCCGTTCCATCGATAAGTCTGAATACCTCTGGCCTTTATCAATACCACCAAAACTATGTGAAAAAGATATTCACATTGCCAAGCTAGAAGATGACTACGAACGCCATTACAGAAAGCACTTGGCTGATATTTATGGAAAAACATTGCAATCAATGTCTGGCATTCACTTCAACATGGAGCTTGGAAAAGATTTGGTCGCTGCGCTTTTCCAACAAAGCGGCTATGATTCGCTCATCACCTTTAAAAACGACCTTTATCTAAAATTAGCTCAAAATTTCTTGCGTTATCGTTGGCTTCTAACCTATCTTTACGGAGCTTCGCCAATCGCTGAGCAAGGATTTTTAAATCACAAATTAGCTCAACCTGTTCGTTCTATTCGAAACAGTCACTTGGGCTATGTTAATCACAAAGACATTCAGGTGTCTTACGAAAGCTTGGAAAAATACATTTCCGACATTGAGGCTTACGTCGCTTCTGGCAAGTTGATTGCTGAAAAAGAATTTTACTCTGCGGTTCGCCTGCGTGGCAGCAAGCAAAACCGTGATTATCTCAAAAATGGTGTCACTTATTTGGAATTACGTTCTTTTGATTTAAATCCATTTGACCACCGAGGCATCGACCAAGAAACGCTTGATACTGTCCATCTTTTCATCTTGACTCTTCTCTGGCTTTATAGTAGCTCTGCTATTGACCAAGATATCGCTAAGGCTACTGAGCTTAATAATGTCATTGCTCTTAGCCACCCGCTTGAAAAATTACCACAAGAAGCACCTATTTCAGAAATCTTATCAGCTATGCAAGGAGTGATTGAACATTTTGACTTGCCATCTTATTACCAAGAATTGTTAAATCATGTCAAAGAACAAATCAAGAATCCTGAATTAACTATTGTAGGACGTTTACTAGAAAAAATTGATAATCTTTCATTAGAAACATTTGGTCAAAAACAAGGACAAGCTTTCCACGAGTATGCCCTTAAAGCTCCCTATGCTCTTAAAGGGTATGAATCAATGGAACTCTCTACTCAAATGTTAATGTTTGACACTATCCAAAAAGGCCTTCACCTGGAAATCCTTGATGAGAATGATCAATTTATTAAATTATGGCATGGCGATCATATTGAATACGTTAAAAATGCCAATATGACTGCTAAGGACAGCTACATCACACCGCTTATTATGGAAAATAAAGTGGTTACTAAAAAACTCCTCGCTCAAGCAGGATTTCCTGTTCCAGCTGGCCAAGAATTCAGCGATAAAGACAGTGCGCTCCGCTATTTCTCACAAATCAAAAATAAAGCTATCGTCGTTAAACCTAAATCAACTAACTTCGGTCTAGGAATTTCTATTTTTAAAGAACCAGCTGAACTGACAACGTATCAAAAAGCCTTAGATATTGCATTTTCTGAAGATGATACTGTCTTGGTTGAGAATTTTATTGCGGGGACTGAATACCGCTTCTTCGTTCTAGACGGTAAGTGTGAGGCGATTGTCCTGCGCGTGGCCGCAAATGTTGTCGGTGATGGCAAGCATACCATTGCTGAGCTGGTTGAACTCAAAAATCAAAATCCTCTTCGAGGACGTGACCACCGCTCACCACTTGAAATCATTAATCTCGGTGATATCGAACGCCTAATGTTGCAACAACAAGGCTACACACCTGATGACATTCTTGCTAAAGGCGTGAAAGTCGATTTGCGTCGCAATTCAAATATCTCTACAGGCGGTGACTCCATCGACGTGACTGATATCATGCCATCAGATTATAAAGAATTAGCTGCCCAAATGGCTAGCGCTGTTGGAGCTTGGGTCTGCGGGGTTGACTTGATTATCCCAGACAAGACCTTGCCAGCCAGCAAAGAAAATCCCAACTGCACTTGCATCGAACTAAACTTTAATCCAGCCATTTACCTACATACCTACTGCCACGAAGGACCTGGACAAGCCCTCATACCTAAAATTCTAGCCAAACTTTTCCCTGAACTTTAGCCCATAAAATCTTTGCCACAATTACAGTCATTGTTTGTCATTATTCCCCTTTTTGCGATAAAATAAATACAATCTTAGATAGAAATGGATTGAATGAGTTTATGTCAAGACCTAGAAATAGTGCCGGAGGATTAATCACTATTATTATTAGCGTTATCCTTCTTATCGCTTTACTCGAAAGCTTACTTGAAATTATTATCCCAATTGCCCTTATCGGTGGTATTGGATTTGGCGTTTATTATTTGGCAACCAAGCAATCACGCTTAGAAAAAGTAAATACCAAACAACGTCTTCAAGACTTAAAAGATAATATTCGCGTCGCTGATCGTCAGTCAAAACTTCTAGACAATTACCTCGATGAAAAAAACTACACACAATATGTCGTTGTGGCGCGCCAGCTATTGCCACAAATTCGTCATATTAAAAGTGAAGTTACTGACCTTAAGACTAAAATGGAGCTCAAAATCTATAAACGTGTTCTCAAAAAAGCTGAAACAGTCGAAAATGATATTCTCTTGCAACTGGATAAATTGGATATCTCTCCAACGACAGCAAGTGCTTCTAAGGAAGAAACAGATTTGCTAAAACTTGCCCCAGAGTTGGCTCATCTTTACAATAACATTCAGCAAGATCACCTTACCATTTTGAAAAAAATTGAAAAAGCTGATAACCGTGAAGAGCTTACTGCTCTGCATGAAGCTGATATGGAACGATTCCATGATATTTTAGATGGCTACCTCAAAATCAAAAGAGCTCCTAAGAATTACTACAATGCTGAGGAGCGCCTAGCAAAAGCAAAAGCTGCTATGGAAAAATTTGATTTGGCACTTGATGAGACCCTTAGAAAACTTAACGAAAGCGACTTGAAAGACTTTGACATTAGCCTTCGCATGATGGCTGCTGATGACGATACTAATTTGTAATTTAGCTCTGACAAAGGAGATTATTTATGGCTGATACATTTAATTTTGACATTGATAAAATCGCTGATAATGCTATTACAAAAACTGACAAAACAACAGAAATTATCGTAGCAACTGACACCACCTCAACTGGGCAAGTCTCTTTTTACGATAAGTTGACTCCTGAACAACAAACTGCTATTACCGCTAAAGCTCCAGCTTTGGTTGATAATTTTGTCGCTGACCAGAATGCACTACTTGATTTTGGAACATCTGCTGTTGAAGAAGTTAATACGACTGTCAATCGCATTTTGGCAGAACAAAAGAAACTGGAAATTCCGCAAGTTGACGACCTGATCAAAAATGCTAACCGTGAATTGAATGGCTTCATTGCTAAATATAAAGATGCTACACCTGCTGAGCTTGAAAAGAAACCGAATTTCTTCCAAAAACTTTTCAAACAAAGTAAAAATAGCTTGCAAGAATTCTACTTTGATTCACAAAATATTGAACAAAAAATGGATGGCATGGCTGCCGCTGTTGTTAAACAAGAAGAAACCTTAGCACGTAACATCATCTCTGCTGAGATGCTGATTGAAGATAATAACAAATCGATTGAAAACCTTGTGGGTGTGATTGCTTTTATCGAAGCTTCTCAAACAGAAAGTGCTAACCGCGCACAAGCCCTTCAAAATGAACTGGCAACACTAGATAGTGCAACACCAGAATATCAAACAAAATCTGACGAACTAGCTCGGATGACTGAGGTTATCAATACACTGGAACAACAGCACACTGAATATCTCAATCGCCTTTACGTGGCTTGGACAACAACGCCTCAAATGCGTAACATGGTCAAAGTGTCATCAGACATGCGCCAAAAACTTGGTATGCTTCGTCGCAACACCATTCCCACAATGAAATTGTCAATTGCCCAGCTCGGCATTTTGCAACAATCAGTTAAATCTGGTGTGACTGCTGATGCCATTGTCAATGCTAATAACGCTGCTCTTCAAATGCTTGCTGAGACTAGCAAGGAAGCTATTCCTATGCTGGAACGCACTGCCCAAAGCCCAACAGTTTCTATCCAGTCTGTCACAGCTCTTGCTGAAAGCCTCGTTGAACAAAATAACGGCATTATCGCCGCTATCGACAACGGTCGTAAACAACGTGCCCAACTCGAAGCAGCTGTCGTCAAATCAGCAGAAACTATCAACGACTCTGTCAAAATCCGTGACCAAAAAATCGTCGAAGCCCTTCTTAACAAAGGCAAAGAAAGCCAAGAAGAAGTCGAAAAAGCAGACGTTACAGAAGAATAATAACAGTAAAAAGGCAAGGAAAACCTCGCCTTTTTTATCTTCTCATTTTTCACTGGATAATTACGCTTTAACAGCCACAATACTAGCCCATTAAATTTGCTTTGTGTTATAATATTCTTATGGATAAACTTATAAAATCAATTTCAAAATCTGGTTCTTTCCGTGCTTATGTACTTGATAGCACTGAGACTGTCAGAACTGCTCAAGAAAAACATCAAACACTTTCTAGCTCTACAGTTGCTCTAGGTAGAACGCTTATCGCCAATCAAATCCTAGCTGCCAATCAGAAAGGAGACAGCAAAGTAACCGTCAAAGTCATTGGTGATAGCTCACTTGGTCACATTATTTCTGTGGCTGATACTAAAGGACATGTTAAGGGCTACATTCAAAATACTGGCGTTGATGTTAAAAAAACTGCTACTGGTGAAGTCATGGTCGGCCCATTCATGGGGAACGGCCAATTCGTTGTTATTACCGATTACGGTACTGGTAACCCATACACATCATCAACACCACTTGTCTCAGGTGAAATCGGTGAAGATTTGGCCTTTTATTTGACTGAATCTGAACAAACACCTTCTGCCGTTGGACTTAATGTCCTTCTTGACGACGAAGATAAAGTCGAAGTTGCTGGTGGCTTTATGTTGCAAGTTCTTCCAGGTGCATCTGAAGAAGAAATCAACCGCTACGAAAAACGTATCCAAGAAATGCCTGCCATTTCAAAACTCTTGGAATCTGACGACCACATTGAAGCTCTTCTAAAAGCTATCTACGGCGAAGACGAATATAAAGTCCTTGCTGAAGATGAAATTGGCTTTAACTGTGACTGCTCACGTGAACGTTTTGAAGCTGCTCTTGTCACTCTTGGCAAAGACGAGCTTAAAGCTATGAAAGACGAAGACCACGGTGCTGAAATCACTTGTCAATTCTGTGGTAAAACTTACAACTTCACTGAAGATGACTTGGAGGAATTAATCAATGACTAAACTCAGCTCATCATTTATGATTGGTGATATTGAAATTCCTCACCGTACGGTTCTAGCACCCATGGCAGGGGTGACAAACTCTGCTTTTCGTACTATTGCCAAAGAATTTGGAGCTGGCTTAGTCGTTATGGAGATGATTTCTGAAAAAGGACTTCTCTATAACAACGAAAAAACCCTGCACATGCTACACATTGATGAAACTGAACATCCGATGTCTATCCAACTTTTCGGTGGTGACGCAGATGGTCTCAAACGCGCAGCTGAATACATCCAAGAAAATACAAAAGCTGATATCGTTGACATCAATATGGGCTGTCCCGTTAACAAAGTCGTTAAAAATGAAGCGGGTGCTAAATGGTTGAAAGACCCCGATAAGATTTATCACATTATCGATAAGGTCACTTCTGTTCTTGACATTCCACTTACTGTCAAAATGCGTACTGGATGGTCAGATAACGAACTAGCTGTTGAAAACGCGCTTGCCGCTGAATCAGCTGGTGTCTCTGCCCTTGCTATGCATGGACGCACGCGCGAACAAATGTACACAGGTAAATGTGACCTTGAAACACTTGCTCGCGTTTCAAAAGCCATCACTAAAATTCCATTTATCGGAAACGGTGACGTGCGCAGCGTTCACGATGCGAAATACATGATTGAAGAAATCGGTGTAGATGCCGTTATGGTTGGACGCGCAGCCATGAACAACCCTTACATCTTCACCCAAATTAATCATTATTTTGAAACAGGTGAAGAATTACCAGACCTTCCATTTGTCAAAAAATTGGACATCGCCGAAGATCATCTTAAACGTCTCATCGACCTCAAAGGTGAAAAAATCGCTGTCCGTGAATTCCGTGGCTTAGCTCCACATTACCTTCGTGGTACTGCTGGCGCTGCTAAAATACGCGGGGCCGTCTCACGCGCAGAAACAATCGACGAAGTCAAAGAAATTTTCAACAGCTTACGATGATATAGAAACTCCCCGATAACAAAAGTTACTCGGGGAGTTATTATAACTATAACCCTGCTTGTTTTATCCAAGCAGGGTTATTTGTTATGCAATATCAAATTTGAGTTGTCCTTTTGAAACACCAATTTTAAGAGTATTTCCACTTGCCAAATCACCTGATAGGATAAGTTCAGATAGTTTATCTTCGACTTTATCTTGAATAGTACGGCGAAGTGGACGAGCACCCATTTCTGGGTCGTATCCAGCTTCAGAAAGGTATTTAAGCGCTGATGGTTGGAATTTAAGTGTGATATCTTTTTCAGCCAATGTTGCAATCAATGGTTTAACCATAATTTTAACAACATCACGCATATTTTCTTGTGTTAAGTGGTGGAAGACAACTTTTTCATCAATACGGTTGATAAATTCTGGACGATAAGTTTTCTTAAGCTCTTCCATGATGCGTTTTTGCATAGCATTATAATCATGAGCCATGTCACGCGCCCCAAATCCAACTGTCTTATCATCACGAAGGGCAGTTGCACCAAGGTTTGACGTCATGATAATAATAGTATTTGAGAAGTCAACTTTACGACCACGACTATCTGTCAACACGCCATCATCCAAGACTTGAAGTAAGACATTGAAAATATCTGGGTGAGCTTTTTCAACCTCATCAAAAAGAAGCACTGAATAAGGTTTGTTACGAACTTTTTCTGTAAGTTCTCCACCTTCTTCATAGCCAACATATCCTGGAGGTGCTCCGTTAAGACGACTCGCTGCAAATTTTTCCATGTATTCAGACATGTCAAAGCGGATAAGCGCTGATTCATCATCAAAAAGTAGCTCTGCTAAAGCCTTAGCTAATTCTGTCTTACCAACACCAGTTGGTCCTAAGAACATAAATGAAGCAATTGGACGTTTACCTGTGCGAATACCAGCTTGATTTCGACGAATAGCACGGCTAATGGCAGAAATCGCAGCATCTTGACCAGTAACACGTTTGTGCAATTCTTTTTCAAGCGTCAAATATTTCTTACTGTCAGCTTGCGTCATTTTTTCAACAGGAATACCTGACAAACGGCTAAGAGTTGCCATGATGTCATCTTCTGTCACAGCTGTTGGCTTACGTCTCACTTTCTTACATGACTCTTTAAGCAATTTTGTAGCTAATTTGAAATCACCTTCTAAGATAGCTTGGTCAGCTGGAGTTAAGTCAGAAGGTGTTTCTTTTTTCACCAAACCTTGAACAGTTGCACTAGCTTCATCAAGCAAATCAATAGCTGAGTCTGGTAGATTCTTACTTGTCAAATAACGGTGGGCAGCTTTAACTGCTGTCAACACAGCATCATCAGAAATCGTTACATTGTGGAAAGTTTCGTAAGATCTTTTAAGTCCAAGTAAAATCTGATAAGCATCTTCAACACTTGGTTCTTCAATCGTAATTTTCGCAAAACGACGTGAAAGAGCTGCATCCTTTTCGATATGTTTTTGATATTCTTCTTGAGTTGTCGCACCAACCATGTGAAGTGTACCGCGCGCAAGAGCTGGTTTTAAGATGTTAGCAGCATCCAAAGTACTATCAATACCTGAACCAGAACCCATGATAGTGTGGACTTCATCGATAAACAAAATAATATGACCATCTTCTTCGATATCTGAGATGATTTGGTTCATGCGCTCCTCAAAGTCACCACGGAAACGAGTCCCCGCAACAACACTCATCATATCAAGCTCTAAGACACGCATATCTTGGAGTTCATAAGGAATTTCACCATCGACAATACGTTGTGCCAAACCATAAGCAAGAGCCGTTTTTCCGACACCAGCTTCACCAACTAAGACAGGATTATTTTTAGTCTTACGGCTAAGTACTTGAACCATGCGAGAGACTTCTTTTTCACGTCCGATAACTGGCTCAAGTTTTCCTTGACGAGCTAATTCAGTCAAATCACGAGTGAAGTCTGATAATTCTTCCGCAGTTGACTGAGGTTTCATCATTTCTGAGAAAGCTCCGCCCATTGTAGCTTTTTTAGGCTTACGAAGATCATGGATAGCTTTGATTTTTTCTTTGGTAAATCCAGCATTACGTGACAATGATTTACGTAAATCAAGCAAGAGTGCTGAATCACCATCTTCTTTATTTTTAAATCCAGCAACTTCCAAAAGACGTGTCGCAAACAAATCGAGATTCAACAACATAGCATAAAGGACATGCTCTGTTCCGACTTCAGTGCTGTCAGTCACTTTGCAAATTGACTCAGCAAAAGCTAAGACGTCTTTTAGGGCTTTAGATTGTTCTAAGAACTGCACATTTTTCACATCTGCCAAAGGTGATTTTCCGAGCGCCAAAACAGCCGCCGCTTCGTACTCTTCGTAAGCAATCTTATTTTGGTATTCAGCAAATGTTAACCCTGCCACTGAATCATGAACAGCTACCATGGCTAAAAGCACATGCCAACTTTCTAAATATGGGCTTTCAAATCGCGCCGCCTGATATTGGGCGATACTGAAAACCTCCTGCATTTTCATTGAATATTCACTCATAAATGGAATCCTTTTCTATCTAATCTTTGTAAGATTTTTCGCAACATACGTGCGCGAATTTCAGGAGCATCTTTTCCCAAAACCTCATCAGTAGCTGTTGCTAAAATCAGATTTCCTTCACGTTCACTAATAATTTTTTCGTTAAAAAGTAATTGAATCAAATCTGTAAAGACTTGCTCGCTGATACGTTCACCGATATTTGCCATAAGATTGTCAAACATTTGGTGTTGGTCTGAAAAATGCACTCTAGCAATGCGAATATAACCACCACCACCACGCTTACTTTCGACTGTATAGCCACGACTTTCTGTAAAACGTGTTTTAATCACGTAGTTAATTTGGCTAGGAACAACTTGAAAGGCATCTGCTAAGTTTGACCGCTTAATCTCAGCAATACCTGATTGGGCAAGTAATTGCTTGATGTATTCTTCAATACTATCAGATGTATTTTTTGCCATTAGCTTCCTCCTTTTCAAGATTAAAGACCATTTCAAGATGGACTCTCTTTGACTATAACTGACTAATATTATAACAAAAATATCACTTTTTATAAACGAAAATACACCAAATGACCTGCTGTCGTAAGCTTTTCTCACCATTTAAAATAAATAATGCTTATTAAGCAATAGTATTTTACTATTAGAACAGATTTTAGTTGAGTTTGTTTCCTAGATAAGATACAATTAACCTTGTAACAAATGAAAGGTTTCAAGTAATGAACTATATTATTACATTTTTAATTGGCATGGTGCCACTTATTGAGCTTCGTGGTGCTGTTCCTTATGCTATCGCAACTGGTATTCCAATGTGGCAAGCACTGATTATCGGGGTTATTGCCAACATGCTTCCAGTTCCAATTATCTTCTTCTTTGCTCGCCGTGTTTTAGAATGGGGAGCTAATAAACCTGTTATCGGCGGTTTCTTTACTTGGTGTTTGAAAAAAGGTCACAAAGGTGGTAAAAAACTTGCAGATACTGCTGGTGACAAAGGAATTTTTATTGCTCTTCTTATCTTTGTAGGAATTCCAATTCCTGGAACAGGAGCTTGGACAGGAACACTTGCTGCTTCAATTCTTGACTGGGACTTCAAACGCAGTATTACAGCGGTTATGCTAGGGGTTATCCTTGCAGGCTTAATTATGGGAACACTAACTGTTCTTGGCTTGGGCGCTTTATCTTAATTTGAAAAAACAAGAGCTTGGAAATTCCAAGCTCTTTAATGTTACACACAAAAAAAGAAGACCACTAAGTGATCTTCTTTTTATATTAGCAAGCTAGTCTTATTTGTTAAGAGCTGCTGCCATTGTAGCTGCAACTTCTGATTCAAAGTCGTTAGCTGCTTTTTCGATACCTTCACCAACTTCGAAACGAGTGAAAGTAACAACTTTTGCGTTTACTGAATCAAGGTATTGTTCAACAGTTTTGCTGTCGTCCATGATGTAAACTTGTGCAAGAAGTGTGTATTGTTGGTCAACCTTAGTGTTGTCAAGCATGAAGCGATCCATTTTACCAGGGATGATTTTATCCCAGATTTTTTCTGGTTTACCTTCAGCTTTAAGTTCTGCTTTGATATCTTCTTCAGCTTGAGCGATGATTTCATCAGTCAATTGTGATTTAGAACCATATTTCAAATGCGGAAGAGCTGGTTTGTTAACCATTGCACGTGATTCGTTATCAAGATCGATAGCGTGGTTCATTTGAGCCAATTCATCGTGGATGAATTGTTCGTCAAGTTCTTTGTATGAAAGAACTGTTGGTTTCATAGCTGCAACGTGCATTGAAACTTGTTTTGCAAGAGCTTCGTCGCCACCTTCAAGAACAGTGATAACACCGATACGTCCACCATTGTGTTGGTAAGCACCGAAGTGTTGTTCGTCAGTTTTTTCGATAAGTGCAAAACGACGGAATGAGATTTTTTCACCGATAGTTGCAGTTGCGTTAACGTAAGCTGCTTCCAAAGTATCACCTGAAGCCAAAGTTACTTTAAGTGCTTCTTCGTTGTTAGCAGGTTTTTGTTCAGCGATAGCTTTAGCTGTTTCTTTAACCAATTCAACGAATTGTGCGTTTTGAGCAACGAAGTCAGTTTCAGCGTTAACTTCAACAACTGCTGCAACGTTACCGTCAACGTAAGTACCAGTCAAACCTTCAGCAGCAACGCGGTCAGCTTTTTTAGCTGCTTTAGCCATACCTTTTTCACGAAGCAATTCAATTGCTTTTTCCATGTCACCGTCAGTTTCAACAAGTGCTTTTTTAGCATCCATGACACCAGCACCTGATTTTTCACGCAATTCTTTTACTTGAGCTGCAGTAATTGCCATTTTTATGTCCTCCAGGATTTTTTTGTTTACCAAATAATAAAAACGAGACAGAGCGGTTTGCTTTCTGCCCCGTTTTAAAGCATATCAAAGACTGTTAAGCCTCTAATCTTATTCGTTGTCGCCTTCTACAACTTCAACGATTTCTTCGATTGAATCAGCTTTTGCTTCTGCTTGGAAATCAGCGTCAGCAGCTTCACCTTGGCGTCCTTCGATAACAGCGTCAGCCAATTTAGAAGTGATCAATTTAACGGCGCGGATAGCGTCATCGTTAGCTGGGATGATAACATCGATATCATCTGGATCAGCGTTAGTATCAACCATAGCTACTACAGGGATACCAAGTTTTTTAGCTTCTTTAATAGCGATTTGTTCTTTGTGTGGGTCAACAATGTACATTACGTCTGGAATACGTGGCATATCTTCGATACCGCCCAAGAATTTTTCAAGACGAGCACGTTGTTTGTTAAGAAGAGCAACTTCTTTCTTAGGAAGAACTTCAAAAGTTCCATCTTCTTCCATACGTTTGATTTCTTTCAAACGAGCGATACGTTTTTGGATAGTATCCCAGTTTGTAAGAGTTCCACCCAACCAACGGTGGTTGATGTAGTATTGACCTGCGCGTTCTGCTTCTTCTTTAACAGCGTCAGCAGCTTGTTTTTTAGTACCAACAAACAAGATTACAGCGTCGTTAGCAGCTGCATCACGAACGAATTCGTAAGCTGTGTCAGCCATTTTTACAGTTTGTTGAAGGTCGATAACGTGGATACCGTTACGTTCTGTGAAGATGTATTTAGCC
>NZ_DS572679.1:0-37500 GCF_000154985.1 Streptococcus infantarius subsp. infantarius ATCC BAA-102
GTTATCATACCATGAACTTTGTAATAATGAGATTTAACCATGATAATGACCAAACTCAAAACAACCAAAGCTAACAAAAGACCATAAGCAAGAAAAACTAGATTTAGATTAAACAAAAGATAGATTAACCCAATACCAACAGGTATCAAGGTAAGGAATAGGAGACCTTTTGCATATTCAAATTTCTTAGCAATACTATCACTTAAGTTCTCACGAATTTCTGGTAAAGCTTTTTGTGAAATTTCTTGATTAACTAAGTCAGTAATTTGTTCAAGTTTAGCAAGATAGCGATCATTGAAAGCTTCACCAAGACTGTTTAATTTTGTTTCTAAAGTATGACCTTTGTATTTCTTCTTATAGTTATCTACCAAATTATCATCAAAACGATAATCTGCAAACAAGTCTTCAATTTTTATGGTCTCTTTTCCACCAAATGCCATATCAATTACTTCTGCTTCATAGCTTGTCATTGGCTTATCCAGATGACAAGTTAATTCCTCATCGCTTGCAGTAATCACATGGCGATCAATCAAATCAAGCAAAGTCGCCTGCATGGCAGTTTCAAATTTAAATTTTTGTGAAATTGGACTTCCTTTGGTATCTGTATCTTGCAAATCAACATCATAGATATACTGCATGATTAGCAAAGGTGACCAATCTTCTGGCGCTTCATAAGAACGACTATCATGACTAAATTTTTCATATTTCTTAGCCAATTTTTTACCTGTAAAGAAGAAAATCCAAGCCAAAACAATCAAAATAATAACAAGAGCTGGCACAAGGTAAAACAATACCACTTTAAGCAACTGACTTTTACGAGCAATTTTTGCTTCTTGCTTGATAATAGCTGCTTTACGTTTACTTGCAATGGTTGCAGGAGTTGTCAAAATAGTTTTATCCCAGTAAGCGTGCAACTCTAACTTTCCATCAACATTTTCAGCCGTAATTCGATAACCATCAGGTAATTTTTCAACAGTTACCGATTTCAAGTAACCTCTATGAGCCCAAAGTTTGCGATTAGCAGTTGTTTTATCTGTTAAGACTGTAAAAGTAACATGGCGCAATGTTTCATCCCAGTCACTAATCGGTACCCAATTAAGCTCTGCGACATCTTGATAAGGAAATAGTAAATGCGATAGTTTCCAGTGTAGCTTAACAGTTACAATGTCACCGCTGGAACCAGAATTGTAGATTTTCACTTGGTAACCATCACCAAGGTCATTTACCACCGGTCTAACCGTCCGACTAACACCGTTAACCTCAGCTGAAACTTCTGGCTGGTTATTAACCGAAAAACCTTCTGGCATGTGACCGGCTTCTCCCAAAGTCACCACCTGCCCATTGTATGAGGAATCAAAGCGATAAGTAATAGTCTGATAAAAATCAGCAGCATTATCATCATGTATCGCTAAAACACCATCATAATTGCTGATACTATAGTCAACATCGCTATCAGCAAAAACTGGAACTGATAATCCTAAAATAGTAGCGACTGCTAGTAAAAATATTCTTAATTTTTTCATGATCTCCTACTCCTTTCTTATATCCCTATTTTATCATAATATATTGTATAAATATTCTATTTTTGGGTCTATCGTGTTGAAATCAGACCCTATTTCCTGTAAAATAGTAAGGTACAAGAATAGACAGGAGTCTTAAATGAAAAAGTTACTTTTAAGTTGTTTCGCAGCCCTTCTTCTTCTCTTTGGAGGAATGACTAGCGCAAACGCTGACGAATATCTTCGTGTCGGTATGGAAGCAGCCTACGCCCCATTTAACTGGACACAAGATGATGATTCTAATGGAGCTGTTCCTATCGAAGGAACTAGCCAGTATGCTAACGGATACGATGTCCAAATAGCTAAGAAAATAGCAGATAGCTTAGGCAAGGAACTCCTTGTTGTCAAAACTACTTGGACAGGATTAATTCCAGCACTTACTTCCGGAAAGATTGACATGATTGCTGCCGGAATGAGTCCTACCGCTGAACGTAAGAAAGAAATTGCATTCTCAGATAGTTACTATACAAGCTACCCAGTTATCGTTGTTTCTAAAAAAGGTGACTTTGCACAAGCTACATCACTTAAAGATTTTGCTGGTGCAAAATTAACATCTCAACAAGGTGTCTACCTTTACAACTTGATTGACCAAATCAAAGGCGCTTCAAAAGAAACTGCTATGGGTGACTTCAACCAAATGCGTCAAGCACTTGAATCTGGTATTATTGATGGTTATGTTTCTGAACGTCCTGATGCTATCTCTGCTGAAAATGCAAATAGCGACTTCAAGATGATTGCTTTTGAAGATGGGAAAGGTTTTGCGACATCTAAAGCAGACACAGCCATTGCCGTTGGTCTTCGTAAAGATGACACTGACACACTTGCTAAAGTAAATGCCGTTTTAGCTGGCATCTCTGATAATGACCGTTTGCAACTCATGGATGACATGATTGAAAAACAACCAGCTGACAAGTCTGAAAAAGATCAAAAGAGTAATTTCTTCACTGATATGTGGGGAATCTTCGAGAAAAACTGGAACCAATTCCTACGTGGTGCGGGAGTTACACTTCTCATCTCTATCATCGGTACAATTGTTGGTCTCTTTATCGGTCTTTTGATTGGTGTTTACCGCACAGCTCCAAAAGCTGCCAATAAATTCCTTGCTGGTCTTCAAAAAGTATTTGGTTGGTTACTTAACGTTTACATTGAAATTTTCCGTGGTACTCCGATGATCGTACAAGCAATGGTTATCTACTATGGTACAGCTCAAGCCTTTGGTATCTCAATCGACCGTACACTAGCTGCAATCTTTATCGTTTCAATCAACACTGGTGCTTACATGAGTGAAATCGTTCGTGGTGGTATCTTCGCTGTTGATAAAGGTCAATTTGAAGCAGCTACAGCACTTGGATTTACTCACGGTCAAACAATGCGCAAAATCGTTCTTCCTCAAGTTGTTCGCAATATCTTGCCAGCAACAGGTAACGAATTTGTCATCAACATCAAAGATACTTCAGTATTGAATGTTATCTCAGTTGTCGAACTTTACTTCTCAGGTAATACCGTTGCAACTCAAACATATCAATACTTCCAAACATTTACAATTATCGCTATTATCTACTTTGTTCTCACCTTTACAGTGACACGCATCTTGCGCTTTATCGAACGTCGTTTCGATGCGGACACTTACACAACTGGTGCTAACCAAAACCAAACGAAAGAGGTGAAATAATGTCTCAACCTATTATTGAAATTAAACACCTTAAAAAATCTTATGGACAAAATGAGGTCCTAAAAGATATTTCACTTTCTGTAAATAAAGGTGAAGTTATTTCTATCATTGGTTCATCAGGTTCAGGGAAATCAACATTCCTCCGCTCTATCAATCTTTTAGAAGATCCAACTGCTGGAGAAATTCTTTTCCACGGACAAAACGTTCTTGAAAAAGATTATAACTTGACAGAATACCGTGAAAAACTTGGCATGGTTTTCCAATCATTTAACCTTTTTGAAAACTTAAACGTTCTTGAAAATGCCATTGTTGCTCAAACAACTGTTTTGAAACGTTCTCGAAGCGAAGCTGAAAAAGTCGCTAAAGAAAACCTTACAAAAGTTGGTATGACTGAGCAATACTGGAAAGCTAAACCAAAACAACTTTCTGGTGGTCAAAAACAACGTGTGGCAATCGCTCGTGCCTTATCGGTTAACCCAGAAGCAATGCTCTTTGACGAGCCAACTTCTGCCCTTGACCCAGAAATGGTCGGTGAAGTTCTTAAAACAATGCAAGAACTCGCTAAATCAGGTTTAACAATGATTATCGTCACTCACGAAATGGAATTCGCAAGAGATGTTTCAGACCGTGTCATCTTCATGGATAAAGGTGTTATCGCTGAAGAAGGTACACCTGAACAAATCTTCGAACACCCACAACAAGAACGTACAAAAGAGTTCTTACAACGTTTCTTGAAATAATTACTTAAAGCAACCTTTCCTTTTTTGGAGGGGTGTTTTTTTGTGCCAAAAACTAATTTTAAGCCAAATTACAGCAGATACTTTACTGGTTAAGTATTTTGTGTTATACTACTTCATGTTAACGTTAATAAATCTATATTTAAGGAGGTTGATATGGCTGAAAAAAATGATTTAGCATCTGCACATCGCAGACTTAAAAGTCCCAATATCAAAACACGGAAACGTGCTCTGAAAATAATCCATGAATATAAACGGTATAAAAGAAACATGTAACTCCTATTTCAATCCCTAACAAAATGCCAGACAAAAAGTCCCTATTGCAATTCCTTCCGTCTGCAATAGGGTACTTTTTTTTAGTTTTAACTATTTAGCTTTCAATGATGACAAAATTTGTGTGCGAATATCTTCAATACCTTCTGGATGATTTGGCAAGAACAGTGTTTGATTGCCCTTAGCTGCAAATGTATTTAAGGTATCAAGATATTGGTTAGTCAATAGAATAGACATGATTTGTTCTTCAGTCATGCCTACATTGGCATCTTTTAATTCTTGAATTGACTCAGCTAGACCATCGACAATCGCTTTACGTTGTTGGGCAATACCAACACCATGAAGGTGATCTTTTTCAGCTTCAGCTTCTGCAGCTGTTACAATTTTAATTTTATCCGCATTAGCCAATTCTTGAGCCGCTACACGTTTACGTTGCGCAGCATTGATTTCATTCATTGATTGTTTAACTTCAGCATCAGGCTCAACTTTAGTAATCAATGTTTTAACAATAATGTAGCCGTAAGTTGACATTTCTTCAGCCACTTGGTGTTGCACTTCAAGAGCAATTTCATCTTTTTTCTCAAATAATTCATCCAAAGTCAATTTTGGAACAGATGAACGAAGAGCATCTTCGATGTATGATTTGATTTGAGCTTCAGGACGCATGAGTTTGTAATAAGCATCTGTCACGTTTTGTTCATTCACACGGTATTGTGTAGCAACATTCAAAGTCACAAAAACATTATCCTTGGTTTTCGTTTCCACAACGATTTCAGATTGCAAAAGACGCAACTGAATACGCGCAGCAATTTTATCAATTCCAAGCGGCAGACGCACATGCATACCACTACCAGATGTTGTTTGGTATTTCCCAAAACGTTCGATAATAACAACAGTTTGTTGACGTACCACATAAAGCGTGCTAGCAACAACACTCAAAATAATGATAAGAAAAATAGCTAAAACAATTAAAATCATGATAAATCTCCTTTAAAATTATTTCTTTTTTCTAAAAAGTCAAGCAAAAACCTAGTCAAACTGTAAGGATCAACTAGGCTTGCTTGTCAATATAATAATAATTTTAAGAGAGAACAGAAGTTTATTTTAACATCAAACTAATAGATTATAGAGGCTTTCATTCCCGTGCAAATTGATATATGAAGGATCAAAACCAGACAAACGATCAATAAAATCATTGTAGTCATTTTTATCACCCAAGGTAATACCGATGAGAACAGGGCCTGTGCCTTTATTCGCACGTTTAATGTACTCAAAACGCGTAATGTCATCGTTTGGACCAAGAATGTTGTTGACAAATTCACGTAGGGCACCTGGACGTTGTGGGAAGTTAACCACAAAGTAATGTTTCACTCCATCATAGATAAGGGCACGTTCTTCCATCTCTTGCATACGATTGATATCATTATTACCACCAGAAATGATACAAACAACCGTCTTCCCTTTAATCTCATCTTTCATCACTTCAAGAGCTGCGATTGAAGAAGCTCCTGCAGGCTCAGCAATAATTCCTTGTTTTGAATACATATCGATAAGTGTTTCAGAAATCAAACCTTCATCAACACAAACTAATTTATCCACATGTTTACGAGCAACTTCAAAAGTTTTTTCACCAACTTTTTGCACTGCAATCCCATCAGCAAATTTATCGATTTCTTCCAATTTAACAGGATGTCCTTTGTCAAAAGCAGCACGCATGCTACGAGCACCTGAGGCTTCGACTCCAACTACTTGGATTTCTGGAGCTACATCTTTAATGTATGTGGCAACTCCTGCAATTAAACCACCCCCACCAACTGGCACAAAGATTTGATCAAAAGTTACACCTTCTTCTTGAGCTTGTTCATAAATCTCGTAAGCTACCGTTCCTTGACCAGCCTGCACATTTTCATCATCAAAAGGATCGATAAAAGTCATTCCTTCTGATTTTGTAAAATCTTGTGCTGCTTGAGCTGATGCATCAAAAGTATCTCCAACAAGCTTAATCGTCACATAAGGACCACCAAAAAATCTCACTTGCCCAATTTTTTGTTGCGGAGTTGTTACTGGCATAAAAATTGTTGCTGGAATCTTCATTTCATGACACGTAAAGGCAACACCTTGAGCGTGGTTACCAGCTGAAGCACATACTACACCACGTTTTTTTTCATCCTCTGATAATTGGTGAATAGCATAGTAGGCTCCACGAATTTTGAAAGAACGGACCTTCTGCATGTTTTCACGTTTAAGATAAACAGTTGCACCATATTTTTCCGACAAATAGCGGTCAAAATCTAGGGGTGTACGCTCAACAACATCTTTCAAGACGTCATAGGCGTCAACAACATCCTTAGCTAAGATCATAAACTACCTCTTCTAATATCTAAATATTTTATATGACAAATTGCTGATTAATAGATAAAAAACCGATGACAAACATCGGCCTTTTATAAGTGGATTTCTTCAAAAATTAGTTATAAATTTTGAATGCATCGTCATCGTTTTGGTTAACAAAAGGCATTGCTTTACGAAGTTCAGCACCCACTTTTTCAATTTCAAGAGCTGCAGCTTCTTTACGGTATGCTTCAAGTTTTGGACGACCTGCTTGGTAGTCGTTAACAAAATCTTCAGCGAATTTACCTGATTGGATATCAGCAAGAACAGCTTTCATATTTTCTTTAACATCTTTAGTGATAACACGTGGTCCAGATACGTAGTCACCAAATTCAGCTGTATTTGAAATTGATTGACGCATTTTCTTGAATCCACCTTCGTAGATAAGGTCAACGATAAGTTTCATTTCATGAAGAACTTCAAAGTAAGCCAATTCTGGAGCATAGCCAGCTTCAGTAAGAACTTCAAAACCAGCTTCGATAAGAGCAGTTAAACCACCACAAAGTACTGCTTGTTCACCAAAGAGGTCTTCTTCAGTTTCTTCTTTAAATGTTGTTTCAAGAAGTCCAACACGTGCAGCACCGATACCTTTAGACCAATCCATTGCGATGTCTTTAGCATTACCAGTAGCATCTTGGTAAACAGCGTAAAGTGCTGGTACACCAAATCCTTCTGTGTAAGTACGACGAACAAGGTGACCTGGTCCTTTAGGAGCACACATGAAGACATCTACTGTTTCTGGAGCTTTAATGTATCCAAAACGGATATTAAAACCATGTGCAAATCCAAGAGCGTTACCAGCTTCAAGGTTTGGAGCGATTTCTTCAGCATAAAGTTTAGCTTGGATTTCATCAGGAGCCAATACCATGATAACATCAGCAAGTTTTGTTGCTTCTGCTACTTCATAAGTATCAAATCCATCTTCTTTTGCTTTATCGAATGATTTACCATGGCGAACCCCAATGATAACATCGTGACCTGAGTCACGCAAGTTTTGAGCATGAGCATGACCTTGTGATCCATAACCAATAACGGCAATTTTTTTACCATCAAGAGCTGCTACTTTTACGTCTTTTTCGTATTCCATTGTTACTGCCATAATAAATATCTCTTTTCTATTTTTATTTTAACTGCCTGGCTAGGCAACTGTTAACTAAATTAATTGTTTAACAAGAAAAATCTCTTGAGAATCCTGTCGCACCTGTGCGGGCAAGATTCTGAATACCATAAGGTTTGACAACACGAAGCAAAGCATCGATTTTATCACCATCACCAGTTACCTGAATAGTAATTGATTTTGGTGCTACGTCAACAACACTTGCACGAAACGGTTGAATAACCGCTAAAATCTCGGCACGTTTGCTTGTTGGTGCTGTTAATTTAACTAAAATCACTTCACGTTCCAAGTGTGGAATATCCGTAATATCACGAACACGAAGCACATCAATCAAACGGTTCAATTGTTTGATGATTTGTTCAACTTCTTCCAAACTCTCGACATCGATAATAATCGTAATTCGAGAGACATTGTCTTCCATTGTTTGTCCAACGGAAATAGACTCAATGTTAACCTGTTGGCGTGAGAGGACGCCTGTGAAACGATTAAGAACACCTGTTGAATTTTGAAGCTTTGCTGTCAACATTCTACGCATTAAACTTCACCCCCAACATTTCACTATTTGATTTACCTGATGGAACCATTGGATAAACATGTTCACGATTAGAAATCGCAACCTCAATCAACATTGGCTTATTTTCAGCGATAACTTTCAAGTCCTCTTCCAATGTTTTCGGATTAGTAAATTTGTGGTGAGCAATGCCGTAGGCTTCTGCCATCATTTGGAAGTTTGGCTCATCATCAAAAGTCGACTCACTGCGATGTTCATCGTAGAAAGATTCTTGCCATTGACGAACCATACCAAGTGAGTGGTTGTTAATCAGAACCACTTTAATTGGAACACCATAACCATTTAGCAAAGCTAACTCTTGGTTTGTCATTTGGAAACCGCCATCACCGACAAAGAGAATAACTTCTTTATCTGGATTCGCTAACTTAGCACCGATAGCAGCTGGAATTCCGAATCCCATTGTTCCAAGACCACCAGATGTAATCAGTTGACGCTCATTTTTATATGGATAAAATTGAGCTGCCCACATTTGGTGTTGGCCGACGTCTGTAACCACGATAGCATCGCCATCTGTTACTTTACCAATTGTAGCAATGACATGTTGTGGTTTGATAACTGTTTCATCAAAGTCATAGCTAAACGGCGCTTTAGCTTTATTAGCAAGAACTGATTCAGTCCAATCATCGTGATGTGTTTTAACTTCATCTTCTTCCAGAAGAATCTGTAATGTACACTTGGCATCACCAACAATTGGAATTTGTGTCTTGACGACTTTTCCGATTTCCGCAGGATCAATATCCACATGAGCAACCACTGCTTTTTTAGCAAAAGTAGCTGGATTACCAGTCAAACGATCTGCAAAACGCGACCCAAAATTAATCATAAAATCACATTGTGTCAAAGCCATGTTTGACGCATATGAACCATGCATGCCACCCATCCCCAGAGAAAGGGGATGATTAATTGGCATAACACCCAAACTCAGTAAGGTTGAAACAACAGGAATGTTATAGCGTTCTGCAAAAGCAATTAACTCCTTAGAAGCACCTGAGTAATTGACACCACCACCAGCGATAATCAGCGGACGTTTTGCCTTTTTCAACTGAGTCAAAATTTTCTTGACCTGCAAAGCATTTGGTTCCAAGGTTGGTTGGTAACTTGGAAGATCAACAGTGGGATCATTATAAACTGTTGTTTTAGCAGCCGAAATATTTTTTGGAAGGTCAATAACAACTGGACCAGGTCGACCTGTTGTTGCAATATGAACAGCTTCTGTCACAATGCGTGGCACATCTGCAACATCACGAATCTGATAATTGTATTTCGTGATTGGCATTGTGATACCGATAATATCAGCTTCTTGGAAAGCATCTTTACCAATACCAGACATTCCGACTTGACCGGTAAAGATAAGCATTGGAACACTATCACTCATACCATCTGCAATACCTGTAATGGCGTTCGTTGCACCAGGTCCACTTGTTACAATAGCAACACCAAGTTTACCGGTTGATTTAGCATAACCTTCGGCTTCATGAAGGGCACCTTGCTCATGACGAGCCAAAATATGACGAATACCATCAAAATTATAAATCGCATCATACAGTGGCAGAACGGCTCCACCTGGGTAGCCAAAAATCGTATCAATTCCCAGACTAGCCAAGGTTTCCAATAATAATTCCGATCCATTCCTGGATTCTTTTAATCTAATCTGTTTCACAAAGTCCTCCTTTTCATATAAATTCCGAATTATCTAAAAATTCTAACATCTTGTTACTATAATAACATTTAAAAAAAATAAAGCAAGAGAAAGTGAACAAATATTTTGAACACTTTCAAAAATATTTAATCTGCCTTATTTATTTTCTTGTTTTTCACGTTCCGCTTTACGTTCTTCAAACTCTTCTTGAGTCATCATTGAACCACCAAAGTTAGCTGATGACGCAAAGGCTGTGTAACGACGTAACCAACCGCTTGAAATTTTTGACTTAAATGGTTTCAAGTGTTTGCGACGTTTTTCTAATGTCGCATCATCCACAAGTAAATCAATAGTACGATTTGTCAAATCAATATAGATTTCATCACCATCTTCGATGAGAGCAATATTCCCACCCTCTGCAGCTTCTGGTGACACATGACCAATAGCGATACCACGTGTTGCCCCAGAGAAACGACCATCTGTGATAAGAGCAACATCTTTACCAAGACCACGTCCAACAATCTTAGAAGTTGGCGCAAGCATTTCTGGCATACCTGGTCCACCTTGAGGGCCTTCATAACGAATAACGACCACATGACCTTTTTTAACGGTACCATTATCAATCAATTCAAGAGCTTCATCTTGTGAATCACAGCAAATCGCTTTACCACGGAATGTTTTAACAGAAGGGTCAACGCCACCAACTTTAATAACAGCTCCATCTTGTGCGATATTACCGTAAAGAACTGACAAACCACCCACTGGAGAAATTGGATGTTCAATTGGGTGAATGATTTCTTCATTCTTAATTTCTGCACCAGCTACATTTTCTTTCAAAGTCTTACCAGTAACTGTAATACGATCACCCTTGATAGTACCTTTTTTAATCAATTGATTAATAATAGCTGAGATACCACCTGCTTCTTGGACATCGTGCATAGTATAAACACTTGATGGTGCAATTTTAGACAAATATGGCGTCTTCTTAGCAATTTCATTGATATCTGTTAAATTATAATCGATACCCGCCTCACGTGCGATAGCAAGCGTATGAAGAACGGTATTGGTAGAACCACCCATAGCCATATCAAGAGCAAAAGCATCATCAATAGCTTCTTTAGTGATAATGTCTCTTGGACGCAAGTTATTTTTAACATTGTCCATCAAATGTTTAGCAGCTTGACGAACCAATTCACGACGTTGATCAGATACCGCAAGAACAGTACCATTTCCAGGAAGAGCAAGACCTAGCACTTCCATAAGAGAGTTCATTGAATTAGCTGTAAACATACCCGCACAAGAACCACATGTTGGACAAGCATTTTGTTCCAAATAATCCAATTCTTTCTTAGACATACCACCAGCTTGATAAGTTCCGACAGCTTCAAAAAGGCTTGACAAGGTTGCTTGGTGACCTGTCATATCAATACCGCCCTTCATCGGACCACCTGAACAAAAGACTGCAGGAACATTGGTACGAAGTCCAGCTAAAATCATACCCGGTGTAATTTTGTCACAGTTAGGAATATAGAAAACACCATCAAACCAGTGCGCATTAATGACTGTTTCAGCAGCATCTGCAATGATTTCACGAGATGGAAGGCTATAACGCATCCCAATATGCCCCATAGCAATTCCGTCGTCTACCCCAATGGTATTGAATTCAAAAGGAATACCACCCATTTCACGAATAGCTTCCTTGGCGACATCTGCCAATTCACGCAAATGAACATGTCCAGGAACAATATCAATGTAAGAATTACAAATTGCGATAAATGGTTTTTGCATATCTTTAGCAGATTTTACTTGCCCGGTTGCATAAAGAAGACCACGGGCTGGTGCTTTATCCACACCTACCTTAATCATGTCACTTCTCATCTGTTTTCTCCTATCAATTAAATCTTACACACCATGTTAACACTTTAAAAAATAAAGTCAAGAAAATTTTCAGAAGATTTTGTTAGTTAACAATTTTCTTTCTATTAGATATTGAATTGACGCCTTTTATGGAGAAAAGAAAATTTTTTACATAAAAAAAGAAAGCACCGAAGTGCTTCCTTCTATCTTTTATATTAAATAAGAAATTATTCAACACTCATCAAGTATGGATAAACTGGTTGTTTACCTTCGTGAATTTCAACTTCTACATCTTCGTAAGTCGATTCTAAGTAATCAGCTATTTCTTCTGCCAATTCTTGGCTTCCATCTTCACCAACGTAGATAGTGATAATTTCGCTATCTTCGTCAATCATTTTAGCGAATGTTTCTTTCAAAGTAGTTGTCATGTCTGGGTTTGAAACCACGATTTTACCATCAACCATACCTAGGTTATCATCTTGGTGAATTTCAAGACCATCAATTGAAGTATCACGAACAGCAAGTGTCACGCTACCACTAACAACATCTGAAAGGCTTGCAGTCATAGCTTCAACGTTTTCTTCCAATGATTGAGTTGGATTGAAGGCTAACAAGCTTGTAAATCCTTGAGGTACAGTACGTGTTTCAACAACTGCAGCTGGGACTTCAGACACTTCTGCTGCTGATTGAGCAGCCATGAAGATGTTTTTGTTATTTGGCAAGATAATAACATTTTTAGCGTTAACAGCATCAATAGCTTTCAAGATGTCTTCTGTAGATGGGTTCATTGTTTGGCCACCTGAGATAACGTAGTCAACACCTTGTGATTTGAAGATGTCAGCTAATCCATCACCAGCACATACCGCAACGATTGCGAAATCTTTTGCTTCTTGGCTAGCAGCTGTTGATTGAGCTTGATCTTTTTCAAGAACAGCATCGTGCTGGTTACGCATGTTATCAACTTTAACTTTTTTAAGAGCACCGTATTTAAGACCTTCTTGAAGGACTAATCCTGGGTCTTCTGTGTGGACGTGAACTTTAGCAATTTCATCGTCGTTAACAAGAATAAGTGAATCACCTAAGCCACTCAAGAAACCTTGAAACTCATCGTAGTTAAATTCTTTTACATAAGTAGGACCTTGTTTTAGAGCAACCATGATTTCAGTACAGTAACCGTACTTGATATCTTCAGTTGCAACGTGTTCAGCTACAGATTTGTGGTGTTCAGCGTTAATCATTTCTGTCATAACAGCTGGAGTTGCTTTGAAATCTTCGGAAGCAATATATTCACCAGTCAAAGCAGCAAGGAAACCTTCATAGATGAAGACCAAACCTTGACCACCTGAATCGACAACACCAACTTCTTTCAAAACAGGAAGCATTTCTGGTGTTTTAGCCAAAGCGCCTTTTGCACCATCAAGTGCAGCACGCATAACTTCAACAGCATCATCAGTTTCTTCAGCTTTTTTAAGCGCAGCAGTTGCAGCACCACGAGAAACAGTCAAAATAGTACCTTCAACAGGTTTCATAACAGCTTTGTAAGCAACTTCAACACCTGATTGGAAGGCATGTGCAAGGTCTTTACCAGTCAATTCTTCTTTATCTTTGATTGCTTGACCGAATCCACGGAATAATTGAGATGTAATAACCCCTGAGTTACCACGTGCACCCATCAAAAGACCTTTTGAAAGGATTTGTCCAACTTCTCCAACAGTAGATGCAGGTTTGTCTGCAACTTCTTTGGCACCATTTTCAATTGTCATTCCCATGTTTGTTCCTGTATCACCATCTGGTACAGGGAAAACATTAAGGGAGTTTACATATTCTGCTTGATTTCCAAGACGTGTGCTAGCAGCTTGAACCATTTCTTGGAATAAACTGGTTGTAATATTTGACACTAATCTTCTCCTACAACTTTAATATTTTGTACGTAAACATTCACCGTATCTGCTGAAAGGCCAAGTTGGTTTTCGAGGTTGAACTTGACACGTTCCTGAATGTTTTTTGATACCTCAGAAATCTTCACACCATATGACATTACAGTGTAAACATCGACTGAAATACCACTTTCTGTTGATTTGACAACAACACCTTTTGCGTAGTTTTCTTTACGCAGAAGCGCTTGAAAATTATCCTTAAGAGCACTTTTACTTACCATACCAACAACACCAAAAATTTCTGTTGCTGAACCACCAACAACAGTTGCAATTACGTCGTCAGATAACTCAATTTGGCCATCTTTTGTATTAATTTTCACAGTCATATTTACTACCTCAAAAGTTTTTATCAGTTTATTTTACCATATATTAGCCGTATTGTAAAAAATTATGGAAAATTACCGGCTACAAAACAAAGAAAAAAGCCTTTCGGCTTTTATTTTATACGCGTTCTACTTTACCAGATTTAAGCGCACGAGCTGATGCCCAAACTTTTTTAGGTTTTCCATTAACAAGAACAGTCACTTTTTGAAGATTTGGTTTAACTGCACGTTTTGTTTTGTTCATTGCATGTGAACGGTTGTTTCCTGATACAGTCTTACGACCTGTGAAATAACAAACTTTAGCCATTTTATCTACGTCCTCCTACTTAGATTATAGGTGCTTTACACCACATACCATAAAATAATATCATATTCAGCATGTTTTCGCAAGCTTTTTAGCAAATAATCAGCAAAAAATAATTACGAAAGCACGTATGATTTTCTATCCTCAAACTGATTTCTACTAAAAACTCTAAAAGATTTTGTAAACAAAAATCCTAATAACTATCAGGATTTAAAACTATTTGCCGATTGCAGGAATCGAACCTACGACCTACGCGTTACGAGTGCGTTGCTCTACCGACTGAGCTAAATCGGCTAACAAAGACATTATATCACTCAACTAAAATTTGTCAATTAAATAATAACGATTAACACAAAAAAACTCCCCAAATGGGAAGTTTTTCTAAACGAAGTTTGATTAAGCTTTGTTTGCTGAACCAAATACGTCGATACGTTCTTCAACAGCTTCTGTAATAGCCTCGAAACCTGGTTTCAAGAATTTACGTGGGTCGAAGAGTTTCTTCTTGTCGTATTCTGCTTCATTTGCTTCGTATTCAGCAACAAATTTACGTGTTGCGTTAGCAAATGCGATTTGACATTCTGTATTAACGTTAACTTTAGCAACACCAAGTTTGATAGCTTCTTGGATTTGATCATCAGGAATACCTGATCCACCGTGCAATACGATTGGGAAACCTGGTACAGCTTCTGTCAATTTTTGCAAGTGATTAAGGTCAAGACCTTCCCAGTTTTCTGGGTAAGGACCGTGGATGTTACCGATACCTGCAGCCAAGAAGTCAACACCAGTTGCAACCATAGCTTTAGCATCTTCGATTGGTGCCAATTCACCTTTACCGACGATACCGTCTTCTTCACCACCGATAGTACCAACTTCAGCTTCAACTGAGATACCTTTAGCATGTGCTTTAGCAACAACTTCTTTTGCTTTTTCAAGATTTTCTTCAATTGGAAGGTGTGAACCATCAAACATGATTGAAGTGTAACCAACTTCGATACACTCAAGAGCATCATCGTAGTGACCGTGGTCAAGGTGAATAGCAACTGGTACAGTGATACCCATTGATTCTACAAGGTTTTCAATGAGTGCTTTACAAAGTTTGTAACCACCCATGTATTTTGCAGCACCCATTGAAGTTTGGATAAGAATTGGAGCTTTTTTAGCTTCTGCCGCACGTAAAATTGCTTGAGTCCATTCAAGGTTGTTTGTGTTAAATCCACCAACTGCATATCCGTTATCACGGGCTGCTTTGACAAATTTTTCCGCTGAAACGATTGCCATTATATAGGCCTCCTATTTATTTTTTGGGATAAACCCTTTTACACGTACATTTTATCACAAATTTTATCAGATTACTAGCGTTACTTACAATTTGGTTAATTTTCTGTGAAAAAAGCAGTGTAAATAGGAAAGTATTTTTCAAGTATTCTCACTGCTTTCATTTTTATTTTCAATTAATGGATTTTTAGCACAAAAAAAGACAAGCACTCTCTGGCTTGTCACTCTGCGGAAAGAGGGACTTGAACCCTCACGATCTAAAGCGATCACAGGATCCTTAGTCCTGCGCGTCTGCCAATTCCGCCATTTCCGCTGTTCCTTAACAACATAAATAATTATATCAGCCATTCATAGTTCTGTCAACACTATTTTTCATTTTTTTGTCAAAAAAGCTGAAATTTTTTCAATGTATGTTTTAGGATCACTTTCAAAAGATTTGGCATGCGCTGCACCCTTAGCTATATAAAGGTCTTTCTCACTATTTGTTGCACGATAATTTTTATAAACCATACTTGTTGGAACGAACTTATCTTCGCTACCATGGATAAAAAGAATTGGGCGCGTATTGTTTTTTAATTGTTTCACACAGCTGGCTTGTCCATATGAGAAACCTGCTCGAACTTTTGATACTGCAGACACTTCATAAAGAATCGGGAAAGCAGGTAAGTTATACATAGCTTTAGCTTGATATTTTAATTCATCCCAAACACTACTATAACCGCAGTCTTCAACAATATTAACCACTTGTTTTGGTAATGTTTCTTCACCTGAAGCCATCATAACGGTAGCCCCACCCATAGAAACACCAAACAAGGTAATTTCGCTGTCTGAATTTTGTTCAACTAGCATCTCCGCCCATTTTATGACGTTTAAGCGGTCGTTCCAGCCATATCCAATGATTTGCCCTTCGCTGTCACCATGCGACATATTATCGGGCATAAGGACATTGTAGCCTAGCTCATGAAACATCCATGCATAAGGCTTCATATCTTCCTTATCGTTTGTAAACCCATGAACAACAATAACCGTTTTATTTGTTGCTGTTTCTGCAGGAACATACCAAGCATCTTGTTTTAAACCTTGGTTGGTCATCCAAAGCGTTTCTTTAGTCAGTTGGTCAAAACTCTGCTCATAGGCGTAGAGAGAATTGTCTTTTGAACGACCATTATTATTAATGAATGATTTTTCTTCACGAATTTGTGCTACATGGAAAAAATAAAAACTTGCTCCGACACTTACTACAAAAAGTAGAGCAATAATTCCCAATAAAATACGATGTTTTCTAATTCTAATTTTTCTCATGATCACTATTATACTATTTTTTTCTAAAAATAAAAGGGGTACAGATTCATTAGAATTGTATTATCAAAAAAACACCCCCAAGCTTTTAGCTTGAAGAGTGTTAATCTGTTTTAGTGATTATTTGCTATTTTCAATCGCTGCTGTCACAAAGGCTGTGTAAAGCTCTTCTGGACGGTTTGGACGACTTTGAAGTTCTGGGTGATATTGAGCAGCCACGAAGAATTTTTTCTCTGGCAATTCAACAACTTCCATCAAGCGATTATCTGGCGATACACCTGAGAAAACAAAACCTGCAGCTTCAAATTGTTCACGGAATTTAGTGTTAAATTCGTAACGGTGACGGTGACGACGTTGCACAACTTCTTGATTGTTGTAAGCTTGTGCTGCACGTGAACCTGGTTTTAATTTACATGGGTAAAGCCCAAGGCGAAGTGTTCCACCCATGTCTTCAATATCGATTTGGTCACGCATGATGTCGATGATTGGATATTTAGTCTCTGGATCAAGCTCAGCAGAGTTTGCACCTTCCATATTCAAGACGTGGCGAGCAAATTCCACACATGTCAATTGCATACCAAGACAGATACCTAACATTGGCACATCTTTTTCACGCGCATAACGAATAGCTTCGATTTTACCTTCTGTACCACGTTGACCGAATCCACCAGGAACGATGATACCATCAGCATCACCAAGCACTTCTTCAACGTTATCAGCAGTCAAGTCGTTAGCGTTAACCCATTTAAGGTCAATTGCTGCATCGTTAACGTAACCTGAGTGTTTAAGTGCTTCAATAACTGAAAGGTATGCATCTGGCAATTCAACATATTTACCAACAAGAGCAATTTTAGTTGATTTTTTAAGGTTCATGATCTTATCAACCATTGCTGACCATTCTGACATATCAGCTTTTGGCACATCAAGTTTTAAATGATCACAAACGATTTGGTCCATATTTTGAGCTTGCATGTTAAGTGGAATTTGGTAAATGTGATCCACATCAAGTGACTCAATTACAGCTTCTGGAGCTACGTCACAGAATTGTGCCAATTTATTTTTAATGCCTTGACCAGCTGGTTTTTCAGTACGGATAACCAACATGTTTGGTTGAATACCAAGCCCACGTAATTCTTTAACTGAGTGTTGTGTTGGTTTAGTTTTCATTTCACCAGCAGCTTTAAGGTATGGAAGAAGAGTTGTGTGGATGTACATAACGTTATCCGCACCAACATCAGCTTTCATTTGACGAAGAGCTTCAAGGAAAGGAAGACTTTCGATATCACCAACTGTACCACCAACTTCAGTGATGATAACATCAGAGTCAGTTGTTGTAGCAGCGCGTTTGATTTTTTCTTTCAAAGCGTCAGTGATGTGTGGAATAACTTGGACAGTTGCACCAAGGTATTCACCTTTACGTTCTTTACGAAGAACTTCGCTGTAGATTTTACCAGTTGTAACGTTTGAATATTTGTTAAGGTTGATATCGATGAAACGTTCGTAGTGACCAAGGTCAAGGTCAGTTTCCGCACCATCGTCTGTTACATAAACTTCACCGTGTTGATAAGGACTCATTGTACCTGGGTCAATGTTGATGTATGGGTCAAATTTTTGGATAGTCACTTTAAGACCACGATTTTTCAAAAGACGACCAAGACTTGCAGCAACGATTCCCTTACCGATAGAAGAAACAACACCACCAGTAACAAAAATATACTTAGTCATTAAATAAAACTCCTTTAAAATAAAAATGATAGCAAACGATAAGTGCTTGAAAATTGAAAGCGAAAGAATATCAAATAATTAGCAAATTTATTCGATAAATAAAAAAAGCAAATGGCCATTTACTTTTAGGAAAACAAAAATAGCTCCCTAAAAAGTTAGGGAGCTTTTCTCAGACCTCTAAAAAAGAGGTGCCCAAATAATACTATAAACTATCCTGAGACTTTTGTCAAATGATATGAATTAGTTTTTTAAATTAATTTTAGACACTTAAACTAATTATTCTTCGTCTAAATCGTCATCTTCATCATCTTCTTCGTTGATATCAACTTCTTCATCCAAATCATCATCTGGAATGATTTCGTTGATTTCTGAATCATATGACTCAACTTCGGATTTTTCATCATCTGGATTTTCTTCATCGTACTCTAAATCAGATGATTCAGGTGTGAAGTCTTCATCTTCTGGGTCATCATCTGAATAGTCAATAGCATCTTCATCACCATCCATAAAGGCATTTACACGTTTACGTTTACGTTTTGGTGCTCCATTTTCATCTTCTTCAAGTGTAATGATTTCTTCGTCGATTTCGTCGATAGCATACCATGAACGAAGTCCCCATTTGTTGTCGCCAAGTGGAATAAAGCTTCCATCAACGTTCAATGCCGAGTAAAAATATGGTAAAGCTTCACGAATTTCTGCGTCAGATTTTTCGAGGTAGTTTTGGATCTCATTTACAAGATCGCTGAAATACATTTCATGATCGCGTCCACGTTCTTCCAGAATAGCACGTGCAACTTCAATCATTGAAAGTTCGCTTTTTTCTTGTCCAGCAAATACTTCTAATTCCAAGGTAATTCTCCTTATTAATCTTAGGATGTGAGCAAACAGCCACAATAACCCTATTATCTTAATTTTCGTTATTCTCTATTTTACGCTAATTTTGTCAATTCGTCAAAAGATTTATAAGAATTTCTGAGAAAGGGCCTAAAAAGCCAAGTAATCTATAGATTACCTGACTTTATAACTATTTATCTAAGGATAAATTATTTTACTTTTGCAGTGCTTGTTACCACTTCAACAGCTTTCTTCATAGCGATATCGTGTTTAAGCATATCTGCTGAAAGAAGGTTACGAACTTGTTCAACTTCCATGTTGTATTCTGAAGCAAGGTCGTTGATTTCTTTTTCGATTTCTTCGTCAGAAGCTTCAAATCCTTCTGCTTTAGCGATAGCTTCGATAACAAGGTTAGTTTTAACACGTTTGTCAGCGTCAGCTTCGTATTGTTTGTGAAGGTCTTCTTCAGTTGTACCAGTTAATTGGAAGTACATTTCTGGAGAGATACCTTGACGTTGCATGTTACCCATGAATTCGTTCATAGCGCGGTGAACTTCGTCGTGAACCATTTCTTCTGGCAATTCAACGATTTCAGCATTTGCAACAGCCAATTCAAGAGCAGCACCTTCAACAGCATCGTCAAATGCGATTTCTTTAGCTGATTCAAGTTCTTTACGGTATTTAGCTTTCAATTCGTCAAGAGTTTCAACTTCTTCGTCGATGTCTTTAGCAAGTTCGTCGTCAAGAGCTGGAACTTCTTTAGCTTTAACTTCGTGTACAGTTGTAACGAATTTAGCATCTTTACCAGCAAGATCTTCAGCTTGGTATTGTTCTGGGAATGTTACGTTAACTTCTACAGTTTCACCAGCTTTAGCACCAACTAATTGGTCTTCGAAACCAGGGATGAATTGACCTGAACCAAGTTCAAGTGAGAAGTTTTCACCTTTACCACCGTCAAATTCAACACCGTCAACTGAACCTACAAAGTCGATAACAACTGTATCACCAAGTTCTGCTGCACCTTCTTTAACGATAAGTTCAGCAAGGTTGTTGCGTTCGCGTTCAACTTTTTCGTCAACTTCAGCGTCAGTTACTTCTTTAGAAGCTTCTACTGATACTTCAAGGTTTTTGTAGTCACCAAGTTTAACTTCTGGTTTTGTAACAACTTCAGCAGTCAAAGTCCATTCTTGACCTTTTTCCATTGATTGGATGTCAATTTTTGGTTGAGCAACAACATCAAGGCTAAGTTCTGCAACCGCTGCTTGGTAAGCTGCTGGAAGAAGTGCGTTCAATGCATCTTCGTAAAGTGCTTCTTCACCAAATTGTTGGTTAAATACGGCACGTGGCATGTGACCTTTACGGAAGCCAGGTGCGTTCAAATTTTTCTTAACTTTGTTGAATGCTTGATCAAGAGCTGGTTTGATTTTATCTTGACCGATTGTGAATGTAATCACGCCACGGTTAGTAGCTTTGTTTTCAAATGATACAGACATGAAGTCATTTCTCCTTAAAATTTTATATACAGTTTAGTTTAACATATTTCAGGCTTTTTTGTCAAAGAATAGTGTTATATCAATGGTTTTAGAGGCTAAGTTTTTTCTTATCATTTCAGCAGTTTTGCCTATTATTACTTTGTGTCAACAAATCAAATTAATAAAAACTTGCTTGCAAAGTATTTTTTTAATAAACTATGGGTATGAACATTATTTCAAAATATATCGAACAACTTCAGGTAGAAGAGATTGCTATTGATCTTATCTCAAAAACAATGTCTCTTATCCTGCTTCTTGTGCTTTTTCTCGTTGCTAAAAGGGTTGTTAATTTCATTTTCACACATGCTGTTGCAAAATCAATTGCACTCTCACGTCAAACTGAAGCACGTCAAAAAACCATCACGAAACTGCTCCACAATATTATGAATTACACCCTCTACTTTTTCTTTATCTACTGGGTGTTAAGCATTCTAGGTGTTCCTGTTTCAAGTCTTCTTGCAGGTGCTGGACTTGCTGGGGTTGCCCTTGGTCTTGGGGCACAAGGTTTCTTGACTGATGTCGTCAATGGTTTCTTCATCTTGCTTGAAAATCAATTCGAAGTCGGTGACTCAGTTGTTATCGGAGCTGTCGAAGGAAACATCTCAAGCGTTGGTATCCGTACAACACAAATTCGTGGTTTTGACGGAACCTTGCATTTCATTCCTAACCGTAATATCACTGTTGTTTCAAATAAATCTCGTGGTGATATGCGTGTTCAGATTGATATTCCAATCTACGCTCACACTGACCTTGAGAAAGTAGCCAATATCATCAAAACCGTTAACCAAGAACAATTACCAAATTTTCCTGAAATCGTTGGTAGTCCGACAATTCTTGGTCCACATACTAATAGCACTGCTCAACTTGTTTTCCGAATTGATATTTTCGTTCAAAACGGTAAACAAAGCTACATTTACTCAAACTTCTATCGCCTTTACCAAAAAGCCCTCTTGGAAAACGATATTCATTTGCCAACAATGTATGCTAATCCGATACTTTCTAAATAAGCAAAAAAGGTTGAAGTTCAGCACTTCAGCCTTTTTATAATTGTTTAAAATTTACGGATTGGGTCTACTGTGTAAGTCGCACGCGCACCACCGATAAGTTTTGGTCGGCTAGCAAGCGCTGTGACGTGGGCACCATCAAGTTCACGTTGAACTGGAATAAGAGGAACTTGAACGCGCTTGACATGCATACCGATAAAAGTGTCACCGATATCAAGCCCTGCATGCGCCACAATTTCTTCTACCTCAACCGGGTCGCTCATGAATTTAAAAGCAGCCACTTGACCACTACCACCAGCGTGTAGATTTGGAATAACATTGACGATTTCTAAATCTTTCTTTTCAGCTAATTCACGTTCGACTGTCAAAGCACGATTCAAATGTTCACATCCCTGAACAGCTAGATAAATACCGCGCTCATTAAGTTCATCGAGAATGGTTTTTACAATCACTTCACCAATTTCTGCGCTGCTATTTTTTCCAATCAAGCCACCTGCTACTTCGCTAGATGATAACCCAAGGACAAAAATTTGTCCTTTTTTAATGGCTGAGCGTTCCACAATATCAACAACAATTGCTCGTGTTTCTTTTGCTAATGCTTCTAAATCCATCTTATGCCTCCCTGGTTTACTAATCTATTTTTTGTTAATCCCTTTTCCAAACGATAGAAAAATCAAATAACCTGCAAACATGCCAAAAATATTTTGGAGTAAGTTTCCTGGAATACTAGCCCAAGCAGCACCCCAACCATATCCTAAAAGTAATGCCGCTAAGAAGTACCAAGCAACCATTGAAATACTTGCAAAAACTAATCCCAAAATACGTTTTTTCTCTGTCCAACCAGCAAAAAATCCTTGTGCACCGTGGGCAATCAAACTATGAAACATATACTGTGGATAGCCCAACAAAAGGTCAATCAAAAAACCTGATAAACCACCCACAACAGCTCCTGACTTAGACCCTAAATAGAAAGCTGTGAAATAAATCCCAACATCAAGAAGGGTTAAATAACCTGTTGGCGTTGGAATGTGTATATAGGCAAGCACAACGCAAAGCGCCGCCAAAACCGCCATTACCGTTAAATCGCGTGTCTTATTTTTCGTCATAATTTTGTTTCACTCCATATTTATCTGAATGGCGGATAGCTTGGTAAACAAACTCTTTTGATACCGCAACAGCTTCCTTAGCTGATTTTCCAAGGACCAATTGACTCGCAATACTTGACGCAAAGGTACAACCTGCACCAATATTATTGCTATCAAGCACAGCTGTTTCAAACACTTCATAATCTTTGCCATCATAAAAGACATCAATGGCTTGCTCTTTGCTCAATCGATTACCACCTTTGATGACCACATGTTTAGCACCCAAATCAACTAAACGTTTAGCAACTGCTTTCATATCGTCCAAAGTCTTGATAGTCATTTGGGTCAATAGCTCCGCTTCAACCAAATTAGGAGTAATAATCGTCACATAAGGGAAAAATTTCAAAAGCTCGTCACGCAGAGCTGAAACTTCCACATCATGTTTTTCTTTACAAACTAAAACCGGATCAAGTACAATCGGAATTTCTTTATGCTCTTTAACAAATTCAAGTGCCTTATCAGCCAGTCTAACATTAGGCAACAAACCTAATTTAATTCCTGAAAAAGGAACATCTTTTAAGCTGTTTAATTGATGATCAAACACCTCGTCATCTGTCGCAAAAACTTCAAAACCTTTGTCTGTCAAAGCTGTTAAACAAGTCACTGCTAAAAAGCCATGCAAATGATTAGTTGTGTAGGTTGCTAAATCAGCATAAAGCCCACCACCACTAAAAATATCATTGCCAGAAATTGCCAAAATGTACTTATTCGTCATAAATAATCTCCTTCAAATAAAGCCCATTACCTGCTGCCGTAGGTCCAGCCAAATCACGATTTTTAGACGCTAACACCGTCTTAATCTGACTAACTGGCATACGACCATTTCCAATTTTCAGTAAAGTCCCCACCATATTGCGGACTTGTTTATAAAGAAAACCATTTCCACTGAAGGTAAAGACAAAGAAACCAGTTTTTTCGTCAATGTCAACTGTTGCTCGTGTAATCGTGCGAACTTTATTTTCTACAGATGTTCCTGAAGCTGTAAATCCAGTAAAATCATGTGTCCCCACCAAATCCTTGATAGCTTCCTGCATTAAAGCCAAATCTAACGGATATGGGTAATGCGTCGCATAATGACGCATCATCGGATTCTTAGGACGACCAGAATCAACTAAAAATTCATAAGTTTTACTGTGTTTATTATAGCGAGAGTGAAAGTCATCACTGACTAATTCAACCTTCACCACGTCAATGTCTTCTGGGGATTGCGTGTCCAATCCAAAACGCAATTTCTCCACATCACGCGCCTGCGGCAAATCAAAGTGAACCACTTGCCCATAAGCATGAACCCCAGAATCTGTACGACCTGCACCGTGAACTTTAACAGGCTGACCACTATTTAGCCTCTGTAAGGTCTTTTCAAGTTCTTCCTGGACCGAACGCTCACTCGGTTGACGCTGAAAACCGGCAAAAAGCCTACCATCATATGAAATTGTTGCTTTATATCTTACCATGTGTGTATTTTATCATCTTCCTAGAGGACTTTCCAGAAAATTTAGAACAGACTGTCCCCGTACAGATTTTAACATAAAAACAGATATTGGAAAATGGACTCCAACCTCTGCATAGTATTAATCCTTCAAACCAGCCATAATTGCTTGAGCAAGCCCAGAAGGATTCTCCCAAGCCATCGAGTGCCCTGCATCCTCAACAACTCTCAAAGACACGCCTGCCTCTGCTAAACTTGTATAGTCATTATCTAGCAATGATTTTCTTCCAAAAATCACTGTTTTAGGTAAATTCAAATCATATAACATCTGGCGCCAAGATGTTTTTCCACCCTGAACAGCATTGACAGACATTCGATGAACTGCATAAGGTGACCACTGTGCCAAAGTTACTGCCCACATACTATTACCTGAATTTTTGCTTTCTGCTAATACTTTACAAAATCCGAAATCAATGAATTCTTTTTCTGAAAAGCTTGCAATTTCAAAACTCGAGCTTCCAAAAGTACTCGGATCTAAATTAGGTTCACTTAAAATTAAATGTTCAACTCTATCTAGACAAAGATTGGCTAATTCAATAGCAATTGGTCCACCTAAGCTATGCCAAAAAATCGTAAGATTTGTCAATTCTAATGATTCAACAAAAGATTTCAAATAAGCAGCATGAGAACTGACACGATAATCAAAGTCTTCCGGCTTATCACCGTAACCTGCTCCCAACAAATCAATAAGTATGCAACGATGATCTTTTAAACTCTCCTGAGAAACAACTTCTCCGTAGTCAAAAGACCCTGCACACCCTAAACCATGTATAAATAAAATTGGACTACTTTCACCTGGAAAATCTTGATAGCGCATATAAGCATTTTGGTCGTCAATAAAGTATTCTTTCATAATCTCCCCTTCTATAAAAAAAGAGACCGGAAAATAGATTCCAATCTCTTTTTAGTTTTCAATTATTCACCATCAAAGGCGTCTTTAACTTTGTCGAAGAAACCTTTTTTCTTAGGATTTCCAACTTTGTCGCCACCTGCTTGCGCAAATTGTTTAAGAGCTTTAACTTGTGCATCGTTAAGTTTTGTTGGTGTCACAATATTAACCGTAACGTGTTGGTCACCTTGACCACCACCATGCAATTTAGGAGCACCTTTACCACGGAGTCGGAAAGTCTTACCAGTTTGAGTACCAGCTGGAATTGTCATTTCAACATCACCATGGACAGTTGGTACTTCGACAGTGTCACCAAGAGCTGCTTGAACAAAGCTGATATTCATTGTGTAGTAAATTGTTGACCCATTACGTTCAAATTTATTACTTGGTAAAACATTGATGATAACAAAGAGGTCACCATAAGGACCGCCGTTAAAGCCAGCCTCACCTTGTCCTTGCAAGCGAATTTGTTGACCAGTTTCAACACCAGCCGGAATTTTAACAGACACTTTGTGTGTTTTCTTTTCGTGTCCTGTTCCATGACATGTGTGACATGGTTCTTTGATTTCTTTACCTTTACCGTGACAGACATCACATGTCACTTGACGACGCATCATACCAAGTGGTGTTTGTGTATCAACATTAATCACACCTGAACCATGACAACGGCTACATGTTACGGGACTAGTTCCTGGTTTTGCACCTGAGCCATGACAAGTTGAACATGTTGATTCTCGGTTGTAAACTACTTCTTTTTCAACACCAAAGACAGCTTCTTCAAATGTCAAATTGACACGGTATTGAAGGTCATCACCTTGACGAGGTGCGTTTGGATTACGCATTCCGCCGCCTCCGCCAAAGAAGCTTGAGAAGATATCTTCAAATCCACCGAAGCCAGCTCCATCAAAACCACCAAAGCCGCCAGCTCCGCCACCGAAGCCACCGTTGGCACCAGCAGGACCATATTGGTCATAAGCTGCACGTTTTTGTTCATCACCTAAAGTTTCATAGGCTTCTTGAATTTCCTTATATTTTTCTTCTGCACCAGGTTCTTTATTAATATCTGGGTGATACTTTTTAGACAATTTGCGGTAAGCTTTTTTAATTTCAGCTTGCGAAGCGTCTTTAGAAACACCCAAACGATCGTAAAATTCTGTATTGTTCATATTAAATACCTTAATTATTTCTTATTCTGACAAAATTTAGCACTTTAAAATCAGTCATAGGGCAATGTTGAAATGCTGCTATAAATTTGGATTCTTGAAACTCATCAAATATGTTCAAAGCAAGACTTAATTTCTGCAAAATCTTCGTCTGACATATTGAAAATCAAATTTTCTGAGGGCTTATCAACCAATTCTACATCATCACACAATCCTAAATTAGCTAATATTTTCTTAGCAAGTTCCTGATGTGCGAAACCAATAGCTGTAACAATGTTTTTATCCTGATGAATCGCCTTTGGAATGAAATTTTCTCTAGAAAGAAAGTCAAAATACCCGAAGAAATTTTGCCATATACCACCAGTAAAAGTAGTATTCTCCAATAATCCAGCCTTCGATAATAGAATCGGCGCTGACGATATAGCCGCAACTAGTATCGATTTTCCTTTTAGTTGTTTTAAAAACTGAATCAAAGTATTATCTTTCAACGCAGAAGTAAAATCTGACATTCTTGGTAAAATAACACACGAATAATCATCTAGATTAACTTCATCAAATGTCTTTGTCGCCTGACAAATCAAACCATCTTAAGAAATCACACTTTCTTTGTTAGAAGAAATATAATCGACTTTAATACCATATTGCAATACTAAACTACTGGTCAAATCAACTATTTCATACAATGAAAAGTTCGGGTAAATCACACAAGCAACTTTTTTCATTCTGAACTCCAAATTAATCAGCATTCTACCCAAAAGCAGAGGCTGGGTTGCAACCTCTGCATTAGATTTATATTTTCAACATACTGAGTTTCAAACCCAATGTAAATCTGTCTAGAAGACTCAATTATTTTTCAGTGAATTCACCGTCAACAACGTCATCACCATTGTTGTTTGATGAATCAGCTGATTGAGCACCTTCAGCACCTTGTGCTGCTTGTTGAGCTGCAGCAGCTTGTTCGTACATTTTAACAGCAAGTGCTTGAGCTTTTTCGTTAAGAGCTTCAAGTTTAGCTTTCATATCTTCAAGATTGTTAGCTTCTTGAGCAGCTTTCAATTCATCAAGAGCAGCTTGAGCAGCATCACGTTCTGTATCGAAACCTTTACCTTCAGTTTCTTTGATTGTTTTTTCTGTTGCAAAGATAGCTTGGTCAACTTCGTTACGAAGATCAACTTCTTCTTTACGTTTAGCATCAGCCTCTGCGTTAGCTTCTGCATCTTTCATCATTTTTTCAATTTCTTCATCAGTCAAACCTGAGTTAGATTGGATAACGATGTGTTGTTCTTTTTGAGTACCAAGGTCTTTAGCTTTAACAGATACGATACCGTTTTTATCAATATCAAATGTTACTTCGATTTGAGGGATACCACGAGGTGCAGCTGGGATATCAGTCAATTGGAAACGACCAAGAGTTTTGTTATCAGCAGCCATTGGACGTTCACCTTGAAGAACATGGATATCTACAGCTGGTTGGTTATCAGCAGCTGTTGAGAAGACTTGTGATTTAGAAGTTGGGATAGTAGTGTTACGGTCGATAAGTTTTGTAAATACACCACCCATAGTTTCGATACCAAGTGACAATGGAGTAACGTCAAGAAGTACGACGTCTTTAACATCACCAGTGATAACACCACCTTGGATAGCAGCACCCATAGCAACTACTTCATCAGGGTTAACTGATTTGTTTGGTTCTTTGCCAGTTTCAGCTTTAACAGCTTCTACAACGGCAGGGATACGAGTTGAACCACCGACAAGGATAACTTCGTCGATTTCAGAGATTGAAAGACCTGCATCTGAAAGAGCTTGACGAACTGGAGTTTTAGTACGTTCAACAAGGTCACGAGTCAAATCATCGAATTTAGCACGTGAAAGGCTTGTTTCCAAGTGAAGAGGTCCAGCAGCTCCTGCAGTGATGAATGGAAGTGAGATTTGTGTTTGAGTAACACCTGAAAGATCTTTTTTAGCTTTTTCAGCAGCATCTTTCAAACGTTGAAGGGCCATTTTATCTTGGCTAAGGTCAATTCCGTTTTCGTTCTTGAAGTCAGCAACTAACCAATCAATAATTTTTTGGTCGAAGTCGTCACCACCAAGTTTGTTATCACCTGCTGTAGCAAGTACGTCAAAGACACCATCCCCAAGTTCAAGGATAGATACGTCGAATGTACCACCACCAAGGTCAAATACCAAGATTTTTTCATCTTTATCAGTTTTATCAAGACCGTAAGCAAGTGCAGCTGCAGTTGGTTCGTTAACGATACGTTCTACTTCAAGGCCAGCGATTTTACCAGCGTCTTTAGTTGCTTGACGTTGAGCATCGTTGAAGTATGCAGGAACTGTGATAACAGCTTTTGTTACTTTTTCACCAAGGTAATCTTCAGCGTAACCTTTAAGGTATTGAAGAATCATTGCTGAGATTTCTTGTGGAGTGTATTCTTTACCGTTTGCAGATACTTTTTCAGAAGTACCCATTTTAGATTTGATAGAGATAACTGTATCTGGGTTTGTCACTGCTTGACGTTTTGCAGCATCACCAACGATGATTTCACCGTTTTTGAATGAAACAACTGATGGAGTTGTACGGTTACCTTCTGGATTTGCGATAATTTTTGAGTCAGTTCCTTCAAGAACTGCAACAGCTGAGTTTGTTGTACCTAAGTCAATACCAATAATTTTAGACATGTTCTACCCCTCTTTTTTATATGAATTTATCTTTTTTATGCTTTCTGTTATAGTTTAATGACATTGCGGTCAGGTCATTTGCATTTAGTTGTAAACAACAACCATTGCAGGACGCAACAAGCGTTCATGAAGTTTATAACCTTTTTGAAGAACTTGTGCAATGCTATCCACTGGATGTTCATCATCCGCTGGAAGTGTTTGAACTGCCATGTGCAAGTTGTGGTCAAAGTTTTCAACAACCACTTCTTCAACACCTTCTTCATTAAGTGCACGAACTAGGCTATCGCGTGTCATTTCAAGACCTTTTTTTACATCGTCAGTCAAACCCTCAACAGCAAGAGCTCGTTCCAAGTTATCTAAACTTGGCAAGATTGCTTTAGCTAAATCTTGTGAACGATATTTTTGCAATTGTTGACGTTCTTCGTTAGCACGACGTTGAATATTTTTCATTTCAGCATGAGCACGAAGGTATTTATTTTCAAAATCTTCAGCACGCTCAAGTGCTTTTTGTAATTCTTCATTTTGAGCATCTTCTTGAGGCTGCTCTTCTACTTTTTCTTCAGTCACAACATCAGTGGCTTCAACTTCTTCTTGAAGTTCTTCGTTTTTAATTTCTTCTGACACTGTGTCCCTCCCTATCTTTTTATCAATTTAATTCAATTACTAAACTTAGTTGACCTCGTAGTGATTACTATTAAGATATCGGTAGTAATCACCAAGTTTCATCGCTAAAACTCGCCCGATAACATTAACCAAGCTAACGCTTCGGCGATAATCCATATCAATGGGACCAATCAAGCTAAGGAGCCCAAATCCACGATAAGGAATCAGAAACTTATGTGTTAAAACAGTCACATTTGCTAAAGCTGGCTCTGGACTATCTGCAACCTGAACATTGGCAATTTCATCTTCTTTCATTGAAGAGCGAAGCGCAACCGCCACTCGTTGGTCATTATCCAAGAAACGGTAAGTTTCCAAATCAGCATAATCAAGCGAATTAACTTTACCAGCTACAAAAACCAATTCTCTGAACAATTCTGCAAAAATATAATCAAACAAATCCAAAACATTATCTGTCACTGTGAAATACTTTTGCAAAACCTGTGGAATTTCTGTTCGTAACTTATAATGGATATCCATCACCGTGCGACCAAGCAAACGTTCATCAACGATTTCTTTCAAAGTCACCAAATCTTTCAACATAAAGCTTTTCGGAATGGCGAACTGAATGGTTGCTGGTTTAGATTCATCCAAAGTTAAAACAGCTAAAGCGTCATGACTTGATAGTTGAACAATATCAAAGGCAGTTAATTTCTGGCGGGCTGGTTCAACATCCAAAATCACTGATGTATAACCAGTCATATCAGCCAAGACTTGACTTGCCTTTTGTAAAATATCATCAAGCTTAAAAGCTTCAAAATCAAAAGCCTTAACCACTTGGTAAATATCACGTTCATCGATACTATCAAGACTCAATGAATGCTCAACAAAGTACTTAAATCCAGCAGCACTTGGCATCCGTCCACTAGACGTGTGAGCTTTCTCAAGCAACCCTAGCTTTTCAAGTTTAGCCATGTCATTACGAATGGTAGCACTACTTGAATCGATAGTTGCTTGCAAAGTTTTAGAGCCAATAGGTTCATGCATCTGTGTAAACAATTCAACGATTAAATTCAGAATTTCACTTTGACGTTGTGTAATCATAACCTCGCCCTTTCAACTTTTAGCACTCATTTACCTCGACTGCTAATTTATAATTCTATTATACTCCTCTAAAAATCAGTGTCAAGGAAAAAGCATAAAAAATTAGCACTCTTTTTACTAGAGTGCTAATTTTTTATTTATCATATGTTGTTAAGTCATTTTCTTCAATAATAGCAATCAATTTACTCGCATAATTTGGGTCTGAACTAAAGCCAATATCTTGCAGTGCTTGTGCTGGTTTCTTGTACCCTTTGTTAGAAACCATAACGTCATAAGCTCCTTCGCTATTACGAATTTTACCTGATTTCAGCAAATCAAAATAATCGTAAATAGCATCATCCCAAGATTTATAAACAGCAAATTGGCCAATTTCAGTTTGCCACTCATTGACAAAATAACGTTTGTATTTCAAAGTCACAGGTTTATTTCCTGGCTGCGCTAAAACAGCAAAGAGATTATGATATTTTACAGCTAGCAAATTTTGACCATTATCAGATTCTAACGCTGCTTGTGCCATTACCAATGACGGACGCACGCCATAAGCTTTTGCCACTTCTTGAACCGTTGGTGCAATATCAGCAAAAAATTCCGACTTATTATAGGAAACTTTTTCTGTTTTATTTGCACTAGGTGTTGCTCGGTGAGCATATAGCGGTGAAAAAATACCTAGAACCAAAACAGCCAAAAATACAAGAAATTGAACAAAAGAGAATCGAGATTTCATCGTTTATTCTCCTTCAACAAAGCAATGTATTCTTCAAGGCTAAGATTATTATCAGTCATGTATTTTGCTGATTCTTTACCAACATAACGGAAGTGCCAATCTTCATAATCAACACCTGTTGACTCACTTTTTCCTTTTGGAAAACGAAGAACAAATCCATATTCAGGTGCAATAGCTTTTACTTTTTCCACAACATCAACATCACTTTGATTGAGGTAATTAACAGTACTTATATCCATGGCTAAACCAGTTTGGTGTTCACTAGCCCCAGCCGGTTGTGAATACGTCTTAACCAACTCTTCTGCCGCAGACTGTGTCAAACTTGGGTCAGCAGCCATTTCCTGCGATACATATGAATTAAACAATTCTTCCTGATACGCAACGCTTCGGTAACCAGAAATCAAGTGTTCACTAGTGTCAATAGCTTGCGCTGCAGCCAAGAAATTACGAGCATCATCAGCAATACGTGAATCAACCGTAATATTATCAATCTGCGTCAAATCCGGATTCATTTCTGGCGTGATGTGGTCACGATTTACCAAGACCAATTGCCAATCTTTGGTTGAAACATCAGGTAAATTCGCTACTTTTTTCTTAGCAGCTACTGAAGGGGACTTAGCTGATGAACTTTGACTCACCGAAGTAGAAGCATTTCTTGCATTTCCCTTTAACGTCAATCGATTTCCTTGAACGAAAACAAAAATTCCAACAATAAAAATGATAATAACTAATAACCCTAATATTAAGGTTGGTAAACTACGCTTTTTTCTCATCTTTTCTTTCTTCTAATAATTGTCTACCTTTGAGACGATAACTAACATCTCCAATCGATTCAATAATAAATTTGCCATTCTCAAAACTAACAACTGTTACACTACCATTATCTAGTCCAAGACCTCTTGGTGTTGTAGGGTCAATTAACCACAAAAATGTACCAATAGTCATACCATGACTCACTACAATGGCATTGCCGCCGCCTGATGCTTCAATCTTTTTAGCAATAGCAGTAAAGCCTTCTAAAATCCGACTACTTAGCTCTTCCCAAGTTTCAGCCCAACCAGCAGTATCAACTTTGTAAATGCCCTTGGCTAATTCTTCGTAAGACAGCTTTGTTATATCCTTATCAAAAACTCGAGGAAGAACACCGTTGAAGAGCTCACCGTCATATCCTCCATCTAGACTACCAAAGCACCACTCACGAATACGTTTATCACGCGTGTAAGGAATATCCTCTTGCTGACATTCTCGCAATATAATTTCCATTGTTTGCAAAGTCCGCCCACTATCACTTGAAAAAGCTTCCTTAAATGTCAAACCCGCAGCCTTTAAGCCAACACCAAGTTCCTGAATACCACGTTCACCCTCAGCAGTCAACGGAGTATCACTCCAACCCTGTGCACGACCGATTGTGTTAAACATTGTCTTACCATGACGAGCAATATACAACCTTGTTTTTACCATTGGCTTCCTCCTATAAACTAGAAACAAATAGAAATAGTGATAACAAAATAAATAGTAATTTAAGACTTTAATGCCACTTTATTATAACATATTTTTCGCTTTGCTCCTTCGTCCAAAACACAATCTTAATTAGGAAAAAGACAAGTTTTTAAAGAAGGATTTCAAACAAAAATCTAGGGCAAAAATTACTTTCACCCTAGATATTTTATGATTAAAAATGATTAACAGATTAGTTTTTAAAGCTATGGACAGGCGCAGGAATTTGACCTCCACGGTGAATGAAATCAGCGGACGAATTATGGTTAACACGCATCACTGGTGCAGCACCAAGAAGTCCACCAAATTCAATCATATCGCCTTCTTTACCTTTAGGAATGATACGAACAGCTGTAGTTTTTTGATTAATAACACCAATAGCAGCTTCATCAGCAATCATAGCAGCAATTGTTTCGTGCGGAGTATCCTCAGGAATAGCAATCATATCCAAACCAACTGAACAGATAGCTGTCATAGCTTCAAGTTTTTCTAAATTAAGAGAACCATTTTGAACAGCAGCAATCATTCCTTCATCTTCAGAAACTGGAATGAAAGCACCTGATAGACCACCGACTTGGTTACAAGCCATGATTCCACCTTTTTTAACTTGGTCATTCAAAAGCGCAAGTGCAGCAGTTGTACCGTGAGTACCAACTGCTTCAAGTCCCATTTCTTCAAGAACACGAGCGACAGAATCCCCAACAGCTGGTGTAGGAGCAAGTGAAAGGTCAACAATACCAAATTTAACCCCTAAACGTTCACTAGCCATTTGACCAACTAATTGACCGATACGAGTAATTTTGAAGGCTGTTTTCTTAACAGTTTCTGCAACAACATCGAAGCTTTCACCGCGAACTTTTTCAAGAGCACGTTTGACAACACCAGGACCAGAAACACCGACATTAATGACAACATCCGCTTCACCAACACCATGGAAAGCACCAGCCATGAAAGGATTATCCTCAACCGCATTGGCAAACACAACTAATTTCGCAGCGCCTAAATCAGACAATTGAGCAGTTTCTTTAATCACACGTCCCATGTCAGCAACGGCAGTCATATTGATACCAGATTTTGTTGAACCAATATTTACTGATGAACATACTTTTTCAGTCTCAGCAAGTGCACGAGGAATTGAATTAATCAAAATTTCATCGCCTTTTTGGTAACCTTTTTGAACCAGTGCAGAAAAACCACCGATGAAATCAATACCAATTTCATGTGCAGCTTTATCTAAAGCATGTGCAAGTGGAAGATAATCTGTCGCATCAGTTGCAGCACCGATGATTGAAATTGGTGTCACAGACACACGTTTATTGACAATAGGAATACCAAGCTCAGCAGCAATTTCATCTCCAACTTCAACAAGAGAACCAGCTTTTTCGACTACTTTTTTATAAATTTTATCAGCAGCTTTGTTAATATCAGGATCGATACAATCAAGAAGAGAAATCCCCATAGTAATAGTACGAACATCGAAATTTTGCTCTTCAATCATTGCAATTGTTTCAGTAACTTGTCTAATATCCACAGCTAGCCTCCTTAAATATTGTACATAGCGTCAAAAATCGTTGCGCTTTGAATGTTAATTTTGACGTTAAGCGTGTCCCCATAAGCTTCAAATTCAGAGCGTAATTTTGTGAAATCTTGTTTTTCATCAGATGAAACAACAGCCATCATTGTGAAAAAATCATCCAAAACAGTTTGAGAAATATCATCAATATTCAAACCAAACTCAGCAATTTTTGCTGAAACACCTGCTACAATACCTGCTTTATCTTTTCCGACAACAGTAATAATTGCTTTCATGAGAAGCCTCCAAAACTAATATTTGTTCAATTTTACCACAATTTTCTGAAAAATTCCATTTAATTAGCAAAATAATTCGTTTTTAGCGAATCATTTTTGATTATTTAGGACAAATATTCATGTTTTCAACTAAAAACAAAGCCTTCTTCCGGGCAGAAGAGTAAGAAAAGACCAGAGGATTCTGGTCTTTTCTTATGGTCTAAAATCTGAGAAATACAGTTCAATGCTTTTTAAAAAGGCTTTCTTCCCTTCAAAACGTTCCCCACGAATCACTTTTTCCAACTTTAGTCGGTCTTCTCTTCCCAATGTTCTTCGTAAACAAGCTAAGCTATCCTGATAAGCCACGTAATCTTCGACTTCAAAGAAAAATACCTGGGGCACACAGTGACTAATATCACTAATTTCTTCATAAGGCATGCGATTAAATTTCCGTTTAAAGGATTCCTGATGGCGGATAATATCTTTAACATGGTTAGAAAATTTTGTTTTAAAGTAGCTATAGCATTTGCCTTCATTATTTAAGAGGTCTGGATGCTCCTCTAAGAGTTGAAAGAAAACAATTCGACCTTCTTGAATCCAATCTTCATAATCCCAAAGTTTGACAAAATAATGACGGCGTAATTTTAAAATAATTGGTTTAACCGTTTGAAAATAGCGTTCAAAATCCACTGTTTCTATCTCCTTTTCCCTTTTTATTGTTAAGGTACCCTTATTATAGAAAGGATTAGGGAAAAGAAACATGACAAAAATGTCCAAATTGATGCACAAAAAAAGCAACTCATCTGAGTTGCTCTCCGTCTACCGCTTTTAAACTCCGCCAGTAGGACTCGAACCTACGACATCATGATTAACAGTCATGCGCTACTACCAACTGAGCTATGGCGGATAAATGCTAAGCGACTACCATATCTAACAGGGGGCAACCCCCAACTACATCAGGCGTGCTAGGGCTTAACTTCTGTGTTCGGCATGGGAACAGGTGTATCTCCTAGGCTATCGTCACTTAACTATGATTGATTATCCAATCAAAATTGAATACCTATATATTCTAACAAGAAACCGACTCGCTGTCAATATTGACTCGTTTCTTTTTTGGATAAGTCCTCGAGCTATTAGTATTAGTCCGCTACATGTGTCACCACACTTACACTTCTAACCTATCTACCTGATCATCTCTCAGGGCTCTTACTGATATAAAATCATGGGAAATCTCATCTTGAGGTGGGCTTCACACTTAGATGCTTTCAGCGTTTATCCCTTCCCTACATAGCTACCCAGCGATGCCTTTGGCAAGACAACTGGTACACCAGCGGTAAGTCCACTCTGGTCCTCTCGTACTAGGAGCAGATCCTCTCAAATTTCCTACGCCCGCGACGGATAGGGACCGAACTGTCTCACGACGTTCTGAACCCAGCTCGCGTGCCGCTTTAATGGGCGAACAGCCCAACCCTTGGGACCGACTACAGCCCCAGGATGCGACGAGCCGACATCGAGGTGCCAAACCTCCCCGTCGATGTGAACTCTTGGGGGAGATAAGCCTGTTATCCCCAGGGTAGCTTTTATCCGTTGAGCGATGGCCCTTCCATGCGGAACCACCGGATCACTAAGCCCGACTTTCGTCCCTGCTCGAGTTGTAGCTCTCGCAGTCAAGCTCCCTTATACCTTTACACTCTGCGAATGATTTCCAACCATTCTGAGGGAACCTTTGGGCGCCTCCGTTACCTTTTAGGAGGCGACCGCCCCAGTCAAACTGCCCGTCAGACACTGTCTCCGATAGGGATAACCTATCTAGGTTAGAGTAGCCATAACACAAGGGTAGTATCCCAACAACGCCTCCACCGAAACTAGCGTCCCGATTTCATAGGCTCCTACCTATCCTGTACATGTGGTACAGATACTCAATATCAAACTGCAGTAAAGCTCCATGGGGTCTTTCCGTCCTGTCGCGGGTAACCTGCATCTTCACAGGTACTAAAATTTCACCGAGTCTCTCGTTGAGACAGTGCCCAAATCATTACGCCTTTCGTGCGGGTCGGAACTTACCCGACAAGGAATTTCGCTACCTTAGGACCGTTATAGTTACGGCCGCCGTTTACTGGGGCTTCAATTCACACCTTCGCTAATGCTAAGCGCTCCTCTTAACCTTCCAGCACCGGGCAGGCGTCACCCCCTATACATCATCTTACGATTTAGCAGAGAGCTGTGTTTTTGATAAACAGTTGCTTGGGCCTATTCACTGCGGCTGACTTAAAGCCAGCGCCCCTTCTCCCGAAGTTACGGGGCCATTTTGCCGAGTTCCTTAACGAGAGTTCTCTCGCTCACCTGAGGCTACTCGCCTCGACTACCTGTGTC
>NZ_DS572678.1 GCF_000154985.1 Streptococcus infantarius subsp. infantarius ATCC BAA-102
CATGGTAGCAAGCCCCCTTTCCTCTGTCAATAGTTTTTTACTTTTTATCAGATATTTTTCTAACTTTATAACTTATTTACAATTTTAAGATTAATACTTATTTATTCTAAACTAATTAAAATTAATTGTCAATAATTATGACTTATGTTTTTTTATTTAAATAATATTACAAACATGTTTTATCTATATAAAACTTAACACAGATTTATTATAAAGAGCTACTTTTTGCATCATTTTATTGCAACACAAAAAATTGAGTCAAACAACGATAACGGCAAAGCAACCATCAGTGTTTGACTCACTCTTTTTAGAATATAACACCTATTTTTTACTTAGAAATAATTTCCAAATATTATTCATTTCTATTTTACTAAAATTATCTATCTGTAACGTAAAACAACCAAGGAAATTTTCCTTGGTTATCCTCACTTATTTGATACATTCAAAATAAACCATTGACCCTTCTGTATGGAGATTTATTTTTGAATATAAATTTTCTAACAAATCTTTTAGCTGTTTTTCTGTTTGAAATGGTGGGGTAAACCAACCTTCCTTGGAAAGAATATTTTTTACTAGCCAATCTGTAATTTTTGATTTCCCTTTGATATAGAAACAAGCAATAAATTTACCACCAGGCTTCACCACGCGCCATATCTCTTGAAAAGCTTGGTTTTTATTTGGAAAGGCATGAAAGCCATTCATACTCAAAACAATATCACAAGAGCTATTTTCTAAGGGAAGCTCCCCCACATCACCTTGCATACACAAAATATGCGAATAATTTTCTAAGCGTTTTTTGGCTTGTAAAATCATATCCTCACTGTAATCAAGGCAGATAATATTAGCATTTAACAGTCTCTTCCATTTTTCCTGCGTAAAAACCGCAGTTCCTACAGGAACATCTAGCAAAACACCACTAAAATCCTCTGGAATATAGTCAAGAATCACTCTGGCAATTTTATTATCGTCCACTCCGCTCCAAAACAACTTGATATAAAGCTTGCTAAAAAGACTTCTTTGTGTCAAAACATCATCATAAATCCCTTTTGAAGCACGGTATGCTTTTTTTATTTTATCTGCCATATGGTAACCCCCTTTAAGACTTGTTGTTTCTGCGATATTCTTAAGGTCTCATACTAGGAATTTGAAAGAAAACTTTTTATTTATATCTTCTCTTTATTATAACATATTGAACATAGGCAATGATTTCTTAGCTAGTTTCAATTCTCTCGAAGAATTCAGAAAAGTTTGCGCAAGCGTTTTCTTATTCGCATTTATTTTGTATAATAAATATAAACGAAACATTAAAAAAGAAGAGCTGGATGCCTATGTTGACATATCTATGGAAATTTAAAAAAGAAAATCTACTTTTGCTTGCTATCATCATTTTCTGGGTTATTTCTAATGTCATGAGTTCGCTATCCTTGACATGGATGTTGGATTCACTAATAAAAAGTAAATGGGATAGCTTTGTTTTTTGGAGCGTGATTGATATTCTTTGTTGGGGAGGATACAGTATTTTTCAGATTTGGAAAGATTCCTTGAAAGAAAAGCTGTGTCAGGAAGAAGTCAATCTTATTCGTAATGATTTATTAGATTCTTTAATTAGTCATTCATATGCAGGTAACTCTCATCATAGCAAGGACGAATACAATTCATGGTTAATTAATGACATGAATTTATTAAAAGATAACGGTTTTAATCAGTTATACAGCGCCATTGAAAGTATTATAACTGTGCTATTTAACGCTTTTGCTATCATTTATTTTCATTGGCTACTACTTGCGGTTAGTATTTTAATGACTGCTTTAGTTTACTTTCTTCCTAAAATTTTTGAAAATAATATTGCACAAGAAACGGAGGCTGTTTCATCTGATTTGACTGTTGCTTTAAATCGTACAAGTGATTATTTAAGTGGTTTTGACATTTTTTCCACAATAATCAAACTGCTTACTTTAAAAATCGCATTTTAGCAGACTTTTCCACAGTGGTAAAATCCAAGGTTAAGTTGGCAAGAAGCTCTAGTACGGCTAATTCTCTTTCATTGATGTCAAGTGTTGTGGCACAAGTAATTATTTTTATGGTTACTGGTTATCTAGTCATTAAGGGGGAAATCACTACGGGGGTTATTTTCTCAATTGCCAATCTAACCAGTTGCCTATTCAACTACACTAGGGGAGCTGCTTATAACATTGTTACCTTTAAAGCGACCTTTAAATTGCTAGAAAAATACCCTAAAAAAGTAAGTATTGAGAATCTCGATGCCATAACTAATTTTAATTAAGAATTGGTTATTCACGATTTGTGTGTCACTTTTGAAAATGGCAATAGCATCACCTATCCTAATATTACGATTAAGAAAGGAGAAAAAGTTGCTATTGTGGGAGGATCGGGTGCTGGAAAATCAACATTAATCCGAGTATTAACAGGAGAATTGACCTGCTATGACGGTGATATTGTGATTGATAATCATCATTACAAAGATACGTTGCTAGAAAGTTTGCAAACTATTTTTGCCTTGATTCCTCAAAAACCACATATTTTTAAAGAATCTTTACTTGATAATCTGACCCTTAGTCGTTCTGTGGATAAGGACGTTTTTAAAAAGATTTTGACTTTTGCACATGTGGATAGCTTTATTTGACCAAATTATAAAACTCTGAACATTCTTAGCTGCCTCTTTTTTATCATTCGTTTTTTATACAACAAAAATACTATTTTACTTATAATAAAAAATAAGATATAATAATATCCTAACATTATTTAAAACATTGTGTCTTAATATTCGTAAAAAGGAGAAGTAATGTCTACCAACAATCGTTATGTTATCGCAAGTTGTGGTGTTATCTTGCATTTAATGCTAGGCTCTACCTACGCTTGGAGTGTTTATCGTAATCCTATTATTGCTGAGACTAGCTGGACTCAATCAGCGATTGCCTTTGCTTTTTCGCTTGCCATTTTCTGTTTGGGCATGTCGGCTGCATTTATGGGGCAGGTTGTGGAAAAATTTGGACCTCGTGTTACTGGTACCATTTCTGCTATCTTATATGCTTCTGGAAACATCCTGACAGGCTTTGCTATTGCCCAGCATAGTATCTTTCTGCTTTATCTTGGTTATGGTGTCCTTGGCGGTATCGGGCTGGGTACGGGCTATGTCACACCCGTATCAATGATTATCAAGTGGTTTCCTGATAAACGAGGGCTGGCAACTGGGCTAGCTATCATGGGATTTGGCTTTGCCTCTCTTTTAACCAGTCCAATTGCGCATTTTTTAATCACCAAATATGATGTTATCAACACCTTTTACCTGTTAGGGGGAGCTTATTTTCTGGTCATGCTTATCGTCTCACAGTTTCTCAAATTTCCATCCTACAGTGAAGAGGATACTGACGATAGTCGTAAGCAATTAAGTCAAGGTATTGGAGCTAAAAAAGCCTTAAAAACAGTTGAATTTTACCTGCTCTGGCTAATTCTCTTCATCAACATTTCTTGTGGGCTTGCCTTAATCTCTGTTGTCTCACCTATGGCACAAGATGTAGCTGGCATGACTGCCAACCAAGCTGCCATTATCGTTGGGCTTATGGGAATTTTCAATGGCTTTGGAAGATTGCTCTGGGCTAGCTTGTCAGACTATATCGGTCGTCCGCTGACCTTCCTTATTTTATTTGTTGTTAATATACTCATGACTGTATCGCTCATATTCCTTCACGCGCCAGCATTGTTCACCATTGCCATGGCTGTGCTCATGACTTGCTACGGAGCTGGCTTCTCACTCATTCCACCATATCTTAGCGATATTTTCGGTGCTAAAGAGCTAGCAACCATGCACGGTTATATTTTAACAGCTTGGGGAATGGCTGCGCTAGCAGGTCCAATGCTGCTTGCTGTCACATACTCAGCAACCAAATCATACACAAGTACTCTTATTATCTTTATCCTACTCTATCTACTTGCACTAGCTATTACACTTTGGCTAAAATCACAAAAAGAAAATAAATATTTATCATAAAAATAACCCCCTAGCCTGTGGTGAGCAAGCTAGGGGGTTCTGTGTAATAATATTGTCTATTTTTTCAGAGTAAACACAAATTTTAAAGGGTATTCAATACATTTTAAGGAGTAAAGTGTTGAATTAATGTAAAAATTGGATTAGGATTCCTCCAAGGATGAGGACGATTGCACCGCCAAGTCGGTTTGCCATTTGGGCAAAGGCAATCATTTCCATGCGGTCCGCCGCAGAAAGCACAGCGATATTTCCTGTGCCACCCATGGAATTGTTAATCATCCCAGCACCGATAGCTGTTTCGACTGGATACATACCGAGAACCTGTCCCAAAATCCAGCTAGCAAGTCCCATTGACACAACAGATGTTAAACCGATAAGGACAAATTGCCATGTCATGGCTTGCGCTAATGAACTCAAATCAATCATTGAAAGCCCAATACCTGCCAAAACAGCGTGTGTCAAGTTAGTCATAATCACACGATTAAACATAACCACTGCTTCTTCTAATGGTTTTGGTACAATATCAAGCGCTTTGAGAACAAAGACAATGATAATCATAAAGGCATAGCTGTGCACTTTTGGAATAAAGGCATTTAAGATAACTCCGATAAGGAAAAGGGCAAAGGCAAGCATCATTCCGACACCGATTTTTTTAGGGTCAAGCGGAGCTTCAGATTTTTTCAAATCGTCTTTGTCAACAGGGATGAGCACACCGTGCCCATTGAATTTGGTGTTAGCAAATCCACGCGCCAACACAATGGCACCGATAATGGCAAAAATATTTCCTAGCGTGGTTGCTGGGGCTAATTGTGACAAGATTGATGAGGCATCTGTGTGCAATCCAGCCGCATAGATTTTGGATAATGGCACGATTCCTGCACCCATTCCTCCTGCCATTTGGGCAAATGAAATGTACATGACAGAATGTCCAAAGCCTTGACCGAGCAAAGCCCCAACAGCACCAGTAGCAAAGAAACCGATAACCATTGATAAAAGAGCGACAGGAATGAATTTAGCAGAGGCTTTCACCAAAAGTTTGCGGTTCATCCCTAGAATTGAGCCACAAATAAGCGCTGCAATATAAAAATCTAGAAAACCCCAATCACTCATGAAACTAGAAGTGGCTGAGACAACTGATCTTGGAATCAATCCTGTTGAAGCTAAGATTGCGGCTAACAGCAAGGTAAAGACTGACCCACCACCAAGGTAAGTATTCCAAAATGGTAATCGTTCACCAAGGAAGTAGAAAAGATGTCCTAAAACGACCAATATGAAAGTAATTCCAACCATATTGAGCGGTAGTTTCCCCATAGCAATAACAACAGCTAAAATGATAACCAGAGCCGTATAAAGCGGTAGAGAAAGACCTGCAATTTTAATATCTTTTAATTTTTTCATACGAATGGTTATCCTCCTAAATTAATATTTTGGATACCATTTAAGGTCACGAACAGCTTTAGCCATATCTTTTTCTTCAGCTTGAGCCAAACCTTGTTCTTGAGCTTTTTTGGCAACAGCTTCCGCAACTTTGATAGAAACTTCAGCAACGTATTGGAATGGAGGAAGAACAGGTGCTCCTGGTTGACCTGGATCTACAAGACCACTGAGTGAGTGAGCTGCAGCACCAATCATTTCATCTGTAAGAAGCGATGCTTCAGAAGCCAACATACCAAGACCAAGACCTGGATAGATTAGGGCATTGTTTGCTTGACCGATTTGGTAATCAACGCCTTTGTAGCTTACTGTACCTGAAGGTACACCAGTCGCAACGAAGGCTTTACCGTCTGACCATTCGATAACTTGTTTGGCAGTTGCTTCTAATTTCTTAGTTGGGTTAGAAATTGGGAAGATAACTGGGCGTTCAGTGTTTTCGCACATTGCTTCAACGACTTCTTTAGTGAAAGCACCAGCGTCTGTTGATGTTCCGACCAAGATTGTTGGTTTAACAGCTTTGATAACGTCAAGAAGTTTAGTCATGTCCCCGCAATTTGCAAAATCTTCACGTTTTTTAGCAAATGGTTTTTGGGCAGGTGTCAAATCGTCCATATCGTCGAAAAGGAGACCTTGTTTGTCAATCATGAAGAAATGTTTGTAAGCTTCTTCTGATGAAAGCCCTTCTGAAACCATTTCAGCATGAACACGTTCAGCAATACCAGCACCAGCAGAACCACCACCGTAGCATAGGTAAACTTGGTCAGTTAGTTTTTCACCAGTGATGTCCATAGCACCGAAGATACCACCAAGAACTACGATACCTGTACCTTGGATGTCATCGTTAAATGTTGGAATTTCTTTTTTGTATTTGTTAAGAATGTTCGCAGCATTTGAACGACCGAAATCTTCCCAGTGAAGGTACAATTTAGGGAACATGTTTTCAGCTGTTTGAACGAATTTGTCGATAAATTCGTAGTATTGGTCACCTGTAACACGTTCGTGGCGGTTACCAAGATACATTGGATTTTCCAAAAGTTCTTTACGGTTTGTACCAGCATCGATAACAAGTGGCATAACTGATGCAGGATCAATACCAGCTGCAGCTGTGTAAATCATCAATTTACCAACAGAGATATCCACACCTTGTACACCCCAGTCACCGATACCAAGGATACCTTCAGCATCTGTTACAACGATCAAACGGATATCGCGGTCGCCAGCAGCATTACGCAATGTTTCTTCGATGTTTTCTGGGTGGTTGATATCAAGGTATGCAGCGTATTGTGGGTCAACGTACAATTCACTGTATTCTTCGATTGTTTCAGCGATAACTGGATCGTATACAATTGGGTTGAATTCAACGATGTGTTGGTTGAATAGGTAGTAGAAAAGTGTACGGTTAGTGTTGAAAATCTCCATCAAGAAATGACGTTTTTCAAGATTTGATGGCTTACGCAAGAAATTTTGGTAAGCTTGTTCAGCTTGTTCTTCAATTGTTTGAACGTAAGGCGGTAAAATACCAAGCAAGCCAAGTTCTTTACGTTCTTCCATAGTAAAGGCAGTCCCTTTATTTAAAAACGGGTTATTTAGAATTTCATGTCCACGCATGATTTTTCCTCCTGATAGTATATTAAATATGTAGAAAGATCTTATGCGGGTCATTATAAACTTCCAAACTTCTTATAGTCAAACCCATCAGTTTTAATAAATAATATTTATAAGTAGAATCCAAAGAATATGATAAAATAAGTCAAGGAGGTAGGCATGAACTTACGTGATTTAGAGTATTTTTACCAGTTAGCCAAATCAAAATCCTATACTGGAACAGCGCAGCATTTCAAGGTCAGCCAACCGACAATTTCTTACGCTATCAAACGTTTAGAAAAAGAGTTGGACTGTGACTTAGTCATTAAAGATCCTTCGCACCGTACTGCCGAATTAACCTTACAAGGTGATATTTTCCAAAGTCACGTGGAGGATGTCTTACTACAAATCAAAACAGCAGTTAATGAGGTTCACCAATCACTCAATCCTATGACGACCGTTGGTTTCCCGCCTATTATCTGTAATTATATTTTGACTGAATTGCTGGAACAAAATGAAAACTTGGAACCTTTTTCACAGGTAAAAGCCATTCGTGGCGGTTCAAATAGCCTCATGATGAAATTGCTCGATGGACAAATTGATTTTAGTCTGCTTGGCTCACTAGCTCCCTTAAAAAATGACCAATTGGTCATCCGACAACTCTTCAAAAAAGATTTTTACGTTGTCCTTTCTAAAAATCATCCACTAGCTAAACAAAAAGAATTATCATTCCAAGATATTCTCTTTGAAAAATTCATTCTGCTAGATGAACACAACATCCACTTAACAGCTTTCAACCAGTTAAATCATCGCTATCACGACCAAGCATCCGTCTTATTCAAAATCGATGATGTGTCTGTCATCAAGCAAATGGTTGCTGAAAACATGGGAATTTCACTTTTATCTGATATTGCTCTTGCTAGTGATTCTGATCAACTGGTCAAAATCCCATTAGCAAAAGAGGATAGCATCACATTTTACGTCAGCTATGCCCATTCAAAACATGCTGTTTTATCAGATGAAACTGAAAAACTGATTGATTTGATTGAAAAAGTGTCATAGCAAATAAAACAAAAAACTCAACCCGATAGGGTTGAGTTTTTCCATGTTGAATTTTTAATAGAATGAATCAGGCTCTTTGGTGTAATTTGCCCATTTTTTACTTAGAAATTGTTTGTTGATTTGGTAATTTGGTTTACTTTGCTTTTCAGTCAAGAACGGGTTAACAGCCTTATCCATAGCTACCCAGCCATTCCAGCCCATGTGGATAGTATCTTGCATGAAGTAAGCCTTATCACCATCTCTTGAGAAATCAGCAATATTTTTAAATCCTTGACTTTGCAACTGGTATTTGATTTTTTCAACTGCTTTTTGGTACATGTCTTCGTTAAGCCCTGTATAATCTGACCATTTGCTATTAACAGGTGGGATAACAAAAAGAACATTGGTATCATTTTGAGCAAATTGGTTCAATACCAATTGTAGATCGTTGTACTCCGGTGATTTTAAGTAGTTAAATTTACGTTGAGAATTTTTTAAATCTTTCAATATCGGTTTGATACGAATATCATAAAAACCGTTGTCGATTCCAAAGGTATTACCACTACTTGCTTTTTTACCATCAGCTGTTGCTAGTTTTCCTAGTTTCTGATATGAAAAAGCATTTGGGAGTTTTTTAGCTTGAGTAACTACTTTGCTATCGTAATGATCAATCACAGAAACGCGACTGAAGAAAGCATCTTCTTTTTGATAAACAACACTTTGAGTTCTGAGTTTTCTCTTATCAGCTGCTGATAATTTTTTGCCTTCAGCTACTTTTTCCATCATGTCTTTGAATGAAGACTCTGGATAAAGTTTCAAGAAACGTTTAGCAGCATAACGATCATAAGCTGTTCCTGTTTGGCTTTGCAAGAAATCAATGGCTTGTCCACTGCTAAAATAAGATTGAAACGCGGCAGCATTGGCACCCTTAGCCGTAAACCACTGAGGAGAAATGAAATAAACGGCTTGTTTATTTTTCAACTCATTATTGATTTGTTGGATGCCATAAAAATGCGTCAATGAGGCAGATCCTCTTTGGCCAAGCAAATATGGTGTATAAGAACGATTGTAAGCTTCTGCAATGACAGAAGGGTGCATTTTATCAAAGCGCAGCCACTCACTTGATCCAAAGAACGGAACAAAACGGTGCTTTGGATCCGTTAAAGCACGAACCTTTTTATATTTGCTTTTAAAACCTGTTTTACTTAAGGAAACAGCGTCTTTCTTTTCTACTTTTAGGGAGTGCGATTTATTCGAAAGCGAGACACTACCCAGACTAATGACAACTAGCAAAAAGGCACAAATAACTGGTCCTAGAATTTGCCAAAGGCGTTTAAGCATTGCGAAGTTCCTCAATTCCAGCAATGATTTTATTAGCGGTATTCCAATCATCACGTCCAAATTCTGAAATTGGAATTTCAATATCAAAATGACTTTCCAATTCAACAATCAATTCAACAGTTCCCATACTATCAAGGACGCCTGCGTCAAACAAATCTTCATCCATCATGTCTGAAACGTCTTCCATAAAAAGATCATCAATAATTGCTAATACATCTGATTTAATATCCATTTGCTAAACTCCTTTATATTGAATTTTTATTTTACAGGTGGTTGTGGGAACCATAATTGATCCAAGAAACCTGAAAATAGTAAGAATGATAACATCACAACATTAAATGTGATGAAAATACCAAGACCTTGTGTCCATTTGTTGTCAGGCAAAGGTGAGAGTCCTTGTTTTTTGCGCTCACGATTGATTTTTTTCTTCTTACGAACCCAAGCATCATTAATCACAAGACCCACACCATGAAATAGTCCATAAGTGATATAGTACCATGTTAAGCCATGCCAAAATCCCATGATTAACATGTTAATAATATAAGCGACGCTTGATGTGACATTGCGATTTTTAAAAACTTTGTGTTTAACCAAGACCTTAACCAAACGCATGAAAACAAAATCACGGAACCAGAAAGACAAACTCATGTGCCAACGATTCCAAAATTCTTTCAAATCGCGTGATTTAAAAGGCTGATTAAAGTTAACTGGGCTTTTAATCCCCATAAGATTTGAAATAGCTAGCGCAAACATGCTATAACCCGCAAAGTCAAAGAATAAATCAAAACCATAGGTGTACATAACACCTAGCGTAGCAATGTTAAAGACTCCGCCCATTTCCAGGGCTTCTTCTTTTAGTGGCGCCATAAGCAGTGTTCCAAAAATGTAAGCTAGGATAAACTTGTAAAGAAATCCAAGCATCAAGTAGCGAACACTTTCTTCAAACATATCAAGCAGTTCATCTTTGTCAGGAATATTTCTATAATCCTCATCAAAGCGATTGAAGCGATCAATTGGTCCACTTGAAAAAGTTGGCATAAAGAGAAGGAAACGCAAAAAGTGCCACAGACTAAACTCTTTTAAGACACCATCTCGCATTTCTATAATTGTGCCAACCGCACGGAAAGTCAGGTAAGAAATCCCTAAAAATCCAAAAAGCGATTGATGATTATCAATAGTCATCAAAGGGGTAATCTTAGTCCACGCTAGTGGAAAAACAGCTAAGAAAACCCAAAGGTAAAATACCCACTTATTGTTATAATTTTTCCGATAAATCTTGTAAGAAAAGACCAGAAAAATTTGCCAAACCACGTAAGCTAAAAGAGAAAGAATCTGATAAAGATTTTTCCCTGTCAGCATCAAAATAATGAAAGCTAAGCTAACCAAAGCTTCATAAACAGGAAATCGTTTTTTGAAAAATAATCCGATAAAAATAGGTAAGACAGCCACAATCAGGTAAAGAAAATACTGCGGATTACCGTAAGCCTCTAAGTGTGGCAACTGATGAAGAAATGCTATCATCGGCTATTTACCTCGTTCATCAAACCTTTGATATCGATTTTACCATTTGGTGTAAGCGGCAAGCTATCACGGTAAAGGAATTTTGAAGGCATCATATAATCCATCATGATGTCTTTCAAGTCTTCCTTAATCGCTTTAGTGATGTCCAATTGACGCTCAAATTGTTCTGCGACACCTTCTTTTAACACCACATATGCTAGAAGATTTTGTACCTTGTGGTCTTTGTTGTAACGCGGAACAGCGACAGCTGACTTGATATATTCTGATTTGTTAAGATTTTGTGAAACTTCCTCAAGCTCGATACGGTAACCGTTGAATTTGATTTGGAAGTCCATGCGTCCGCCGTAAAGAAGCATGCCTTGGTCAGTCATCACACCCAAATCTCCAGTGTGATAAGCTGGCAAGCCTTCAAATTCAAAGAAAGCAGCTTGTGTGCGTTCAGGATTATTGAGATACCCTTTTGAAACAGCAGGACCAGAGACAATGATTTCACCTTGCTCGCCATTCGGCAAAGCTTTGCCATTTTCATCAATGATAAAAGTTGGTGAATCTGCTTTGGTGTAACCAATCGGCAGACGTTTGCAAGTTGCTAGCATCTCATCGGTGATAGCTACCGCAGAAAGGGCAACGGTAGCTTCTGTCGGACCATAAGCATTAACAATGCGTGCTTTCGGGAAACGGCTACGCAATTTTTGCGCTGTTTTTACTGTTAACTCTTCCCCATCGAAATAAAAATGTGTCAGATGTGGCAATGTTTCTTGATTAAAGTCATTTGACAACATAGCCATATCAGCAAATGATGGTGTTGATGTCCAAACCCCAATCGGCAATTCATTAATGGTTGTAAAGAGTCGTTTAAAGTCTGTTGTTAATTCTTTTGGAAGTGCAAAAAGTGTCCCTCCAAGGGCTAGCGTTGGTGCCCAATACATAACTGACAAATCAAACGAATAAGGCGGCTGCGCCAACATTTGTGGTCGTTCTGGCACTGAAAATTCTTTGTCAGAAATCATCCAATTAGTGAAACTTAGGAGATTGTCATGTGAGATTTGCACCCCTTTTGGTTTTCCTGTTGTCCCAGACGTAAAGATAATATAATAATTGTCATCGCCTTTAACAGAGTGAGTCAATTGATAGTCCGTTTTTTGAGCGAAAATCGTCTGTAATTGGTCAAGCTTAATCATTGGAATATTCGTTATTTCCAAAGGAAAATCACTTACAGCAATAATCAAACTTGGCTCTGCCACTTCTAAAATCGCTTCAATGCGTTCAAGAGCTGAATGTTGGTCAACAGGAATATAAGCATGTCCAGATTTTGTTAATGCCACAAAAGTAGCCAACATGTCATACTCTTGTCCTCCAAAAACAAGAACAGGAGATTTTTCTTCCAGCTTTAAAAAATCAATATAAGCAGCAAGGGAATCCGAATTTTCCTTTAAATCGCGATAAGTGTGAACATCTCCTAAGACATTATAGACAGGGAAATCTCCTTGTGTCTGAGCAAAATGCTCAATTCTCTCAATCATATCGTGTAACATGAACCGTTTACCTTTCTAATACTCATTGTAGATGAAATTACCTTGACCACGACCAAGATAACTGAAAAAATAAATTAAAACCATAAAAATCACAAAATAAAACAAGGTTTTTAATACAAATCGAGTGGTATCTTTCATTTAAACTCCTTATTTAAGTGGTAATTGTACTTCAAATGTTAACTGGCTATCAGCTTGACTGACAGTGATACTGCCTTTATATTTTTCTAAAATAGCTTTGGCAATCGCCAAACCTAAACCAAAACTTGAGCTGCTATTGCGGGAATCTTCTGCTTGATAGAAACGTTCAAAAAGATTTTTCAAAACCTCATCTGGATAGACCAGACTAGGATTTGACACTCGTAAAAGTGCTGTTTTCTTTTCTTGCAACAACTCTACGGTAATCTTTCCATTATCCAAAGAATGCTTAATAGCATTATCCAAAAGGATGGTAACCAACTGCTTCAACTGAGATTCTTGACCAAGAATTTCAATATTTTCAGCGATTTGATCTTCGATTAATTTGCCCTCTTCATAGGCTAGACTTTCATAACTTAGAATCATTTCTTGGCAGATACTTGATAAATCGACTTTTTCAAAATGTGCTCTACCATCTTTGTCATCAAGCTTAGACAAGCCAAGCAACTCTTGAATCAAATGTTCCATACGTTTGGTTTCTGAAAGAATATGATTCAAATAACGATTAGGAGCAATTTGATTTTGCAATACTTGAGCATTGGCACGGATAGAAGCTATCGGTGTCTTCAACTCATGACTAGCATCTGAAACAAATTGTTTTTCGCGATCAATTGCAGCTTGTGCTGGTTGAACGATAAAACGTGATAGGTAGATACTAACTCCCGTAAGCAAAAGAAGACCAAAAATAACATAAACAGTAATCAGAAAAATTTGAGCATAAGAAGCTGAATAGCTTGAAAAATCAATAAAGACAAGTTGCCAAGTTCCATCTTTCTTTTCCTTCAAAGAATAGATGTAATCATGCCATTTCCAACTCTTTTTCCCTCTGTTTAACAAATCTTTGCTGACTTCTTTAACCTCTTTATTGGTTAAAAAAGTGTTGTTAACTTGAATATCTGGTTTGTCATTTTCATCAATGGTGACAAAAGCAATGGCTTCGTCAGTATTTTCTTTGACATAACCATTAGCAGCCACCAATTTAACAATCCGATAAGTATCATACTCATCCCAATATTTGTCATAACGTTCACCAATGACCAATAACACCAAAACCATGGCAGTTAACATGGACATCGTAATCAAGACAAATTTTAGCCGAAGATTCTTCATGATGAGCCTTCTTTCTCTCCATCTTCTAGTGAGTAACCAACGCCTTTGGTCGTTTTAATAACAGCACTGGCTGCCAAGAAACGAAGTTTCTTACGTAAAAAGGAGATAAAGACTTCCAGTTGATTATAATCGGATTCATCTAAAGGTCCCCAGACCTTCAAAATTAATTGGTTTTTGGGGATAATCTTCTTGGAATTTCGCAAGAAAGTTTCCATCAGCAGAAATTCTTTATTAGACAACTTAACTTCGCGCTCTGCCACGCTTAATTCTCTCGTGTCCAGATTCAAAATCAAATTGCCAAACTTGAGATGATTCACTTGCGTAATAGACGATTGACGAGTCCGCAAACGAATTCGTGCCAATAATTCTTCTGCCTCAAATGGCTTAATCATATAGTCATCAGCACCCAAATCAAGTCCCAAAACACGGTCTTCTAACTGAGATTTGGCTGTCAAAAAAATGATAGGAACTTCCATTCCCATTTGGCGCACGCGCTTCAACACACTGACACCATCAAATTTTGGCAACATAATATCCAAAAGAACCAAATCATAAAGTCCCGTTAATATATAATCCAGTGCAGACTCACCATCAAAAACCAAATCCACTTCATAACGGTGATTTTCAAGAATGGCTTGAATAGCTTCCGCGATTCCTTTCTCATCCTCGACCACTAAAATTCTCAACTGGCTCTCCTCTCTTTTTACTCAAAATCTAGTATAAAATGCCAAAATTGAATTAACCTTGAAATTTTCTTAATTTTTAAGATTGCCTGTTTAAAAATATCCTAACACTGACTTATACCAAACCATTATAAGTAAGTCTCTCCCAGAAAGTCCGTGTAAACTGATGAAAATCTATAGCAAAAATGTGGCAATTTCTTTAATTCTAGTTTATACCCAATTTTAAAAAATGTCCTTACAGAGCTGTAAGTTTGGCAAAAAATAAGAGCCTGGGGTAAATGCCTCAGACTCTACATTTTCAATCACATACTATGTTTGTGTATATTACATGGCTTCAGAAGAACTATTAGTCTTGTCACCTTCTGACCAAATCTTTTCATTCCACTTAACGTTATGATGCGTGTCACGATATTTTTTAGACGTAATGCCGACAACTTTTTTAAACTGTTGAATAAAGTGACTTTGTGATGAAAATGATAAATGATTCGCAATTTCAATCATTGAATAATCACTGAATTTCAATAAGTCTTTTGCAACTTCTATTTTTTTATTTTTAACATAAGTGCTTACGGACACGCCAAATTCTTTCTTGAATAAGCGTGATAAATAGCTTACTGAAATGACAAATTCACTCGCTAACTGTTCAACCGTAATGCGTTCTTTCACGTGGCAATAGATATAATCCTTACAATCTGAAACGTGTTTTGAAATGACATCTTTTCGAATTTCACGTCGCATGCGTTCTGTGTAATCAATAACCATCTCTTCGTGCAAATTTTGAACTTCTTGTGCCGTGTGAAGGTCATCTAATTTTTGAATATAAAAGTCACTCAGTCTAAAAGCTTGTTCTAATTCCATGCCATTTTGACCACACATGCGTGTAATCATAGCTGTCGTAATGACAAAGTGATATTTCAAATTGGTAATGGGGATTACGTGACAAAGTTCCCACACCATCTTCTGATACAAAACGTTCTTGTTCACAATTTTTGCGGACCGCTTCAACATCCCCGTAGCTACCGCTTGATAGAACAAAAATTCCTGAGTCAAGGGACGATGTTCAACATCATCCAAATTATCACTAATCGCTAAAAGTCTCCATTCATCCTTATAATTCATTTCTAATCCCCTTTTTTGTAAACGATTACTATTTTCTTTTCATTTGAACATATTCTTGCAAATTTGATAAAAATAAAGTGGAAAAAATGGAAGTGAGACAAAATAAAGTCTCTATCGGAGACTTTATTGCTGAATGTAACTCTTAAATATAAAGAAGATTATTCATCATAGCTAATCCAGTCATAGTATGCATACAAAGGAGTTCGACCATTGTATGGAGCCAACCAGGCATCTACGCCTTTTCCTGGCCAAGCATTCATCATAATCTTACCAGGTGTGCTAGAAATATCATTGTAAGCAGTATAAACAGCTCTTCCATCAACATACCAAGTAATGTGATCAGCTTGCCAATCAAAACCATAAGTATGGAAGCCTTGAGAGGCATCAAATCCTAAATTGTGAAGATGCACGTGTTCATCTTTTTGACCTCTACCGTTAGTAAAGTAGTTGAATTGAACTTTTGTTGTATCTTTCCCTAAAAATTCAATGTCAATTTCATCCCAAGGTTTGCCTTCACTCGGACCAGTATAAGTGAAGAATGAAGAAACGACACCTGGATTTTTAATAGGTTTCATGTTCACTTGATAAAGACCATAGCCGAAGCGATCTTTACTACGCCATTCGCCCCCAGTGTAGCCACCACGACCATCACTGTCAATTTTAAGACTCATCAAGCCGTTATTAAAGCCGACATTTCCAGGGACAAAATTACAATTAAACATACTTCCATTAGAACCATTACGAAGTTCCATGGTGCTACCATTATAGTAATTTAGTTCTTGACTATAGTGGTATTTGCTTTGCGCATCAACACCTTGTTGAAAACCAAAGAAAGCCAATAAGAGAACAATTAAACAACTAACTTTTGTCCACATAATAATACCTCAATTTTAATCATTTTTAAAAAGGAGTTCTGTCAGAAAAAGGAACTAATCTCCTCTACTACAGATTGAAAACGCCTAATCAATCATAGTTAAATTCACTTTTTCTTTTCAGTAACTGTTACTTCAAAAATGGGGCAATTTTTCTTTTTCATAATTCCGAAAAGAATGCTAGTCACACGATAAATGTTTCTCTTTAAAACCCTCCTTACACCGTTATGTCATAAGTATAGCGCTTTCATTTTAGATAATATATTATATTCTCACAAAAAATATCAAATTTATGACCTGAAGGCAGAAAATTAAAAAAGTCTTCTCTGTACTGACCCCAAAAAGTTGGACAATAAATTATTGAAAGGATTTAGTTCTGTATTGCACAGGACTGAGTCCTTTTAATTTTGTCTTGATACGTTTATTGTTGTAATAAAAAATATAATCCGTAATGGCTTGTTCTAGCTTATCAAGCGACTTAAAAGTCTTTTCATAACCGTAAAACATCTCAGACTTTAAGATGCCAAAGAAGGACTCCATCATGCCATTATCTGGACTATTTCCCTTGCGTGACATAGATGGACGAATCCCTTTGGATGCCAAGAAATCATGATAAGACTGGTGTTGATATTGCCACCCTTGGTCGCTGTGAAGAATAGTTCCTTGGTAAGAGGTAGCCGGAAATGCTCTTTTAAGCATGGTTTGAACCTGTTTTAAATCAGGTGAGCGTGACAAGGTGAATTCAATAATCTCACTATTGTATCCATCAAGAACAGGGGATAAATAGAGTTTCTCTCTAATATTTGGTAAAGCGAATTCAGTGACATCCGTATAACACTTCTCATAAGGCTTAGCCCCTTCAAACTGACGTTGAATTAGATTATCAGCTTTCTTCCCAATCTCTCCCTTGTAAGACGAGTATTTACGCTTACAACGAGTACGAGCAGCGAGTCCCATGAGTTTCATTAACCGTTGAACCTTCTTATGATTGATAACAAATCCTCGGTTTCTTAGTTCTAAATAAATACGACGGTATCCATAATTGCCTTTATGGTCAACGTAAATGGTTTGAATCATCTCTTTGACCTTCTTATCTTTCTTAGCTCTATTAAACCGTTTCAACTGATAATAATAAGTAGAACGAGCTAGCTTAGCGGTTTTTAGTAAGAGGTCTAATCGAAATCCTCCTGAGACCAGTTCTCTA
>NZ_DS572677.1 GCF_000154985.1 Streptococcus infantarius subsp. infantarius ATCC BAA-102
ATTCCTTTTCCTGTTGAAAAGACTGGTGTCACGTCATCGTGGAAGCCATATTGATACTCACCAATATCAATTGGTTTTGGTGTTACTTTTTCATTTTTTTCAGGCATCTAATTACCTTTCTGTATTTTTACTACCGTTTTCAATAGCTTTTTTTAAGGCGTTCCAGGCAAGAGTTGAACATTTAATACGTTGTGGAAATTTTGAAACTCCTGCCAAAAAACTTGCCTCACCTAATCTTTTTTGGGCATCGTCTTTTTCACCTTGAACCATTTTTGAAAAAATCTCAGCTAGTTCAAGAGCTTCTTCTTTCGTCTTGCCAACAACAGCATCAGTCATCATACTTGATGAAGCTGTTGAAATGGTACACCCATCACCAGCAAATGCAATGTCAGAAATGCGATCACCGTCGAATTTGACTGATAGTGAAATCATATCACCACAAGTTGGATTGTTAAGATTAACTTGATCAACATCTTCGAGTTTTCCGTGATGATGTGGATTTTTTGAGTGATCTGAAACAACTGCCATATAAAGACTATCTAATCTAGAAAGTGCCATTGAAAAACTCCTTTGTTTTAAGAATTGCTTCTATTAGTTTATCACAATCTTCTTTCGTATTATAGATATAAAAACTTGCGCGCACTGCCGAATGAATTCCAAGATAATTAATCAAAGGTTGTGCACAGTGATGTCCTGCTCGCACAGCAACACCTTCATAATCAAGTGCTGTTGCCACATCATGTGGATGCAATCCATCAAAATTAAATGAAATGACTCCCATGTGCTGACTAGGGTCTTGTGGACCGTAAACTGTTACTCCTTCGATGGCTTGTAGTTTAGGTAAAACATAATCAACCAGTTCTTGCTCATGCGCATGAACATTATCTAAACCAAGATTATCCAAATACTCAATAGCCGCGCCTAAAGCAATAGCACCAGCAATATTTGGTGTCCCGGCTTCGAATTTCCAAGGCAATTCTGTCCAAGTGGCTTCTTGTTCGTAAACGAAGTCGATCATTTCCCCACCAAATTCAACTGGGGACATTTGATTGAGCAATTCTTCTTTACCATAAATCACACCAATGCCTGTTGGTCCAAGCATTTTATGTCCTGAGAAAGCAAAGAAATCACAATCCAAATCTTGAACGTCAATTGTCATATGAGGAGCAGACTGTGCACCGTCAACCACCATATAAGCACCAACTTCATGAGCTAATTTGGCAATTTCTTTAACAGGTTGCACTGAGCCTAAAACATTTGAAACATGGGCAATGCTTACAAATTTTGTTTTATTTGAAAGTTTGCTGCGCAAATCTTCCATATCCAGCTGACCATCTTTTAAATAAACATAAACCAATTTTGCACCAGTCTTATGGCAAACTTGTTGCCAAGGAACGACATTCGCATGATGTTCTAAAACTGAAATAAGCACTTCATCGTCTTTTTTAAGAACTTCTTGGGCAAACTGTGCAACCCAGTTAAGTCCAGTTGTTGTTCCACGTGTAAATAACACTTCTTTTGTTGACTTAGCATTAATGAACTGACGTGCTGTTTCACGACTGGCTTCATAAGCGGCGGTTGCACGTTCAGCAAGGGTATGAACACCGCGGTGCACATTGGCATTGATAGTATGATAATACTGATTGAGCGCATCAAGTACTTCTTGTGGTTTCTGAGTTGTTGCCGCATTGTCCAGATAAACCAGAGGTTCATCATTGACAACTTGGTCAAGGATGCAAAAGTCTTGAGCGATTTTATGAGCGTCTAATTTTGTCATATTAGCGTTGCTCCAACTTACTGTCAAGCACAGCAATCATTTCATCACGCACTTCTTTGACAGGAATTTCAGTGATAACAGTACCTAAGAAACCACGAATAACTAGGCGTTCTGCTGTTTCCTTGTCAATACCACGACTCATGAGATAATACATATCTTCTGGGTCAACTTGTCCGATTGAAGCGGCGTGACCAGCTGTCACATCATTTTCATCAATCAATAGGATTGGGTTGGCATCTGATCGTGCTTTATCTGAAAGCATCAGAACACGGCTTTCTTGTTGAGCATCCGCTCCCTTAGCACCTTTTACAATATGACCAACACCATTAAAAGTCAATGTTCCGCGTTCAAGAATGACACCGTGTTGTAAAATGTGTCCGACTGAATGGCAACCGTAGTTTGTCACGCGCGTATCCACACCTTGAACTTGACGGCCAGATGAAGCGGCAACCACTTTAAGATTAGCTTGGCTACCATCTCCGTACAAGTCTGAATCAAAATCAGCAATCACATTGCCTTCATTCATGATGCCGATTGCCCAGTCCACCACAGCATCTTTACCATGATGAGCACGACGGCTAATATAAGTTGTCACGTTATTTCCAAGACGGTCGATAGCAGAAAACTTCACTTGACTGCCATCTAAAGCAATAACTTCAACAGAGATGTTTGCTGTTGCTTTAGCATCGCCTTCACCGATTGATTCAAAACGTTCTAGATAACTGATGTGACTATTTTTTCCTACAATAATAAGGACGTGTTTATTAAATGGAACATCACTAGCCTTATCTTGGAAAAAGAGACCTTCGATTGGCTCTTCAATGTCCACATTATCTGGAACATAAAGCACAGCAGCACTGTTAAAGTAAGCTGTATGATAAGCAGCTAACTTGTCTTCCAAGTCACCACGCGCTTTACCAAAATATTTTTCAATCACTTCTGGAATTTCTTCCAAAGCGCTATAAAAATCTGTAAAAATAACACCTTTTGACATCAAGTCAACAGGTAATTGTTCAAGGACAGTTTGTGTTCCAACCTGAACAAGTTTTGGATTATCTCCAAGTGCTGTAAAATCAGGGACATTAGCCAAAGCCACATCCTCTGAAATACTTCCATCACCCAAGTTCCAACGGTGAAATTTTACACGGTTGACTTCTGGTAATGGCAATTTATCTATATGATCAAAAGCAGCTAAGCGTCGCTCTTGCAACCACAAAGGTTCTGCTTTTGCTTGTGAAAAATTTAAAACTGATTCTTTCGTCATAATTTGATGTTTACTCCTTTTTATATCCAACATACGAGTATCATCTACTATAATAGTAGACTTGACATCATCAATTACACTTCTTCTTCGTATTTAATTCCAAGTTCTTCGGCAATTTTCGCATAACCTTCTTTTTCAAGACGAGCAGCAAGTTCTGCACCACCTGTAAGAACAACACGACCATCCATCATAATATGAACAACATCTGGTGTGATGTAGTTAAGAAGTCGTTGATAGTGAGTGATAATCATTGCTCCAAAGTCATTCCCACGCATAGCGTTAATACCTTTTGAAACAACTTTCAAAGCATCGATATCAAGACCTGAATCGATTTCATCAAGAAGAGCAAATTTAGGTTCAAGCATCAACAATTGAAGAATTTCATTACGTTTTTTCTCACCACCTGAGAAACCTTCGTTAAGGTAACGTTCTGCCATTTCTTCTTTCATGCCAAGAAATTCCATCTTTTCATCCAATTTTGTGATAAAATCCATAACAGGAATTTTCTCGTCATCTTCTTTTCCAGCATTCATAGCCGCACGAATAAATTCAGCGTTAGTAATACCTGGAATTTCAGATGGGTATTGCATGGCAAGGAATAAACCAAGGCGAGCGCGTTCATCGACTTCAAGGTCAAGAATGTTCTCACCATCTAGCAAAATTTCACCCTGAGTAACCTCGTAATTTGGATTACCCATGATAGCAGCTGAAAGCGTTGATTTACCAGTTCCATTAGGACCCATAATCGCAGCAATCTCTCCAGTCTTAAGGGTTAAATTGACACCCTTAAGAATTTCTTTATCTTCAATTGAAACATGAAGATCTTTTATTTCAAGTACAGACATGTGTACGTTCCTCCAATTTATCAAATGCGGCAGTAACTTTTTTCTGAAAATTACCGCAGTTCTATAGGGTTACTAATCATTATATCAAAAAAAAGCCATAATAGGCTTTCCATTTACTTATTATTTTTGCGATTTTTCCATTTTAACATTATCGCTTGGCGATAATCGCTATTTCCGATAAATTTAAGGGTATCGAAGAGTGGTGTTCGACCAACGCCCCAAATTTCAAGTCCTTCAATAAAGACTTCTAGGGCAAAGGCTAAACCAATCATCAAAAGGACACCACCTAAACGGCTTGAAACATTTAGCAAGAGTGCGATAAGTGAGAAAAGAATTGCAATTCCATAAACGACCAAAACAGCTCCACGGTGTGTAAACCCCATAGCTAACAAACGGTGATGCAAATGCATCTTGTCTGCTTCTGTCGCTGGACGCCCTGATAATTTACGGCGAATAATCGCAACAGTTGTATCCAAAATCGGAACACCAAGAATAATAACTGGTGTCACCACCGCAACAGCAGTCGAATTTTTCAACCCTTGAAGAGATAGCACACCAATCATAAATCCTATGAAAAGAGCTCCGGTATCTCCCAAGTATATAATAGCTGGATTGTAATTATAAGGGAAAAATCCTGCAATACAAGCAATCAATAATAAGATTGTCAAAGTCAAGTAAAAGTCGGTCTGTGGCAAGAAGAAATAAGATACCAAAGCCATTGTAATCAAGCTAATGATAGAAACACCACTCACCAGACCATCTAAGCCATCAATCAAATTCATGGCGTTTGTAATTGAAATAATCCAAAAAACCGTCAAAAAGAAAGTGACTACTGAATTGAATTGCAATAATGGTCCGCCGAAAGGAATTTTAAAACTATCAAAACGGAAATCCGTAAAGGCCCAAACAATGACAGCTCCTAAAATAATCCCTGCCATTTTTGTTTTTGGCTTCAATTCATAAATATCATCGATAAAACCAGTCGCTGTAATGATAAATCCACCAATAACAACTGGCAAAATATAATCAAAATAAGAAATCGTCCAAATCGGCTGTTTCAAAACCATTGGCATAAAAATCAAAGATGACATTAAAAAGGCTAAGAAAATCGCCAACCCACCACTACTTGGCATTGGGACTTCATTAACACGACGAGTATTTGGATTGTCAACGGCACCAACACGAAAAGCAATAAAACGAACAATTGGCGTCAAGAAAAGTGATAATAAAAACGCGCCAATTAAAACTAAAACATATTCAATTGTAAAGGGTGCCATACTATACCAACTCAATCATTTTTAATTTTTCGACGGCATCATCCGTCAATAATTCAACCGCATGCTCTTGTAAATAAGCACGAGTTTTTGTACCAGCGCCAGCGTATTCTAACATACGAGCATACATCAAATTTGCATAATAAGATGGGTGATTTTGCAAATCAATGAGAACTGTCATGTAGTAAGCCCCATCCATCTTATAAAGCTCTGAAGCTTCAACTGGAAAATCAATAGCCTTAGCAAAAGCAACAGTAGCTTCTAAGCTTGGAAAATCCAAGACATAGTGAACATAATCTGATGGATTCACATCTTCAACAGCACCTTCCATCATTTCTTCAATCTTACCTAATTTTTCGTGAGCTTCCGTGTCGCCTTTAGACAACATTGTCTGCTCTAAAGTCTTGAAAAATTCCTCAGGTGACATGTTTGAAACATCATCAAAGGCTGCTAGATCTTCAAAGTTTATATCTTTATTGATTTCAGATTTGGTAACAAAGACATCAATGCGGTCTTTACGTGGTGTCACACGGAAACTAAGCATGCCACTGTCTTTGAAATTATCTGGTAAATCCAATTCATCCATTACTGAATAGAAGAACTCTTCTGTCTTTTCTTGTGGAATCAAGAAGTCTTTCAACTCCATTCCGCGTTCTTCTAAATCTTCCATACTAATCGTTATTTTTAGCGTTGTCTCGCTAATCTGTTTCATTTCCATACTATATACCTCGCACTAGTAGTCATTTTATTATACAAGAAAAGTCTTGTTTTTTCAATTTTTACGTCATAAAAAGCAGCCCTGACAAGGGCTGCTGGCTTTTTTAAAAGATAAATTTGGCAATGCTATATAGAATAAGAATTGTTCCCAAAACGATACGATATTTACCAAAAATAGTGAAATCGTGTTTCTTAACATAATCAGTCAAGAAGCGGATAACGTATAAACTGACAAGGAAAGCTGTAACGCTTGCCACCATCAAAATCAAGAATTGGCTAAAGTTTAGAACATTTCCGTCTAAGAAGAACTTAACAGCTTTCAAACCACTGTAACCAAACATAGTTGGAATAGCAAGGAAGAAAGTGAAGTCAGCTGCAACTGAACGACTTGTTCCCACAATGATTGCTCCAAGGATTGTTGCTCCTGAACGACTTGTTCCTGGAATGATACTTAGAACTTGGAAGCATCCAATCCAAAAGGCTGTCAAATAAGGCATGTGAGCAAGATCAGTCACTTCAGGTTCAATATTAGCATTTCGTTTTTCAATCCAGATAAATGCAATCCCGTAAACAATTAAGGCAATTGCGATTGGAATCATGTAGTTGAAGTGTGCTTCAAACCAATCATCAAAAGGTACTGCAATTAAAATCGATGGAATACATGCAATAACAACTTTTAACCATAGCTGCCATGTCAACTGAACTTCACGCGCTGTTTTTCCTGGCTGGAATGGATTCAAACGTTTAAAGTAAATCACAATAACCGCTAGGATAGCTCCCAATTGAATGACAATGTTAAACATGTCCAAAAACGCTTTATCTTGATTCAATTTAATAAATTCTTGAACCAAAATCAGGTGTCCTGTACTTGAAACAGGTAACCACTCTGTAATTCCCTCAACTACCCCTAAAAAGATAGCCTTAAGTAGTTCGAAAAATAACATAAGCTCTCCTTAATTTAATATCCCCTCAATTATAGCAGATTTGAAAGCATTTTAAAATGCTCCGCCGCCTCCGCCTCCGCCACCACCGGAGAATCCAGCACTAGAGCCTGAACTACTAGATGATACAGAGAAATGCGCAGCTGAATCAGCACTTTGACTAGCCATTCCCAAACGATGAGCTTGCATGCCAATAAGGTAGCCAATTTCAGGATTCATCATAAAGTCTGATTCGCTAGCAAGTTTAATGTTATGAATTTTAAGGAATTTTTGAACTTGTTTGGCATAGCCGAACAGAGTCGCATAAACCAAGATGCGATTCCAGACGACAACACCTTGCCAATCAACCTTATCAAATTTGTTAATGTCTCGCATCATATTAGTAAAGCTAACCCAAGCTTGAATACGTTGTTGTCC
>NZ_DS572676.1 GCF_000154985.1 Streptococcus infantarius subsp. infantarius ATCC BAA-102
GTTTACATCTGATTCAGCCTACAACTACGGTAAGTTTAGCGATGCTACATATGATGCAGCCTACCAAAAAGCATTGACTACAGATGCTTTGGATCCAGTAGCTGCTGCAGATGATTACAAAGCTGCTGAAAAAGCACTTTATGATAATGCACACTATAACCCACTTTACTTCCGTAATACAAAAGCACTTCAAAATCCATCAATCAAAGGTCTTGTTCGTAACTCAACTGGTTTGCAAGTTGACTTTACATATGCCTATAAAGATAAATAATCTTTAAGTAAGTATGAATAATGGGCAAGAATTGGTTGCGGCCAATTCTTGCTTTTGTTGACAGGTAAAACTTTTCCCCTGCCAACAAAAGCAAATAAGAGAAGGAAATATTATGGTAAAATACATTCTTAAACGTGTTGCTATTCTTCTTGTAACACTCTGGGTAGTTGTTACCCTGTCGTTTTTCCTCATGCAAGTTATGCCTGGGACACCTTACAATAACCCAAAATTAACTGATGAGATGATTGCTTTAATGAACAAACAATATGGGTTGGATAAACCAGTTTGGCAACAATATCTTACATATCTATGGAATATTCTCCATGGTGATTTTGGTACAAGTTACCAATCAATCAACCAACCAGTCGGTCGTTTGATTTCACAACGCTTGGGTGTTTCAATTCAACTTGGTGTTCAAGCCCTAATCGTTGGTCTTCTTGCTGGTCTTGCGGTTGGTGCTGCATCAGCGCGTAACAAAAATAACTGGATTGATGGTGTACTTAGTGTTATTTCTACACTTGGTATTTCAGTACCATCATTCATTATCGGTCTTTTCTTATTGGTTACTCTTGGTTTCAAATGGAGCTTGTTCCCACTTGCAGGATGGGGTTCATTTGAACAAACAATCATGCCATCTATTGCCTTAGCAATCCCAGTCTTTGCTCAAGTAACACGTTTCTTCCGTGGACAAATGATTGAAACATTGAGTTCTGATTACATTCAATTAGCAACTGCTAAAGGTTTGAATAAACGTCAAGTGACACGTAAACACGCGTACCGTAATTCAATGATTCCAGTTTTGACTTTGGTTGGTCCTATGGCAGCAAACTTGCTAACAGGTTCAGCTTTGATTGAACAAATTTTCTCAATTCCAGGAATTGGTCAACAATTTGTAACATCAATCCCAGCTAAAGACTATCCAGTAATTATGGGAACAACAATCGTTTATGCAATGATGTTGATGGTTGCTATCTTGGTAACAGATATTGCAACAAGTATTGTTGACCCACGTGTACGCTTGCAATAAGGAGACTATTCATGGCAGAAAAAACAAGAGAATTTAAGCTTGTTGGTGTTGGTTCAGCCAGCTCACAAGAAAAAATTGAAAAGCCTGCTCTTTCTTTTATGCAAGATGCATGGCGCCGTTTGAAGAAAAATAAATTAGCTGTTATTTCAATGTGGTTCTTGGGAATTTTACTTGTATTCTCAATGATTTCAGTAGTTTTGGTACCACGTGATGACGCTAATGCTTTCAATACAAAAGAAGTTACAACTTACCGTAACCTTCCACCAAAACTTAGTGACAACCTTCCATTCTGGAACGGTAAAATTACTTATTCTGGTAATACTGAAGCTAACGATGCTTATGCAGACCAAGGTGTTCCAGAAGGTAAAAATTTATCCTTGGTACTGATAACCTAGGTCGTAGTGTTGCGAAACGTATCATCGTAGGTGTGCGTATCTCACTTCTTATTGCTATCGTTGCAACATTGATTGACCTTTTGATTGGGGTAACTTATGGTTTGATTTCAGGTTATGTTGGCGGACGTGTCGACATGGTTATGCAACGTATTATCGAAGTTATTTCATCAATTCCTAACTTGGTTATCGTTACAATGCTTGGTCTTTTGCTTGGTAATGGTGTTACATCAATCATTATTTCAATTGCTATCGTTGGATGGACATCAATGGCTCGTCAAGTACGTAACTTAACACTTTCTTACCGTGAACAAGAGTTTGTTCTTGCTGCTCGTTCATTAGGTGAAAGTGCTCCTAAAATCGCGTTTAAACACATCCTTCCAAATATTTCAGGGATTATTATTGTTCAAATCATGATGACAGTTCCAAGTGCCATTATGTACGAAGCTGTGCTTTCAGCTATTAACCTTGGGGTAAAACCACCAACAGCATCACTTGGTTCATTGATTACTGATGCTCAAGAGTACTTACAATACTACCCTTATCAAGTAACTCTACCAGCTCTTGCTTTGGTATTAATCTCACTTGCTTTCATCTTGTTAGGTGACGGTCTTCGTGATGCATTTGATCCAAAATCTGGTGATCGTTAGGAGGAAAAAATATGAGTGAAGAAACAATTTTACAAGTTAAAAACCTCCATGTAGATTTCCAAACCTACGCTGGAGAAATTAAAGCCATTCGAGACGTCAACTTTGACTTGAAGAAAGGCGAAACACTTGCTATCGTAGGTGAATCTGGATCAGGTAAATCTGTAACAACTAAAACATTAATGGGGTTATCTGCTTCAAATGCTACTATTACAGGTGACATTGACTTTAAAGGTAAAAAACTTACTGAATTAAAAGAAGACGAATGGATTAAAGTTCGTGGAAATGAAATCGCAATGATTTTCCAAGATCCAATGACGAGTCTTGATCCAACAATGAAAATTGGTCAACAAATTGCCGAACCAATCATGATCCACGAAAAAGTTTCAAAACAAGAAGCTTGGGATCGTGCACTTGATTTAATGAAGAACGTTGGTATTCCAAATGCAGAAGAACATATCAACGATTACCCACACCAATGGTCTGGTGGTATGCGTCAACGTGCTGTTATTGCAATCGCGCTTGCTGCTAACCCGGATGTCTTGATTGCTGACGAACCAACAACTGCCTTGGATGTTACTATTCAAGCTCAAATTCTTAACTTGATGAAAAAAATTCAAAAAGAACGTGGTTCATCAATCATCTTTATCACCCACGACCTTGGTGTTGTTGCTGGTATGGCTGATCGTGTAGCAGTTATGTATGCTGGTAAAGTTATTGAATATGGAACAGTTGACGAAGTCTTCTACAACCCGCAACACCCATATACTTGGGGGTTGTTGAACTCAATGCCAACAACTGATACAGAAGCTGGTAGCTTACAATCAATTCCAGGTACACCACCAGATCTTCTTAACCCGCCAAAAGGTGATGCTTTTGCACCACGTAACGAATTTGCTTTGGATATCGATTACGAAGAAGAACCACCAATGTTTAAAGTTAGTGACACACACTATGCTGCAACTTGGTTGTTAGACGAACGTGCACCTAAAGTAACACCACCATTACCAATTCAAAAACGTTGGACAAAATGGAAAGAACTTGAAGGGAGAAAAGCTTAATGACTGAAAATAGAAAAAAGCTTGTTGAACTTAAAAATGTCTCTTTGACTTTCAACGAAGGCAAAAAGAATGAAGTAAAAGCTATCAACAACGTCAGCTTCGATATCTATGAAGGTGAAGTCTTTGGTCTAGTTGGTGAATCAGGTTCTGGTAAAACAACTGTTGGACGTGCTATTTTAAAACTTTACGATATTAGTGGTGGTGAAATCGACTTTAACGGAGAAACGGTTTCTAACCTTAAAGGTAAAAAACTACATGAATTCCGTAAAAATGTCCAAATGATTTTCCAAGATCCACAAGCCAGTCTTAATGCACGTATGAAAATCCGTGATATCGTTGCTGAAGGTCTTGATATTCACAAACTTGTTAATAGTAAAGAAGAACGTGATGAAAAAGTTCAAGAATTGCTTTCTCTAGTAGGTTTGAACAAAGATCACATGACTCGTTACCCACACGAATTTTCTGGTGGTCAACGTCAACGTATTGGTATTGCACGTGCTCTTGCTGTACAACCAAAATTCATTATTGCTGATGAACCAATTTCTGCGCTTGACGTGTCTATTCAAGCTCAAGTTGTTAATTTGATGCAAAAACTTCAACGCGAAAAATGCTTAACTTACCTCTTCATCGCTCACGATTTGTCAATGGTTAAATACATTTCAGATCGTATTGGAGTTATGCACTGGGGTAAAATGCTTGAAATTGGAACATCTGAAGATGTTTACAACAATCCAATTCACCCATATACTAAAAGTCTGTTGTCTGCAATTCCAGAACCAGATCCAGAATCTGAACGTGAACGTGTACACCAAGCTTATGATCCAAGTGCAGAACTTGATGGTCAAGAACGTGAAATGCGTGAAATCACACCAGGACATTTTGTACTTTCTACAGAAGCAGAAGCAGAAGAATACAAAAACGCATTATCATAATTATAAAGAGGGCAAAGAGCCCTCTTTTTTGCGTTTAAAGGTTCCTAAAAGTCAATTTAGTTGCATTATAAGAGAAGAAGTAAAGAATGTACACGAAGTCAATTACTGCTGAATTGAGCGATTTTAGAGGGTTCTGATGACAAATTGAAAAAAAACTAGAAAAAAGTTTCATAAAAGCGTTGACACGCTGTAGTAAATTTAGTATACTAATATAGCTGTTGCTTGAGAGAGCAGTGGTAACAAATTTGAAAAGAGCTTGAAAATTTCTTAAAAAAA
>NZ_DS572675.1 GCF_000154985.1 Streptococcus infantarius subsp. infantarius ATCC BAA-102
CAGTGAAGATGTTGTTCGTGAATTATCTGCTGAAAAAGGTGAGCCAGAATGGATGCTGGAATTTCGCTTGAAATCATTGGAAATTTTCAATAAAATGCCAATGCAAGATTGGGGACCAGATTTGTCAGATATTGATTTTGATGAGATTACTTACTATCAAAAAGTATCTGATAAACCTGCCCGTTCATGGAATGATGTTCCAGATAAAATCAAAGAAACTTTTGAACGCATCGGTATTCCAGAAGCCGAACGAGCTTATCTCGCTGGTGCTTCAGCTCAGTATGAATCTGAAGTGGTTTACCACAACATGAAAGATGAGTATGATAAGCTAGGAATCGTGTTCACCGATACAGATTCTGCTTTGAAAGAATACCCAGAGCTTTTCAAAAAATATTTCTCTAAATTAGTCCCACCAACAGACAACAAGTTAGCTGCTTTAAACTCAGCTTTCTGGTCAGGTGGTACCTTCATTTACGTTCCAAAAGGTGTCAAAGTTGATATTCCTTTGCAAACTTATTTCCGTATCAACAACGAAGCGATGGGACAATTTGAACGTACTTTGATTATTGTTGATGAGGGGGCAAGTGTTCACTACGTTGAAGGATGTACAGCACCAAACTACTCATCAGCTAGTCTTCATGCAGCCATTGTTGAAATCTTTGCTCTTGAAGGTAGTTATATGCGTTATTCTACTATTCAGAACTGGTCAGATAATGTCTATAACTTGGTAACTAAACGTGCTACGGCTAAGAAAAATGCTACGGTAGAATGGATTGATGGTAACCTTGGTGCCAAAACAACAATGAAGTATCCATCTGTTTATCTTGATGGCGAAGGTGCGCGTGGGACGATGCTCTCAATTGCCTTTGCTAATAAAGGTCAACATCAAGATACAGGTGCTAAGATGATTCACAATGCACCGCATACCTCATCGTCAATTGTTTCAAAATCAATTGCTAAAGGTGGCGGAAAAGTTGACTATCGTGGTCAAGTGACTTTTAATAAAAATTCTAAGAAATCAGTTAGTCACATTGAATGTGACACGATTTTGATGGATGACATTTCAAGTTCTGATACTATTCCATTTAACGAAATTCACAATTCACAAGTTGCGCTTGAACATGAAGCGAAAGTTTCAAAAATCTCAGAAGAACAACTCTATTATCTTATGAGTCGTGGTCTTTCTGAACAAGAAGCAACAGAGATGATTGTCATGGGATTTGTAGAACCATTTACAAAAGAACTCCCAATGGAATATGCTGTTGAGCTTAACCGTTTGATTAGTTATGAAATGGAAGGTTCTGTTGGATAACTTAAAAGAGACAAGGTTTTAAACTTGTCTCTTTTTTTCTATATATAGTAGGAAAAGAAATAGTAGTTTTTATAGTTTTTCGTTAACGTAAGTGACGAAGTGGTTCCACCAGACTTTAAGAAAAATGCTTTTTTTTACTTCTTTCTTAGCAAGTGCTGGTGCGCTTGGCTTAGATTCAAGATAGCCAGTTCCGACGATTTGTTTATCATCATAAATGAAAGAACCAACTTTATCACCTTTATTAATAGTAGCTTCGTATCCTTTGATTTTTGTTGAGAATTTTACAGAAGCATCAGTACCAATACGATGAACAACCTTTAATTCTTGAGAAGCAACTGCAGGTACAGTCTTTTCTTTTCCATCGATAACTTTTGCTTTGCTATTTTTAGTTGATTCGCCAGCATCAACAAGAGTTGTCATTTCGTAATTTGATTTAACGTAATCAAGAAGGGCATTAGTAGCTTCAAAACGAGCAAATTCATTTTCTTGCCAACCATCGGCATTCATGACAACGGAGATAATGCGCATGCCGTTTTCTGTAGAAGTCGCAACAAATGAAGCACCAGCAAGTTCAGTTGTACCGGTTTTTAGACCATCAACACCATCACGTTCATAAGGCATTCCTTTGAGCATGTAATTATAAGTGTTCATTGTAGAACCCTCAAAATCAGCAGTTGTTTGGTTACTGATTTTAAGCACATCTGGATACTCGGTGATTAAGTGTTGGGCAATGATGGCAACATCACGAGCGCTTAGGGTATTTTCATCAGTTGAACTAGAACCTGGGTAAATGTTATCACCTAGGTAACTATTGTTAAGACCAGAAGCATTAAATAATTTAGCATCATTGATTCCCCATTCTTGGAGTTGAGTTTGCATCATATCAACAAACTTACTTTCGGTACCGCCGATTTTTTCTGCTAGGGCAATCGCAGCACTATTAGCACTAGCTACCATGGCAGCATTAACTAATTGCTCCACAGTATATTCGCGTGCTTCCATAGGAACGTTACTAGCATCCGAATTAGCTGTTAAATCATAAGCATAATCAGATATAGGAACTTTAGTATCCCAACTTAGATTCCCTTTGTCGATTTCTTTGTAAGTTAAGTAAACCGTTAATATTTTTGTCATTGAAGCAATACCATCAGGTGTAGTTGCATCTTTTTCATATAATACTTTACCAGTAGAAGCTTCGACAGCGATAGCGTGTTTAGCTGCTACATTAAAGGTATCATCCGCAGCAACTTTGTTTCCAATGAAGGCCAAGAGTAGGGCCAAAACAGCAAAAACTTTCTTCATTGTTCCATCCTTTGTTAAAAAATTAGATAATATGATTATATCATATTAATCGCTTACTTTCAGTGTGTCAGAAAATCTGACAAAAAATTCAGAAAAAACTATTCTCTTCAGAAAAAACTATTTTCTTTAAGGAAACTTTATGATATAATTTTACTTGTCAAATAATATAATTTAGAGAGAACAACTAGGAGGGCGTCACATGTCACTAAACGGTAAAACATGGAAACGCGTCGGTCTTGGGGCTGTAGTCTTAGTCTCAACAGCTGTTTTGGCAGCTTGTGGAGGTAAAAGCTCATCAACTTCTTCAAAAACTGATGAGATTAATTGGTACACTCCGACTGAAATTAGCACTTTGGACATTTCGAAAGTTACAGACACTTATTCTTCAATTGCTATCGGTAACTCAGGTAGTAACTTACTTCGTCGTAACGAAGACGGTGAATTAAAACCTGACTTGGCTGAGAAAGTAGAAGTATCTGAAGATGGTTTAACATACACAGCCACATTACGTGATGGACTTAAATGGTCTGACGGTAGTGATTTAACGGCAGATGACTTTGTTTATACATGGCAACGTATTGTTGATCCAGCGACTGCTTCACAGTATGCTTACCTTGCATCAGATGCGCATGTTTTAAATGCTGCAGAAGTTATCAATGGTACTAAGAGCGTTGATGAATTGGGAGTTAAAGCAGATGGTAATAAAGTAATCTTTACATTATCTAGTCCATCTCCACAATTTATGAGTCTTTTGACATTTGCTAACTTTGTTCCTCAAAACAAAGCCTTTGTGGAAAAAGCAGGAAGTGACTACGCTACAACTTCTGAAAAAGCACTTTATTCAGGTCCATACACAGTTAAAAATTGGAATGGTTCTAATGGTTCATTCACACTTGTGAAAAACAAATACTATTGGGACGCTAAAAACGTTAAGTTGAAGAAAGTTAACGTCCAAGCTGTTAAAAAACCTGATACTGCCGTGCAAATGTACAAAGATGGTGAGCTTGATACAGCAAACATCTCTGGTACAGAAGCAATTTATAAAGCAAATAAAAGCAACAAAGATGTTGTGGATGCTCCAGAAGCAACATCTGCATACCTCGTTTACAACGAAACAGGTTCTGTTAAAGCTTTAGCTAATACTAAGATTCGTCAAGCGCTTAACCTTGCAACAAATCGTGAAGGTGTTGTTAAAGCAGCTATCGATACTGGTTCAAAAGCAGCAACAGCTCTTGTTCCAACAGGACTTGAAACCTTAGAAGATGGTACTGATTTATCTAAATACGTATCACAAGATTACACTTATGATGCCAAACAAGCAGCAAAACTTTTCAAAGAAGGTCTTGCCGAAATCGGTGAAAAATCAGTTAAATTGACAATTACAGCTGATTCTGATACACCAGTTGCCAAAGCGTCAGTAGACTACATCAAACAAACATGGGAAGATGTTCTTCCAGGATTAAAAGTAGAAGAAAAATTCGTAACATTCAAACAACGATTGCAAGATTCTAAAACACAAAACTTTGATGTTGTTCTATCACTTTGGGGTGGTGACTATCCAGAAGGATCTACATTCTATGGATT
>NZ_DS572674.1:0-1167 GCF_000154985.1 Streptococcus infantarius subsp. infantarius ATCC BAA-102
AGCCACGTAATCTGCGACTTCAAAGAAAGATACCTGGGGCACACAGTGACTAATATCACTAATTTCTTCATAAGGCATGCGATTAAATTTCCGTTTAAAGGATTCCTGATGGCGGATAATATCTTTAACATGGTTAGAAAATTTTGTTTTAAAGTAGCTATAGCGTTTGCCTTCATTATTTAAGAGGTCAGGATGCTCCTCTAAGAGTTGAAAGAAAACAATTCGACCTTCTTGAATCCAATCTTCATAATCCCAAAGTTTGACAAAATAATGACGGCGTAATTTTAAAATAATTGGTTTAACCGTTTGAAAATAGCGTTCAAAATCCACTGTTACGATCTCCTTTATCCTTTTTATTGTTAAGGTACCCTTATTATAGAAAGGATTAGGGAAAAGGAACATGACAAAAATGTCCAAATTGATGCACAAAAAAAAGCAACTCATCTGAGTTGCTCTCCGTCTACCGCTTTTAAACTCCGCCAGTAGGACTCGAACCTACGACATCATGATTAACAGTCATGCGCTACTACCAACTGAGCTATGGCGGATAAATGCTAAGCGACTACCATATCTAACAGGGGGCAACCCCCAACTACATCAGGCGTTCTAGGGCTTAACTTCTGTGTTCGGCATGGGAACAGGTGTATCTCCTAGGCTATCGTCACTTAACTATGATTGATTATCCAATCAAAATTGAATACCTATATATTCTAACAAGAAACCGACTCGCTGTCAATATTGACTCGTTTCTTTTTTGGATAAGTCCTCGAGCTATTAGTATTAGTCCGCTACATGTGTCACCACACTTACACTTCTAACCTATCTACCTGATCATCTCTCATGGCTCTTACTGATATAAAATCATGGGAAATCTCATCTTGAGGTGGGCTTCACACTTAGATGCTTTCAGCGTTTATCCCTTCCCTAGTAACTACCCAGCGATGCCTTTGGCAAGACAACTGGTACACCATCGATAAGTCCACTCTGGTCCTCTCGTACGACGAGCAGATCCTCTGAAATCTCCTACTCCCGCGACTGATAGGGACTGAACTGTCTCACGACGTTCTGAACCCTGCTCGCGTGGCTGCTTTAATGTGACGATAGCCCCACCCTTGAGAACGACTACGAGCCCCAGGATGCAACGAGCCGACTCGAGGTGCCACACCT
>NZ_DS572674.1:1267-2620 GCF_000154985.1 Streptococcus infantarius subsp. infantarius ATCC BAA-102
TTTTAAGACTCGGTTTCCCTACGGCTCCGTCTCTTCAACTTAACCTCGCATCATATCGTAACTCGCCGGTTCATTCTACAAAAGGCACGCTCTCACCCATTAACGGGCTCGAACTTGTTGTAGGCACACGGTTTCAGGTTCTATTTCACTCCCCTCCCGGGGTGCTTTTCACCTTTCCCTCACGGTACTGGTTCACTATCGGTCACTAGAGAGTATTTAGGGTTAGGAGATGGTCCTCCCAGATTCCGACGAGATTTCTCGTGTCTCGCCGTACTCAGGATACTGCTAGGGTTAAAGACTATTTCGAATACGAGGCTGTTACTCTCTTTGGCTTACCTTCCCAGGTAATTCTTCTATAATCTTGTCGTCCCACGTCGCAGTCCTACAACCCCGATGTGTAAACACATCGGTTTGCCCTCTTGCCATTTCGCTCGCCGCTACTAAGGCAATCGCGTTTGCTTTCTCTTCCTGCAGCTACTTAGATGTTTCAGTTCACTGCGTCTTCCTCTTCATTACCTTAACAGTAATGAGTGACATGCATTACATGCCGGGTTCCCCCATTCGGACATCTCTGGATCATTGCTCACTTACAGCTCCCCAAAGCATTTCGTCGTTAGTCACGTCCTTCATCGGCTTCTAGTGCCAAGGCATCCACCGTGCGCCCTTATTAACTTAACCTTATTTTTGGCCTTTCGACCTAACTCATTAAATATTCACAGCGTTTCGGTTTATTTTCTTGTTACTATCTATATGTAATTACTTACATATGGAATTTGATATAGATATTCAATTTTCAATGGACAATACTTGAATCTTTCGATTCAATGGAGCCTAGCGGGATCGAACCGCTGACCTCCTGCGTGCAAAGCAGGCGCTCTCCCAGCTGAGCTAAGGCCCCACAAGACCTCTCAAAACTAAACAATACCCAAACGTGCTTCCGTTTATCCTTAGAAAGGAGGTGATCCAGCCGCACCTTCCGATACGGCTACCTTGTTACGACTTCACCCCAATCATCTATCCCACCTTAGGCGGCTGGCTCCTAAAAGGTTACCTCACCGACTTCGGGTGTTACAAACTCTCGTGGTGTGACGGGCGGTGTGTACAAGGCCCGGGAACGTATTCACCGCGGCGTGCTGATCCGCGATTACTAGCGATTCCGACTTCATGTAGGCGAGTTGCAGCCTACAATCCGAACTGAGATTGGCTTTAAGAGATTTGCTTGCCGTCACCGACTCGCGACTCGTTGTACCAACCATTGTAGCACGTGTGTAGCCCAGGTCATAAGGGGCATGATGATTTGACGTCATCCCCACCTCCTCCGGTTTATTACCGGCAGTCTCGCTAGAGTGCCCA